>BTQY01000006.1:0-64890 GCA_036986115.1 Gammaproteobacteria bacterium | reverse complement strand
GGCGGCAACGGCGGACAGGGTGCCGAGGACACTGGCGCCACCACACATATCATATTTCATTTCATCCATGGCGGCGGCCGGTTTTATCGAGATGCCGCCGGCATCAAAAGTCAGGCCCTTGCCCACCAGTACCCGGGGCTTGTCAGATTTTTTACCGCCCTTGTATTCAAGGATGATCAGCCTGGCAGGTTGTCGACTGCCACGGGACACCGACAGCAGTGAACCCATGCCAAGTTTCTTCATGGCCTTTTCATCAAGGACCTTGACCGTGATAGCGGCATGTTGCCGGCCGAGCTTACGGGCCTCACTGGCCAGATAGCCTGGGGTACAGATATTGCCTGGCAGGTTACCCAGGGTTTTGGCCAGCGATACCCCCCCGGCAATGGCCTTGCCTTGCTTCAAACCCACATTGCCCTTGCTGACATCTGCCTGTTTGCCGGCGCTGATAATAATGCGTTTCAGACGGGCGTTGGCAGGTCCTTTTCGGGATTTGGTTTGATTGTAGACATATAAGGCATCTTCAGTGGTTTCCACCAGTTGGCGTACCTTCCAGGAATAATCCCGTCCCTTGATGGTAATCTCGGTCAGGCAATTCCAGGCGTCCTTTGCACCGGTCTTTTTGACGGCCAGCGCCGCCGTGCGTACCGCCTTGCGATAGTTTGCCTCGGTCATATCGGATGCACTGCCACAACCAACCAGCAGCAGTCTTTCATGCCCCATACCGGTAGTGCGGGTAGCATGGATCATCAGGGTGTCCCCCGGTTTTCCACCGAAATCACCCTGTTGACAGGCATTCTTCAGGCTGGCCTGCAGTGACCTGGGCAGTTTGCCGGCAGTTGCGGAAAGTTTTTTATTGTCAAAACCTGCGATAATAAGACATCCGGATTTCTGGGTGACAGTGGTGGTGGCTTTAATGCGAAAATCCATGGTGGCTCCTGATGTGTGCTAATGCGAATATGCCTGGCAGTCATTTCGGTTTATTTCCATTGTTAGCATATGGGTTAACATATGAGATATCATAGAGAAAAATACCAAATACCGACCGGATGAATATGGCTAGTCTACACCTTTGTGGCTGGATATGTCAGCCGACGATGTTAACCGATTATGTCATGGGCACGGAAATTATCCGGTTATTACCAGTGGAAAGAATTTGATCGTTTATAGATACATATTCAAGGAAACCTTCCTGACCCTGCTCGGGGTGACCGCCGTCATGGTACTGATATTCTCCAGCCATCGATTTGTCCGCTACCTGGCAGACGTGGCCACAGGTTTACTTCCGGGCGATATTATTTTTACTCTGATTGGTTTAAAGGTAATCAGTCAGGCCATGGTGGTATTACCAATTTCTTTTTATCTTGCCGTACTGTTGTGCATGGGACGCTTGTACAAGGATAGTGAAATGGTGGCCCTGGCATCATGTGGCATTGGTCCAACCAGAATATTAAAAGGGATATTTATCATTGCTCCCCTGGTTGCAATACTGGTGGGGTTCATTTCGTTGTATGCCGGGCCATGGGCACAGGATATGAACGAACAAATACGCAACAAGGCAGAACAAACCTCCGAATTCAGTTCGCTGGCGGCCGGTCAGTTTACGGAATTTAATAACGGCAGGATGATCATCTACATGGAAGATCTTTCCAGTGATCAAAAACGCATGGAGAATGTATTTGTGCAGTCACGCAGTGGTGACGTACCCACCGTTCTGTCTTCTGATACGGCGAACCGATATACCGACCCGGAAAGCGGTAACCAGTATATGGTAATGGAGAATGGTTATCGTTATGAAGGTATGGCGGGCAAACCCGACTTCAAGATCATAAAATTCGCAAAGCACGTGGTCATCATCAAGAAAAAGAAACTGGTACAAGGTATACAGGATATTGAGTCGATGTCGACGGCAGATCTCTGGGCTTCCACAAATAAACGCGAGGTAGCAGAGCTACAGTGGCGAATTTCCATGCCATTGTCGGTCTTGCTACTTGCACTGATGGCGTTACCGATTAGCCGACTGTCTCCGCGGGAAGGGCGATATGCGAGATTGTTTGTCGCCATTCTTATTTATATTGTGTACAACAATCTGATGCTGGTGGCCAGGGATATGGTAAAGACCTCGGCAGTGCCCGAATTTATTGGCATCTGGTGGGTCCACCTGTTGTTGTTCATTGTCGCAATTACCGTATTGGTGATTCAGCTGGGGCCTCGCTGGGTTCATGAACGTGTTATGGCCAGACTACCCGGAAAAAAGGCGACAGGCCGGTGAAGATTCTTGATCGCTATATTGGCAAGGTGGTTGCTATCAGTATCCTGGCGGCCATCAGTATATTGCTGGCCTTTGACTTGTTTCTGGCATTACTCAGGGAACTGGATGAAGTCGGTCAGGGACAGTACAACATGACCGAGGTGTTTATATACCTTTTCCTGAGCTTGCCAAAACGTATATATACCTTTTTCCCGATGGCGGCCTTGCTTGGTTCAATCGTTGGACTCGGATTAATGGCGAGTAACAGTGAACTGACCGTCATGCGTGCATCGGGTGTATCACTGATGCGCATTGTCGGTTCCCTGATGAAGGTTGGCGTCCTGATGCTTGTGGTGGTGGTCTTGATAGGAGAAATAATTGCACCCTTTACAGAAAAGGCAGCAGAGAACCGGCGCTCGGTAAAGATATCGGATCAAATCACCCTGCAAACCAAATACGGTTTCTGGGCACGAGACGGAATCAGTTATATCAATATCAGGGACATCAAGTATGGTGGTGATATCGCTGATATCTATATCTATGAATTTGATGACCAGCATCGGTTACGGATTTCGACCTATGCCAAACGTGCCAGCTATGAGGATGACAAATGGATACTGCAGGATATCGTTCAGAGTCGCATTACTTCACAGGGAGTGAAGAGCCAACGGGTAGCAAGGGCGGTACTGGAAGACACGTTACTTGATCCCGGGTTACTGGATGCGGTCATCGTTCGACCTGAACATATGTCGATATGGAACTTGTATCAATACATCAATTACCTGAAAAGTAACGGACAAACAGCTGAGAAGTTCCAACTGGCCTACTGGACTAAAATTTTTGCACCTATCTCAATGGCGGTGATGATATTTCTGGCAGCACCGTTTGTATTCGGACCGCTACGCTCAGTGGGTATTGGTGCAAGGATCCTGGTGGGCACGTTATTTGGTATTGGCTTTAATATCATTAACAAGGGTTTCAGTAATCTTGGGGTGGTCTACGATCTCAATCCAGTCATGAGCGCACTGGCACCATCACTGGTATTCCTCGTTATTGCCGTGATAATGATGCGGCGGGTTTACTGACCCTGCTTATCAACCCAAACCACGGGGAACACCGGGAAGACACGGGGAATTCTATGGCTAACAACCCTGTCCCGCAGTGAATATAATCTTACCCAGTGTCCCCAAATAACCCTGACCCCAAATAACCAACCAAACCACGGGGAACACCAGGAAGACACGGGGAATTCTATGGTTAACAACCCTGTCCCGCAATGAATATAATCTTACCCCGTGTCCCCCGTGGTAGTGTTTTTGCTTTACAAGACGTCAGAGGCGACTGTCTATTTCTTTTATTTTGGCAAGACTATAAGCTCGGTCTCCGAGAAGCGGTCGTGCCAGGTCAGTTTGTCTTTATCAAATAAAGACCAGACAAAACCCAGGCCAAAGACCAGCCAGGAGACTGCGGCAGCAATGAACCTGACAAAGGCCTGGCCCCATGTAAGCGTCTTGCCATCACGGGTCTGGACCTTTACTCGCCAGGTACGCATTCCCAGGGTCTGTCCACCGTGTGTCCAGAACCAGCCATAGAATAGAAATATTACAACAGTCAGGTAGAGGGTGAATAGCGGATCGCCCTCGACAATACTGTGTCCGCGGTTGATGGCCACCAATGGAATCGTGGCAACGAATAAGATAGCGATGAGTAACAACAAGTCATAGGCTATCGCGGCCAGTCGACGCCACAGGCTGCAATGGGTGACATTTGTTTCAGTTGCCGCTTCGCTAAGCCCTTTTTTATTCAGGGTATCTTCGGGCCCTGAACTGTGGTTTTTATTCACGCTCTGTATACCTGTCGGCTGATTATGTTGTGTCGCATTATTGGCAAAAGCCGAGTTTACATGATCATGGCTTGCTCACAGGCTGATTTCCCGCTAGTTTACCTGCCTGTGCTGTTATTATCATTAAACCGCAATATTCTAAATAATAAAGGACGACCTGTGTTACCGAGAAATCTGTTCAAACTATGCGCTGCATTACTTCTGCCGGTGGTGCTTGTGGGCCAGGTGCCTGCTGCCGTCCCCAAGGGGCCCCCTGCGGCCAAGGTGGTGGTTGCCGATGCGCAGGAAAAGGAACTCGCTCCTGTTGCATGGTTTTCCGGCACGGTCATCAGCGTTGAAGATGCCCGTCTGGCGGCAGAAGTGGAAGCCAGGCTAGTCAGGGTTGTCGGGGTCGGCACGGTAGTGAAGAAGGGGGATGTGGTGGCCCGACTTGATGACACCCTTATCAAGGAAGAGCTGGCAGAAAGCCTGGCAGATGTGGAACGGGAACAGGCCAGGGTTACTTTCTTTACCGCCGAGGTAAAACGCCTGCGTCGTCTGGCCAGAAAAAACAATGCGGCCAGAAACAGACTGGATCAATCGATATCCAATCGCTCTGTTGCCCGGAGTGAGCGACGCGCTGCGATGGCAAGGGTCAATGTTAATAAAGAACGTCTGTCCAGGACCAGCCTGGTGGCACCTTTTGATGGCGTTATTACTGAACGTTTGATGCAGGTCGGTGAATGGGCGAAAAGCGGTAAATCGGTCGTGCGCCTGGTGGATACCAGCACGCTGGAGGTACAGTCCTGGGTACCGGCCAGTTCTCTTGGCTTTATCCGTCCTGGAATGGAACTGCTATTGAAGTCAGGCGAACAGAAGGGCACAGCGACAGTACGTACGATAGTGCCGGTAGGTGACGATCGCTCCCGTCTGTATGAGTTGAGGCTGCTGCTGAAGGGGGCCGTCTGGCCGGCTGGTCAGACTCTGCGTGTTGCGATACCCTCAGCGCTGTCGCGAAAGGTGATTGCAGTGCCACGTGACGCGCTGGTGCTGCGGCGGGAAGGTACTCGCGTGTTTCGTATCAATAGTAACAACAAGGCTGAAATGGTTGGCGTCAGGACAGGGATTGCCTCAGGTATCTATATCGAAGTGGTCGGTGATATCAGGGCCGGTGACCGGGTGGTTACCCGTGGTGGTGAGCGGCTTCGCGCGGGTCAGACAGTGGTGATCCTTCCCGGGATAAATGCAGGTAAGCATTAGGGAACCTCTGATCTATTCATGAACTTGCATCTCACCTCTAGAATATCCAGCTTCTGCGTTGCGAACCTTCGCAATAGCCAGCTATTACGTGCGATTCGCGCCTTGAATCTGAACATTTTAGATGCAATCTGCTTCGTCCAGAATAAATCAGAGGTTCCCTAGGTGAATCTGACCAGACTGTCACTCAGCAATCCTGTGGCGGCCATAGTGGCCGTTTTGCTTGTCGTGTTGTTTGGTATCCTGAGCCAGCAACGCCTGCCGGTCCAGTTGACTCCCGAAGTCGAAGTCCCGGAGATCACCATTAACACCAACTGGCGTGCTGCTGCCCCGGAAGAAGTCGAGGCAGAGATCATTGAGCCGCAGGAAAAGGTGTTGCGCGGCTTACCCGGGATGACGGAGCTTGTCTCCAGGGCGCAACGTGGTCGAGGTGTCATTACGGTCAAGTTTGTCGTGGGTTTTGATATCCAGCGGGCCTTGCTGGAAGTCCTGAACCGCCTGAATCGTGTACCCCAGTATCCGAAGGATGCTGAGGAACCGGTATTGAGTAATGTCGGTGGGGATAGTCGGGCGATAGCCTGGTTTATTATCAGTAACGCAGCAGGGAACGACAGGGACATAGCAACCTACAAGGACTATGTCGAGGAAATTGTGCAGACCCGTTTTGAGCGGGTTCCCGGGGTGGCGTTATCAGAGGTATTTGGCGGACGTGAACGGGAGATCCGCATTAGCTTCGATCCCTACAAGATGGCGAGCCTCGGAATTGAACTGCCAGTGGCGGCCAGACGTGCTGCCGGTAATGAAGATGTATCTGCCGGTACGGCGGATGTTGGCAAGCGACGTTACTCGATTCGCTTTGCCGGAAAATTTGCGGCCAGGGAACTGGGGGACCTGATCCTCGACTGGCGAGACAATCGTCCGGTGTTGTTGCGTGATGTTGCCGTGGTTGAGCGCCGTATGGTCGACCGGACCAATTTCGTGTTGACAAAGGGACGGCTGGCGATCGCGGTCAATGCACACCGCGAGAGCGGAGTGAATGTGCTGGAGGTGATGGAAGGTCTGCAGCAGGCGGTCACAGAACTCAGGGAAGGTCCCCTTAAAAGGGCAAACCTGACAATCAATCAGGTCTACGATGAGACTATTTACATCTATAGCGCGATAGAATTGTTGCGTAACAATCTGTTGCTCGGTATTTTACTGGCGGTAGGGGTGTTGTGGTGGTTTATGCGGCGTCTGCGGGCCACCCTGATTGTCGCGCTGGCGATTCCGCTATCGTTACTGACGGCGTTTATTGTGATGAAGTCAAGCGGTGCCACCCTGAATGTGATCTCGTTGGCCGGGCTTGCCTTTGCCGTTGGTATGGTGCTGGATGCCGCGATTGTGGTACTGGAAAATATTGTACGTCTGCGTGAGTCTGGCGAGCAGGCTGAGCAGGCGGCCCTGACGGGGACATCACAGGTATGGGGCGCTTTGCTCGCGTCAACAGCGACCACCGTGGCGATCTTTTTACCGGTGGTCTTTCTGAAGGATGAGGCAGGCCAGTTGTTTGCCGATCTGGCACTGACCATCGCCGTGGCCGTAGCGGCCTCGCTGGTGGTGGCATTGACCATAGTACCCACGGCCGCCAGCCAGTGGCTGGCAAAACTGGATCTGCATGACCCGCATGAAAAATGGTGGGACAGCATTACCGGCAAGATTATGCTGCTGACCGATACCCCCGCGCGGCGTTATGCCTGGATTGTCGGACTGGTATTCATATCACTGACATTAACACTGTTGCTGCGGCCCAATGCAGATTACCTGCCGGAAGGTAACCGTAACCTGGTATTTACCTTTATTAATCCGCCGCCGGGGATGAGCATCAATGCCATAGAGCGGGAAATGGGTCAGGTGATTGTGGATGACATGGCGCCCTATCTGGCTGGCGAGAAAGAACCTGAGGTGGAACATTATTTCTTTGTTGCCTTTCCACAAGGCGTGTTTATGGGGGCAGTCACCAGGGATCCGAATCGTGTTGGCGAGTTGGTCCCCATCATCAATAACACCGTGGGTGGATTTCCTGACACCATTGCATTTGCCTTCAAGGCGTCACTGTTCGGTGGCTTTGGCGGCGGTCGCAGTATCGATATGAATATCCAGGGGCGCAATCTGGAGACCTTGTTGAAGGCGGCGCAGGTAGCCTTTGTTCGTTTGCAGCAGGCAATACCCGGTGCGCGCGTACGGCCCTTTCCGGGCCTGCAGTTGGCGGCCCCTGAGCTGCGACTGGTGCCAAATGAACGACGCATTGCCGAGGCGGGTTGGGACCGCAAGACCATGGCCCAGGTCATCCGGGCGTTGGGGCAGGGCCTGTATATCGGGGACTACTTTGATGGCGAACAACGTCTGGACATTATTGTGCGGACCGAACCCTGGCAGACGCCGGAAGAGCTGGCCGCAATTCCGCTGGCCACTCCCAGTGGCATATTGCCGCTCAGTGAGCTGGTCGATGTGGTACGTACGGCCGGACCCAACGAGGTGCGCCGACTGGATCGACGCCGTACCGTTACCTTGCAGGTGAAACTGCCCGAGGGGATGTCGCTGGAAGAAGGGCTGGAGATCCTGAAGACAAAAGTCGAACCCACGGTAAGCAATATGTTATCAGCCGATGGTGAAATCCGTTATAGCGGTACCGCGGATAAATTGGAGATGGCCCTGAGCAGCATGAGTGAAAGTTTTATTCTGGCGGTGATCATATTATATCTGTTGATGAGCGCACTGTTTCGATCCTTTCTCGATAGTGTCCTGGTGATACTGGCCTTGCCATTGGCCACGGTGGGTGGGGTCATCGCATTGTTGATAACCGATTTTTTTCTGCGGAGCATCGCACCACTGGCGGGACTACCGGCATCATTCCAGCCGATGGACCTGCTGACAATGATCGGCTTTATTATCCTGCTCGGCCTGGTGGTGAATAATGCCATCCTGCTGGTGTACCAGACTCGGGCCAGTGAAAGACGGGGGCTGTCCCGCCGTGATGCGGTGGAACTGGCGGTGCGCGTCCGGCTTCGTCCAATATTGATGAGTACATTGACCAGTATATTTGGTATGTTGCCATTATTGTTGATACCGGGGACCGGGACGGAACTTTACCGGGGACTGGCCGCCGTGATCGTCGGCGGCATGTCGGTCAGTACGGTGTTCACACTGATACTATTACCCAGCTTGCTGCGCCTGGGAAAGAAACCCGTGGTGGTTACTACGGCCTGAGTCTGTCAGCTGGCGTCTGATTGACTGCGTAACCAGTCAAGTGCCTTGTCGCGGTCGGCAAATGTGTTTACCAGATAACGACTATCTTTTGGTACGATGAGTTTCCACATTTTACAGCCAATATCAGACCTGTCCAGTGTGGCAATGGCATAAGTATTTTGCATCTTACGCAGCGCCTGTATCGCCTCGAATGCCAGGGAAAAGCTGTTTTTGTTATTTAGCAGGATGCCGCAACTTGCCTCCGTTTGATCATGCACCATCGACTGGATCTCCTTGACGTCAGTCTCTGAAAGCTCCATATCGGCATCTGTAATGATCTCCAGTATCCCATCAGAATGAATGATGGCATCGGCAAAGCTCAGTCTGTGTTCCATGCACTTTCCTGTAACATTAATGGCGACCAGGATTAACGGCTCAATAGTGGAGGTATCCATAGTCTTGATCGTTACCTGATGACAGATTTTCCAGGCAAACAGGGATATACCCCTGTTTGCTGCTGCATGCAGGCAAGAATAATGGTAAGTTTTTGCGCGGCATATCACAATTAGGGCAATCCCGTATGTGTCGAATGCGTCATTGCCAATATTAGACGGGAAGGTTGAAAGGGGAATTGGCGCTCCCTAGGGGGGTCGAACCCCTGTTACCGGCGTGAGAGGCCAGCGTCCTGGACCACTAGACGAAGGGAGCATGGGAATGGCGGGGTTTAGCTAAACACCAACACGGTGCTATTATACGCCGACGTTACATTCTCGCAAATACAATTGGACAGCAGCATTGAAGGAAGCAAGCCCCTCCAGTCATGGCGTACGGATCATCCCCCGTTCTGAGCACTCTATTTCACGGGATCATATCAGTGAGAATGCGCTCAAGGTGTTATATCGCCTGAAAAAAGCCGGTTACGAGAGTTACCTTGTCGGTGGTGCTGTCAGAGATCTGCTGTTGGGGCGTCTGCCCAAGGATTTCGACATTGCTACCAATGCCACTCCCGAGGAAATCCATCAATTATTCAGAAATTGCCGCCTGATCGGGCGACGCTTCCGTCTTGCCCATGTGCATTTTCGTGGTGAGATTATCGAGGTGGCGACGTTTCGTGGCAGCACCGACGGAGAAGATGACGATCAACATCATATCGAGGAAGGCCGGATATTACGTGACAACGTCTTCGGTTCACTCGATGAAGATGCCTGGCGGCGTGATTTTACTGTCAACGCACTGTACTATGATATCAAGAACTTTTCAGTGGTGGACCATGTCAATGGCATGGTTGATATTCAGGCCGGTCTGCTGCGTTTAATCGGTGACCCGATGACCCGATATCATGAAGACCCGGTGCGCATGTTACGAGCAGTGCGTTTCGCGGTTAAACTGGGGTTCCGCATACATGAAGATTCCGAGAAACCTGTCTTTGAACTGGCCCACCTGCTGGCAGGCATACCCCCGGCGCGACTGTATGAAGAAGTTTTAAAATTATTTCAGAGCGGGCTGGCGTTACAGACATTTGAAATGTTGCGGCACTATGGCCTGTTCAGGTACCTGTTTCCAGCAACAGATAATATCCTGGACCATGACGACTTTGAGATGGCTGCTGAATTAATAACGCATGGCCTCAGGAATACTGATAAACGTGTCGAAGAAGGCAAACCCATTACTCCGGCTTTTCTGTTTGCCGTGTTGTTGTGGCCCGCTGTGTCTGAAGCCAGGCAGCAACTGCTTCAACAGGAAGACATGACGCAGTTGCAGGCATATCTGGTCACTGGCAGCGAGATCACTTCACAACAAGTACAACAAATTTCAATACCCAAGCGTTTCAGCATCCCGATGCGGGAAATATGGAGCATGCAGGAACGACTAACTCGCACATGGGGAAAAAGACCACTGCGTTTGCTGCAACATCAGCGTTTCCGGGCTGCCTATGATTTCTTGTTGTTACGTGAGAAATCAGGCGAGGACGTGGCTGAACTGGCAGCATGGTGGACCACCTTTCAGGAGGTGAGTGACGCAGAACGCAACGCCATGGTCAGGACCCGGCAACGGGGCCATGATAAATCCGGCGATAAATCCGGCGGTAAATCCCGGAATAAATCAGGGAGTAAATCCGGACATGAATCCGGACATGAATCCAGCGAGAATTAATAATGACGCATCTGGCTTACATCGGTATAGGCAGCAATCTGGATGGACCGGTCCAGCGTGTGCAAAGAGCCTTTGCCGATCTGGATGACATGCCCGGTTGCCGGTGTGTTAAACATTCGGGCCTGTATCGCAGTAGGCCATTGCAGTTGACCGGAGAAGGGATCGAACAGTTGGATTACATCAATGCGGTTGTCTGCGTGGAATCCTCACTTGACCCGGTGCCGTTGTTGCACGCACTGCAAGGCATTGAAGATCAACATGGAAGGGCAAGGGATGCGGTTCGATGGGGCCCCCGGAGCATGGATCTCGATATACTGCTATACGATGAATTGCTTATGCATACAAATGAATTATGCTTGCCTCATCCGGGGCTGCTGGAGAGGAACTTCGTCCTGTATCCTTTGTTTGAGATAGCACCACATTTGCATATTCCCGGCACGGCTAAAGGCACTCATAGACTACAGGACATAGTAAAAATCTGTGATGATGATGGTCTTGAATTACTCAGTGAGTTATCAGCATGAATAAGCTGTTGATCAGGTCGGCATCATGAAGGGACCAGGAAGTGGCACAACACCCGGGTTTGTCGTGGTGGAAGGGCCGATCGGGGTAGGCAAGACCAGCCTGTCACGCCGATTATCGGAGTCCTTTGGCAGTGATTTGTTACTCGAGGGAGCGGCCGAAAACCCTTTTCTGGAGCGGTTTTACCAGGATCCTCGTGCGGGTGCCCTGCCAACACAGTTGTTTTTCCTGTTTCAGCGTGCCAGGCAGATGCAGGAACTGAGACAGGCCGATATGTTCAGCCCCGTCAGGGTGGCCGATTTTTTGATGGAAAAGGACCGCATATTTGCCGAACTGACTCTGGATGATGATGAACTCAGGTTATACGATCAGGTCTATGCCAGTCTGACGCTGGATGCGCCGAGACCGGATCTGGTGATATATCTTCAGGCCCCGGCTGATGTGCTGATGGAACGAATACTTAAACGGGGCAACGAAATGGAAACAGGCATTGCTACCGAGTATCTGGAACGGCTGGTTGATTCCTATGCACGTTTCTTTATCAACTATACGGCGTCGCCACTGTTAATTGTTAATGCTGCCGAGATTGATCCTGTAAACAACGATCAGGATTATGAATTGATGCTCAAACAGGTACGAGACACCAGTAGCGGCAGACATTATTTTAATCCGTTGCCATTCGAACTCAGGAAAAAGTAACCAGCGATGAATAACGCATCAGACATTGTGACATTGCAGCATTTACAGGGACTGAAAGGCAAGGGCGAGAAAATAACCTGCCTGACCAGTTACGATGCCAGCTTTGCACGCCTTGTCGATCAGGCCGGTGTCGAGATCATTATGGTAGGGGATTCTCTTGGCATGGTGTTGCAGGGACATGAATCCACGCGGCCTGTGTCAGTCGATGACATGGTGTACCACAGTGATTGCGTATCACGTGTCAGACAGCGGGCCATGATCGTGACCGACATGCCATATCAAAGTTATCGCACCGCAGCTGATGCGGTTAGCAATGCAAAACGGCTGGTAGAGTCCGGTGGCGCCGATGTGGTCAAGCTGGAAGGTGGCAGGGAAGTCACTGATGTCATTAAGGCGATTACTGATTCGGGAATCGGGGTATGTGCGCATCTTGGTTTATTACCGCAATCAGTGGAGACACCGGATGGCTACAGGGTGCAGGGGCGGGATGCGGACTCTGCCGGCCGGATCCTGGAAGATGCGTTACTGGTTCAGCAGGCAGGCGCCGGCATGCTGGTGCTGGAATGTATTCCCAGCTCACTTGGTAAACAGATAACCAGTGCCATCGAAATTCCAACCATAGGCATTGGTGCCGGCTGTGATTGTGATGGACAGGTCCTGGTGATTTACGATATGTTGGGCATCACCAGTGGATCCAGGCCAAAGTTCGTGAAGGATTTCCTGAAAGACAGCGATAGTATTCGTGATGCGATCGCAGGTTTTGTTGAACAGGTAAAGTCCGGCAGTTACCCGTCAACTGAATATAGTTATTGATACCTTTCATCCCGCCCGGGAAATACATTATTAACGAATGCAATCCGTAACCTCATTATCAGCGCTACAGAAAACCGTTAGCCAGTGGAAGCAACAGGGGCTCAGCGTTGGACTTGTCGCGACTATGGGCAACCTGCATGAGGGTCATGCTTCTTTGGTGACCCGGGCACAATTGTTGTGCGACAAGGTGGTGGTCAGTATCTTCGTGAACCCAACCCAGTTCGGCGAGGCGGAGGATTATCAGGGTTACCCACGCACTATTGAAGCAGACTGCGAGCTGCTGGATAAATTGAGTACTGACCTGGTGTTTATGCCGGATGAAGTGGAGGTCTATCCACAGGGCCATTCTGCCGGAGTACGGCTGACATTGCCGGATGAACTGGAAAATATTCTTTGTGGACATGACCGCCCGGGGCATTTTGCCGGCGTTGCCAGGGTGGTGGCAAGACTGTTTTCGATGGTGAAGCCGGACGTGGCCATATTTGGTGAAAAGGATTACCAGCAATTACTGCTCATCCGCTACCTCACAAAAAGCCTGGACCTGCCGATAGAGATCGTAGGTGCGCCTGTTATTCGTGAAACTGATGGACTGGCCATGAGTTCCCGCAATGGTTACCTGGATGCAGGGCAGCGCGCCCGTGCCGGGGCGATATACCGGGTATTGTGTCAGATGCGGGACGCCCTGCAGGCTGGCGACAATGATTTTCCGGTGCTTGAACAGCAGGCCCGGCAGCAGTTGATAGAGGCCGGCCTTGAGCCGGATTATGTCAGTATTCGCCGCGCCGAGGATCTGCAGGCACCATCCCGTGATCATCAATCGCTGCAGTTACTGGCCGCTGCCAGCCTGGGAAAAGCTCGATTAATCGATAACTTACACGTAGATCTGGCATTCCTGGACAGGTAATTCATACACTGATTTGATGCCCGAGCCCCGAGGCCTCATAATACGGGCTCTTGAAAACACCCGGGCAGTAAAGGAAGCAAGTCGCTATGCAACATACCATGCTCAAATCCAAGCTTCATCGGGCCTGCGTGACCCATGCCGAGCTGGAATATGAAGGTTCCTGTGCGATTGACGGACAGCTGCTAAAGGCGGCCGGAATTCATGAGTATGAGCAGATCCAGATCTACAATATTAACAATGGTGAACGTTTCACGACGTATGCGATTCGTGCCGAGGATGGTTCCGGCATAATTTCAGTGAACGGTGCGGCCGCCCACAAGGTAAATCCAGGTGACCGTATTATCATCTGCAGCTACGTGGTGCTGAACCAGCACGAACTCAGCAACTTCAAGCCAACCCTGGTTTATCTGGATGAAAACAACGCCATTACCCACACCCGTAATACCATTCCTGTTCAGGTCGCCTGAAAAAAATATTTAACCGCAGAGAACGCAGGGGACACAGAGGAAGGAAAGTGGGCCATACTACCCCGCACAGCCCTGCGTACCTCAGCGACCTCTGCGGTAGAAAAGATTTCGAAAGAGCTAATTTTATCCCGTATTCCGCATGCCGGCCGCAATGGCATTTATGGTGCGCAGTAACGGATTCAGCCATTGCTCGCGTTCGCTTTCGTCGAGCTGCTCATCACGGGTACGCTTCAAAAGTGTGATTTGAATATTATTGAGTGGATCAAGATAGGGATCACGGCGTGTCAGCGACAGTGCCAGGGTGGGGTTCTCTTCCATCAGGCTGCTGCTGCTGGTTACATCAAGGACCGAGGCAACGGTTCTTTCATATTCCCGGTTGATTTTGTTATAGAGGCGGTCGGCCACTTCCGGGTCATCGCACAACCAGGCATACTCTCTTGCCAGCGGCATATCACCCTTGAACAATGCCATTTGGCAATTACTTAACAGCGCGCGGAAGAAAGGCCATTCCTGGTACATGGCGCGTAATTGCCGGGCACGAGTGTGGTCATCACCCCGCCATTGTTCAATAGCCGTACCGATGCCGTACCAGGCCGGTAACGTATGGCGGGACTGCGCCCAGCCAAACACCCATGGGATGGCACGAATGGAACCCATGGAGCGGTCGGCTTTATTGCGATGTGAAGGACGTGAACCAATATTCAATAAACCGATCTCCACCACTGGTGTGGCATCATAAAAGTAATCCATGAAGCCATCGGTATGCTGGATCATTTCACGGTACTTGGCCTCACCAGCCTCGGCAAGCCCGCGCATGATGTCCAGGTATTGTGGTTTGGCGGTCAGTCCGGTGTTGATCAGATGCAGACTGGCCTTCATCAGACCGGTGATACCCATAGCCAGTTCGTAAATCGCTGTTTCGGTATTGCTGTATTTGTACGATAGTACTTCACCCTGTTCGGTGAACTTGATTTGTCCATGTACGGTCTCCTGTGGCTGGGAGAGTATTGATTCATGGGTAGGTCCACCGCCACGCCCAATAGTGCCGCCACGGCCATGAAACATTCTTATCTTTACGTTGTGCTGTTCGCCGATCCTGCTGAGATTCTCCTGTGCCTGATACAGGTTCCACACCGAGGCCAGGATGCCACCATCCTTGCATGAGTCGGAGTAGCCAAGCATGACTTCCTGCAAATTACCCGAGGTGTTGAGCAACGCCGAGTAAACTGGATTATTCAACAGTGCAGTCATTATCGGCTCGATGTGGGTCAGGTCATCAATAGTCTCAAAAAGCGGAGATATCCTGATATGACAGAACCAGTGGTCATTACGCTTGCCGGCCAGGCCCGCCAGGCTGGCAAGATACATTACTTCCAGGATGTGACTGGCAGAATGTGTCATCGATATAACATAATTGCCAAAGGCATTGGCACTGACTTCATTCTGCATCTTGGCCATGACCTGGAACACTTCGACAGTTTCACTGGTCTCATCAGAATAGCCTGATGTGTCGGTGACCGTCTTCGTGTTAACAATCTGTGCTGCCAGTGCCAACATGCGGTCTTCTTCAGAGAGTGACATGTAATCAGTGTTGCCGGTTTTTTTCAGGATCTCGGCAACTGCTTCCGTATGGCGAGAGGATTCCTGGCGGATGTCCAGTTGAGACAGAAAGAAACCAAAGGTCTCGACCAGTCGGATCAAATCTTTCAGTTCACCCTCTGCAACCCTGGTATCATCATGACTCATCAATGAGTCACGGATGGCATAGAGATCATCGAGGAGTTGTTGTTCAGACGTATATGCCCCATCCAGTGTTTCACCGGTGAGTTCTTCCAGATGGCCTTTGACCGTACGCAGGTTTTGTTCCAGGCGAAAGCCCATGATGAATAACTTGCGTCGGTAAGGTTCATGGATATAGCGATCCGGGTTTTCGGTAAATATCTGTGAACAAAGTTCGTCATCGCCCTGCAGGTTATCAAGGAAAGCAGCCGAAGGCAGACAGATCTTGTCTGAGTGGGTCAGGACATGTCCCAGGCGGTTAATACGCGTCAGATAGGAAACAAGGACTTCTCGCATATGCATTCGCAATGCCAGTATGGTGGTTTCCGGCTTTACATTGGGATTGCCGTCACGATCACCGCCAATCCAGGATCCGAACCGTACCAGCCCCGGCAGGTCCAGCCACTGCTCAGGTTCGAGTTCATCGACATAGACGCTGCGGATTGCCGTTTCCAGGTGCCGATACACGGTTGGCACGGCATCATAAAGTGATTCACGGAAATAGAACATGCCATTACGAATTTCATCTTTAACTTTGGGGCGATGCACACGGACTTCATCCGTCTTCCAGAGTATTTGAATATGAGTTTCGAGTTCTCTGGTAACTTCATTACGTTCTGCTTTGCCCAGACGCGGATCATTGAGTTTTTCCCCCAGCAGGAAAATTCGTCTCAGGGCCTCCATGATGGTGCGGCGCTTTGCCTCGGTCGGGTGAGCAGTGAATACCGGGATATACATGATTTGTTCCAGCTGGGACAACAGCTGCTGCAGCGTGATCCCCTGCTGGCGAAATTCCCTGAGAGTTTCATGAAAGGATCCCTTCCATAACGGGCCACCAAAGCGTACCTGACGGCGGCGTTGCCGGTGCATGAATGCCTCTTCAGCAATATTGACCAGGCTGAAATAGGTACTGAAGGCCCGAACCACATGAGTTGTGGTGTCCGGGTCAAGGCCGGCAATGAGCTTCATCAGGCGTTTGCGTTTGCGCGGATTATCTTCCTTTCGCAGACTGATATAGCCTTTGCGCAGGGTCTCAACGGCATCGAACACGTGGCTGCCTGCCTGCGATTTGAGCACATGGCCCAGCAAGGTACTGAACAGACGGACGCGGGAGCGTAGATCCTTGTCGTTTGTCATGACATCAGGGGGCAACCTGTTCATACAGCATGCTAATTTCCTATAATTTCCAGGGCTAAAACCCGTTTTGCGGGCGCACATCATAGCAGAACCTCGGTCCAGCGCCGATAGCCAGGTATATCATTGATATTTAATGGGAATTACAATTTAATCGGACTGTTACCGGGCGTTGTGGCGGTGTTTCGTCGCTAACATGGCTGACATTCAGGGCGGACATTGCAAGGTTTGATGTATTTCACAGAGGTCTCTGAGAGCCATGCTATCCTTTCTTTAGGAATAGTGGTCTAACAATATAAGTTTGTTAGACCACTGGCCCAGGGAAGACATTTACTGGAGAGATATATGGTCGATATCAACGCAATACTGGATTCAGTACGCAAGGCGGTCCAGGAAAACGCCTTGTTTGGTGATCTGCTGACATCAGAGGATCGCGAATTCCTGATGAAAAATGGCCTGGTGCGTACCGCGCCGAAGGGCACAGTCCTGTGTAAACAGGCACAGCGAGATCAACGCGTATTTATCATTATTACCGGCAGTGTCGATGTGACGGAAACCCTGAATGGCAAGAAGATCATCCTCGGGCAACTTGGTACAGGTGAGATCTTCGGCGAGATCGGCGCACTGTTTATGACACCAAGGATCGCTACCGTGACCACCACGAAGGACTCGGTGCTGCTGGAGATCCCCGGGGGGATCCTGGAAGAACTGATAAATAGTTCTGATTCAATACGGGATGCAGTGTATAAACGCTATCGTGAACGCACCCTGAGGACAGCATTACGCTCGGTAGTGATTTTCTCTCACCTCAATGATGATGCCATTAATTCACTCAGTGATGAGGCCAGTCTGCTTACCGCAAGAAAAGGTGAGGTGATACTGAAGGAAGGTGAGCAGGGTGATGCCATGTATATCATTCGCAGCGGCCAGGTCAGGGTGTATATCAGTACCATGGGTGGTCGTGAACTGAATCTGGCGCTGCTGTATAGCGGAGATTATTTCGGTGAGCAGGCCATGTTGACCGGCGCACCAAGAACAGCCTCGGTGGCGGCACTGGAACACGTGGAGGCAGTGAGAATCGGCCGTGCCGAGTTTTTGAAGTTTATTCAGGACAACGATAGTGTGCGTGAACGCATAGACAGTGTGGCCAGGGAACGGACCGAGAAAAGTGAGGCGGCACGCTATATGCCGGAAACGGCCGAGGCCATCGATAAGGTATTACAGTCTATTAATGACATCCTGAATGGTGAATAGCCTCGCGATACGACTATTATTCAAACAGATTAAAACAAACTCGAATACTGATTAATCATATACATGTCATCACTAACTGAATCTAGAACTTGGCAGGCCCTCCAGGAGCACTGTCGTGTGATGGAAAAACATCACATGCGGGATCTGTTTGCTCAGGATCCCGGACGATTTGAATCATTTTCACTGCTCGCCAGTGATTTGTTACTGGATTACTCGAAGAACCGGATCACCTCTGAAACCATGTCATTGCTGTTTTCTCTGGCGAGAGAGGCCGGGATTGACGAACAAAAAGCCCGCATGTTTAATGGTGACAGGATTAACGTGACTGAGGATCGGGCAGTTCTTCACGTGGCATTACGGAACCGTTCCAATGAGCCTGTCTATGTCGACGGCAATGATGTTATGCCGGAAGTCAATCGAGTACTGGATAAAATGCGTGACTTTTCCGATGCAGTCCGTAATGGGCAGTGGCGAGGTTACACAGACAAGCCTGTGACAGACGTTGTCAATATCGGTATCGGTGGTTCCGACCTGGGGCCATTGATGGTGACTTCAGCGCTAAAGGCGTATAGCAAGCCTGGTATCAGGGTGCATTTTATTTCTAATATCGATGGTGCACACTTCACTGATACTGTAGAGGGGCTGGACCCTGAGACAACGCTGTTTATTGTTGCCTCCAAGACGTTTACCACCAAAGAAACGCTGACCAATGCCACCACTGCCCGGCAATGGCTACTGGATGCCTGCAAGGACAATAGTGCGATAGCCCGGCATTTTGTGGCGTTATCAACGAACAGCGAAGCTGTACAGGCTTTTGGTATCGACAAGGACAACATGTTCGAGTTCTGGGACTGGGTTGGCGGGCGTTACTCACTATGGTCTGCTGTTGGCCTTTCTATCGCTATCTATATCGGCATGGACAATTTTGAGGCATTACTCAAGGGTGCCCATCAAATGGACAGGCATTTTCTCGAGGCCCCGCTGGAATCCAACATGCCTGTCATCATGGCTATGCTGGGCATCTGGTACATCAATTTCTTTGGCGCCACCAGTCTTGGTGTCATGCCATATGATCAACGCCTGAAATTATTACCTGTGTACCTGCGGCAGGCGGACATGGAAAGTAATGGCAAGTGCTCCACCAGGGATGGGGATATTGTCGATTACCGGACTGGTCCGATCGTATGGGGTGAGGCAGGCACCGATGGCCAGCATTCATTTTACCAGTTAATACAGCAGGGCACGCACCTGATCCCCTGTGATTTCATCGTTCCGGTGGAAAGTCAGGTAGATTTACCGAATCATCATAAGATGTTACTTGCAAATTACCTCGCACAGACAAAGGCACTGATGAAGGGCAAGACGCCACAGGAGGTGCGCACAGAGCTGGAGGCGGAGGGAAAATCGGCCGCCCAGATTGATGCTCTGCTGCAACACAAGGTATTTGAAGGCAACAAACCGACGAATTCTATTGTAATGCCGAGGGTCACACCAGCGACACTGGGCTCCCTGATTGCTTTATATGAGCACAAGATATTTACCCAGGGAATAGTCTGGAATATAAATTCATTTGACCAGTGGGGCGTGGAACTGGGCAAGAGCCTGGCGAACACGATTCAGGATTCACTGGATAGTGACGATAAGGTAACTAGTCATGATAGTTCGACCAATGGCCTGATCAATTACTTTAAACAATACTTTTAGAAGTAGTACACTCAATGTGACTGACGATCATCAGGATGAATATTTTTATGATCGCGATGTCCGTAATGGATATGCGATAGTCATCAAGTGGGTGTTTGCATTAATACCGACACTGATGAACCTGTGGGTGATTTCCCTGTACTTCCATTTCTATTATCCAGGGATTGTTCCTGCAGCACAGGCCGAATACGTGGTATTTACCGCATTATTCGAATTTGGAATGCCTGCCGCGCTGGCATCAGTGATTATTCTTATCGTCTGGACATTGCTGCAGTTGAACGATGATCGCATGAATCTCAGGGCACTGCTGGACCCGGTGCCTGTTCTGGGCCCGCTTAATATTATTGCACCGATGTATATTTACTACACCATCTAAGATTATTCACCACAGAGGACACGGAGGTCACAGAGAAAAAGAACATTGAATTATTAACTCTGTGTCCTCTGTACAATATATGTTTTCCCTTTGCGTTTTATGACAAACCTGTGTAGATCGGCGTTCATTTGCGGGCTGGCATTTGTCAATCGCTTCACAGTATAAGATGGTGCCGGGAGCGAGAATCGAACTCGCACTCTGTTGCCAGAACCGGATTTTGAATCCGGCGCGTCTACCAGTTCCGCCACCCCGGCCGTGTGAGGTGTCATTGCTATAAAAGCCCGCATAGTGTATCGGAATTTTGCAGCTTCACAAGGACTGCGTCGCCATGCAAAGACAGTATCTTGCTGTTTTACCTGGTTGCCTTTGCGAATCAGTCCGTAAATTGGGTCCTATTGGGATAATATCTGGGTTAATATCCGCAACCATGAAGTTAAGCGATTTTCACTATCATTTACCGGAGGGCTGCATTGCCCAGTATCCACTGGAACAACGTGGCGCCAGCCGCCTGCTGATGCTGGATGGAAACAGTGGCATGGTTGAGGACAGGATATTCGGTGAGTTGCCTGGCTTGTTATGCCGTGGTGACCTGCTGGTATTTAATGACACCCGGGTGATTCCGGCGCGATTACTGGGAGAAAAGGACAGCGGCGGCAAGGTCGAGGTACTGGTGGAAAGGGTCCTCGACAACAAGCGGGTGCTGGCACATATCAGGGCAAGTAAATCACCACGGACAGGACGCCGTATGTTGCTCGAGAATAGTATCAGGGTGGAGGTGCTGGGCCGTGAAGCAGACCTGTTTGAGCTTCAGTTTAATGATCCACGTGACGTCCTCAGTATTCTGAATGAGGCAGGGCATGTCCCATTACCACCCTATATTGCCCGACAGGACAATGCCGATGATCGTGATCGTTACCAGACGGTCTATGCCAGACATGATGGTGCTGTCGCCGCACCTACCGCCGGCCTGCATTTTGATGAACAAATGCTGCAACGCCTGAAAGAGTCGGGAATAAATACTGCAATGATTACACTCCATGTTGGTGCGGGAACGTTTCAGCCGGTCAGGGTGGATGATATTAATAGCCACAGGATGCACAGTGAACGAATCACTGTGTCACAAACAGTATGTGATGATATTGCCCGCACCAGGCAGCAGGGCGGCAGGGTGATTGCGGTGGGGACCACAGTGACGCGTGCACTGGAGTCTTCGGTCACCGACACAGGACTAGCTCCGTTTGCAGGCGAGACCGATATATTTATTTACCCCGGTTTTGAATTCCAGGTGGTTGATGCAATGCTGACCAATTTCCATTTACCGGAATCTACCCTGCTAATGCTGGTCAGTGCATTTGCTGGCCATGATCATATAATGAACGCATATACTCATGCGGTAGATAACGACTACCGTTTCTTCAGTTATGGCGATGCAATGTTGATTACGCGACAGATAGAAAAACAAGTCCGCAAATGCGACGTACAGGGACGTACTAGTGTCGCGTGAGGCAGGACGACATACAGGAAGTATTAGTATCGCGGGAGCACAGGGATGTGCGCGACCAGAACGAGCCTAAGCGAGATCAGGAAGTACCTGATGAAACGCCGAAGGCGGTTCTAAGGTGGAGCGATTGCCGGTAGCGACAACGCAAATAATAATCTCAACGTAGGTTGGCGCAGAGCAACGCGAAGCCCAACGAAGTACGCTGAGACAAAAACATTTTACCGCAGAGGTCGCAGAGGGCGCAGAGGTACGCAAAGGTTTTATTGATTACTGCGACTTTGGCACGGTAATCAATAACATGTTTTTCTCTGTGTAGCTCTGCGACCTCTGCGGTTAAAGATTTGAGCTAATAAAACATTGATACTAAAGTCTTGCACTTCAGGTGCATAGTGCCTTAACGTAGGTTGATAGGCAGAGCGCATCGAAACCTAACAGAATCTGGCGCTATCAGGAATGAAAGTTAATAATGAAATTTGAGGTCATCACAACAGACGGTCAGGCACGTCGCGGTTGTCTGAGTTTTGAACGCGGTACTATCAAAACCCCGGTGTTCATGCCGGTGGGTACCTATGGCACGGTCAAGGCCATGACACCTGACGAATTACTCGGCTTGAATACCGAGATCATCCTGGGTAACACCTTTCATCTGATGCTGCGCCCCGGTGTCGAGATCATCAAGAAACACGGTGGCCTGCACGACTTTATGCAATGGAACAGACCCATTCTCACGGACTCTGGCGGTTTCCAGGTGTTCAGTTTGCGGGAAAACTCCAGGGTCACGGAAGAGGGCGTGACTTTCCAGTCACCCGTCGATGGCGCCAGAGTATTTCTTGGTCCGGAAGAATCCATGGCAGTTCAACAGGCCCTCGGTGCTGATATCATCATGATCTTTGATGAATGCACCCCTTACCCGGCGAGCTGGCAACAGGCCCGTGAATCGATGGAATTGTCACTGCGTTGGGCGGCACGCAGCAAGCAGGCCCACGGCGATCATCCGTCGGCGCTGTTTGGCATTGTGCAGGGCGGCATGTATCCGGAATTGCGTAAGCAATCCCTGCAGGGTCTGGTCGATATTGGTTTCGATGGCTATGCTATTGGTGGTTTATCGGTCGGCGAACCAAAGCAGGAGATGTATGCGACTCTGGATGTGATCACGCCGATGATGCCGGTGGAGGCACCACGCTACCTGATGGGTGTCGGTACGCCGGAGGACCTGGTGGAGGCGGTGAGTCGCGGTGTGGATATGTTTGATTGTGTGATGCCGACCCGCAATGCCCGCAACGGTGATCTGTTTGTGCGCGAGGGCAAGGTGCGCATTCGCAACAGCCGCTACCGCGATGATACCGGTCCGCTGGATCCGCAATGTGATTGTTATACCTGCCGGCATTACAGTCGCGCCTACCTGCACCATCTCGACAGGAGCAGCGAGATCCTCGGTTGCCGGCTGAATACCATCCATAATTTGCACTACTATCTGACCCTGATGTGTCAGCTACGCCAGGCCATCACCTCGGGCTCGTTAGAGGCGTTTAAACGGGATTTTTACGCAGCCAGACAAGGTATGTCATAATAGGCCACGCATTTTAACGATAAATTCATAACTTCTTGATTATCAAGATAATATTAATTATACAGGAAGGTTTGCTATGGACTTTTTAATCTCCAGCGCGTGGGCGGAAGGTGCCCAGGCGGCCTCGCAGGGTGGTTTCGGACAGATCTTTTTATTGATCGGATTATTCGCCGTTTTCTATTTTTTGTTGATCCGTCCGCAGCAGAAAAAGGCCAAGGAACACAATAAAATGGTCACCGCGCTGGCCAGGGGCGATGAAGTGATCACCAATGGCGGGGTGTTGGGCAAGATCGTCAAAATCGGTGAGACCTTCATGGATCTTGAAATCGCCGAGGGTGTCACCATCAAGGTACAACGGCACATGATTTCGCAGCTGATGCCGAAGGGCACCCTTAAATCATCCTGATTTGCCACATGACAAGAATGAAATTACAGCAACAGGCCAGTTGAAATGAACGTTTATCCCCTCTGGAAGTATTTGATGATCATCACCTTGCTGGTGCTTGGTACGCTGTATGCGATACCGAATCTCTACAGCAAGGATCCATCAGTACAGATATCGCCTTCCTATTACAAGGTCACGGTGGATATCGCCATACTTGAGAAGGTGGAAGCACTGCTAAAGAAAAAATCACTGAACTACAAGAGCGCGGTATTACGGGATTCAAAGATATTGCTGCGTTTTGATGATAACGAGACCCAGCTCAACGCCAGGGATGCCATCAGTCAATCCCTGGGTGAGAAGTATAATGTGGCGTTAAACCTGGTCGCCAACACGCCTGCCTTTTTTGTCAGCCTGAATGCGGCCCCGATGTATCTTGGCCTGGACCTGCAGGGCGGGGTGCACTTCCTTATCGAAGTGGATACTGATGAGGCTATTGTCAAGGCCGAACAGCGTTATGTCGGGGACTTGCGTGGAATCCTGCGCAAGGACAAGGTCAGGTATCGCACTATTCTCCGCAAACCAGCGAAAGGTGATGGCAGGGCCACGATTGATATCAAGTTCAAGAATAGTGAGGAACAGGGGAAAGGTCTTGCAACCATCGCCCGTGAGTACCCGGGTTTAAAGCTTGTCGAGGAAAAGCGGGGAAAAGAATTCTTTATCGTTGCGAGTATCAAGGCAAGTGACATTGCGGACATCCAGAAATTTGCCGTGCAACAAAATATTACCACCTTGCGTAACCGGGTGAATCAGCTGGGGGTGGCAGAACCCATTGTTCAGCAGCAAGGTGTCAACCGAATCGTGGTGCAACTGCCGGGCATTCAGGATCCCAACAAGGCCAGGAAAATTCTTGGTAAGGCAGCAACGCTGGAATATCGAGCGGTAGATACAAAAAACAGCGTACAGGAGGCCCTGCAGGGTCGGGTACCGGCCGGTTCCAGGATTTATTACGAACGCAACGGTAACCCGGTACTGCTGAAAAAACGCCTGATCGTGACTGGTGATAACGTTGTTGATGCCTCGTCCGGTTTTGATAACCAGACTGGCAGTCCGGCGGTATATGTTTCCCTTGACAGCAAAGGTGCCCGTCGTATGGGAAACTTCACTCGCGAAAATTTGCAAAAGCCGATGGCCGTAGTATTTATTGAAACCAAGACCAGGACCACTATTGTTGATGGCAAGCCGAAGAAGCGCACCATCAAGGATGAAAAAGTCATCAGTGTTGCCACCATTCAGGGCACGTTTAGCAGTCGCTTCCAGACCACCGGGCTGGATAGCACCGAAGAATCCGCTGAGCTGGCATTATTACTCCGCGCCGGTGCACTGGCGGCACCGATTGAGATCGTTGAAGAGCGTACCATAGGCCCAAGCCTTGGTAAGGACAGTATTGAACAGGGTTTTCGCTCTGTGATACTGGGCTTTATCCTGGTACTGGCCTTCATGGCGATCTGGTACCGCGGCTTTGGCATAGTGGCCAACCTGGCATTACTGGTAAATCTGGTACTCATTGTCGCTTTGTTATCTATGTTGCAGGCGACCCTGACCTTGCCAGGCATTGCCGGTATCGTACTGACCGTGGGTATGGCGGTAGATGCCAACGTACTCATCTTTGAACGTATTCGTGAAGAATTGCGATTAGGTAATTCGCCTCAGGCAAGTATTGCCGCCGGTTATGAAAAGGCGCTATCCACGATTGCGGATGCGAATATTACCACCTTGCTGGCGGCGATTGTCCTGTTCACCTTTGGTACCGGTCCGGTCAAGGGCTTCGCCGTGACCTTGTCGCTTGGCATCGTGACATCGATGTTTACTGCGATTATGGGGACACGGGCAGTGGTAAATCTGGTTTATGGTGGGCGTAAGCGATTGAAGAAATTGTCAATTTAGGAACACAACATGCAATTTTTCAAGAAACAACCAACTTTTGATTTTATGGGCAAGCGCAAGCTGGCCATGATCTTCTCGGCGACACTGGTCCTTATTTCGATAGGCTCATTGATACAGCAACAGTTGAGCTTTGGCATCGATTTTACTGGTGGTACTGTGATTGAGGTGGGTTATGAAAACTCCATCGTGCTCGCTGATATACGCCAGGCGTTGGCCGGTGAATTTGATGATGCGGTGGTGCAGAACTTTGGTACTACTCGCGATGTATTGATACGTATTGCGCCGCGTGAGGGAACAAGCAGTGCCGAGGTCAGTGTTAGGGTGCTGGAGAAATTACAGGCCCAGGCCGATGCCAGGGTCGACATACGCCGGGTAGAGTACGTCGGTCCGCAAGTTGGTGAAGAGCTGGCCATACAGGGTACCCTGGCACTGGTATATGCCCTTGGTGGTATTCTTGTCTATGTGTGGTTGCGATTCATTGGCTGGCAGTTTGCGCTAGGCTCGGTCATTGCCCTGTTGCATGATGTTATTATTACACTGGGTGTTTTCTCCATACTTCAACTGGATTTTGACCTGACCATCCTGGCGGCCATCCTGGCGGTGATTGGTTATTCGCTGAATGATACTATCGTGGTCTTTGATCGTATCCGTGAAAACTTCCGCAAGATGCGCACCGGCAATCCTGCCGAGGTGATCAATACCTCCCTGAACCAGACCCTGTCCCGGACCATGATGACCTCCATGACGACGTTACTGGTGTTGATCTCCCTGTTTGTCTGGGGTGGCAAGCTGATTAACGGTTTTGCCAGTGCACTGATTATCGGTGTGGTTATTGGCACCTATTCCTCGATCTATGTGGCTTCCAATGTACTGGTGGTCTTTAATGTCAGCAAGACTGACCTGATGCCGGTCAAGAAAGAAGGTGCTGATATACATGAAGGCCCCTGAATCGCACTCCAGACTTGTTAGGCCACTAATTTAAAACCATGCACTTTAAGTGCAAGACTTTAGTATTAATGTTTTATTGGCTCAGGTCTTTAACCGCAGAGGTGCACAGAGAAAGGCATGTTATCGATGACTGTGCCGAAGGCGCAGTGTTCAATAAAACCTTTGCGCCCTCTACGGACAAATATTTTTGTCCTGGTATGCTTTGTATTGAAACAGTTATTAATCGCTATAAAACAACCTGTGGATTTTTAGTCTATATTCGTTGAATTGGCTTTTGTTGCCGACATAATACTTGTAATAGTTAAGGGTTCCCGGACCGGAAGTATGGGTTTTCCATGTCAGATACTACAGTACCTAAGGATGATACTAACCATGAGCAGTCCTTGCTTGACAAAATCGCTCGTCTGGAAGATGAGAATGCCAGCCTGGTACAGCGGATAAAATCACTATCGATTGAAAGTCGCACGAAAGCACAATTAATTCACCTGATGCTGCATAGCACGCCCTTTGGTATGTGTATCTTTGACTCCAGTGGCGTGCTGCTACGTATGAACAAGGCCGCGGAGGAAATATTTGGTGTGCCAATGAATCTTGCCATTGGACATCATTGTTCAGAATTCCTGCATTGTTATCAGGACAGACAGTGCTGCGTTGTAATGGCTGGCGAAGAACCTGTTGATCGTGTTGAAACCCGGTGTGTTACAGAAGAATGTGAAGGCAAGTTGTTGCTCAGGAATGCGGTCAGAACCGAGATGGATCATGATATTCTGATCCTTGAGGCCTTCATCGATATTTCCGAGATCAAGCAAGCTGAAACATCACATCAGAATGCGATACGCACGAAGATGGAGTTTCTTGCAAAGATTAACCATGAGCTACGTACGCCTTTGAATATAATCCAGGGCTATTCACAACTGATAAAAACCGATATTAGGGAAAGCGACTCAGAGCTGCTCAATACAGGAATCGATGCCATCGAGACATCTTGCAATGATTTGATACATCTGGTTGAACATATACTGGATTTCTCCGAGATTGACAGAGAAGATATTCAAATCACCATTCAGGAATGTGACATTTTATTATTGATTAATAGTCTGATGGCTGAGGCCAGGTCTCTTGCACAATACAGACACAATACACTGGTTGTCGAATGTCCTGACGGTATCGGAATGTTAAATACCGATCCAAAGAGGTTGAGCCAGATCCTGTACAATCTGTTGAATAATGCCTGCAAATTCACCAAAAATGGTCAAATAACATTAAAGATCGAGACAAAAGACAGCGGTAAAGTAAAGGGTGTGATATTCAGTGTTATTGATACCGGTATCGGAATTCCGCAAGACTACCTGGAAGGGATTTTCGATGATTTCTCCCAGGGGGAAGATATCTATACACGCCAGTATGGGGGAGCCGGTATTGGCCTGACTATAGCCAGGCGGCTGGTACAGCTGTTGGGCGGCAATATTGAAGTCCTGAGCGAAGAAAATCAGGGGACTGTTTTCAATGTCTGGATACCTTCCCGGCCAATGTAATTATCACTGCAACAGGCTGCTACCCCTAGAAGGTCAGAATCTTGTCGTTTTCCTTTATTAGTGTAAGAAGGGTCCGCATGCTACCAGTTTCACAGTCAAGGTCATCTTTGATAAATGGCATTTCCTTCTCCCTGGTATCGCAGCAGACACCACAACCTATCATCCTGCCACCTGCTTTCCTGAACATGTCCATTTGTTCCCTGACATCGAATTTAATCGAGTCTACCGATGCGCTCTCGACACCTTTACCCAGCAGGAAGACGGTGGATTCGTCATCAAAGGCATATGCTGTATTCGCCAACCGAAACGCGTTCCATATCGTCTCGGCATCATTAGAGTAGATGATGATTGCCAGTTTCATGATCTTGTTCTCCCGGTTAACTAAGCATAAATCTAGAACATCTGGGTCACGACCGCAATTAATTGACACACTGGGAAATACAGGACGTTTATTGTTAATAAACGTTATGGATTATGAACGTTCAACAAATTTGTCCAGTCGTAACTGCGGCATTATTACAAAAAAAGACCGGCGTCAGCAACGCCGGTAATGGATAGATCGAGAGGAGAACATCGAAATGTGCCCTGGTACTAATCTGCTGTAGCCGTCCTGGCAGAACAAATCACGAGGCCAGTCGTTCCCGTTCCACGATGAAAGATATAACGTCAGCCTTACGCTTATGCTGGCGGCATTGCCGGGCCGGTTTCACGGTCGGCTCCTGGGCAGCCTCATCGGGTGATTCGATGGAGAGGATGCTGAAATGACCATTTTGTGGTGAGTAATTCGCCTCCATTGCAAAGTCTGTCAAGCCATCCAGGACATCACGCATAACCATTTCTAATGCCTTGTTTCCCATTTTGCTTTTATTCTGTTTCATCATGCTTACCTAAACTTGCCCCAGGGATCTAGCGGGTGAATTGATACACCGCCGCCTGGTTTATGTAACGGCCCGTTGCATTCAGACTTGACAGTAAATATCGGTACGTTCCGCAGGGGTTTAGGCGGAAGCCCTTGATTCGCTTACAGAGTATTATTCAGGTAAATACAAGCTTTGTTAGCCAGGTACCTAAAAGACAAGCTAATTCCTGATGTCCTTTCGGTAGGGTGCCAGGGTCTGCAGGAGTGCCTTGAAAATTTTGGGGTTACCGGCAACGATATTGCCCGACTGCAGGTAGCCATCGCCACCGTCAAAATCACCCACCAGGCCACCGGCCTCCTGAATGATTAATGCCCCGGCCGCCAGATCCCATTCATTCAGGCCCAGTTCCCAGAATCCATCCAGCCTGCCAGCGGCAAGCCAGGCCAGATCCAGTGCCGCAGAACCCGGGCGACGGATGCCATGGGTAGAGGTGATGAGATCTCTGAACATGGCCAGATAGGTATCCAGATTGCTGTAATCACGAAATGGAAAACCGGTGCCCAGCAGGCTGTTTTCCAGGCTTTTGGTCGAGGACACCCGAATACGACGGTTGTTTAATTGCGCGCCTTCACCACGGCTGGCGGTAAACATCTCCTGCGACATCGGGTCGTAGATGACACCGTGCTGCAGGCGGCCCTTGTATTTAAGGGCAATGGAAACAGCGAATTGTGGAAATCCATGCAAAAAGTTGGTGGTACCATCCAGCGGATCAATGACCCACTGGTATTCACCGGCACTATTCTGGCTGGTACCGGTTTGCCTGCCTTCGGTATGGCCACTTTCCTCAGCGAGAATGGCATGATTCGGGTAGGCATCGCGAATGGTGCCGATGATTTCCTGCTCTGCCTGTTGATCCACTTCGCTGACGAAATCATTGCACTGCTTGGTGGTGATATTGAGTTCATCGATGCGTCCCACATAACGGACAATGACCTTACCGGCGTTAACGGCGGCATTAATGGCGATATTCAGCATAGGTTGACTGGCCATGACGATTTGAATCCTCAGCGGTATAAATGGTTAGCAGGTTTTAAAGAGCGGTATTGCGGCGCAAGTGTATAGAGCCAGTCCCGAGAAAACAAGTATCACTGCCATTTCAGCCATCTTTTCACATCACTGCGTACATCCAGTATGCTTGGCATTATGTTATCGAATATACGCATTGTTCTGGTGAATACCTCACACCCGGGAAACATTGGCGGTACTGCCAGGGCCATGATGAACATGGGGCTCGAAACCCTGTATCTTGTCGAGCCGAAGAAATTTCCTGCCGCCGATGCAACGGCACGTGCCTCCGGTGCATCCGGGGTCCTGGCAAAAGCCGTGGTCTGTGATGATCTGGATCTTGCGCTCAAAGGGTGTAGTTATGTTTTTGGCGCCAGCGCCAGACTGCGCAGGGTCAGCTGGCCTCAGGTTATGCCGCGCGAATGTGCACGCATCGCACTTGAAGCATCGGATAAAGCGCCAGTGGCACTGGTATTCGGTCGTGAACGAACCGGCCTGACAAATGATGAACTGGAGCGTTGCAACTACCTGGTCAACATCCCGAGCGTAGCAGATTTTCCGGCGTTGAATATTGTCACTGCGGTACAGATCCTGGTGTATGAGATCCGCATGCTGATGGTGCAGGAAAATGATTCAATGGCCATCGTCCAGGGTAATAATGATGATGAACCGGCGACGGCCGATGAACTGGAGCGAATGTATAAACATTTCCGTGAAGCACTTATTGATATAGAATTTCTGGATCCGGATAATCCAAAGCAATTAATGCGGCGGTTGAAACGATTATTCAATCGCACCCATCTGGATAAAATGGAAGTCAATATTCTGCGTGGCATCCTGACCAGCGCGCAGAAGGCCCGTAAACCATAAAATTCGTAAATGACGAAGTCAGATGATATTACAAAAAAGATTTAACCACGGGGAACACCGGGAAGACACGGGGAGCACAGGGTTGACAATGTGAATGATTGAGTATTATTCCTTTTGAAAAAAGGTAGAAGAATTTTGAATAAACAGCTATATTTTAAATTTCTTTCCCCGTGTCTTCCCGGTGTTCCCCGTGGTACGCTTGATTACTATCCTTTATAGTATTCGGGTATCCACCACTAGTACTGGACCCATAGAATAACCATGTTTGACAGGATTAAAGAAGATATCAATTGTGTTTTCGATCGCGACCCGGCGGCGCGAAATGCCTTTGAGGTGTTTACCACCTATCCGGGCTTTCACGCTGTGTTGTGGCATCGGCTGGCGCACTGGCTCTGGTGTCGCAAGCTCAAATGGATTGCCAAGATGCTGGCCACAGCGTCACGCTGGTTCACCGGTATTGAAATTCACCCCGGCGTCATTATCGGGCGGCGTTTCTTTATCGATCATGGTATGGGTGTCGTGATTGGCGAGACCTCCGAGATCGGTGACGACTGTACGCTATATCATGGCGTTACCCTCGGCGGCACCAGCTGGCAGAAGGGCAAGCGTCACCCGACCCTTGAAAACGATGTGGTGGTCGGTGCCGGTGCCAAGGTGCTGGGCCCGATAACCCTGGGAGAAGGGGTGCGCATCGGTTCTAATGCGGTGGTGGTCAAGTCGGTTCCGGCTGGTTCGACGGTGGTCGGGGTACCGGGACGGCTGGTGCATGGCAACGTAAGGGCAACAGATGAACAAACCGAGGAAGGCCAGCGCCGCCAGGCGTTTGCCAAACGTATCGGCTTTGATGCCTATGGAACCAGTCGCGATATGCCTGACCCGGTGGCCCATGCGATTAATGCCATGCTCGATCATATCCAGATCATGGACGATCGTATGGAAAAAATGTGTAAGGCAATCAAGAGCATAGACGTAGAATTTAGTGATATTTCGATGCCCCAGCTGGACGAATCATGCAAGCTCGATGACCCTCCGCAAGCTGACCTCGACGAGGACGCCGAAGAGATCAGCTCTGTCTAGAAGAACCAGAAATATAAATAAAAACAATAAGATAGAATATGCTACCCAATCACAGAGGGGGCATATGCGGCGTTGGTTTGTGCTGGAAAAATATACTTGACTATTTTAGTCAGGAATGTAGAATTAGCCGTAGCTAATGTGACGATGCGAAATATACGTTAATAGGAAGAGAAACGCAATGAGACTGACAACAAAAGGACGCTATGCCGTGACGGCCATGCTGGATCTGGCTATCCATTATACCGAAGGGCCGATTACGCTGGCGGATATCTCACAGCGGCAGGGCATTTCATTGTCCTACCTGGAACAGTTATTTTCCAAGTTACGTAAAAATAGTTTGGTGGATAGTACCCGTGGGCCCGGTGGCGGTTATCGATTAAGTCGCGACGCAAACGCAATTACTATCGCCGAGATCATTACGGCCATTGATGAGAAGGTAAGCGTGACCCGTTGTGGCGGTAATGGAAATTGCCAGGATGATGATCGGTGCTTGACCCATGAGTTGTGGATGGATCTGAGTGCCCAGATCCATGGCTTTTTGAATAGCATCAATCTGCAGTCATTGGTGGACAGACACGAAGTTCAGGAAGTTGCCCAGCGTCAGGATTCCCTGAAACAAGGCCTGGATGCAGAAGAAAAGAGTGTGCTTGCAGTTTCCTAAGTGGTTGCCCGGTCTGGTTTTGACGTCCGGGTAAGGTAAAGTAGTAGTCGTCCAGATTGGGAGCCATGACAACTTACCTTGATTACAATGCCACCTGCCCGGTGGATGAAAGAGTACTGGCCGCCATGTTGCCTTATTTAAAGGACAACTATGGCAACCCGTCCAGTGTGCACAGTATTGGTAAACTGGCACGAGCAGGTCTGGATCGGGCCAGAGAACAACTGGCCTTACTGGTCAATGCCCATCCGAGTCAGGTGATCTTCACCAGTGGTGGCACAGAAGCGAATAACATGGCGCTTCGGGGGGTACTGGCACAACAGAAAACAGGATCGTTTGCTGTCAGTAGTATTGAACATTCCTCGGTCATGCAGACGGCCCGGCAGTTGGCCCGGGAAGACTGGGATCTAGAGATAATCCCGGTCGACTCACAGGGACGCGTCACCAGGGATGGACTGAACGGCTGTATTGGCGAAGACACCAGGCTGGTCTCAGTGATGATGGCCAATAATGAAACAGGTGTGTTGCAGGACATTGGTACGATCAGTGAACAGGTACGCGCGCGAGGCGCGATAATGCACACTGATGCAGTGCAGGCAGCAGGGAAACAGCCGATAGATTTTGCAGATAGTGGTGTGCAGTTGATGTCACTGTCGGCACACAAGATATACGGGCCAAAGGGTGTGGGTGCCCTGGTCATCGACAAGTCAGTAGATATGCAACCATTGTTGTTTGGCGGCGGGCATGAAAAAGGTCGACGTTCCGGTACAGAGAATATCGCAGGCATTGTCGGTTTTGGTATGGCCGCACAACTGGCTGTTGAAGAACTGGACTCGCGTTGCAAACACATGAGTGAGTTGCAGCACAGGCTGGAAAGCCATTTAAAGGACAGTATTAAAGGTATCGTTATTTTTAGCGATGATGCGCCCCGAATACCCAATACAGTATTTGCGGCGGTGGCGAGTATCGACGGAGAGACCCTGTTGCTGAGCCTGGATCAAAGGGGTTTTGCAATAGCCAGTGGTTCGGCTTGTTCTTCAGCAGAGTCCGGCGCCAGCCACGTATTGCTGGCGATGGGTATTGATAAAGGTGTGGCAAAGGGATCCATACGCATCAGTATTGGCAAGGAAACAACCAGGGAACATATCGATGCCTTTGTGGATGAATTACAGGGGCAGGTGGACATCCTCAAAAGGATGGCGACCGTGGTGGCAAACTGAGACATGACGTTGCTTAACGTTGGCCAGTTTAATATTGAATAGCAGAATTGAACGCTGGAGAAATAAATGAAATTACCAATTTACCTGGATTACTCGGCTACAACACCGGTTGACCCCAGGGTATTGGAAAAAATGGTTGCCTACATGTCGGTAGACGGTGATTTTGGTAATCCTGCATCACGTTCCCATGTCTTTGGCTGGCAAGCCGAGGCAGCGATAGATGTGGCACGCAAGCAGGTGGCCAGCCTGATCAATGCCAACCCAAAAGAGATCGTCTGGACATCGGGCGCCACCGAGTCAGATAATCTGGCCATCAAGGGTGTCGCACATTTCTACAGGAAGAAAGGCAGGCATATTATTACCTGCAAGACCGAACACAAGGCTGTGCTGGATACCTGTCGGCAACTGGAGCGTGAAGGTTTTGAAGTCACCTATCTCGATCCGGAGGACAGTGGCCTGATCGATCTCGGTAAACTGGAAGCTGCAATGCGTGATGACACCATTCTGGTCACTATCATGCACGTGAATAATGAAATCGGAGTGATCCAGGACATCAAGGCCATCGGTGAATTGACCCGTGAGCGCAAGATCCTCTTCCACGTGGATGCCGCACAAAGCGCTGGCAAGGTGGCTATCGACATGGAAGACATGAAAGTGGACCTGATGTCATTCTCTGCCCACAAAATATATGGCCCCAAGGGCATGGGTGCACTGTATGTTCGCCGTAAACCACGTGTTCGCCTTGAGTCCCAGATGCATGGTGGTGGCCATGAGCGAGGCCTGCGTTCCGGCACATTGCCGACCCACCAGATTGTGGGTATGGGCGAGGCATTCCATCTTGCCCGGGAAGAAATGACCGCGGAGAATGAACGCCTGCGCAAGCTACGCGATCGCTTGCTGGATGGCATCAAGGACATCGAGGAAGTCTATATCAATGGTGATATGGAACAACGTATACCAGGTAATTTAAATATCAGTTTTAATTACGTCGAAGGTGAATCGCTGATCATGGCGCTGAAAGATCTGGCGGTCTCGTCTGGTTCTGCCTGTACTTCGGCAAGTCTTGAGCCTTCATATGTATTACGTGCCCTGGGTCGCGATGATGAACTGGCACACAGCTCGATTCGCTTTACTATTGGCCGGTTTACCACTGAAGAGGAAATCGATTACGCCGTTGAACAGATTAAAGACAGCATAGGTAAACTACGCGAACTGTCACCGCTATGGGACATGTTCAAGGATGGTGTCGACCTTTCGAAAGTGAAGTGGGCCAGCCACTAGCCCTCGGGTAGACGCCGTAACCACATACGAATGATATAGAGGTACAAAGAAATGGCATACAGTGAAAAAGTCCTGGATCATTATGATAATCCGCGCAATGTCGGTGCCATGGACAAGGACGATCCCCGTGTCGGTACCGGCATGGTCGGGGCACCGGCCTGTGGTGACGTGATGAAGCTGCAGATCAAGGTGAATGACGACGGCATCATCGAAGATGCCAAGTTCAAGACCTACGGTTGCGGCTCCGCGATAGCCTCAAGTTCGCTGTTGACGGAGTGGGTCAAGGGCAAGACCCTGGATGAGGCGGGCGCCATCAAGAACACCGATATTGCAGAAGAACTGGCCTTGCCGCCGGTAAAGATCCACTGTTCAGTACTGGCCGAAGATGCCATCAAGGCCGCCATCGAGAATTTTCAGGGAAAAAAATAAACACAGCCGCCAGGAGTGCCTGATGTAGCACCCTGAGGCAGGGTCAAGTGGTCCAGGAAACGATATGATATGTCCATAACACTCACAGAGGCGGCGGCTGAGCGCGTTAAGGCCTTTCTCAGCAATAGGGGAAAGGGTATTGGTATGCGCCTGGGTGTTAAAACGACCGGTTGTTCCGGGCTTGCCTATGTTCTCGAATTTGTCGACGAGTTACGTAAAGGTGATGAGGTTTTTGAAGACCATGGTATCAAGCTGGTGATTGATCCAAAGAGCCTGGTTTATCTTGATGGCACTATCGTCGATTACACAAAAGAAGGCCTGAATGAAGGATTTCAGTTCAGCAATCCAAATGTTAAGGACACTTGTGGTTGCGGCGAGAGCTTCAACGTCTAACGTTTCCTCTTTATACGGCATAGCTGGCCAGAATCCAGACAACTTCTATGGCACGTTGATGTTGATATAATGCAGACAGACACCACACAAAATTATTTTGAATTGTTCGGGATCCCGGTGGGGTTCGAGGTGAACGCGGACGACTTGCGGGATCGATACCGGGAACTGCAGCGTGCCATGCACCCGGATAAATTTGCCAGCGCCTCTGAACGTGAACGTCGTTTATCTGTTCAGCTAACCGCGAATATTAACGAGGCCTTTCAGACACTGCTGGATCCATTGAAGCGCACGCGCTATTTGCTTGAACTCAATGGTGTCGAAATCAATACTCAGGAAACCACCAAAGATACTGAGTTTCTGATGGAACAAATGGAACTGCGTGAGTCTCTGGAAGAGGCCAGACACAGTGATGATCCACAGGCTGCTGTTATGGGGCTTATGCAGAATGTAGAATCGCGACTGCGAGACATGACCGTGAAGTTAACTGCGTTGTTCGCAGACATCAATGAAACCAGCTTACAGGCAGCAGCAAACCTGTATAGAATGATGCAGTTCATCGATAAACTACGCCGGGAGGCGGAGGATCTCGAAGATGAGCTGGCAATGGCTGTCGATGACTAGGCGACTGGCAGGATAAACGCGCAATGGCACTGTTACAGATTACAGAACCAGGTGAAACCTCGGCATCGCATGGGCATCGTCTGGCGGCTGGCATCGATCTCGGTACCACCAATTCGCTGGTCGCTACGGTGCGTAGTGGCCTGGCAGAAACCCTCCCTGATAACAATGACCAACATATTTTGCCATCGATCGTCCATTATCCGGCGGATGGTCGTCCTGTAGTCGGTACGGCGGCACTTGATATTGCGACACAGGATCCACTGAATACCATCGCATCGGTCAAGCGCCTGATGGGCCGTGGCCTGGCGGACGTCAATACTACCGCCAAACAACTACCCTATAAATTTACTGACAGTGATTCAGGCATGCCGCGGATCTGCACCTGTAATGGTGAAGTCAGCCCGGTGGAGGTCTCTGCAGAGATCCTCAAATCCCTGAAATTCAGGGCTGAAGAGGCCCTCGGTGGGGAGCTGAGCGGGGTCGTGATCACGGTACCCGCCTATTTTGATGATGCCCAGCGGCAGGCGACCAAGGATGCGGCATACCTGGCGGGCCTGAAAGTATTGCGGCTGTTGAATGAGCCGACTGCGGCGGCCATTGCCTACGGTCTGGATCAGGGTAATGAAGGCATTCATGTCGTGTATGATCTTGGCGGCGGTACCTTTGATATCTCCATACTACGCCTGAGCCATGGAGTGTTCGAGGTGATGTCGACAGCGGGAGACTCGGCCCTGGGTGGCGATGATCTGGACAGGGCCATTGCTACCTGGATTATGCAACAGGCCGACATTAGTGATGATGCCGATCATAAACAGATCCGTCGCCTGCTGCGCGACGCACGCAAGGCAAAAGAAGTGCTCACCGATTCAGAAACAGTAATGCTGAATATCGAAATGAATGATGGCGGTATCTGGCAAGGAGAATTCAGTCGAGAGCAGTTTAATGATATCGTCGATCCAATTATTAAAAAGACCCTGCTACCGTGTCGAAGGGCACTGCGCGATGCCGGCATAAGTACAGATGAGATCCAGGACATCGTTATGGTCGGGGGTTCTACCCGGGTGCTTCGGGTAAGAGAACTTGTCTCTGAATTTTTCAAACACGAATTAATGACGGAAATCGATCCTGACAAGGTGGTTGCCATTGGTGCCGCGGTGCAGGCCAATATTCTGGCCGGTAACAAGAGTGATGATGAAATGTTGTTACTGGATGTGATTCCACTATCACTTGGCATTGAAACCATGGGGGGGCTGACAGAAAAGATCATTCCACGCAATACCACCATCCCAGCCGCGAAGGCACAGGAGTTTACCACCCACAAGGATGGGCAAACAGCCATGTCGGTCCATGTGGTGCAGGGTGAACGTGAACTGGTCAGCGACAACCGGTCTCTGGCACACTTTGAGCTTCGTGGAATCCCATCGATGGTGGCAGGTGCTGCCCGTATTAAGGTAACTTATCAGGTGGATGCTGATGGCTTGCTCGAGGTAACTGCGAGAGAACAAACCACCGGAGTGGAAAGTCATGTTCAGGTAAAACCATCGTATGGCTTGAGTGATTCCGAGATTGAAAACATGCTGAAAGATTCAATGGAACATGCCAAAGATGATGTCGGCGCAAGATCACTGCGTGAACAGCAAGTCGATGCAGACAGATTAATTGAGTCGGTTACCTCGGCGCTTGCAGCAGACGGCAAACAGTTGCTGGATGAAGTCGAACGCGATCAAATCGATATTGCAATTTCACAACTACGCAGCCTTCGGGATGGAGATGATCATCGCGCCATCAAACAGGGAATTTCCAGACTGGATAAACTGACCGCTAATTTTGCGGCCAGAAGAATGGATAGCAGTATTCGTAAAGCGCTAAAAGGCCGTACCCTGGATGAGATCAGTGATTAATTGACAGCAGCTGGAAATAAAGGCGAAACAGATATGCCACAGATAATATTTCTACCACATGAAGAACTCTGTCCCGATGGTATGGTGATTGATGCAGAGCCTGGCACCGTTATTATTGAGGTGGCACTGGCGAATGGCATTGATCTGGAGCATGCCTGTGAGAAGTCCTGTGCATGTACAACCTGCCATGCCGTTATCCGTGAAGGGTTTGACTCTCTGCAAGAGGCCAGTGAAGAGGAAGAGGACATGCTGGACAAGGCCTGGGGACTGGAACCGGAATCCCGGCTCACTTGCCAGGCACAGGTAGGTAATGAAGATCTGGTCATCGAGATACCCAAATACACCATCAACATGGTGTCGGAACAACACTGAGTCAGCAATCTAGACAGGAGCAGCAGATGGGTTTGAAATGGATAGACGTGCATGACATCGCCATCGAACTGGATGAAAAGCACCCTGAAATCGATCCGCAATATGTGCGTTTCACGGATTTGTGCGAGTGGGTGCAGGCATTAGCGGATTTTGATGACGAGCCGCAGCACTGCGGGGAAAAGATCCTTGAGGCCATACAGGCCGCCTGGATAGATGAGCGGGATTAGCGAGCAACGGCTTATATTATTTAGTCCGCAAATGAACGCAAATAAAGCACAAATAGAATCTAATAAAATGAATGACTTAGGAATCTCTGATCAATTCGTCATTCCGGCGAAGGCCGGAATCCAGTATTAGATTGGATTTAATAAACTGGATTCCGGGTCTGCGCTACGCTTCGCCCGGAATGACACGGATATTCGCATACCCCAAGGGCATGATGTACAGGATGTACGAATGTCGCGGAGCGCATGGACGACGTACAGGGATGTACTAGTGTCGCATGAGGCAGGATGCCGGTAGCGACAGCGCGAGAGCGACCTTTGTCACTTCGTTCGGGCGCACCGGAATGACGAGTGGAGCGGAATGACCTGTTGTCGGCTCAATAGGATCTTGCCTGATCCCGAAGAAATGATGTTAGTCCGCAAATAAAAGCAAATAACATCCAATGTGTTGATTATAATGAGGATCCGGGCTCACAATGCCGTCATTCCGGGCGAAACGGAGTGGAGGCCCGGAATCCAGCTGTACTGACACCGGCCTTCGTTGCCGATATCTTAAATTAAAAACCCTTATATACCCCACAATTTGAGCATTTCGCCACCAGGCTGTGATGGCCGCGAAATACCAGTAATGATTGTTCAAATCGTGCCAAAACGTTAGAATATAAGGGAATTTTTATGTGTCCGGCATCGCTCAGGGTCTGATACCACTATTAATCAAACAGGGAAGCTTTGATGGATTCCTTTCAGGGATGAATCAAAGTTTTTTTATCAGTTTATTTTGTGATGAGGTTTGAATATAACTATGGCTGTAGAACGTACACTTTCCATGATTAAACCCGATGCCGTTGCCAGCAACGTGATCGGACAGATTTATGACCGTTTTGAAAAGGCCGGGCTGCGTATTGTCGCCGCCAGGATGCTGCATTTGAGCAAGGAGATGGCCGGTGAGTTTTATGAGGTACATAAAGAGAGACCTTTTTATGCCGAGCTGGTGGACTACATGACCTCTGGCCCTATCATGGTGTCAGTACTGGAGGGTGAAAATGCGATTGCCGTACACCGTGATGTGATGGGTGCGACCGACCCAAAGGACGCGGCCGCTGGCACCATCCGTGCGGATTTTGCCAATGATATTACAGAGAACGCTGTTCACGGTTCTGATGCCCCGGATACTGCCAGACAGGAAATTGAATTCTATTTTGGCAGCGATGGCGTCTGTGATCGTACGCGATAGAAAAGGCCATGACTGATACGCACGACAAGCTGAACCTGCTGGAATTCGACATGAAAAAAATGCAGAATTTCTTTGCCGACCTCGGAGAGAAGGCCTTTCGCGCGTCCCAGGTAACGCAGTGGATTCATCAGCATGGCATTGATGATATCAGTAATATGACAAACCTGAGCAAGGACCTGCGTGCCCGTGTCAGTGAAATTGCCGAAGTATCAGTACCGAAGATCGTTGCCGACCAACAATCCACAGATGGTACTCGCAAGTGGCTGATGCAACTGGATGATGGTAACAGTGTGGAGGCCGTATTTATCCCGGAAGATGATCGCGGCACCTTGTGTATATCATCACAGGTTGGCTGCACACTGAATTGCTCGTTCTGCCACACCGCACAGCAAGGTTTTAACCGCAACCTGAGTGCCGCAGAGATTATTGCCCAGTTATGGGTGGCACGCCGGGCGCTTGGCTGGGTCAGGAATGATGATCGCATTATCAGTAATGTGGTATTCATGGGTATGGGCGAACCATTGCTGAATTTCGACAATGTCATTACTGCGGTCAATATCATGAAAGATGACATGGCCTATGGTTTGTCCAAACGTCGTATCACCATCAGCACGTCAGGTGTGGTACCGATGATGACACAATTGAAAGAACTTTCTGATGTCAGCCTGGCCGTATCACTGCACGCGACTGATGATGAACTGCGTAATGAGTTGGTGCCGATCAATAATAAATATCCGATTAGGGAACTGCTTGATGCTTGCTGGGAATATGTTGCAGATGAACCAAGGCGTATGGTGACCTTTGAATACGTGATGCTGGATGGCATTAATGACTCTGATCTGCATGCCCGGCAACTGCTGCAGTTATTGCAGGGCATGCCAGCCAAGGTGAACCTGATACCATTTAACCCCTTTGAGGGAACCCGCTATAAACGTTCAAGCAATAACCGCATCAACAGGTTCCGGGACATCCTGATGGAGGCGGGGCTGGTCACCATTACACGTCGAACCCGTGGTGATGATATTGATGCGGCATGTGGGCAGCTGGCCGGCAATGTTAATGACAGAACAAGACGCAGTATTCGTATAAACAGGGCGGCAGGAGGTTAACATAGTGAAACAGGTATCGTGGTTGATCGCGCTCATGGTTGCTGTACTGGTAACAGGTTGCCAGGGCACGACTTCAGGCGTCCGTAGTGACAGCACCAGTGGCGGGGACAATGCGGAAAGCCTGCGTATCAAGGAAGGCCCGGATACAGCGGCGGAAGTGAACATGAAACTGGGTGTTGCCTATATGCAAAAGGGCAATAATGAACTGGCGCTGATAAAGATGCGTCGTGCTCTGGCGATGGACCCCCGGTTACCGAGCGCCCACTACGCGATTGCCCTGTTGTATGAGAGGTTGAATCAGGTACAACTGGCAGAAAAGCACTACAAGGATGCCATCAATATAGATCCTCTGTATGCCGAGGCGCAAAACGCCTATGCCGTGTATTTATGTAAACGTGAGCGCTACGCGGAGGCTGATCTGCACTTTAACCAGGCCCTGAAAAATCCATTATACAAGACACCTTCCCTGGTATATGCCAATGCCGGTTTTTGTGCCTACCAGAACAAGCAATATGAGAGCGCCGAGGCCTACCTGAGAAAGACCCTGCAGATTCAACCAAGGAATACCGTGGCGTTATATCACATGGCAGCCCTGAGTTATGAATCGAAGAAAAACCTGAGGGCCAGGGCCTACCTGCAACGATTTCATGATGCCGTCAAGCCAACGCCGCAGAGTCTGCTGCTCGGTATCAAGCTGGAGAAGGAGTTGAACGATCAGGATGCGGTGTCCAGTTACAGTCTGTTACTGGAGAAACAGTTTCCTGATTCAGATGAGGCGCACTATATTCGAAGATAACAGTTGATGACAGAAGACATTCTGCAGCCGGATGAGGAAATTGAGCAGAACAGGACGCTGGTTCTGGGCTGGCGTCTGAGGTTTGCCAGAGAGGCGCTGAGACTAGAGGTAGATGACATTGCCGCCGAGCTGCACCTGAGTAGCAGCACGATAGTAGCAATAGAGGAAGATGACTACAGTAGTATTCCACCCATATATGCCTGTGGCTATTTACGAAAATATGCGCGTATTGTTAAGTTGTCAGAAGACGAGATTATTGCCGAGTTTGAAGAGAAGGGCGAAGAGTTACCACCAGTTCTGTCAGAGGTCATTGTCAGATCCAGGGAACCGGTCGACAAGAAGTCTATTGCCTGGATCACCTATGCAATCGTGGCGGTACTGGTTGCGCTGTTTGTTGCCTGGTGGCAGACAGCACCGGAAGACAACGCCGTATCCAGGTTTCTGAATCTTGATAAAACGCAGACAGAAGCCCACGTTACGTCTGGTACGGCTGCGATAAAGGTGACGACAGACCAGGCACTGGTAGACGAACTGGAAAAGGCAGAGGCAATGACCTCGATCAATGAATCGATCTCGGTGATTGCACTGGATGAAATTGAAAAGCAGCAGATAAGAGCGGGGGCCTCGCAGGCAAGAGGTGGTCTGGAGCCTCCGGACAGGATCCTGGATGCGGCAAAGATAGTTACCCCGGGGTCAGTACAGTCAGCAACAAAAGTCGTGGCCCCTGATATCGATGATGCCATTACTGATCAGGCGACTATCACGCTGTATCTGAAAGAGGACAGCTGGATTGGAGTAACAGACAGCACCGGCAAGAGGCTGGTGTATGATTTATACAAAAAAGGACGCACACGCACGGCGCAAGGGATACCTCCGTTCAGTGTGGTACTCGGTAGTTCAGACAATGTAGTCATCAACTACAAAGGACGTCTGTACGAGCATAAAAAATACCGCTCATCCTCCGGTACAGCAAGATTTGTACTAGGTGAGTGACAATATTGAGAGTGATACACGATGAGTTTTAAACACACCATACCGAGGCGCAAGAGCCGGCAGATCATGGTCGGTAATGTGCCCGTTGGTGGTGATGCACCGATTACGGTGCAAAGCATGACCAACACCGATACCTGTGATGTCGATGCCACGGTGGCACAGATCCGCTCATTGCAGGATGTGGGCGCAGATATTGTGCGTGTCTCGGTGCCGACCCGGGAGGCGGCCGAGGCCTTTGGCAAGATAAAACAGCGGGTTGTTATTCCACTAATCACTGATATCCATTTTGATTACAGGATCGCCCTGCGCGTTGCCGAGCTTGGCGCTGATTGCCTGCGGATCAATCCGGGTAATATCGGCCGCGAGGACCGGGTCAATGCAGTGATTGGTGCCGCGCGCGACAACAATATTCCGATCCGCATCGGTGTGAATGCCGGTTCACTGGAAAAGGACCTGCAAAAGAAATACGCTGAACCGACCCCGGGCGCGCTGGTGGAGTCGGCATTACGTCATGTGGATATCCTGGATCGGCATGATTTCCATGAATACAAGATCAGTCTGAAATCGTCAGATGTGTTTACCACAGTGGCGGCCTACCGTGAGCTGGCCGGACAGATCGAACAGCCATTGCACCTCGGCATCACTGAGGCTGGTGGTGCCCGCGCCGGGGCGGTCAAGTCGGCCATCGGGCTCGGCATGTTGCTGGCCGAGGGCATCGGTGACACGATTCGCGTGTCGCTGGCGGCAGATCCGGTGCAGGAGATCAAGGTTGGTTTTGATATCCTGAAGAGCCTGCATATCCGCAGCAAGGGGCTCAATTTGATCGCCTGTCCTTCCTGTTCCCGACAGAATTTTAATGTCATCAAGATGGTAAATGAACTGGAGGCCCGACTCGAGGATATCCTTGAGCCGGTCGATGTCGCTGTGATCGGTTGCGTGGTCAATGGACCGGGTGAGGCCCGTGAAGTGGATATCGGCCTGACCGGGGGACAACCCAACCTGTTGTATATCAATGGTACACCGCATCATAAGGTGAGCAATGAAGAAATACTCGATGAGCTGGAAAAGAACATCCGTCAGTTTATCGAAAACAAGAATAAAAACACGAATCTGAATAGCACCGAAGAGGATATGGTCGTCGAAAAGGCCAGTGCCTGAATGATCTGACAGGTTCACCCAATAATAGATAGAATGGAGTTAAACATTGGCCGGTAAGATACAGGCAATACGTGGTATGCATGACATCCTGCCAGAACAGGTGCATATCTGGCAGACCCTGGAGTCTACCATGCAGGATCTGTTTGGGTCCTATGGTTACCAGGAGATCAGGATGCCGCTGCTTGAGAAGACAGACCTCTTCAAGCGCTCTATCGGTGAGGTCACCGATATCGTGGAAAAGGAGATGTATACCTTTGAAGATCGCAATGGCGACAGCCTGACGCTGCGCCCGGAGGGCACGGCCGGTTGTGTGCGTGCCTGTATTGAAAATGGTTTGCTGCATAATCAGGTGCACCGGTTATGGTATAGCGGACCGATGTTCCGGCACGAACGGCCGCAGAAAGGCCGCTATCGCCAGTTTTACCAGGCCGGCGTGGAGTGCTTTGGGATGCAAGGGCCAGACATCGATGCTGAACATATCGTGATGACGGCACGCTTATGGGAGAGGCTCGGTATCAGGGATGTGCGACTGGAAATTAATTCACTTGGCAGCAGTAAATCACGGGCTGAATACCAGGATGTGCTGGTCGATTATTACCGTGCCCATATCAACGAGCTGGATGACGACAGTGTCAGGCGACTTGAGAGTAACCCGATGCGGATCCTCGACAGTAAGAACCCGGATATGAAGCAGCTCATTGCCAGTGCCCCCGTGATGATTGATCACCTTGATGAGGAATCGAAGCAGCACTTTGAACGACTACTGGGCTATCTGGATGATGTTGGTATCAGGTATGACATTAGCCCAAAACTTGTCAGAGGCCTCGACTATTACGGCAAGACCGTCTTTGAATGGATCACGGACAGTCTGGGAGCACAGGGGACCATTTGCGCCGGCGGGCGCTTTGATGGCCTGGTGGAACAACTGGGTGGCAGAAAGACACCGGCCATGGGTTTTGCCATTGGTATTGAACGCATGGTGGCCTTGCTCGAGGAAACAGGGGTTGCCCCGGGAAAAAATTCGCCACATGCCTATCTTGTGATGGTGGGTGACGAGGCGCAGTCGGCTGGTTTCAAGCTGGTGGATTCACTCCGCACCTCGGTACCGGGATTAAAGATCGTCATGCATTGTGGCGGCGGCAGCTACAAGAGCCAGTTTAAAAAGGCAGACAAGAGTGGTGCAAGTTTGGCGTTGATTATTGGAGACGATGAGATCGCCAACGGGGTTATTTCAATAAAGCCACTGCGCAGTGATGATGACCAGCAACAGTTATCGCATGACGACGTGGAAAAATATCTGCAGGAATTTATTCTTAATTAAGTTGCAACAAGTGAGGATTAAGTAGTGGAAGGTTACGAAACAGAAGACGAACAGGTCGAGGCAATCAAGAAGTGGTGGACCGAGTATAGCAAGTCCATTTTGATTGGGCTGGTTATCGGTGCCGCCCTGGTGACAGGCTGGCGTTATTATGAAAATTATCAGCATAATCAGGCCGCGACGGCATCGGTACTTTTTAACCAGATGTTGTCCGACCTTCAAAAGGGTCTGGAAGACACAGCCCAGGGATTTGGAATTCGCCTGAAGGAGGAATTTCAGCGGACCCCTTATGCGGCGCTGGCCGCGATGGCACTGGCACGACAGGCCGTTGATAAAGAAGATTATGCTCGCGCCGAGAGCAATCTGGTGTGGGCAATGGAGCATGCCGGACAGGTGCCCATGGTGAATGTGGCCAGGTTGCGTCTGGCGCGGGTGAAGCTCGCACAGGAGCAGGCCAGCGAGGCCATGAAATTGATAAAAGGTGTTGAATCTCAAGGGTTTGAAGCATCGTATGCGACTCTCGAGGGGGACATCTATGTGGCAATGAAGGATGTGGAAAATGCCCGCAACGCCTATCAAAAGGCGCTGGCCATGCCGGATCTGAATAGCACCAACCGTGCCCTGGTTCAGATGAAACTGGATAGCCTGTAGGAGGCTGGAGACATAGCATGTTAAGCCTGCGTAATATCTTCTTATTGCTCTTTATTGTTTCGCTCGGACTTATCAGTGGTTGTGAGACGGTCTCTGAGATGTCGGATGAATTTTTTTCCGGTAAGGATAATGCCGAGCCACCGACACCACTGGTGGACATCAACACCACGGCCAATGTTCAGCGTATCTGGTCAGCCAATATCGGTGCAGGCACCAAGGAAAAATACCTGAAGCTGGCACCACTGGCCGATTATGGAAAAATATTTACTGCCGGTGCAGATGGACGTGTCAGCGCACGTGATGCTGCCAGCGGCAGTACGATCTGGGATATAGATAGCAAACTTGCTATCAGTGGCGGGCCAGGCAGTGGCGATGGAAAAGTTTATGTCGGTACCAGTAATGCGGAAGTGGTGGCCCTGGATGAAAATACCGGTAAGGTGCTATGGACATCAAAGGTTTCTACTGAAGTACTCGCAAGCCCGCGATCAGATGATGGTGTCGTGATCGTGCGTACCATCGATGGCAAGCTGACCGGGCTGGATTCAGATACTGGCAAACAGATCTGGATTACGCAACGATTTGTGCCGTTATTGTCACTGCGAGGCATGAGTTCGCCGGTGATGTACCGCGGTGCCGCCTTTGTTGGGTTTTCCGATGGCAAGGTCTCGGCCATTGAAATAAAGTCTGGCAAGACGTTATGGACCGCAAGGGTGACCGTACCAAGGGGTCGTTCCGAACTGGAGCGTATCGTGGATATCGATTCTGACCCACTGGTCGATGATCAAGTTGTGCATGCAGTGACTTTTCAGGGTAAGATAGCCACCATCGCCTCGACCACTGGTCAGGTGTATTGGCGAAAAGACATGTCATCACATGCCGGTATCAGCAAAGACAATAAATATCTGTATGTCAGTGATGATCAAAGCTATGTCTGGTCGCTGGATCGTCGTTCCAGTGCATCATTGTGGCGTCAGACCAGGCTCAAGGCCCGTAAAGTGACAGCACCGGCCTCATTCGGTCCTTATGTGGTTGTCGGCGACCTCGAAGGCTATTTGCACTGGATGTCCAAGGAAGACGGTCGCTTTGTGGCGCGGGTCAAGGTGGATGACTCAGCGATTATTGCACCGCCCATCGTCAAGGACGATATATTGTATGTTGTCAGCGAGGCGGGGACCCTGGCGGCCTACAAGGTCCGTTAAGCGCGTCAACCATAATCTCACTGCCTTTGTTGAGCCATGTTACCTGTCATCGCACTTGTCGGAAGGCCAAACGTCGGCAAGTCGACGTTATTTAACAAGCTCACGGCAAGTCGCGAGGCTCTGGTCGCTGATGAGCCGGGGCTGACCCGGGATCGTCAATACGGAACCGGCAAGGCCCATGATCGCCACTTTATTGCCATCGATACCGGCGGACTCAGTGGCGAGAAGCTGGATATCGATTCACTGATCGCCGGGCAGGCAATGCAGGCGGTCATGGAAGCCGATGTCAGTCTGTTACTGGTCGATGGTCGCAGTGGTATCTCGGCCGATGATGAAGCGATTGCCCGGCAACTGCGGCAAACCGGCAAGCCTGTTGTACTGGTCGTCAACAAAACCGAGCATCTGGAGAAACAGCTCGCGATCGCAGACTTTCATGCACTCGGACTTGGCCAACCACAGGCGATTGCTTCCGCCCATGGTCACGGGGTCAAGGATCTGCTGGAGCATGTCTTCGAAGAAGTTATCCCGTTGCAGGTCCCGGAACTGGCAAGCGAAGAGATTGACCAGACTCTGGTTAAAGGTATCAGCATTGCGATTGCCGGGCGACCGAATGCAGGTAAGTCGACGCTGGTGAATCGTATTCTCGGCGAAGAACGCGTAGTGGTGTTCGACCAGGCCGGGACCACTCGAGACAGCATATATATCCCATTCGTGCGCGATGGCGAGGAATACACTATTATCGACACTGCTGGCGTCAGGCGCCGTGCCAGGGTCACCGAAAAAATAGAAAAGTTCAGTATTATAAAGACATTACAGGCGATCGATAGCGCCAATGTCGCGATCCTGATACTGGATGCCCGGGTCGGTATCACCGATCATGACATGCATTTGCTCGGTTACATTATGGACACCGGCCGTGCGTTGGTGATTGCCGTGAACAAATGGGATGGCATGGACACGCATGACAAGGAACGTATCAAAGATGAATTGCATCGACGACTGGCCTTCATCGACTATGCCGATATTCATTTTATCTCGGCGCTGCACGGCAGCGGTGTCGGTAACCTGTTTGATTCGGTTCTGAATGCCTATCACAGCGCTATCAGGAGCATGCCAACGCCACAGCTGACTCGCGTACTGGAAGATGCCGTGATCGCACACCAGCCGCCACTGGTGAGGGGCAGACGCATTAAACTGCGCTATGCCCATCAGGGAGGCCAGAACCCGCCGATTATTGTGATTCACGGCAATCAGGTGAAGAGTGTTCCGGCGGCCTACAAGCGCTACCTAATGAATTGTTACCGCAAGGCAATGAAACTGTCCGGCACACCAGTGCGCATTGAATTCAAGTCCAGCGACAACCCATACAAGGACCGCAAGAATGTCTTGAGTAAACGACAGGTCGATAAGAAGAAGCGCAGCATGAAGCGCATGAAGAAAAAGGGCAGGTAATTATTGTAGTAGATCGGCTCTCCATTGATGTACCTTCGACTCACTCAAGCCACTTATTTGAATGATCTTTCGCTGTTTAAATCACTGGAAAAGCATTATCGAGAAGCTACACTTTACAGATGTTATTCATTATCCTGATACGCGGAGTATTACATGAAGAATACCGGACAACCCTCTAACTCTAAACGGCGTTTCCTTATATCTACCTCAGCCGCGCTCGGTGTTGGAGTCCTGGGGGGCGTTGCAGGCTCGTTATTCTGGGCCAGTAACAGCACAAGATTTTTAATGTATGTCAAAGGCAAACAAACTGCCGCTCTGGGCAGGATGTCCCGTGAGGTATTGCCACTGGAAGGGCATACACTGGATGTATCATTCGGCGATTCCATACAACGACTGGTAAAAGCCGGTGTTATTTCCCCGCGAAAATTCAGGCTTGTGTACGCCAAACGGGGCGGCCTTCCGACATGGGTCCAGGAATTATTCACTCAGCCTTCATCCAAACCAATCACGATGAGTTTTCAGACGGCGCCGTATATGCTCAATCTCATGTGGCCACTCGGAATGGCCACAAAGACCCAGTTTAATGAGAAAAGCAAGCTCTATGGCCCACAGGTCGGCCGCTTTGCGAGCACGGGTGGATGGGTCCTGGGTAAAGCGCGCAACGGCGGGGGTTACTTTAACAAGGTCTCTGCCATAGATCTGACCAGCGAGCAGGAGACCAGGGTTCTCGAAGTAGCGAAAAACAGTTACCGGCCATGTTGCAATAACGACACCTTTTTCCAGGACTGCAACCATGGCTCCGCGTTGCTCGGACTCTATGAACTTGCGGCGTCTCAGGGTGCCAGTATCGATGAACTTTATAACATTGGCCGGAACGCCAACAGCTTCTGGTATACCAGTGAATATATCGAGATGGCCTATTATTACCGGAAATTAAAGAATAAATCCTGGAACGAGATTGCCGCCAAGACGATCCTGGCCAGAGAACAATCATCCATCGGTGGGTGGCAGAAGAATATACACAAGCCGATGGTCCAGGCTGGCCTGTTACCAAGTGCGCAGCTTGGTGGTGCGAGCAATTGCGGAGTGTGAAGCCCCTTGATCAGGCTGGGATAGTGGCGGTGCCCCAGCCGGTATACCAGTACAGAATATCCTGCATAGATTTATGTGTGGAGCAGTAATGTCAGGGTGGCCTTGAGTCCACCTTCCTTGCGATTGACAAGTTGTAAATCGCCGCCATGTGACAGCGCAATATTGCGTGCAATGCTCAAGCCCAATCCGGTGCCACCGGTTTTGCGACTACGTGATGTCTCCAGACGAAAGAACGGCTCAAAGACACTCTTGAGCTGTTGTTCGGGAATACCCGGCCCGGAATCACAAATGCTAATCAATACTGCGGTGTCACTTTCACGGGCAGTTATAACAGCATTCCCGGCATATTTGCGGGCATTCTCAACTAGGTTAACAATACAACGTTTTAATGCCTGCGGTCGTGCCGGGTAGGGGTTTAACTGGCAATGTTCAATCTCAACTTTTTGACCAAGTTCAGCAGCATCATCTTTTATGGTCTCCAAAAGCATACAGATGTCGACAGCCTGTACGTTTTCACGGGCATCGTCGGCACGCAAAAAATCCAGTGTTTCACTTGCAATGGCCTGCATCTCATCAAGATTACGAGTGAAGTTATCGCGTTGCTCGGCATCATCAAGCATTTCGGCGCGCAAGCGCATGCGTGTGATCGGTGTTTTTAGATCGTGCGAGATAGCAGTCAGCAAGAGACTTCGGTCTTCAATAAAGCGTTGTAGCCGGCTTTGCATCGTGTTGAAGGCATGGCTGGCGTGGCGCATTTCAGTCGAGCCAGTTTCCGCCATGGGCGGCTGGTTAATGTCGCTGCCGAGCTTATCGGCCTGCTTTGCCAGCAACGTCAGTGGCCGGGTTGCCAGACGCACGGCAATCAATGACACCAACAGCACGATAATAATTAATACTGCCAGATTTATTAACAGCGCTGTTGAGCTTGCGAAAATCTCATCATCAATCCGGTTTTCAAATGTCACCCAGGTGCCATCATCTAATTGTACCTGGGCAAGAAATACCAGCGCCTCTGGCGCGGTCATGCCCACCCCCATTCCCATGTTTTCCATATTCATCATGTGGCCGCCGTCTTCATTCAGAGTACTCTTCACGGTTTGATCGCTAACGGCAACATGTATGGGATAACGATTGCCCAGCAGGCCTTGCAGACGATTACGAAATTCAGTGCTGGGTGATTCTTCAATGAAGGGTTGCTGGTCTGGCCAAACCGGTGTAGCTAACGATACTTTTAATGGCGGGACATTCAGTATGGCGACCAGCCGTTGCCTGTCTACAAGGTCTTCTTCATCAAGCAGGCGAACGATCTCGGCGATGCGTTCCGCACTTTGCATGCCGCTGGCCTGAAACAGCCGTTGACCACGATCGTGAAACTGCAACAGGGTACTTAGTAATTGCGCCAGCAACAAGCCGGACAACAAGATAAGTGCCAGCCGGCCGAACAATGATTGCGGTAACAAACGCATCAGCTTTGTTCTTCTACATTTGCAGTAAAGACATAACCGGCACTGCGTACGGTTTTAATCAGTCGTGGCTCGCGACTGTCATCGCCAAGACGCTTGCGCAGTCGCCCAACCTGCACATCAATGCTGCGGTCAAAAGGCACAGCTTCTTTGCCGCTGACCAGCTCCAGCAACTGGTCGCGGCTCATCACGCGGTTTGGACGATCCAGAAATGCGCGCAACAGGCGGTATTCACCGCCGCTTAGAGATATAACTACGCCCTCGGCAGAAATCAGGTGGCGGGCCACTGTATCGAGCGTCAGGCCGGCAAAATGTAATTGTCCTACGGGCTCGGATTGCAGAGCGCTATCGGGTAATGCGCGCGCCCGACGCAATACACTGTTGATGCGTGCCAGTAGTTCTCGCGGGTTAAAGGGTTTTGTCAGGTAGTCATCCGCACCTATTTCCAGACCGACAATTCTATCCGTCTCTTCACCCAGGGCGGTGAGCATAATAATAGGCGTATGCGAATCGATACGCAGCTTGCGGCACAGTACCAGCCCATCTTCGCCAGGCATCATCAGATCCAGCACAATCAAATCAATACTCGACTTGTTGAGTGCCTCCCACATGGCAGTGCCGTTTTCTGCAGTACTGGCGCGCAGACCATGCTTTTCAAGATAGGCCTTTAATAACTGGCGAATCTCGGCATCATCATCGACGACCAGAATATGGTCTTTGTGTTGCTGGTTATCCATAGTTTCTTTTTAGCGTTTTACGCCCTGCAAGTCAGTATAACCTTGTAACGTATTGTAACAGAGCCCGGCCAGATAAAGTGTGTTACAAAAATCTCTGTTACAGACACTCGCCAGTTACAAGAGAATGCTTAAATAATAACCGAGAAACAATGATTTTATTGAATAATCATCTTAAACAAAAGGAGAAATATCATGAACAGAAAAACATTATCTGCATATCTTATCGGCGCAGTTGCCGGTTTAGGCCTGGCAGTCGGATCAGTGGCCTTAGCAGAAAATACCGGACACAGTGACGACCATCATGGTGGTGGTTCGATGGGACAAACAACCCAGAAAACCACACAAAATGGAATGCACGGACAGGCCACGCAGGCTGGCATGATGGGACAAACCACCCGGAGAACCACGCAGGGCGGCATGATGGGACAACCCGCACAGGGCGGTATGATGGGTGGCATGATGGGACAAACCACCCGGCAAAGCACGCAGAATGGAATGCACGGACAGGCCACGCAGGGCGGCATGATGGGACAACCCACCCGGCAAAGCACACAGAATGGAATGCATGGACAGATCACACAAAACGGTATGCATGACCAAACTGTGAAAAAGGGTGTTCGTGGCAGTACGACAACACAAAATGCAAGTGCTGACCATCGCAACAGTAATACACCCTGCAACATTGTAATTGACGACAAAAGCAGGAAGTCCTGATAACGCCAGCAAGGGACAGGACTGCCAGAACAGGACCCGGTCTGCATAATACATCTGTAATACAGCAGGCCGGGTTTATAACTTGTCACATGGCACCCGGCATAATACGGGTTACGATGTGGAAAAATAATTGATACAGGAGAATACGATGTACTTTGGAATGGGATTATTCTGGATAGTGCTGGTTCTGGTCACAGGTTTGCTGTTCTGGTTGCTGCTATCTTTGTTGAGAGATGTTTCAGGAAAACAGCACAAATGATCTTGCGTATATGGAACGTGTATGACATACAATAAACTGACAAAACACAGGAATTTGATATGAAACGACGTACTTTTCTATTAGGTGGATTAGGTGTGGCTGCTGGTGTTACGGCAGTGACCTCAGTACCTTTTGCCAGGTCCATGGGCAGCATGATGATGGGGCAGGGCGGTTATTATCGACCGTCTATTAAGTTGCAGGATTTTTCTCTGCCCGCACTTGATGAAGGCTCGACGATACAGGGTAAACAGGTGTTTAAGCTTTCACTGCAATCGGGTGAAAGCCGCATCCTGCCAAAAGTAAGCACACCAACTATTGGTATTAATCAAAACTTTCTGGCGCCGGTATTACGTTTTAAAAAGAATCAAACGGTAAGAATGGAAGTCACCAACAAGCTCAATGAGGTTGCCGCACTACACTGGCACGGTATGATCCTGCCCGCTACGCAGGATGGTAACCCACACCAGGCGATCAAACCCGGTGATACCTGGGTCGCAGAATGGTCGATCATCAATGAACCTGCAACCTATTTTTATCATTCGCATACACATAACCATACTGGTGGGCAAGTCTGGCGCGGCCTGGGTGGGCAAATGCAAATTGTCGATGAAGATCGCGATGCACAGTTAGGTATACCGCATCAATATGGCGTGGATGATTTCCCGGTCATTATCACCGACCGGGCCTTTGCAGAATCTGGCGCGTTTTATTACAGCAATTCCGGCATGCAAAGAATGCAGGGTATGCACGGAAATATCATATTAGTGAATGGCGTGGCCAACTCGGTGTTAAAGCCGAAAAAGTCATTGATCCGCTTAAGATTGCATAACGCGTCGAATGCTCGTTTTTATCATTTACATTTTTCAGATAACCGGCCATTTCAACTCGTTGCGACCGATGGTGGCCTGCTGGAGCAGCCACAAACATTAGACAAAATCCATCTTGCACCAGCCGAGCGTGCCGAGATCATTGTTGATGTGTCTGATGGTAAGGCCATATCATTGCGAAACAAAAAGGGTTATGGCAATCTGAGTACTGGCATGATGAGTATGATGGGTGGTGCCAACAGCCTGGATAGTAACTTCGATGTGTTATATATTGATGCCAGCAAGGCCGGCAAGGTCGCCGCCTTTAATACAAAGCAGCTAGTCAGCTTGCCAGACTGGTCAAATGTAAATGTCGCCACAACCCGTAAATTACAGCTGGACATGAAGATGGGGCCGGCGATGATGTTTGGTACCGGTGGGTTTTTTATCAATAACAAGGCGTATGATTTACACGTCATCAATGAAGTGACAAAGGCCAATACCTTTGAGGTGTGGGAGTTACACAACCCGTCAATCACTCACCACCCGATACATGTGCATAACACCCAGTTCAGGATTCTCGATCGCGATGGTCGCCCACCCTATAGTTGGGAAGGTGGCCTGAAAGACACGGTAGCTGTCCATGCCGATGAAATGGTAAGAATACTTGTGCCTACCGGGCCTTACAAAAATGCCAAAATACCCTACATGTACCACTGCCATATACTGGAACATGAAGACGCCGGCATGATGGGGCAGTTTACAGTGACATAGGGCTGAGTCGTTATTTGCAGAATTAAATTATGCGGAATCAGGCATTATATTATCCGGCCAGTATGAGGTCGTAGTAACATCCCAGGATCATCATACCGGCGCAGATACTTCGCCGGTATGACGATATATTTGATTGGCAGTATTATTTCTGGAAAATTAGTCGGGATATCTCAGAGCCAATTATCAGTTGCTTCCCGCTATAATGTCAGCAAATACAAAGTTATCACGATGAACAATATCGCCTACAATGATGTTAATTTTCTCTTTAAACATTGGGCCATCAAAAACAAAGCTGTGGAATTCCCCATTCTCACCACAAGGATCTATATTTGAAGGCATTGAATCCAGAAAACTCTCGTCGAACTCCTTGCCGGCAAATTCTTTCGGCGCTTGCTTCGGATTGATACATGTAATGACCATTTTCAGGCCACCACTAATCATTTCTCTTAATAGCGCATCCGTTGGTATGCCCCAGATGGGGAAAACAGGTTTAATTCCAGAGCCTTTTAGCTTTTCCTCTCTATAATTACGTACATCTTCAAGGAATAAGTCGCCAAATGCAAAATACTCAATATTATCTTTTTTTGCTTTTTCAATGAATCGCCCCATTATTTCCTCATATTCAGCATTGGTACATGGATGGGGTATTTCAATTATCTCAAGAGGAAGGCCAATACTTTTTGCCTGCTTGTGTAACAGTTCAACTCTTACGCCATGCATAGCGACACGAGCAAACTCTTTATTGACCGTGCAGAAGAGCCCGACTAAATCAATTCCCGGATTTTGCTGTAACTTATGTAGTGCCCATGCACTGTCTTTTCCACTACTCCAGGACACAAGAGTTCTGATTTTCATGTCTCCATCTGACTTTGTCGTTTGGTCTTTTCCTTCGGATATATAGACTGCCTTATCACTTCATCATCAATTTGATCGACAGTAGAAAGATCATCCATTAGAGTATCTGCCTCGGCCAGCATGTCACCAAACAATGATGATATCTCTTTGCTAAACTCAGGGTGGAGAGCGATCTCAGTTTTAACAATCTGGAGTTCATTCAGCAGGTTGTTAGTTATATGCTGCGCCCCATGAATTGTCGCCAGATATATCCTCTCTTTTTCTTCTTCAATCTTATGTTCAAGAGAAGATACCTTTTTTTCGTCAAGTTTCCACTTCAATGCCAGAATTGCAGTTACCCAGATTGCAAATATTGCCAATGATCTGTTGGCCATTACTTTCCATAATTCACCACCAGCGGGCGACAAATAAAATCCGAGTACTGTCAGGAGAGAACAAATAATAGCTAGAATAATGACAGCACGCGGGTTTTTTATCCAGAGCGCGACTAAAATAACCAGGATATATGGGACACCTCCCGCCACACCCAGAGGAAGCAGCAGATCAATTATAAATATAGTTAGTACAAGGGCTGCGCATATGATGTATATGAATCGATCAAATGATGCGGCATCATTGAAATATTTAGATATGATCGTCATGATCCCCTCATACTTATTGCCTGATGTCTTGCACAACTGATGTAATAGCATGGGATTAACATGAGAACAGTTGGCCGTGCTATGGTTTTTTTGGGACTGTCGTTCTGCTTTGTCCCTGTAGTTCCCTGCTGATGAACAATGCCGGATCAACACGGGTGTTATTCAGACTGACGGTCCAGTGCAGATGCGGGCCGGTCACCCGACCGGTCATGCCGATGGTGCCGATCAGTTCACCTTGTTTGATCTGCTGGTCTTTTGTAACGCTGATACTGTCCATATGGCTATACATGGTGATCAGTCCCTGGCCGTGATCCAGAAACACGGAGTTGCCATTGAAGAAAAAATTGCCGGTCGCGACCACCCGTGCATCGGCCGGGGCCTTGATCGGTGTGCCTTTCGGTGCGGCGATGTCCAGCCCTGAATGCGGTTTGCGTGGTTGTTTGTTAAAGAAACGCCGCAGGCCAAACGGGCTGCTGAATCTTCCCACTACGGGCAAGGTGAAATCGGTGGCCGGATAAATGCTCAGCCATTCTTTAAATGCGCCGTTGATAATGGCGCGCTCCTTGCCGATGCGCTTGAGGTCCTGTTTATTCGGGTTGACCTGGCGTTTGTTCTTGATGGTCAGGTACTGTGTTGCATATTCCTTGGGCTTGACGCTAAAGCTGACGGGCCATTGTTTGCCATTGCGGGCGGTCACCTTCAGGCTCTGTTGACCGGGGCGGGTCTTAAGCGGAATGCCGACCACGGCCAGCCAGGTCCCCTTGTCTTTAAGCAGCATCACGCGACGCTTGTTAAAATGCGCGGCCTTTGGCGTGATATTGCCGCTATTGACCGGCACTACCGGTACTATCGCGACACCGCCGGGGACCGGGTCCGGGGTCGGCAGGGCACGGGCGGCGCCGCTAACCAGTAACAGGAGCAGGCCCGGCAGTAGCATTCCTGCATAAGGGTATCGACGCATCATTAACGGGGAGACGGTTATCCGGGGCATGCATTCGACCTCAATCATTTTCCCTTATTTGCTCCACCCGGCACAGCAGGGCACCGTCACTTAGTGCGGCCTCGATTTGTTGTCCGCGGCTGACATCCCTGCAGCGGCGTATGATGTGCCTGTCTTTGGGGTGCCTGACGATGGCATAGCCACGATTCAGGGTAGCCAGTGGGCTGACGGCCTCAAGAGTGTGACTGATGCTCAGGAACTGCTGTTGCCTGGCTTTGACCAGCACTTTGATGGCACTGCCGAGTCGGGACGCCAGGCTGGCCGATTGTGCCTGTAACCGGTTTAGTCGGTGCATGGGAGTATGCTGATGTAATTGCGCCGTGACTTCGTTTAAGTGTGCCCGGTGTTGTTTCAGACTTACTGTCTGTGCATTGCTCAGGCGTGTTTGCAGGTCCTGTACGCGTTTGCCGATGATTTCCAGTCGCTTGCCCGGGTGCTGCAGGCGTTTTTCCAGGAAGTCGAGCTGTTGCTGGCGCCGGAGCTGTATGGACTGCATGGCATTGCATAGCCGGTTGTATTGCACCTGCAGGGCCTGCTGCCATTCACTGCGGTCCGGGCTGACCATCTCAGCGGCAGCCGACGGCGTTGCTGCACGTTTGTCGGCGACAAAGTCGCTGATCGTGAAATCGATCTCATGGCCGATCGCGGACACGACAGGGGTGTTGCAGTGGTAGATTGTCCTTGCCAGTACTTCTTCATTAAAGGCCCACAGGTCTTCCAGTGAGCCGCCACCGCGGGTGACGATCAACACATCACATTCGCCACGTTTGTCGGCAAGTTTTACCATGTCGGCAATCTTTTCGCCTGCGCCGTCACCCTGTACTGGCACCGGGTAAATGATCACCGGTATTGAAGGAAAGCGGCGCCTTAAAACACTGATGACATCGCGTATTGCTGCACCACTTTCGGAGGTGATGACACCGATCTGTTTCGGCAATGTCGGGATCGGCTGTTTGTGGGCTTCGTTGAACAGACCTTCCTTGTTTAAGCGTTGTTTGAGCAGTTCAAATTCACGTTGCAAGGCGCCGGCACCGGCTTCTTCCATATGCTCGACGATCAGCTGGTAATTGCCGCGGGGTTCATACAGGCTGACACGCACGCGGGCCAGTACCGCGACGCCGTCCTCGGCCTTGAAGTCCAGGTTCCTGCTACGGTTGCGAAACATCGCGCAACTGACCTGGGCATTGCTGTCCTTGAGTGAGAAATACAAATGGCCGGAAGAGGGGCGGGCGATATTGGACAGTTCGCCTTCGACCCAGATCAACGGGAATTCATTTTCAAGCAACAGTTTGACTTCGCGGTTCAGGCGACTGATGCTGAAGATGTCTCGCAAGCCATCGGGAGTTGTGTTACTGGTGTTACTCATGCTGTTCATGCTACTCATGGGACAATTATGCATCTTTAAAAAAACCGAACAGGTGTTCGGTTTTTTTAAATTCTTAAAAGTTAATAATTATTTCTTTACACCAGCGTCCTTGTAGACATAATCTGGAATACCGGCATTGGCACCCGCCCTGACTTGCTTGATGCCATTAATGCTTTGACGCTCGGCCTTATTGGCAAGTTTGACAGCACTGTCATACTCACCTTTTTTATAGGCATCCTTGGCCTTACCGATGACTTTTTTGTAGGTATCACGCCATTCACCACCGGCCTTGGCAGCTTCCAGTGTCTTGTTTACGGCACTAAAGATAGCGTCTGCGGCTTGTTTCCTGGTAGCAGCGGCCTCGGCACTGGTGACACCCACACTGAGGGCTAAAGCAGCCACGATAGCTAATTTCTTCATGTGTTTCTCCTCCTCAAGAGACTTACATCTGGTTATTATGCTGGTCAATATACTAATAACGACGCCAGAAACAACGCCTGTCTGGCGATGCGTTACAACTTTTCAGTCACCCGATTGTCTCAGAAGCCGGGCCCATTTGATGGAGCTAGCGGGGCAGGTCTGAGCTAATATCCCGTCAAATATCCAGGAATCTAAGGCTACCCAGTTTACCCGGCCCACGTCAAACTTTATAATCACTGGTTAAAATGTATGCCATAATAAGCAAATACTAATATTATAAGGAGCGTGGGCCATCTCATGAGTATTCGCATTGTAGAAGAAGCACTTACGTTTGATGATGTCCTGCTCCTGCCGGCCCATTCCAGGATCCTGCCGCGGGACGTCGATCTAAGAACCCAACTGACCCGCGATATCAGTCTGAATATTCCACTTGTCTCCGCCGCCATGGATACCGTGACCGAGGCGAGACTGGCCATTGCCATGGCCCAGGAAGGCGGTATTGGCATCATCCACAAAAACATGACAGCGGAAGAGCAGGCCGGGCAAGTCCGCAAGGTGAAGAAATTCGAGAGCGGTGTGGTCAAGGATCCGATTACCATTACTCCGGATACGACGATTCAGGAAGTCCTGGATCTGACCCGTGCCAATAATATCTCCGGTGTGCCGGTAGTCGATGGCAACAGCCTGGTTGGCATCGTGACCTCGCGCGATCTGCGCTTTGAGACCCGCTACAGTGAGCCGGTGAGCAGTGTCATGACGCCGAAAGGCAAGCTGGTGACGGTGAACGAGGGCGCCACTAAAGAGCAGGTCATCGGCTTGCTGCACAAGCACCGTATTGAAAAGGTGCTGGTGGTCGATGATGACTTTATGCTGAAGGGCCTGATCACCGTGAAAGATATTCAAAAGGCCACGGACAAACCCGATTCCTGCAAGGACAGCCTGGAACGACTGCGTGTTGGTGCGGCGGTCGGCACTGGCGAAGGCACTGATGAACGTGTCGCCGCTCTGGTGGCCGGGGGTGTCGACGTGGTCGTGGTGGACACGGCACATGGGCATTCCGAAGGCGTGTTAAACAGAGTGCGCTGGATCAAGGAGCATTATCCTGATGTACAGGTGATTGGCGGCAACATCGCTACGGCCGATGCCGCGTTGGATCTGTTCAAGGCCGGTGCCGATGCGGTCAAGGTCGGTATTGGCCCCGGTTCGATCTGCACCACACGTATTGTCTCTGGTATTGGTGTACCGCAGATCACGGCCGTGGCCAACGTCGCACAGGCGCTGAAGAAAAAAGGTATCCCGCTGATTGCTGACGGGGGCATTCGTTACTCCGGTGATATCGCCAAGGCACTGGTGGCCGGGGCACATAGCATCATGGTCGGCAGCCTGTTGGCCGGTACCGAAGAGGCGCCGGGTGAAGTCGAATTGTACCAGGGCCGTTCCTATAAAGCGTATAGAGGCATGGGATCGCTTGGTGCCATGTCCGGCAGCTCGGGTTCCAGTGATCGTTACTTTCAGGAAGGTGCCGAGGCAGAGAAATTGGTGCCAGAAGGTATTGAAGGACGCGTCCCTTATAAAGGCGCAATGCTGGCAATTACCCACCAGCTGGTCGGCGGCATTCGTTCCAGCATGGGTTATACCGGCTGTAAAGACATTGCTGAGATGCGTACCAGGCCGGAGTTTATACGTGTGACCAATGCCGGCATGCGCGAGAGCCATGTACACGATGTCACCATCACCAAAGAAGCCCCGAACTACCGGATTGATTGATACTAATGACTGATATTCATTCTCACCGGATCCTGATCCTGGATTTCGGCTCTCAATACACCCAGTTGATTGCACGGCGTGTACGTGAGGCGGGGGTGTACTGCGAGTTGTGGCCGTTTGATCTCGATGATCAGGCGATTCGCGATTTCAGGGCGAGCGGTGTGATCCTCAGCGGCGGTCCAGAGTCCGTCACCGAAATACAGACCCCACGCGCCAGCCAGGCGGTATTTGACCTGGGTGTGCCGGTGCTCGGTATTTGTTATGGGATGCAGACCATGGCGGCGCAACTCGGTGGCGCGGTGGATAGCTCGGCCAAACGCGAGTTCGGTTATGCGCAGGTGCGCGCCCGTGGCCATTCTGCATTGCTCAGGGATATTGAAGACCACACGACCGCCGAAGGCTACGGTATGCTGGATGTATGGATGAGCCACGGTGACAGGGTCACCGAATTGCCTGATGGTTTCAGGGTCATTGCCAGTACCGATAGCGCACCGCTGGCCGGGATGGCCGATGAGTCACGGCATTATTATGGCCTGCAGTTCCACCCGGAGGTGACCCACACCCGTCAGGGGGAACGCATCATCAAGCGTTTCGTCAACGATATCTGTGCTTGTCAGCCGCTATGGACGCCGGGAAACATCATCAATGACAGCATCGCGCATGTGCGTGAGACAGTCGCAGGCGATGAGGTACTGCTGGGCCTGTCGGGCGGGGTGGATTCGTCGGTGGTGGCGGCATTGTTGCACAAGGCGATTGGCGACAAGCTGACCTGCGTGTTTGTTGATAACGGCCTGTTGCGGCTGAATGAAGGCGACCAGGTAATGGCGACCTTTGCGGAACATATGGGTGTACACGTGATCCGCGTGGACGCCGAGCAGCGCTTTCTGCAGGCACTCAAGGGTGAGACCGACCCGGAAAAGAAACGCAAGATCATTGGTAACCTGTTTATCGAGATCTTTGAAGAAGAGGCCAGCAAGTTGGGTACTGCCAGGTGGCTGGCGCAGGGCACGATCTATCCGGATGTGATCGAATCGGCCGGTGCCGCCAGTGGCAAGGCGCATGTGATCAAGTCACATCATAACGTTGGCGGCCTGCCGGAAGACATGAAGCTGCAGCTGGTCGAACCGTTGCGCGAGTTATTTAAAGATGAGGTCCGCAGACTGGGTACGGAATTAGGTTTGCCCTCCGAGATGGTGTATCGGCATCCATTCCCGGGCCCCGGATTAGGCGTGCGTATCCTGGGTGAAGTCAAAAAGGAATATGCTGATCTGTTGCGCCGTGCGGATCACATTTTTATCGAAGAGCTGTACAGAAATAATCTATACGACAAGGTCAGTCAGGCCTTTACGGTATTTATCCCGGTCAAGTCGGTCGGCGTGATGGGTGACAGTCGTAAGTACGATTACGTGGTAGCTCTGCGCGCAGTAGAGACCGTCGATTTTATGACTGCCCGCTGGGCACACTTGCCTTATGAAGTCCTTGAAACGATGTCGAATCGCATCATCAATGAGATCGATGGCATCTCCCGCGTCACCTATGATATCTCGGGTAAACCCCCAGCCACCATCGAATGGGAATGAATTCCGATTCCGACTATATGCAACATGCCTTGCATCTGGCGAGCACGGCCGCTGAACACGGCGAGGTGCCGGTCGGCTGCGTGATCGTGCGCAATGACGAAATCATCGGTGAGGGCTATAACCAGCCAATCAGTAGTCATGACCCCAGTGCACATGCCGAAATCATTGCGATGCGTAATGCTGGAAAACAGATAAACAATTATCGCCTGTGTGATGCGACATTATATGTAACGCTGGAGCCTTGCGTGATGTGTGTTGGTGCGATGGTTCATGCGAGGGTCAAACGGCTGGTGTTTGCTGCTATGGATCCCCGCACCGGCGCCGCTGGCAGTGTCTACCAATTGACACACGATACCCCGCTGAATCATCAGCTCGACGTGACCTCCGGTGTAATGGCCGAGCAGTGTGGTGAGTTGCTGACGGAATTTTTCCGCGAGCGGCGCTAGTAGTTGTAATAAAAATCACCCCGTGGTAGATCTCTTCTCAATAATTGTTATACACAGAGTTCCAATGTTATTTCAAAGCGCCGGGGAATCGATACTCAGTGCAGCAGGTGGCTCTTCAGTATCAGTTTCTTTCTGCGTATTCCAGCGCAGGATCTCATAGTAGCTACGAATATTCTCCACGTAGCTGACTGGCTCCCAGCCACGGGCATAGCCATGTTTGGTGCGTTTATACCATTTTTTACGCGCCAGTAATGGCAGATTATCCTTTACATCCGCCCACCTGTCCGGGTCGCCCCCACGAGTCTCAGTAATAAGGCGTGCATCTTCAAGGTGACCGCGGCCAATATTGTAGGCGGCCAGAGTCATCCAGGTGCGATCGGGCTCCTTGACCTCTGCGGGGATCCGGCGACTAAGATTGTTGATAAATTTTGCACCACCCATGATGCTTTGTTCTGGATCCAGGCGGTTTTTAATGCCCAGATATTTTGCCGTATTCATGGTCAGCATCATAATTCCACGCACGCCAGTCGGTGATCGCGCTTTCGGATTCCAGTGCGATTCCTGGTATCCAATCGCAGCGAGTAATTCCCAGTCAAGAGAATATTCTGTGGCAGCAGCCTTAAACAGTTCGATATACCTGGGGAGGCGTTCTGCAATATGAAACATGAAGGTATGCGCGCCAACATAATCAAAATTCTCCACGTGAGAATAATACTTGCTAAGCAGCTTTTGCATCTCACCGGATTTTTTCAGTTGCCGGATAAAATTTATCGACGCATTGTATAAGCTGTCATCTTTATCATAGGGGAAGACCCAGGCCAGTTGCTGGGGTTCACTGATATCCATGGCGACACGTAGTTCAGGATAGAAGCGACGCGACATCAGAAACTCGTTAGAGTCCATCACCGTATAATCGATGACCTGTTCCCATACCAGGCGCATCAGGTCATCACTTCCCAGTTCTGTGTTTTCTGTGTATTGCAGCTTTGGGTATTCCCGGGATAATTCAGCAAGCCTTTCGGCGTGACTGCTGCTGCCGACGACTTCAATTTGCTTGTCTAATAAATCTTCAATTTTTCGTGGGCGCTCACTGCCTGTCCGGTAAATGATCTGCTGGGTAACGTTCTGGTAGGATTCGCTAAAGCGCACCAGTTTTTTTCGTTCGTCAGTGACCGTTAGACCTGCTGCAGCAAAATCTACATCCTTGGAGACCACCATATCGAGCATCTCCTGCAGGTTCTCAGTGGTGATGATGTTAAGTGAGACACCAAGATGATCGGCAAACCGTTTTGCCACGTCATACTCCAGACCGAGCAGACCGGATGGGCCCTCATAATAGGTAGTGGGGCTGTTGCGAGTTACCATCACGAGTTGTCCGGATTTCAGAATCTGTTCAAGAGTTGAGTCCCTGTTGGTGGTGATTATAATCGAGATCAGGATGAGTCCAACGATACCCAGCGGGATGACACGGCTTGTGAGAAAGTATCTTATGTCAGACATGGTTCAAATAATGTTAGCTGTAGATCATAAGATCCAGTAGAATGTTCTTAAATTACAGTCGCATGAGTTTACAATATTCCCTGTCTATTCTGTATTGATTCCGCCACATTTCAAATAAGGAGAGGTACCGAAGTGGCCATAACGGTGCGGACTCGAAATCCGTTGGGGGCTTACGCCCCACGAGGGTTCGAATCCCTCCCTCTCCGCCATATCAATCAATAAGGCCCCATCAGGGGTCTTATTGATTGATTTTGTTGAGGATGGATTCGAACCCGAGTGATTTAATAGGTTTGGTTCGACAAGACGCGGAGCGTCGCAGAACGCCAGCGATTGTTGCTGGCGGCCCCG
>BTQY01000005.1:0-80196 GCA_036986115.1 Gammaproteobacteria bacterium | reverse complement strand
TTGTCATGCCGGGCCTGACCCGGCATCCAGTTAGTCCATCTTCCCTGGTTAGCTCCCTTTAACTTGATCGACTAACGACTTCAGCCACAATAGCTGGTGTTCATCAAAGCCGCTACCGAACACCAGCTGGCCGCTATGGTTGTCCAGCACCTGCAGGCCCATCCCGGGCACCACGGTCACCGAGCCAATATTTTTATACAGGATGTCCTCGAACTGACGCTCGCCGAAGAGCGGCACCCGCTTGAAGGTCTCGATGCCATCGTCACAAAAACGTAGCACCCGACTGCCCATGACGATTGCAATCAAATGATAGGCCAGACGCACGCTCGCAAACAGCAGGATGATCCCGAGCAGCAGGTCCAGCATCCACCAGTCATCGGACATTTCCACTTTCATCACAAAACGGAACACGGCGTAGAACAACAGGGTGGCGCTAATAGCAATGATGTCGGCAATCAATTGCACCCTCGCCTCTTTCAATGGCACGCTGACCTCGAAAACATCGCTGCTGCGGGCCACCTTGAAACTCGCCTCACCTGCCGGGCCGGGCGGATCGGAAAACTGTTCCAAAAACGGCTTAGGCGCCATGGCGTTTATTCCGCGTGTTCGACGTTAAATCCGGTGCCTTCGACCTCGATGACTCTGACCTTCTGGCCAAGATCACAATCATCACCGCGCACCCGCCAGGTGGTGTCGTCGACCTTGATCTTGCCCTCGCCATTGACGATCGGTTCGATCAGTGTAAACACCCGACCGACATACTGTGAGCCGCGACGGTTCAGGGTCGGGTCGTCGCTGACCACCGGGTGACGTTTCTGGTAAGCACGCCAACCGCCGATACTGACCAGCGAGGCCAGTCCAAAGATCAGCAGCTGGACTTCCATGATGGTATCGGGTGCAACCAGCAGCACTACGCCCACCAGGCCGGCGGCGATCCCCATGCCGAGGAAGAAGGCCCCCGGGACGAAGGCCTCCAGCACCAGCAGCGCGAGGGCCAGCACCCACCAGTGCCAGAAGACAATGTTTTCCATCAGGCGCCTCCCTGTTTACCCGCCTGTTTTCCCATGGCGGTCCTGGCGAGTTCGCTGATGCCGCCCAGCGCTCCGATCACACTGCCGGCCTCCAGTGGCATTAACACCAGTTTTTCGTTCGGGGCACTGGCAATGTCTTTCAACGCCTCAATATACTTGGTGGCGACGAAGTAGTTAATGGCATTGATGTCACCAGTTTCGATCGCCTTCGATACCATATGAGTAGCCTTGGCCTCGGCCTCGGCGAGGCGTTCGCGCGCTTCCGCATCCCGGAAGGCGGCCTCTTTACGGCCTTCCGCATCCAGCACCACAGCCTGCTTTTCACCTTCGGCACGCAGGATCTCCGAGGCACGCTGACCTTCGGCGACCAGGATCGCGGCACGTTTGTCTCGCTCGGCCTTCATCTGGTTGGCCATGGATTCGACCAGGTCGCGTGGCGGGGTGATGTCCTTGATCTCGATACGGGTGACCTTGACGCCCCAGGCCGAGGTCGCATCATCGACCACGTTGAGCAACCTGGCATTAATGGTGTCACGTTTGGACAACAGTTCATCCAGATCCATCGAACCCATCACGGTACGAATGTTGGTCATGGTCAGGTTCAGGATCGCCAGTATCAGCCGGTTCACTTCATAGGCCGCCTTGGCCGCATCCAGCACCTGGAAGAACACCACGCCATCGACCTGCACCATGGCGTTATCTTTGGTAATGACCTCCTGCGACGGCACGTCCATGACCTGTTCCATCATGTTCATCTCCTGACCGATGCGATCGATGAACGGTATGATGATGCCAAGACCGGGGCGCAGGGTATGAGTGTATCGGCCGAAACGCTCGACCGTGTATTCCTCACCCTGCCGCACGAATTTGAGAGATTTAAATACCAGGACGATGGCCAGCACCACCACCACGGTAACGAACATGCCAAATCCTGTTAAACCTAATAATGCTGATGTATCCATGTTGTTTCTCCTTGCTGCCTGTGATTATGCCTGTACTTGTTCGCTGTACTTATGCGTTGGCCACCAACGTTATCATGTATCGACTGAAGATAGCGGTGCGATAGCCTGGTGATATCTGAGGACAGACGTGGTGGTTTTATCCCACATTTCTTGCAGATAGTCTGGATATAGGGGAATAATTGACACATTTCAAGCGTATTTGTATATAAATGGGTTTATTCCCCACTATTGTAATATTTATGCATAAGTGGGTAATTAGTAACTTGTGACTCATTATTGTTAGCTGATGTGAGACATACTGGATGTATTTGATGAATGATCTTGTCATGCTGGGCCTGACCCGGCATCCAGTTTTTATCTGAGCTGACTGGATTCCGGAACAAGTCCGGAATGACAGCGGGGGCCGGAATGACAGCGGGGAGACCACAATGACACTCCGAAGGGATCCCTCAAGCGCTGACCCCGGTTAAGGGACGAGCTTGTTGATGGTAAAACGCAGCAAGCTGTCGCTGCCTTTGGCGACCAGCTGGGCATCGGCCTGCAGGTCACCGGGCTGACGTTTGGCGCTGCCACTGCGTGAGATGTGGGTGCTAATGACGACGTCGTCGACACTGGAGAGTTTCATTTTCGGCATCATCGCCATGGTGTCATCCAGTACAAAGCTGAACGGCAGTTCATTCACCGATTTACGCACGACGGCCAGCGGCATCTGCGGGCCTGTTTTGGCCTTTGCATAAACAAACACGATGGCATCTTCCGGCACCCCGGCCCTGAGTTTGTCATCCAGGCGCACCATGCCACGGATAGAGCGGATGCTGCTCGCGGTCTTTAGCTCTGGCAGGACATCGGCTAATGGAATCCCGCTAAGGCGTGCGGCCTCTTCGATATTGCCACGGATGATACGGACGTCATCGCTGTTCGGATCAGTTACTGCCAATAACCGCTGCCAGTACTTTATCGCTGCCTTTAGATCATTGCGCATATGTGCCTCGGCGCCAGCCAGCCACAGTGCCTTGGGATGCTTCGGGTTCAATGACAGGGCGCGAAGGATCATCTCCAGTGGTTTGCCGCTGAGTTGATGATCGTTGGCGCTGGCAAGTGCATCAGCATAGTCTGCCCACAGGTCAGCATTGTCGGTAGTCATCTCGCTGGCACGCTGGTAGGCCTTGACTGCATTCGGCATATCGTTCTGCACACTGTATAGCTTGCCCAGTATGGCCCAGGCCCTGGTGTCTTGTGGATTTTCTTTTACGTGCGCGACTAATTTTTCGACCATCTCTGGTAGCGTTGGCATGGACTGTTGCGCGGAAACTGGAGCGGGCTCCTCTGTCAGGACCTGTTCCAGGGTGGCCTGCAAGTTTGCACCAAGTTCAATCGCCCTGCGATAGGCGCTTGCGGCCTCGACGGGCCGACCAATTTTGCGGTAGGTGTGACCAAGCAATTCCCAGCCCTCAACATCGTCAGGCTTGCTTGCCAGACGCTGTTCCAGCCGGCCGATCATTTCCTCGATGGAGGCCTGGCCATTCTGCATTCCGGCCATGTCCATCGCGAATAATTCCCTGTCGACCAGCTGCCAGGTGCCAAGCTGCAGATAAATGCCCGCGACAATCACCGGTAAGAATAGCGCAACGACAATCGCGGTGGTTTTCTGTGGGCGACTGTTGTCAGCCGCGGCATGGCCACCATCCATCACGCTCAGTGCCTCGCCTTCGACTTCCTTGAATGCCTGTTGATATTCATCTTCGGTCAGTGTGCCATTATCGCGGTCACTTTCCAGCTCACGCAACTTGTCACGGTATACCACCGCCTGCGCCAACGAATCATTTATATTGGCCGTGGCAGGTTTCAGCAGTGTCGGCAATAGAATGATCAGCGCCACCACCAGCATGATTACCAGCAGGACAATAAACAATGTCATACGCTACCCTCATCACTGGTGCCTTCACTGGCACTGTCTCTATCGTCCATCCAGCCTTGCAGACGCGAGCGTTCCTCGTTGGAAATTGCCCTGGCAGGGGCACGGGCACGGCGACGAATGATCACGATGACACTCCACACCCCGATGCCGAGAAAAATAAACGGCCCGATCCATAATAATAATGTGGTGGCACGCAATGGCGGGTTATACAGTACAAATTCACCATAACGGCTGACCATATAATCATAGATCTCGGCATCAGTTTTGTCTTCGTTCAGCATCTTATACACCTGCCGGCGCAGGTCCTTTGCCAGCGGTGCATTCGATTCCGCCAGGTTCTGGTTCTGACACACCAGGCAACGCAGTTCGCTAATGATTTTGTAATAGCGTTTGGCCTTGCTCTTGTCATCAAACTGCACCACTTCAACCGCCGCGTTGGCGGCAGACTGCATAAACGGCAACGTCACTGGCAGCATCACCAGCGTCACACAAAGCAGCAAGGTATTGAGTACTGGCTTAGCCATAGGCGCTCGCCTGTCTGTCATATCGTTTCGGGTTGCGCAGGTTCATGCCACCCCTTCCTGTGCCGCTGACGTGGACTGCGCTTCCTGCCGGTGCCTTGCCATCAGGCGGTAACGACGATCGGTCACGGCGATCAAGCCACCGAAGAACATCATCAGGACGCCGATCCAGAGCCAGCGAATGAATGGTTTGTAATGCACGCGCATACTCCAGGACTTTTTGCCGTCGACCTCGCCCAGGCTTTCACCGAGGGCAATATACAGATCGTGAAACAGGCCGGCCTCAATGGCGGCTTCGGTCATGGGATTTTCGGACCTGTTGTAACTGCGTTTCTCCGGGTACAGTGTGGTCATCAACTTGCCGTCCTGACGCACCTCCACGGTACCTATTTCCGTCGTGTAGTTCGGGCCTTTACCCGCACTCATGCCGAGCAGACGAAAATCGTAACCGGCCAGCCGGGTCTCGTCACCAATCACCATGCGCAGGTCTTTCTCAACGCTGAAACTGCTGGCAAAGACCACACCAATGACCAGTACCCCCAGCCCGGCATGCGCCAGCGTCATGCCAACGAAGCTGCGCGGTAAGTGTGTCAGTGCAAACCACTTGTGTTGTCGATCGGCAAGACGCAGCCAGACCCCCTTCAGCGTGGTAAACACCACCCAGATGCCGAGGGTCACGCCCAACAGCGACATAACACTGGCCTGGCCGACTGCAATCCACAGCAGCGCAGCAGCAAAGAACGTGCTCAGCACCAGCACCCACCACAACCGCTGTGCAACCACTTTAGGATCATCACTCTTCCAGCGGACATGCGGCAACACCCCGAGCAGTAACACGATCGGCAACATCAATGGCACAAACACCGTCTCGAAATATGGCGGGCCGACCGAGATCTTGCCAAGCCCGAGCGCATCCATGATCAATGGGAACATCGTGCCGAGTAACACCGTGAATGCCGCGTTCACCAGCAGAATATTCATCACCAGCAGCAGGGTCTCACGCGACACCAGTTTGAACTCACCACCACCGCGGGTGGTCGGGCCGCGCCAGGCGTACAGGCCCAGTGAGCCACCAATGACGATGGCGAGGAAACCCAGGATATAGGTCCCGCGTGCCGGATCCGCCGCAAATGAATGCACCGATACCAGGATGCCGGAACGCACCAGGAAGGTGCCCAGCAGGCTGAGTGAAAACGTAAAGATTGCCAGTAATACCGTCCAGGCCTTGAAGGCGCCGCGTTTTTCGCTGACCGCAAGGCTGTGTATCAATGCCGTGCCGACCAGCCACGGCATGAACGAGGAATTTTCGACTGGGTCCCAGAACCACCAGCCACCCCAACCGAGTTCGTAATAGGCCCACCAGCTACCAAGACCGATGCCGAGCGTCAGAAACGCCCAGGCGATGGTCGTCCACGGCCGTGACCAACGGGCCCAGGCAGCATCCAGTTGCCCGCCGAGTAACGCCGCGATGGCGAAGCTGAATACCACCGAGAAACCGACATAGCCCATGTACAGTAACGGCGGGTGCAGCGCCAGTCCGAAGTCCTGCAGCAGTGGATTCAGATCGCGGCCATTGGCCACGACCTGGAAGAGGCGCTCAAACGGGTTCGAGGTTAATAACATGAACAGTAAAAAGCCTATGCTGATAAAGCCCATCACGCCGATCACGCGCGCCCTCATCACGCGTGGCAGACTGCGACTGAACATCGCCACCGCCACGGTCCAGCCGGACAATATCCATGCCCAAAACAACAGTGAGCCTTCGTGCGCCCCCCACACCGCCGAGATGCGATACATCAGTGGCAACTCTGTGTTGGAATTACTGGCGACATACAATACCGAGAAATCACTGGTGATAAAACTGTAGGTCAGGATCCCAAATGCCAGTGTGATAAATAAAAACTGCCCGTAAGACGCTGGGCTGCCCACGGCCATCCACTGCGCCTGGTTTTTGTGTGCACCGACCAGTGGCAGTATGCATTGCACGATGGCAAAACCCAGCGAAAGGATCAGGGCGAAATGACCGATTTCTGGAATCATAGTTTGCTTTGCTCCCGGGTTAGCTTCTTATTTTGATTCAGCATTTCGGCAACTTCCGGTGGCATATAATTTTCATCGTGCTTGGCAAGCACCTCTTCGGCGATAAACAGGCCTTCGCTGTTTAATCGCCCAAGCGCGATAATGCCCTGTTCTTCACGAAACAGGTCCGGCAGGATGCCATCGTAAAATACCGGGATGTTTTTGACGTAATCGGTCAGCGTGAACTGTACTCGCAGGTCGCCCTGCTGCCGTTTGACACTGTCTTTAACCACGATGCCGCCAATGCGAAATGCGCGGTTGCGCGGTGCCTCACCCGCGAGTACCTCGCTGGGTTTATAAAAGTACAACATGTTGTCCTGGAAGGCGGTCAGTGCCAGTACCGCGGCAATGGCGATACCGGAAATCAGGAACAGCACGAACATCAGGCGTTGTTTACGTTTTGCTTTCATTACTTGCTACCAGTTTACTGTTTGTACTTTTGCCTTGTGTATTCATCAAGCGCTGTTGATTTTTCAGATCGCGTTTCAGGTCCCGCATCCTAACACGAGCAAACACAATGTTGAGTAATAACACTATAAAAGTGATGGTATATGCCGGCCATACGTAGATACCGTGCCCGCCCATATCAATAAATTCCGCCAGGCTCATTTTAATTGCCTCATGAGGATCTGATGACCTCCTGCACCCAGCTGCTGTTACGTTCCCGGTCCAGCACTTCACTGCGTGCCCGCATCAGCACGATGGTGACATAAAACAGTTTGAAGGCCAGTGCCATCAGCAACAGCGGTATCAACATGCTGCTGTGTATGGCCGGGCCGTCGAGGCGTGCGACCGTGGTCCCCTGGTGCAGGGTATTCCACCAGGTGACCGAATAATGAATGATCGGAATATTCACCGCACCAACCAGCGCCAGTACCGCCGTTGCACGGTCGGCGCTGCTTTTATCTTCGATCGCGCTGCGCAAGGCTATAAAACCCAGGTATAAAAACAATAATATCAACTCTGACGTCAGTCTGGCATCCCACACCCACCAGGTACCCCAGGTTGGTTTGCCCCATAATGATCCAGTGATCAATGCCAGGAAGGTAAACGAGGCACCAATCAGTGCGGAACTGCTGGATATCACGTGGGCCAGCTTAATACGCCATATCAGGCCGATCGCGCCACTGATGGCCATGACTATATATATAAAGAGAGACATCCAGGCACTCGGGACGTGGATGAAGATAATGCGATAGCTATTGCCCTGCTGGTAATCCACCGGCGCCAGTACCAGGCCGGCATAGACACCGACAAGTATCAGCAGCAGGCAACTCCAGCCGAACCACGGGGTCATGCGTCCCGAAATATTATAAAAATATTTCGGCGACGAAAACTTCTGTATCCATCTCCAGATTGCGTTCAACATTTTAATTAACCATTCCTGTTCCCAAACCATTTCATACTCTGCTGCCGGATACGCACTGCGCGCTTAATCCGGCCTACCCTTTACATACAACCAACGAACCAGGCGTAGGCCGGAATAAGTGTGGAACACGTTTCCGGCGATCTGCCTAGTTCAGACTTATCCTCAATGAACTGGCGATCGCCCAGGGGCTTAACGTGATCGCCAGTACCAGCATGGCCGCCAACAGTGTTAACTGCCCGCCGACCGAAAGACCCGCGGCGGCCGCATCGACGGCACTGGCACCAAAGATCAGTACCGGCAAATATAAAGGAATCACCAGCAATGATAACAATACCCCGCCGCGACCCAGTCCGACAGTCAGCGCCACGCCCACTGCACCGACCAGACTAAACACTGGCGTCCCGAGTAACAGTGACAACACCAGCGTCAGCATCGCATTCATCGGCAAATACAACATGCCGGCCAGCAACGGCGCGATGAGTAACAGCAGCAGACCGGTCAGTAACCAGTGCGCCAGCACCTTCGCCATCATCAGCACCGCCGCAGGATGGCGGCTCATCAGGATCTGTTCCAGGCTGCCATCTTCATAATCGCTGCGAAACACCGCATCAAGTGACAGCAGTGATGACAACAACGCGGCCACCCAGATCACGCCCGGTGCCAGTGTCTGTAACACGCTGCGTTCCGGACTGATGGCCAATGGAAACAAAGTCACTACCATCAGAAAAAAGAACAGTGGGTTGGCAATCTGCGAACGATTACGGAATGCGAGTTTGATGTCGCGCTTCAGCAAGATTATAAAGGCATGGCCTGTTGACGTGGTGCTCACTAGTATTAATCCAGATTGACTGTATTCAATTTATAATTTTCACCTTGCAGACGTTGGTGCGTGGTGATAACAGTCATACCATCGCGTGCTGCATGTTGTTCAAGCATACTTTCCACCATACCGCGCGCCTGTTTATCCAGTGACGTAAACGGTTCATCCAGGATCCACAGTCTGGCCCGGGTCGTTAACAACCTCGCCAATGCCACGCGACGTTGCTGTCCGGCCGACATGGTACGGCTCGGCATGTCGATATAACCACCGATACCCAGTTGTTCCAGGGCGTCATCCAGAGATATCTCATGGCTGGCCACCGACAAACATTGTGCCATTTGCAGATTTTCCCTGGGGGTCAGATCCCCCTTGATGCCATTGATGTGGCCGACATACTGCATGTCGGCATAATATTCCTGACGATGCTGCCGGGTATCCAGGCCGCACCAGCGTACTTCCCCTTCATTGGGCAGCGACAGCCCGCACAGAATGCGTAACAGGCTGGTCTTGCCGCTACCGTTATGACCATCAATCTGCAGTATTTCTCCCGGTTTTAACTGAAAACTTAGCTCGCTGAATAACTCCCGGTAGCCGCGGGTACATTCCAGCTTGATCGCCTGCAGGGCCACCGGGGCCTGTGGATTGTCTTGAGAGACTGTCATTGCGCTACTATGAAGCAATAATTACTATATACATCAATAAGTTGTATGATTTCTGTATTTATACAGGTTGTCGAGTGTAGCAGATTAACCAAGCCGGCTGGACTTGTACAGGATCGCCGCGGTACGAATGACCTTATAAAGTCCGATGTAAATGGCCGTTATGGCTTTTGTGCGATTAGCTGGGCCTGGTTGCGAAAACCCTTCATGACATTGCCGACCCTGGCCTCTTCCCGATAGAACACCTTCTCCAGGGGTGCAAACAGCTCTAGCAGTTCATTGTCATCCAGCAAAAATTCCGCATTCGCCGGGCCGGCTTCGTTCACCTTTGTCTTGCTATAGGTCTGGTAAAAGAGCAGCCCGCCGGGCACCAGCGCATCCATGAGCGCAGGACACAATGACCGATCCAGAAAGGAGCTGACGACAATGACATTGAATGAATTTTGCTGCGGTGGCCGCTCGATCACATCACGCGTCATGACATGCAGGTTTAAACCTTTGCTCTCGGCATATTGCTGCAATTGCTCAGTCGCGACTGACGACAGATCCCATGCATGGGTTTCAAGACCATGTCTTGCCAGTACCCTGGCATTGGCACCGAGACCACAGGCCAGATCCAGTGCCTTGCCAGACATGGGTAACAGGTGCAGGTGATCGTTTAGCACCTCGGCCGCCACCAGCTCGGGTGCCGAAACCTGGTAACGGTTATTCCACTTGTCTTTAATGTCTTCGACGTTCATATCGCCAACGATATTTATCGCCGCCAGAATGCCGGTGTAAATAATACCAGCAAGGTAAAGATCTCAAGACGTCCGAGCAACATCGCAAATATCAGCAGCCACTTGGCGATGCCATTGACCGAGCTATAGTTGGCGGCGACATCACCAAGGCCGGGACCAAGGTTGTTCATGGTGGCCGCAATCGCTGAAAAGGCGGTAATTTGATCCATGCCGGTGGCCATCAGGATCAACATCATCACGACAAACAGGGCCACGTAGGCGGCGAAGAAACCCCACACCGCATTGATGACTTTCTCGCTCATGACCTTCTTGCCGATCTTGACCGGGATGGAGGCACTTGGATGCACCAGCAGCTTGAGTTCACGCATCCCCTGGCGTAATAGCAACAGGAAGCGGATCACTTTCATGCCGCCACCAGTGGAGTTGGCACAGGCACCGATAAAACTGATGAACAACAACATCACCGGCAACATCATCGGCCAGCCTTGATAGCTCACCGTGGTAAAACCTGTGGTGGTGCCAATCGACACCGTCTGGAACACGCCATGAAGCAATGCATTGCCGGGATCAGTATAGACCTGGCCCTGGAGCAGCAATGCCACGACGATAAGGGAGCTCAGTATCAGGATAGTGATATAGGCACGCACTTCCGGATCGTTAATATAGGCACGGAGACTGAATGAACGCCAGGCCACGAAGTGCAGCGCAAAGTTAATGCCGGCCAGCGTCATGAAGATGATTGCCACCAGGTCGACCATCGGGCTGTTGAAATAGCCGATACTGGCGTCGTGCGTAGAAAATCCGCCAATCGCGATGGTACTGAAACTGTGCGCCAGCGCATCGAACGCCGACATACCGGCGGCCCAGTAGCCGAGGAAACTGGCCACGGTCAGTGACATGTAAATCATCCACAGCGCCTTGGCCGTCTCGGCCACGCGAGGCATCATCTTGGCGTCTTTCATTGGGCCCGGCGTTTCGGCACGATATAGCTGCATACCACCCACGCCAAGCATTGGCATAATGGCCACTGCCAGCACGATGATACCCATGCCACCAAGCCATTGTAGCTGCTGGCGATAATAAAGAATCGATCTGGGCAGGTCATCAATCCCGGTAAGTACTGTGGCCCCGGTGGTGGTCAGACCTGAAAATGCCTCAAACATCGCATCGACTAATGTCATGTGGGGTGTATGCGCTAACAGAAAAGGCAATGAACCTGAGGCGCCCAGCACGACCCACACCATCACGACGACCATAAAACCGTCACGCAAACGCAGTTCTTTACGGAAATTGCGAACCGGTGCCCACAACAACAGACCGGCACCGGCAATGGATATCATGGAATAAAAGAAGGGCATGACGATGCCGTCTTTGACGACCACCGAAATGATGATGGGTGGCAGCATGGTCATGCTGAATACCATCAGCAGCATTCCCAGTATCCGTTGTGTCGCGGCGCGCTGCATACTAGAGGAAGGTAATACCTACCTGGAACAGACGTTCTACTTCGGCGACAAGTTTTTTGTCGATCAGGAAGATAATGATATGGTCTTCGGCCTCGATCACTGTGTCGTGGTGTACGATAATGACTTCATCACCCCTGACGATGGCACCGATAGAGGCCCCGTTGGGCAACCTGACGTCTTCAATGCTACGGCCCACCACCCTGGATGAATTCTGATCGCCATGTGCAACCGCTTCGATGGCCTCGGCCGCACCGCGGCGCAGTGAATGTACCACCACCACATCTCCACGACGTACATGTGCCAGCAGGCTGCCGATCGTCGCAAGCTTCGGTGAGATCGCGATATCCACCAGACCGTTTTGTACCAGATCCACATAGGCCGAGCGGTTAATGATGGACATGACTTTTCTTGCCCCAAGACGCTTGGCCAGCATCGCCGACAGGATATTGGCCTCATCGTCATTGGTGAGCGCACAGAACACATCCATGTCACCGATATTTTCTTCCAGCAACAGGGCCTCATCAGCGGCATCACCATGTAATACAATGGTGCGATCCAGTTCTTCCGACAGTTGTACCGTGTGCTCCGGATTTCTCTCAATGAGTTTTACCTGGTATTTGTGTTCCAGTGCGTGTGCCAGACGTGTGCCGATGTTACCGCCACCAGCCAGCATCACTCTTTTCACCGGCTTTTCCAGTTTGCGCAGCTCGCGCATCACGGCACGAATGTTTTTCTTCGCCGCAATGAAGAATACCTCATCGTCGGCTTCAATTACCGTGGAGCCTTCCGGGATGATGGCTCTGCCACGCCTGAATACCGCTGCCACGCGGGTCTCGATGTCCGGCATGTGATCGCGTAATTCTTTTAATTGATGACCGACCAGTTCACCGCCGTAATAGGCCTTGACTGCCACCAGCGAGACAAGACCGTGGGCAAAATCCAGTACCTGCAACGCCCCGGGGTGTTCAATCAGTCGCTGCACATAATCCGTCACCACTTGCTCGGGACTGATGATCACATCCACCGGCATGGCGTCCTGGGTAAATAATTCAGGGTGGCTGAGATACTCACTGGCACGCACGCGCGCGATCTTGGTCGGAGTATGGAAAAGGGTGTAGGCCACCTGACAGGCAACCATATTAGTTTCGTCGCTGTTGGTCACCGCCAGCACCATATCGGCATCGGCCGCACCGGCACGTTCCAGCACCTCGGGGTGAGAGGCATTGCCGTGCACCGTACTCAGATCCAGCCGGTCCTGCAGCTCCTGCAGCTTTTCGGTGTCAGTATCCACGATGGTGATGTCATTGGCCTCGCTCGCCAGATTCTCGGCAACCGAGGTCCCTACTTGTCCGGCACCCAGGATTATAATTTTCATTTATGACACTGACCTGTTGTTTTTTAATCGTTTATAATCACGTACCCTGTCAATAGGATAGCAGTATATGCCTGTCAGCCAAGCTTTCCAGCCCCTTCACCCTTGCCCACCTTCTTTGTATCGATTCCCAGGCTGCGTAACTTGCGGTACATATGAGTTCGCTCAACACCGGCGATCCTGGCAAGCTCGCCGACATTGCCACCGGCGGCCTTTAACTGGTGCTCCAGGTACATCTTCTCGAATTGCTCACGCGCCTGTTTCAGCGGTAAATCGAAGATCGCCGCCGGCAGTGCGCCTTCGATCACGACGTCCTGGGAACCCAGGGCCACCTCCACCTCATTGAGTTCGATCTGCTGACCACTGCCGGTGATCAACAGGCGCTGCACCAGGTTCTTCAACTCGCGGATATTACCGGGCCAACTGTAATTGCGCAGGCGATTCTGGCTGGCCACGGTAATCACACGGTATGGCAAACTATTGTTGTTGACGTATTCGTCGATGTAGTAACTGAGTAATTCGGGGACATCCTCGGCATGTTCACGTAGCGGCGGAACATGGATCGGCAATACATTCAGAAAATAGAAAAGATCCTCACGGAATTTACCCTGGCGTACCTGCTCCTCCAGATCAGACAGGGTGGCGGCCACCAGCCGTACATTGACCTTGATCTCTTCGGAGCCACCGACACGCAAAAAAGAGCGGCTGTGCAGTGCGCTGACCAGTTTTGCCTGGGTCTCCAGATCCATGTCGGCAATGTCCTGCAGGTACAGCACGCCGCCGTATGCCTGTTCCAGCCGGCCTATGCGCATCTCACCACCGAGTTCATCACCGAACAGTTCCACGGTGGCATTTTCCCTGGCGATAGTACCAACGCCGACCTGCACAAACGGGCCGTTGGCCCGACTGCTATGGGCATGCAGATAACGCGCCGCGACCAGTTTACCAACACCGGATTCGCCGCTGATCAATACCGGGCTGTCATGTTCGGCGATACGTTCAATCTGCTGCCTGAGCGATTCCATCGCCTCGCCCTTGCCGGTTGGTTCGGCAACCACACTGGGGACATTGCTACTGACAATATCCTGCTGGTGGGCCTTGCTGGCCTCCAGTGCATGTTCGACCGTCAGCAACAGCTTTGCCAGCGTCAGCGGTTTTTCCAGAAAATCATACGCCCCCAGACGGGTCGCTTCGACGGCGGTCTCAACCGTGCCATGACCGGACATCATAATCACCGGCACCTTGTTGTTGCCGTCATCATTCCATTCCCTTAGCAGGCTAATACCGTCAACATCCGGCATCCAGATATCCAGCAGCACCAGATCGGGAGAAGTATCGCTGTGGGCCTGACGGGCACTGTGGCCATCCTCGGCAACACTGACTTCATAGCCCTCATCTTCAAGGATCTCCTGCACCAGGGCCCGAATATCCGGTTCGTCATCAACCACCAGTATGTGCGCAGGATTACTCATATTTCATCATCGACTGTATCTGGTCCTTAAGCTGAATGTTCTTCAACAGGCAGGCGCAATGCAAAACGTGCGCCACCGTCTTTCAGGTTTTCTGCCAATAACATGCCACCATGTTCCTCAATGATCTTCTTGACGATGGCAAGGCCCAGGCCAGTTCCCCTGGCCTTGGTAGTAACATACGGCTCGAACATGCTAATCATAATATCGTGAGGAATGCCCGGGCCGTTATCATCCACTCTCAATTCAATATAGCGGCATTCGGCCAGCACGTCACAGCGGGTTTCAATAATAATACGGGCATCTTGCTGGTCCTCGATGGCCTCGCAGGCATTTTTTAGCAGGTTGTGCAGTACCTGTCTGAGCTGGTTTCGATCTGCCTCGATGCCTGGCAGGGCTTTATCGAGTTTGACATCAATTTGCACGGCTTTTTCATCGTCACGATACATGTCCAGTACCTCGTTCACCAGGCTATTCATTTTCATTGGTGCACGATTCATCCGTGGTGCGCGCGCATAATCCGAAAAGGCATTCACCATTTCCTTCATTTGCTCAACCTGCTGCACGATCGTATGGGTGTAACGCTCCAGGCCCTGCGCAGATTCATTGGAAAGTTCTTTATAATACTTGTGATGCAGACGCTCAGCCGACAACTTGATAGGGGTTAACGGGTTTTTGATCTCGTGCGCCAGGCGTCTGGCCACCTCACCCCAGGCCGCGTCACGTTCTGCCTGGATCAACTGGGTAATATCGTCAAATACCACCACGTGACCACTTTCCTGATCTTCCGTCACCGGCAATTCAGCACCACGACACATGAACACCTTGCGTCCGCCCGGGCCAAACAGGGTGACTTCTTCATGCCACTCCGATATATCGCCAGTCAGTTGTGGTTCCAGTGCCTCGATAAAATCTCTGAGTCCCTCCACCTCCTTGATACTGGAAAGGGGCCTGCCAACATGATTTTCAATATTCACACCGAGTATTTCACTGGCACGCCGATTGACGATCCGCAGCACCATGTGTTCATCCACACTGAGCACACCGGACGACATGTGCCCTAACAAGGTCTGTAGATAGGTGTGTTGCGTCTCGGCTTCTACCTGGCTGCGTTTGAGTGCTTGCTGCGCCGCTTCGATCTGCGAAGTCATTTCATTAAATGAATTCACCAGGAAACCCAGTTCATCACCCGCCACAGAGGATGGCAGTCGTTTGCTGTAATCACCTGCGGCCACGGCACGTGTACCCTCGGCAAGATCGCGCACCGGTTCTGCCATTCTCCTGGCAGAGATGAATGCAGCCCACACCGAGGTCAACAACGTCAATAATAATACCAGCGACAATGTCAGCGTAAAACTGTACTTCAACGGGGTGCGCAGATACACCAGCTTGTTATATTGCGAAATACCATGGTGAACATTCTCAGCCAGAGAAGTACTGTTCTCTGCCACCGGGAACAACACCTGCAGGTATTGTGATTCTGACAGCGCACTGCTGGAACTGACCGGCAACACAACGCGAATCGACAGACCCTTGCCTTCGATGGTATCCAGCCCGACATAATTGCCATTGACCTGCACAGATGACATGACCGACTCATTAGGCCGGTTCGGGATCACTGCCGTCTGATCTTCATTACTGAAAGCAATAATGCTGGCGGAGGAGAACAATGTCATTTCCGAGGCGCCGGTTTTGAAGCGAAGGTCATTCAACAACAGCGCGGCAGAAGATCCTTCCGCGCCCTCCAGTTTTTTAACCACTTCACCCATTTGTCGTTGCAGCGTTCTCATGCGCTCATCCAGCGCGGCCTGTGACAGGTCCAGCGCATCATTCAGCGCCTGTTCGACCTCGACATCAAACCAGCTGTCGATGCCCTGATGAAGAAAACCGATCGAGAAATAAAACAGAATGGACACCGGCACCATTGCAGTAATCACAAAGGCGATGAGAAATCTTGCGGTGAGTCGTGAACCGATCTCCTTCCTGCGATAGTTGCGCACCAGGCGATACAAGTTGGCACCTATCAGGGTAATAAGTATCACCGCACCCAGCATGTTGACGATTAGCAGCCAGGAAAACAGCCGGCCAAACTCGGCGGAGCCTTCGGTGGCGCCACTCATAAGATAGAGTGAGACCAACAGGCCCACCGACAAAACTACAATGGGTGTAAACCCGGAAGCCAGTCGTTTTATTTTTGCAGAGGCCATTGCTGTCGTTCACCTGAGAATTTCCAGTCTGATGAAAGCCATGCCCAGGGCCTGAGCGGTGCGGGCAGGGATTCAATATCAAAGGCTGGCTGAAAACTGATTTGATATTTCTCGCTGGCCGAAATCTTTCCCGACTCGATTAATGGAATATTCTGAAAACGGCCTACCGCAGTGATAGCGGCGGCACGACTGATATAACTTTGCTGCGTTCCTGCCAGGACATCCTTGACAATATATTGTTCAGTCAGCGCATTGTAATGGATCTCGTGGTACTGGCTGATCTGGATAACAGATTCATTCCATAAATAGTCACGTACGCGTTTTAAACTTATGGCCAACCTGATACCAAGCGGCACACCATTTCTCATCGCCTCAAGGACTTCTTCATTAAACTCATATATGACATCGGCATTCAGGTAATACCGCTGGCCCTTGAGCTCAGTGGAAACATCCGCCACCGTAAACTCGGTGGCACTGGCCTTTGCCGCGACGGCCATACCCAGCAAGCCAAGCAGTATGACAAGCTTCCACGTAAGGCGGAATGCACCGTCTGGTGAGTTGCTTGTCTGAGGTGTGTTCATGTTGTTGTTATTTTCACTTCTGCTGGCAGGCCTTTTTCAGACAGGCATAGTAAAAACCGTCCATGCCGTCCTGGCCCGGGAGGATCTGTCTCCCTGCCGGCATTCGCCTGCCCCACTTCGCCTTAATAAGTTCTTCACTGGCATCGCTGGTCTCGCTCAAAAACCCGCTAACTACCTGATGATTCTCTTCTGGCAGTATGGAACAGGTGGCATATAACAGCAAACCACCGGGTGCCAGCAACGGCCACATGCCCGCAAGGATCTTTGCCTGCTGTGCTGACAGGGCAGGAATGTCCTGCGCACGTCGCAGCAACTTGATGTCCGGGTGCCGACGTATCACGCCGGTGGCAGAACAGGGTGCATCCAGCAGGATCCGATCATAGGGCTGACCGTCCCACCAGCTGTCTGGATCGGCCGCATCAGCGCACAGGATTGTGGCCTGAAGGCCGAGGCGATGCAGTGATTCGCTGACCCGGCCGAGGCGATGCGCATCGATGTCCAGTGCCGTCACCGCGGCGGCGGCAACAGAATTAACCGCATGGCCGTCGGTGATAGCGCCCGCCTGCAGGCATTCCAGTATATGCGTGGTCTTGCCACCGGGGGCCGCACAGGCATCCAGTAACCGCTGGCCAGCAGACAACGCTAACAGGCCTGCCGCCTGCTGCGCGGCGGCATCCTGCACCGAGACATGGCCCCGGTTAAACCCGGGCAGGCGTTGTACCTCAACGGCCTGCTCCAGTATCACCGCATCAACACTGTATGGGTGAGGCCCGGCCGGGATCTGTTCTGCCCGCAAGCTGGCCAGATAATCGTCACGTGACACCCGGCTACGGTTGACCCTGAGTGTCATGGGTGGGCGTGCGTTGTTTGCCTTGATGATCGCTGGCCAGTCATCTGGCCAGGCCGTCTTCAGCGCCTGCACTAACCAGTCGGGGTGGGCCAGGCGGGCATTCTCTGACAATCCCTGCAGCAATTGCCGGCGTTCACGCTGGAAGCGGCGTAACAGCGCATTGACCAGCTTCGATGCCCACGGCTTTTTCAGTATCCGGGCCACCGCCACGGTCTCATCAACGGCAGCATGGTCCGGAATGCGCATGTATAACAGCTGGTACAGGCCGCACAGGACCAACACATGGATGTCCAGGTCTTTTGCGCGGAGTGGTTTTTCAAGCAGTTTCGTCGTCAGTGCCTGTAATTGATCATGCCAGCGCAACACGCCGTAACAGATCTCCTGACTCAGGGCCCGCTGCGATGAATCGGATATCTGCGGCAGTTGAATGGCAAGCTCTCCCGTCAGGGATCGATGCTGACCGATCACCTGGACCAGTGTGGCCACGGCGGCCTGGCGCGCCTTCATCTTGCCGGGCCCGTCCCCGCTGGCGTGCTAGCCAAGGCAGGCACCACTGAGATCATGGGCATGCATAAACTCCGCAACCGGCATCGGCCGGCCACCCGGCAGCTGTACCTTTGTCAGGCGCAGCGTGCCACGGCCGGTAGTCACGTCAATACCGTCGACCGTGGCAGACACGACCGTGCCCGGCCTGAGGTCAGAACGCCCGTCCGCACCGCTATCATGAGGGTCATCAACCGATTTCGCCTCCCAGATCCGCAGCACCCTGGCTTCCTCGCCCGGCGGCGGATGCCATAGCGTCTGCGCGACAGGCCATGGATTAAAGGCATTTATCTGTTGCAGTAGCTGCTGCGCTGGCTGCCGCCAATCGATGTGTGCTTCAGACTTGCTGAGCTTATTCGCATAATTCGCCAGTGCTTCATCCTGCAGGATGGCCGTTAATGAACCTTGCTGCAGGCCGGTAATGACCGTCATTAATGCCTGCGCACCCATCACCGCCAGGCGATCATGCAGTTGCTGTGCGGTGTCATCGGGGCGGATCGGCGTGCTCACGGTACTCAGAATATCACCACTATCCAGGCCTTCATCCATCTGCATGATAGTGATCCCGGTGTGACGGTCACCGGCGTAAATGGCCCGTTGTATCGGCGCCGCACCGCGCCAGCGGGGCAACAGCGAGGCATGAATATTAATGCAGCCGAGTGTCGGCGCCTGTAACACCGCCGTCGGCAGGATCAAACCATAGGCCACCACCACCATCAGCTCTGCAGCCAGCCCGGCAAGCTGCTGCTGGCTCGCCTGATCCTTCAATGAGAGCGGCTGAAACACCGGGATATCCTGGCTCAGTGCCAGTTGTTTCACGGGGCTGGCGGTGAGCTTGCGACCCCGGCCGGCCGGCCGGTCCGGCTGGGTATACACGGCAATCACCCGGTGGGGGGAATCGATCAACGCCTGCAACGGGGTTAGCGCAAACTCCGGGGTACCGGCAAAGATGATTTTCAGGGGCTTTGTTATTGCGCTAGGCATGGGTATTTGTCCTGACAGATTGCGCTCAAAAGACGAGCTTGTCATGGGTGAATTTTTGCTGTTTTTGCAGCTTTTTCACCGTCCGTTGTTGCTTCAGGGGCGACAGGTAATCCACGAATACCTTACCGAGCAGATGATCCATTTCGTGCTGGATACACACCGCCAGCAGTCCATCCGTCTCCAGGTTGAAGGATCTGGCATCCACGCCGAGGGCCGTTATCTTGATATGTGCCGACCGGCAGACCTTTTCATAGATCCCGGGCAACGACAGGCAGCCCTCCTCGACCTCTTCCTCGCCGGAGGCCTCGAGCAATTCCGGGTTGATCAACACCAGTGGCTGGTCCTTTTCTGCCGAGATATCAATGACAATCACCCGCAGGTGCGCATCCACCTGGGTCGCGGCCAGGCCGATGCCGGGGGCCTGGTACATGGTTTCGAGCATATCGCCCACCAGGCAACGGATTTCGTCATTTACCCGCTCCACTGGGGCGGCGACGATACGCAACCTGGGGTCAGGATATTGTAAAATATTCAGTTGTGACATGTGATTTGTGTCACCTTTTTGTGTAAGAATATAGCTTATTGTACCAAAGCTATGATAATACTGGGATAATACTGGATTTTTGACTAATTCAGCTATACTTTATCTAATCTACAGGTTTGGATAGACTCTGAAATAACATAAAAATATTGATAATGGAAAGGAATTGATATGGTTGCCAAACACCTCTTCGGTCTAATACTCGCCCTATTTGTGACCGTTTCCATTGGTGCCACAGACCCCGTTGAGCTCAACCCTGCTCACCCCAGTGAATATACGGTAAAGAAGGGTGACACCCTGTGGGATATCTCAGAAATGTTTCTGAAGAACCCCTGGCGCTGGCCGGATATCTGGAACGTCAATCCACAGATAGCCAACCCACACCTGATCTACCCTGGAGATGTCCTGAGCCTGACCTACGGTGCCGATGGTAAACCCAGATTAGGCCTGAAACGCGGTCGTGAAACCGTCAAGCTATCACCGCGTCTACGTGAAAGTGCTATCGATCAGGCCATCCCCACGATACCCATAACGTCTATCAAGCCGTTCCTGACCCGACCCATGGTTCTGACCCAGTCTGAACTGGACGGTGCCGCCTATGTGGTCGCAGTCGATGGCGAGCATGTTTTAGCAGCCAGCGGCGACCAGATCTATGTACGTAAGGTCAACGATAAAAGCAGCCGTGATTGGGTGATCATGCGCAAGGGAGAGATATTCCGCAACCCTGACGCCAAAAAAGACGATATCCTCGGTTATGAAATGGTGTATATCGCCAATGCCACACCCGCCCGCTACGGTGATCCGGCGACCTTTGTGCTCAGGCAATCGAAGCGTGAGACCAATACCGGTGACAAGGCGTTCCCGAATGACATCGAGCAGCTGGACACCCATTTTACCCCGCATCTGCCAGCGCAACAGCTTGAAGGGGTGATCCTGAATGTGTTTGAAGGCGTCGCCAACATTGGCCGCTATGACGTCGTTGCCATCAATCTGGGTAAAAAAGACGGCCTGGAATCCGGGCATGTGCTGCAGGTATACCAGGCAGGCAAGACCATCCCGGATTCAGTCACCGAAGATCGCAAGGACAAAGTGACCCTGCCGGATGAATCGGCGGGCATCATTATGGTCTTTCGTACCTTTGAACGGGTCAGCTATGCACTGGTAATGCGGGCCAACCGCTTCATCCACACACTCGACAAGGTGCGCACACCCGGGTAATATAACCCTTATATACAAGCATTATCTAACATGAGGAGAAGGATCTCCGATGCACAAATCTGTGGGAAAGGATTCCCGATATACACACGACAGCGCTTCCAATAGCCAATCTGCCAGCCAGACTAACGCTGACCGCGAGCACGATCTTTCGCCGTGGCTGGCATTGCTGCGCGTCCCCGGCCTGGGGCCGGCCACGCTGGACAATTTACTGGCCGTCTTCAAGCGGCCTGCGGCCATCCTCGAGGCCGATCAGCAAAGCCTGGCCCAGTGCGGGATCAAGGCAGCGATAATCACCTCGATGCAGCGACCAGACTGGCATCAAGTAGAACAGGATTTACGCTGGGCCAGACAAGCGGGACGATTTATCCTGACCAGGGGGGATCCACACTACCCAGCACTGCTTCAACAGATCCCCACCCCACCGCCGCTGCTGTTCGTCGAAGGCGATCCCGCCTGCCTCGCCAGCCATCAACTGGCCATGGTCGGCAGCCGTAATCCGAGCCCTGTCGGCCGCGAAACCGCCGGCGCATTTGCCGCCAGTCTCAGCCAGGCCGGACTGGTCATTACCAGTGGCCTGGCCATGGGCATCGACGCCGCCAGTCATGCTGGCGCGTTGCATGGCGGCGGCCACACGGTGGCTGTCATTGGTTCCGGGCCCGATATGGTATATCCGGCTAAAAATCGTGAACTTGCCGCTAAGATCGTCGAAAATGGGTGTATCGTCAGTGAATTCCCACCAGGAACGCTCCCCAGGTCAGCGCACTTTCCGCGCCGAAACCGGATCATCAGTGGCTTAAGCCTTGGCTGCCTGGTGGTGGAGGCGGCCACGCGTAGCGGCTCGTTAATTACCGCCAGACTGGCGGCAGAACAGGGCCGTGAGGTATTTGCGATCCCGGGCTCGATCCACCTGCCGACGGCAAGGGGTTGCCACCAGTTGATCCGGCAGGGGGCAAAATTGGTCGAGACCGCCACAGATGTGCTGGAAGAGCTCGGCCCGCTGAGCCACTGGCTGACGTCGGCGCAGGCCTCAGCACCTGTCTCACAGGGCGAGCTGGCTCTCGGGGCCCCACCCCGGCCTGACAATAGCCATACGGATCTTGAGGTTACTGCGATCGCGCTATTAGAACAGATGGGACACGAGCCGGTCACAATAGATCAGATGGTTGCGCGGTGCGGATTGACGGCGGATCAAGTTTCCCGCATCCTGTTGGTACTGGAATTGCATGATCACGTGCACACAGTGCCCGGTGGGTTATACGCCCGCATGGGAAACGCGAGGAAACGCACAGAATGAAAGAAACCGTACTCGATGTCCTGATGTATCTCTTCGAGAATTATCTCGATGAGGAGGTCGTGCTCGCCGGTGACGAGGATTCCCTGAAACTGGAACTGAGTCAGGCAGGCTTTGGCCACAAAGAGATCTCAAAGGCACTCGAATGGCTCGAGGGATTGACCGCGCTAAGCGATAATCAGGCAGGTCTGCCCGTCCTTACTTCACAGTCTTCACGGATTTTTACCGATGGTGAAATGGACAAAATCAATACGCTTTGCCGTGGTTTCCTGTTGTTCCTGGAGCAGGTCGGGGTACTGGATCAAACTGCCCGGGAGCTGGTGATCGACCGGATAATGGCGCTGGAAATGGAAGAAATTGATCTGGATACCTTCAAGTGGGTCATCCTGATGGTGTTGTTCAACCAGCCCGGACAGGAAGCCGCCTACGCATGGATGGAAGGACTGGTGCTGGATGACATGGCAAATCTGTTGCACTAATGCCAGAAAATAATTTTCTGTAAACAGCTCTTTCCGTACTAAAAACAATCTCCTGGGTGAGCGAAATCTTCACTGCCCGGGCATAACCGTTGTCTGCGTATTTTATTTTAGTGAAAATTAAGATATGTTGAAAAAGGGGAGTGCGATTTTGCGGGGCATTCCACACAATGGCAATATGGGTATTAGCCATCTACTTTATTAACTACATAGATATTTGAGTAACCACGATCAGCTGTGAGCAAACATCTCGTTATCGTTGAGTCGCCTGCCAAGGCGAAAACCATCAAGAAATACCTGGGTAAGGGCTTTGAGGTCCTGGCCTCCTATGGGCATGTCCGCGATCTGCTACCCAAAGAAGGCGCGGTTGATACCGAAAACAAGTTCGCCATGAATTATCGCGCCATAGAAAAAAACCAGAAGCACCTCGCCGCGATTACCAAGGCCATGAAAAAGGCCGATACCCTGTACCTGGCGACTGACCCGGATCGCGAGGGTGAGGCCATCTCATGGCACCTGTACGAATTGCTGAAAGAAAAGAACCTGTTGAAAGGCAAGGAAGTTGGCCGGGTGGTCTTCCATGAAGTCACCAAAAAAGCGATTAAAGAAGCGGTAGATAACCCTCGCGAGCTATCAATGGACATGGTGAACTCACAACAGGCCCGCCGGGCGCTGGATTTTCTGGTGGGCTTCAACCTGTCACCGCTGCTATGGAAAAAGATTCGTCGTGGGCTGTCCGCCGGGCGCGTGCAAAGTCCGGCATTGCGCCTGATAGTCGAACGCGAACTGGAAATTGAGAAATTTAAGGCAAAAGAATACTGGACCATTGAGGCAGACCTCAACAAGGACAAGCAGGACTTCATCGGCAAGCTGCAACTTTATAAGGGCGAAAAACTGGCACAGTTCAGTATTACTGATGAAAAACAGGCCACTAAAGTTGAATCAACCCTGATGAAAGCGGCAGGCGGGCATCTGACCGTCGCCAAGATCGATAAAAAGCAACGCCGACGTAATCCATCGCCGCCCTTCACGACCTCCACCATGCAACAGGAAGCCGCGCGTAAACTCGGTTTTACCGCGCAACGCACCATGCGTACTGCACAGCAACTGTATGAAGGCATTGATACCGGTAGCGGTGCGGCAGGTCTGATTACCTATATGCGTACTGATTCGGTCAACCTTGGCGAAGAAGCTGTGGAGGAGATCCGCGCGACCATCGAAAAGCGATATGGTGCAAACAAGTTGCCCAAAGAACACCGGACCTTCAAGAACAAGTCAAAGAATGCTCAGGAAGCCCACGAAGCGGTACGCCCGACCGCCTCTGAAATGGATCCAAACTCCATCAAGGAGCACCTGTCGAATGATCAGTTCAAGTTATATCGACTGATCTGGAATCGTACCGTTTCCTGTCAGATGGTACACGCCACTATCAATACCGTCGGTATTGACCTGTCCGCAGGCGAGGGCAATACCTTCCGGGCCAATGGTTCTACCGTAGTAGACCCTGGTTTCATGGCGGTTTACCAGGAAGGCCAGGACGATACCAAGGTTGATGACAAGGACAAATTGCTGCCTGCCATGGAAGTCGGCGATGAAATACCCTTAAAGGCCATTCGTCCCGAACAACACTTTACCGAACCGCCACCGCGCTTCTCAGAAGCCAGCCTGGTGAAGACCCTTGAAGAATATGGTATTGGCCGACCATCCACCTATGCCTCCATTATCTCAACGTTACAAAAACGTGAATACGTGGAAATGGACAAGCGCCGTTTTATACCAACAGATGTGGGCCGGGTCGTTAACAAGTTCCTGTCTGATTATTTCACCAATTACGTGGACTATAACTTCACGGCAAAACTTGAAGACGATCTGGATTCTATCTCTCGTGGTGAAATGGAGTGGATACCGCTACTGGAAAAATTCTGGCAACCGTTTAAAGACCTGGTGGTGCATACCGACGAGAATGTCAGTCGCCGTGATGTTACCCACGAGGAAATGGACGAGAAGTGTCCAAAGTGTAATGCACCACTTTCAATTCGACTGGGCAAGCGCGGTCGGTTCATAGGCTGCACCGCTTACCCTGAATGTGATTACGCCCGTAATCTGAATGAAGATGCCAATGCAGAGCCTGAGATAATCAAAGATCGCAAGTGTCCTGACTGTGGACATGACCTGCTGATCAAGACTGGCCGTTATGGCAAGTTTATCGGTTGCACCCATTATCCGAATTGCAATCACATTGAACCCATTGAGAAACCCAAAGACACCGGGGTTGATTGCCCGGAGTGTCATGAAGGCAGGATGCTGCAGCGCAAATCCCGCTACGGCAAGATCTTCTATTCATGTGAACGCTACCCGGATTGTAAATATGCCGTATGGAACATGCCACTGAACCAGGCCTGTCCGGATTGCGGCTGGCCGATGCTGAGCATAAAGACCACCAAGAAACGCGGTACAGAAAAGGTTTGCCCACAAAAGGTCTGCGGCTTTGCCGAACCCTACGATATGCCGGAAACCCCGGAAGAAGAGGAAGAGGCCCAGGCCGAGTAAGGCCCCCTTGCCCTTCACGTATTCAGGCTTTATCTCGCTTTAAAAAACCTGTATCTTTCCATCCTTATAAGCAAGAGATTAACGGCCATGTCTAAGCCATTCGTTGCAATATTGATGGGTTCCGAATCGGATCTGCCGGTCATGCAGACCACTGTAGATGTATTGAAATCACTCGGCGTATTTTATGAAGTGCGTATTACCTCGGCGCACCGCACCCCGGCCGCAACCCATGAATATGTCACTGATGCAGAGCAACGTGGCTGCCAGATCTTTATTGCTGCTGCGGGCCTGGCGGCCCACCTGGCCGGTACCGTGGCAGGGCTGACCAGTAAACCGGTGATCGGTGTTCCGATTGATGCCGGTCCACTGCAAGGTATGGATGCACTGCTCTCTACCGTACAAATGCCCGGCGGCATTCCGGTTGCCTGCGTCGCCATCGGCAAGGCTGGTGCCAAAAATGCGGCTTATCTGGCTGCGCAAATGCTGGCCCTGAGTGACGATACTATTGCCCGGGCCATCAAGGATGATCGTGCGGCGAGTGCCGAGAAAGTCATCGCCAGTAATGACAATATCGATATATAGGGTGATTGGTGATTGGTGATTAGTGATTAGTGATTGGTGATTGGTGAATGGTGATTGGTAAGGGGTTAATTTCCTCACCCCTCACTATTCACAAATTACTATTCACTTACCCCCCCATTGAACCCATATGACTCCATGGAAACTCCATCGGGCGGTACGAACGCTCAGCATCGGCGGGATCATCGCCTATCCCACCGAAGCCGTCTATGGCCTGGGCTGTGATCCGTTCAATCCCTTTGCCGTGGAAGACTTATTACGACTCAAACAACGGCCGATGGACAAGGGCCTGATCATCATCGCGGCCAGCATCAAGCAGCTCGAGACTTTTATTACATTGCCCTCTGCCAGGCAACTGCAGACCATCAAATCATCCTGGCCTGGACCGGTCACCTGGTTACTGCCTGCCCGGCATGATGTCCCCGTCTGGCTGACCGGGCAATATCAGAACATTGCCGTACGGGTAACCGCTCATCGGCAAACAGCACAGCTCTGTCACGCCTTTGGTGGTGGCCTGGTTTCCACCAGCGCCAACCTGCCGGGACATCCGCCGGCCCGACATTCCTGGCAGGTGCATAACCACTTTGCGGATAGCGTGGACATGATCATCGGCGGCGCTACTGGCGGACAGCGCCGCCCCAGCGAGATCCGTGACGCGACCACCGGCAACATTGTCCGGCCGGGTTAGCCTGTTGTTGGGACAATATGCCGATGACGACAACCGATAGACCCGATACCGATGCGGTTAAATCCTATCTGATGGATCTGCAGGGGCGCATCTGCGCGGGGCTTGAGGCCGAAGATGGCAAACAAACCTTTACAGAAGACCGCTGGGATCGCGCCGAGGGTGGCGGCGGACGCTCCAGGGTGATGACCGATGGCGCGGTGTTCGAACAGGCGGGGATAAATTTCTCACATGTATTTGGCGCGCAGATGCCCGCCTCGGCCACGGCGCATCGCCCGGAACTGGCCGGGCAGGACTTCCAGGCCATGGGCGTATCACTGGTGATCCACCCGCACAATCCGTATGTCCCGACATCGCACGCCAACGTGCGTTTTTTCATCGCCGAAAAAGAAGCCGAGGATCCGATCTGGTGGTTTGGTGGTGGCTTTGACCTGACGCCCTATTATGGCTTTGAAGAAGATGCGCGGCACTGGCACCAGATTGCCCGGCGGGCGTGCCAGCCCTTCGGTGAGGACATCTATCCGCGTTACAAGAAATGGTGTGATGATTACTTCTTTCTGAAACACCGTAACGAGCCCCGCGGTATTGGCGGGTTATTTTTCGACGACCTGAATGAAGGGGGATTCGAAAAAAGTTTTGCTTTCATGAAAAGTGTTGGCGATCACTATCTGCCAGCCTATGCACCGATAGTCAGCAAGCGTAAAGATATACCCTACGGTGATCGCGAACGGGACTTTCAGTTGTATCGTCGTGGTCGCTATGTAGAATTCAACCTGGTGTATGACCGCGGCACCTTATTCGGCCTGCAGACCGGTGGCCGCACTGAGTCCATCCTGATGTCATTGCCACCACTGGTTAAATGGCGTTATGACTGGCACCCGGATCCCGGCTCTGCAGAAGCCGCACTTTATGACACTTTCTTAACCGCAAAAGACTGGGCGTAGCATCAAACCTGTCATCACCATATAAGGCGAATAAAAATCTTAATGCAGTCCGCAAATGAACGCAAATAAACGCAAATAAAACCTTCATTAAGAAATCGTTTATGGTAGCAGCTGCTGAGCAGAGAGGGATTCAGGCTTTCTTTCCCGTTTATATACCCCTCCCTTGACATAAGAGGGGCCGTGAGGATTGATCAAACCGGATGCAAAGGCAACAAGAAAAGCAGATCTATTCTGGGCGCCTCATTATGCTTTTTTACTATATATAGGTATATAGGTTTTATTTGCGTTCATTTGCGTTCATTTGCGGACTAATAATTTTTTTAAACCCATTTACCGCCAATAAGGCCGTTATGAGCCAGTAAATCGCCGCAAAAGTATGCTAACACATTGTTATAATTAATATTATTGCTGCTATGCGACATTTCACACGCGCCCGGAGTGACCCCTGTCACAAATGGTCACATTTTGGCAATAAATGTCAGATCTGTGACCAAGCTCACGCGAAGATTGGGATTGAGTCCACAGATAGTTTCTTGCCCCCCTCCTAGAATTACACTTGCCAGTTGGATAAAACCGCTGGGCAAAACGTTAATTTAACCCGATGAGGGGACAGAACAATGTATATACGAATCTTTTATGGACTTATGATCGCGCTGGCCGTGTTGCTGTTTCAGGACCCTGAGGCCTATGCCTCTACCGAAATATTACGCAACCTGAGCATGCGCGATGCGATGCTGGCACTGGCCGTGGCGGCCCTGGTTCAACCGTGGGTAGTACGTCATATGGATGAATAAGGCAGGTGATACTACTTGCCATATTCATTCATGCCCTCAGGGCCCGGGCTTTAACAGGCCCTCCAGATCCTTGGGCAGGAAATGACCTTGATACAACACCATACCGTCAGGTGAAATTACCTGGATAGTGGGCGTTCCCACTAGCAGGTATTTCTCGGCCAATTGTTCTTTTTTGGCATCCTCATTTAACACCAGATAATCCAGACCGTACTCCAGCACATAGGCCTCGACCTCGGCCTGCTTTTCCAGACCAACATTCAGTGCGGCCAGCGTGAGGCCCTTGCCCCGGTATTTTTGATCGATCTCCCTGAAATTCGGGATCAGGGCATGGCAAAACGGGCAGCGCGTTGACCAGAAGATCAGCATGACATGGCCCTTACTGGTCAGATCCTGCAGTGTCACCGGCTTGCCATCCAGGTTGTTGATGCTGAATTCCGGGGCCTTCTGGCCCACCTCGGGGCCCACTACGGTTGCTGAAAAACTGCTGCTGGCGACGGCCATTGCAGCGAACAAACTGATTATCCTGAATATCTTTAACATCATGGTTGCCTTATTATACCAGTATCTAAAGACCCGCCCATAGCCGGTAAGTTCACAATATTGGTCATTCAATGGCATGGGGCACAAGTCGCGTCATCCCGTACGTGTACTGAGGCAATAGCCACGCTAGAATAGGCACTCCAGTATGCGCAGGGACATCCAGGAGAAAACAGTGTCAAAGCTACAAACCGGTAAGGGCCACTTCCCCCAGGTTCGAATGCGTCGTATGCGTCGCGATGATTTCTCACGACGAATGATGCGCGAGAACCACCTGTGCGCTGACGACTTGATCTACCCGATGTTCGTCCTTGAAGGCAATGCACAACGTGAGGCGGTGGAATCAATGCCTGGTGTTGAGCGTGTCAGCATCGATGAGCTGCTAAAGGAAGCGCAACAACTGGTGACACTGGGGATCCCGGCAGTCGCGCTGTTCCCGGTGACCCCGGAGTCCGCCAAATCAGAAGATGCCCGGGAAGCCTGGAATCCGGATGGCCTGGCGCAACGTGCGGTACGCGCCCTGAAAGAGGCCCAGCCGACACTGGGTGTCATTACCGACGTCGCGCTGGATCCATTCACCACCCATGGTCAGGACGGCATCATTGATAGCAATGGCTATGTCATGAATGATGAAACTGTCGAGGTACTGGTAAAACAGGCACTGAGTCATGCACAGGCCGGCGCTGATATCGTCGCCCCCTCTGATATGATGGATGGTCGTATCGGTGCGATCCGGAATGCACTCGAAGAGGCCGGCTATATTCATACCCGCATCCTTGCCTACTCGGCAAAATATGCATCGGGTTTTTATGGGCCATTTCGTGATGCCATCGGTTCTGCTGCGAACCTCGCCGGTGGCAACAAAGAAAGTTACCAGATGGATCCGGCCAATAGTGACGAGGCCCTCTGGGAAGTTGCCATGGATCTTGATGAAGGTGCCGACATGGTGATGATCAAACCCGGTATGCCCTACCTGGATATCGTGCGTCGCGTTAAAGATCAGTTTGCTGCCCCCACCTTTGTCTACCAGGTGAGCGGTGAATACGCCATGCTAAAGGCCGCCGCAATGAGTGGCACTCTGGATGAACGCCAGATCGTCATGGAAGCACTACTCTGTATTAAACGTGCGGGTGCTGACGGCATCCTGACCTATTTTGCCAAGGCCGCCGCCAGCTGGTTAAAAGAACCGGGTTAATGATAATTTTTTACAGATTTTGTTGGCAAATGTTTTTATAAAATAATTAAATTTAAGGGTTGCTTTTGAAAAATCACACGGTATACTTCGCGCCATATACAAAGAGAAAAAATGACCCGGTGCTGATGGGCAGCATCAAGTAGAGAAGGAGTAAGAGCAATATGGTACGCACTACCATTTCGAGCCTGTTCGGCTCATCCCCTGTCAGACCCCTGCAAAAACATATGGAAAGTGTCCAGGCATGCATTGCCAGGCTGATTCCCTTTATGGAAGCCGTCATCAGTGACAACTGGAATGACGCCAGGGAAAAACAAAAAGAAATCTCTCAACTGGAACGTGATGCAGATGTTCTCAAACGAGAACTACGTTTACATATGCCTAGAAGTTTGTTCATGCCGGTATCCAGAAGAGATCTGCTGGAAGTTATCACCATGCAGGACAAAATAGCCAATAAGGCAAAGGATATCGCGGGACTTATTACTGGCAGAAAAATGTCCTTCCCAAACGGGATGGGTGACGATGTTCTGGAATTCGTTAAACGTTGCATTGATGCATCCCGGCAAGCGCAGACCGCCATCAATGAACTGGATGAGCTGGTCGAGACAGGCTTTAGTGGGAAAGAGATTAACATTGTAGAAGAAATGATAAAAAAGCTGGATAAGATAGAAAGTGAAACCGACCGCCTGCAAATCACAATTCGTTCCAAGCTGTATGCACTTGAGGATGAATTACCCCCCGTACATGTGATCTTCCTCTACAAGATCATCGAATGGATTGGTGAACTGGCCGATCTTTCGCAACGGGTCGGCAGCCGCCTCGAACTGATGTTGGCACGCTAACCGGGGGAATCACTATGGAATTCGAGGTTGCATATATCGTATTGGCGGTTGTGTTTGGCCTGTTTATGGCCTGGGGAATTGGCGCCAATGATGTCGCCAATGCCATGGGGACCTCGGTGGGTTCTGGCGCCATCACCATCAGACAGGCAGTAATCATCGCTGCTATATTTGAATTTTTAGGCGCCTTCCTGGCCGGTGGTCAGGTCACCTCAACTATTCGTAAGGGCATCATTGATCCAGGAATACTCGCGAGTAACCCGGACTTACTGGTCTTCGGTATGCTGGCCTCTTTGCTCGCTGCCGGCACCTGGTTATTCGTCGCCTCACGTTCGGGCTGGCCAGTTTCCACCACCCATTCCATCGTCGGCGCCATTGTTGGCTTCGCGGCGGTTGGTATAGGTATGGATGTAGTGAAATGGAGCAAAGTCGGTTCTATTGTAATGAGCTGGATCGTCTCTCCTTTCATTGCCGGAATCCTCTCTTATTGGCTGTTCCGCAGCGTGCAATATTTTATTCTCAACACCGACGAACCCTTAAAAAATGCCAAACGCTTTGTTCCCATCTATATTTTTCTCACGGGCTTTATCATCGCATTAGTTTCTATGTTTAAAGGCCTTAAGCACGTAGGTCTGGAAATAACACGCGGCCAGAGTTATTTGCTTGCTGTTGTCATCGGACTCATTGTTATGTTCATCGGCATATTTTTCATCCGGCGTATTAAAGTAGATCCTGCCGCAGACAAGGACTTCCATTTTGCTAATGTAGAAAAGGTCTTTTCAGTACTCATGGTGGTCACTGCCTCTGCTATGGCCTTTGCGCACGGTTCCAATGATGTTGCCAATGCCATTGGTCCTGTTGCGGCTATCGTTGGTGTGGTACAAAGCGGTGGTGAAGTCGTTCAAAAATCTGCATTACCTGTCTGGGTACTACTCCTCGGTGGTGGCGGTATTGTTCTGGGACTGATGATGTACGGTTCCCGTGTGATGGCCACTATCGGTAAACACATCACTGAACTTACTCCCAGCCGTGGTTTTGCCTGTGAACTTGCTGCAGCCACCACCGTCGTGCTGGCTTCCGGGACTGGTTTACCGATTTCCACCACACAGACCCTGGTGGGTGCTGTACTGGGGGTCGGCCTGGCACGGGGTATCGCCGCGCTTAATATGAATGTAGTACGCACGATCTTCCTGTCATGGATTGTGACCTTGCCCGCCGGTGCCTTATTGTCGATATTATTCTTTTATATATTAAAGGGCATATTCTCAACATAGTATGAGTGATCACTACGCTGTCATCGGCAACCCTGTTGCGCATAGCAAATCACCGCAAATTCACGCGGCCTTTGCAAAACAGACCGGTGAAGATGTTCATTACGATACCCTGCTTGCCCCGCTGGATGACTTCAGCGCCAGTATTGATGAATTCTTTCACCATGGTGGAAAAGGCCTGAATGTCACTGTGCCTTTCAAGCGGCAGGCCTTTGAACTTGCCGCCATACTGACTGAGCGCGCCAGTCACGCTGCCGCTGTTAATACATTGTGGATGGGCGACGACAATGAGCTCAAAGGTGATAACACCGACGGCGTAGGGCTGGTGAATGACCTGCTGAATAATCTCAAGACCACACTGATGGACAGGCGCATCCTGTTGCTCGGTGCCGGTGGTGCTGTCAGGGGCGTCATCAATCCATTGCTCGCCACACAACCAGAATCGCTGGTGATCGCCAATCGCACCGCTTCCAGGGCAGAAGAGCTTGCACTGGCCAGTAACCAATGGCAGGAGGCAGGTATCTGTGTCAGCGGTTGCGGGTTAGACGATCTTGAGGGCCGGCAGTTTGACATCATCATTAATGGCACCGCGGCCAGCCTGGAAGGCAAGCTGCCGCGATTACCTGATAGCGTGCTTATCAAGGGTGGTGTTTGTTATGACATGATGTACAGCGCCGAACCCACCGTGTTTGTTCAGTGGGGTGAGAATCATGCGGCAGGGACGTCTGTGGATGGTTTCGGGATGTTAGTGGAACAGGCCGCGGAATCGTTTTATATCTGGCGTGGTGTCCGGCCCCGGACCGGGCCGGTACTGAAAGAGCTCAGGCAGCAGATACGCCGCCTTCAAGAATAAGACCACCGCCCCGGCGTTCAACCATGCGACGTTCGTCACCCTGCCATACCCGGGTGCGCCAGTTCAGGTCACGCTGTTCGTTGTTACTGGTGCGATGACAAAACTCCCTGACCAGCAATCTCTCACCACGTAGCGCCATGCCATTTATTTTACTGATAGCATTACGTGCCTGCTTTGCCGACACAATACCGACCATTGCATAGCGATTTAATTTACCGGCCTGGTGTTTCTGCACAATGTTAACGCGGTTAAAGTCCCTGACACCAGCGTTGTTGCAGATGAATTGTGTGATATCTATTTCAGTCGTATTTGAAGAGATATTGCCGATATATAAATCCATGGTTACTCCCCCGGGATCACCTGAGCATTAAAATCTAGCACTTCCGTGTGCAAGCATCCTTGCCATGACATTATGAATCTTTGGAAAATTTAACCTATCGGTAATCGCTGGTACTTTTTGTAGGTAACATCCTACAGGCATTATCAGCCCCTGTTAAATCAATGACTTACAGGATATTATCCGAGGGCCGCCTGATGGCGCTGTTTCAACTCTACATAGTGACGAGACGAATATTCCAGCCAGGCAAGTTCGCTGGCGGTCAGTTCGCGTACCCTGCGCGCCGGACTGCCCAGCCATAGATAGCCGCCCTCCAGCACCTTGCCCGGAGACACCAGGCTGCCGGCCCCCAGCATGACCCGGTCTTCCAGTACCGCGCCATCAAGTACCGTCGCCCCCATACCCACCAGGCAATAATTTCCCACCGTGCAGGCATGCAGGATCACCTTATGGCCCACCGTGACATCCTCGCCGATCAACAGTGGAAAACCACCCGGGGCATATTCACTATCATGAGTCACGTGCAGCACCGAGCCATCCTGTATATTGGTGCGGGCACCAATCTCGATACGATTGACATCACCACGCACCACCGACATCGGCCAGATAGAGACATCCTCGGCGAGCGTTACCTCGCCTAATACCAGCGCCGCCTCATCGACATAGGCAGAGGACGATATTTCCGGGCTAATGCCTGCAAATGTTTTAATTGTCATAGGATCTAATACTAGTGTATTTAATCGCAGTGAACACTGGATAAATACTTTGATTGTCTAGCGCATCGTGACCAGCTCTTCCGCACTGCTCGGATGGATCGCCACAGTGTTATCAAAATCTTTCTTGGTGGCGCCCATCTTGATGGCGACGGCAAAACCCTGCAACATCTCGTCGGCACCGGGACCAATCACATGGCAGCCGACGATCTTTTCCTGCGCGCCGACCGTCACCAGTTTTAATGCCGTTTGTACCTTGTGCCGGGTAAAGGCATGTGACATCGGCGTGAAGCGACTCTGGTATATCTTGACGGCATTGCCATGAATTTCACGCGCCTGTTCTTCACTGAGACCGACGCTGCCAATCGGCGGATGACTGAATACTACCGTCGGAATATTCTCATAATCGAGTTTTCTGTCAGTTTGGTGATTAAACAACCGATCAGACAGGCGCCTTGCGGCAGTAATCGCCACTGGTGTCAGCTGCGCACGGCCGGTCACATCACCGACGGCATAGAGGCCATCCACATTGGTGTTCTGAAATTCATCCGTCGGAATATAACCACGCTCGTCCATGCTCACGCCGGTCACTGACAAATCAAGATCGCCGGTGTTCGGTGAGCGGCCTATGGCCCATATAACACAATCCATACCCGTGAGTTGCTGGCCATCACTGTAGTGCAAGGTCAATTTGCCATCATTCTCTTTACTGACTCTTTCGACAATGGTGCGTGGAATAATCTTGACGCCATTATTCACCATCTCTTCCATCAGAGTCTCTCTTAACATCGCATCAAAACTGGACAGAAAGTGTTCACGACGTAACAGCAAGCTAACATCACTGCCAAGACTATTCAGCACTCCGGCAAGCTCGACGGCGATATAGCCAGCACCCACTACCGCGACGCGTTCAGGTTGCCTGCGCAACGCAAAAAAACCATCCGAGGTAATGCCATGTTCGGCACCCGGGATATCCGGCATGAGCGGATAACTCCCCGGTGCAATGACGATATGGGCTGCGGTATATCGCTGCCCGTTTACCTCAAGCGTGTGTGCATCGATAAATTTTGCATGGCCGCTGATCTCATCGATATTCGAATCGGCCAGGTAGGTGTGATACCAGTCGTTAATGCCCTTGATGTAAGTCTCGCGCGCGTTCACCAGTGCATTCCAGTCGAAGCCATTGACCGTCACGTCAAAACCATAATCCGTCGCATCACCAAGTGCATGCGCAAGATTGGCGCCATACCACATGACTTTCTTCGGCACACAGCCCACGTTCACACAGGTGCCACCCATGTCGCCGGATTCAATAACGGCGCAACGCTTGCCATATAGCGCCGCCTGTTCCGCGGCAGACAGACCGCCGCTACCACCACCAATGGCAATAAGATCATAATGTCTGGACATATCTCTTTAAATACAACCAGAACAGCTTGTTGGCAAGATCAACCTAGACCTCAAAGCTCGGCTCAATATCACGTTCTACCTTGCCATGCCGACGATCGATATTCCGCCTTTCACCACTGTGCCAGTTTTTGCCGCGCCAGCTCACATCACGACGTTCATTATTGCAGGCACGGTGGCTGAATGCCCTGACAACGACCCTCAGACGATCCAGTGGTTTCATATTCAGGCATTTGAGCGCTTTTCTCGCCAACCGCTCAGGTTCGATATCAACAACGGCATACCGGTATGCCTCCTTAAAATACTTGTCCTTGCGGCTGAATATCTGGACACTACAGCGCTGGTTAAACCCATTAAAAAAATTCGTGATGTCCCTGCCCATGATATTGCCCGTTAGTGGTCCGATAAATAATTCCATAGTGTCCTGTCCTTTATCGTTATCGTCGAGATGGTTACTGGCGTTATTTCCCCTGAGTCACATTGTTACTTAATCATGGATCCCTGATCAAGCCACTGGTTATAGAGTCATTTTATAAAGTATGTACAGCCCAGGTAGCCAGCGAGATCCTGTGCACAGTTAAGCCAAATGGCACCGGCTTTCAAATACAAGATTACAGGGAATTTTTGATCCAGGTCAATGATTTTTATACTTCTTTAATTTATATTTTAGATAGTCACGAGATAGCAATGCTTCATTAAGGAGGATTTGATATGAGAACCACAACCACAGATCCCATCACACTGCACGACGTGCAGAACCCGGAGCATCATCCCTTCGTAGTCGAAGGCAAGGGCAAAAATGCCCTGAAAATTTACTTCGAATCCGAGGAAACCAGACAGGAGTATATAAACCTGGCGGTGGAGCATCCCGGCAATGATTTCACGACCAATCTGAATAACCCGGTCTAGGATCGGTACTGATTACGTCGCGGCAGGCCCTTACGGGCACCTCAATATTGCGATGCCGGGAAAACAGGGAAGGAATGAGGCATCACACAGGTTTACTGCGGCCGGGTCCTGAGTGGTTCTTCTGACATCGCAGACAGCTGTTCCCGCAGGCACAATATTTGCTCCTCCCAGTAACGCGGCGTATTAAACCATGGAAAACTGTGGGGAAAGGCGGGATCACCCCAGCGCCTGGCCAGCCAGGCGGCATAGTGCAGTATCCGTAACGACCGCAACGCCTCCAGCAACAGGCATTCGCGGGGATCGAAATCGGCAAAATCCGTATAACCTTCCAGTAATTGAAACAATTGCTGCTGCATCTCGACCTGATCACCGGACAGCAGCATCCACAGGTCCTGCATCGCGGGCCCCATACGACAATCATCCAGATCGACAAAGTGCGGACCAGCGTCGGTCCACAGCACATTGCTCGGGTGGCAATCCCCATGCAGGCGCAGTCGCCGATAATCCGGCACCTGGGAAAACAGCTGCTGACACTGCCTGAGCACATCTTCAGCCGTGGTGGTGAAGGCCGGCATCAACTCAGGCGGTATAAAATCATTATTAATCAAATAGTTATATGACTCGATGCCAAAGCTCTGTACGTCTATCTCGGGTCGATGCAAAAATGCCCGTGCGCTACCAAGTAGATGTATACGACCGATGAAGCGTCCGATCCATTCCAGATGCTGCGGATTATCGAGTTCAGGGCTGCGGCCACCCTGGCGAGGGAACAGCGCCAGGCGAAAGCCCTGGTGGCTCATCAGGGTTTGCCCATGAATGCTCATTGGCGCCACCACCGGGATCTCCATCTCGGCCAGCGCCAGTGTGAACTCGTGCTCTTCGAGGATGGACTCATCGGACCAGCGCTGTGGCCGATAAAACTTGCCAATCACAAAGCCGCCCTGCTCAAGACCGATCTGGTAGACGCGGTTTTCATAGCTGTTCATGGCCAGCAGTGAGCCGCTGGCCGGCAGCCCACAGGCCTCTACGGCCGCGAGGATCACTTCCGGGGTCAGGCCACTATACGGATGTTCCCCTGTATTATCAGGGGTATTATCAGGGGCATTATCAGGGGTAGTCTCCGGCGTTGTATCGCCATCACTGTTGTTGCCGGGATTTTGGTCATTCTGCATGTCATGCTAGATTATCAGTCCTTTTAAGCCCAGACACCAGTAAACAGACTTCATGGAAAATACCAACCCACTGCTAAAACCACATGGACTGCCCCGATTCAGTCATATTCACCCTGAACATGTTGTCCCGGCGATCGAACAGATCATCGAAGACAGTCGCCAGCAGGTCGCGCAGTTGCTGGCGGCCAACGGGCACTACACCTGGGAAAACCTGGTAGTACCGATTGAAGACCTCGACGAGGTCCTGAATCAGGCCTGGTCGCCAGTGAGTCATATGAACTCGGTGGTCAACAGCGCGGAGCTGCGTGAGGCCTATAATGCCTGCCTGCCAAAATTGAGCGACTACGCCACCGAGATGGGCCAGCACTCCGGCCTGTACCAGGCATTTAAACAGATCGCCGATGGCGCGGAGTATCCACAACTGAACAGCGCGCAGCGCAAGGTCATTGATAATGCCCTGCGGGATTTTCGCCTCACCGGTATCGAGCTGGATGATGATGACAAGGTGCGCTACCGGGAAATCATGCTGGAGTTGTCCAGTCTGACGGCAAAGTTTGAAGAAAATATTCTGGATGCAACTAACGCCTGGAGCAAATCGATAGACTCGCAGGAAAAGTTACAGGGGCTCTCTGATACGGCACTGGCGATGGCCAGACAGGCCGCCGGGCAAAAGGATCTTGCGGGATTTTTACTGACACTGGAGTTCCCCAGTTACTTTGCCATTATCACCTATGCCGATGACCGTGAATTACGCCGGGAACTCTACACCGCCTACGTGACGCGTGCCTCGGACGAGGGGCCGACGGCCGGTCAGTTTGATAACGGCCCTATCATGGAAACACTGCTGGCACGGCGTCACGAGCTCGCCAACCTGCTGGGCTTTGATAACTATGCGCAGCGGTCCCTGGCGACCAAGATGGCACTGGATACCGAACAGGTCATGAGTTTCCTGCAGGACCTGGCGACGCGTTCCCTGCCAATGGCAAAAGAGGAATTGCAGGAGCTGCGCCAGTTTGCCGTCGACACAGACAGTATTGAAGAGCTGCAGGCATGGGATGTCCCTTACTACTCGGAAAAATTACGCCAGCACAAGTATTCCATCACACAGGAGGAACTCAAACCCTACTTCCCGGAGCAGAAAGTCGTTGAGGGCATGTTCGATGTCGTCAGGCGGCTCTATGGCCTGCAGATCAATGAAATCACCACTATCGAGACCTGGCATAAAGACGTGCGCTTTTTTGAAATTCTTGACAAGGATTCCCGGCTAAGGGGGCAATTTTACCTGGATCTGTATGCGCGCCCTCACAAACGTGGTGGCGCCTGGATGGATGAATGTATTGGCAGAAACAACAGCATTTCCGGCCTGACGATCCCGGTGGCCTATTTGACCTGCAACCTGTCGCCACCTGTCGGTGATGGCCCGGCACTGTTTACCCACGATGAAGTCGTCACCCTGTTTCATGAATTTGGTCATGGCCTGCATCACATGTTGACGCTGATCGATTATCCCAGTGTGTCTGGTATCAGCGGTGTGGCCTGGGATGCGGTCGAGCTACCCAGCCAATTCATGGAAAACTGGTGTTGGGAACGTGAGGCCCTGGATGTTATCGCCAGCCACTATCAAACCGGTGCAGCCATCCCAGATGAAATGTTCCGCCGTATGCTGGCGGCAAAGAATTTCCAGTCCGGGATGCAGATGGTCAGGCAGCTGGAATTCGCCATTTTTGATTTCCGCCTGCACAAGGATTATGACCCGGAAAAACACACTCGCGTCTATGATGTTCTGGATGAGGTCCGCAGGCAGGTGGCGGTCATTCACCCACCGGCATTTAACCGTTTTCTCCACAGTTTTTCCCACATCTTTGCCGGTGGCTATTCGGCCGGCTATTACAGTTACAAGTGGGCCGAGGTCCTGTCGGCAGATGCCTTTGCGCAATTTGAGGAAAATGGGATCTTTGATCGCCGCACCGGACTGCACTTTATGCAATCCATCCTCGAGCAGGGCGGCTCACAGGAACCGATGGAATTATTTGTTAATTTTCGTGGCAGGGAACCCAGCATTGATGCGTTGCTTCGCCATAGCGGTATAGCTGCCTGATCTTCTAACGGATTCAGGGCTTTTGGGTATATACTGGGGATAATGATACGACTTATACTGATACTGCTGATGCTGGGGACGGCGCTGTCAGCCTATGCACAAACAGTTTATGTGACTGACAAGGTGCTGCTGGGGGTTTACAGGGAAAAGGGTCAAAGTGAGCTGGTCAAGGTCGTCCCTACCGGCACACCACTGGAAATTCTTGAGAAAGATGGCAACAACGCCCGCGTGCGCGACCCGGATGGGGTGGAAGGCTGGGTAGATGCCTCCTACCTGGTCAACAACAAGCCCGCACAACTACAGATCCTTGATCTGACTGACAAACATCGGCAGGCCACCGAAGACCTGAAAAAATCGAGGGCTGATGTCGAAAAACTCAGTGAACAGGTCGTTGAATTAAAGAAAAAAATCAGTGAAGACAGTGCTGCCAGTCAGGGTAGTGTTGACGCAAAAGAATTTGAGAAACTGACGGCCCAGTATAAAAAGGCTAAAAAAGACCTAAAGAAGCTTCGAAAAGAAAATAAAAAACTTGCCCGGAAATTGAAATCAACGGATAAGGATGATGCCAAAAACAGCAAGGCGCTGAAAGATGCGGCAACAAATCTTGCCAGTTCACAGGATAGCCTCAAAAAGGCGAATGCCACCATCAGGGAACTTGAGGCAAAATTAAAGGCCAGGCCAGTGACCACTGACAAGGTTAGTGACATCAACAGCGAAAAAGTCACAAAGCTTCAGGCTGATTATGATGCACTTAAGTCCCGTATCGATAATGCCATGGCCAGCCTGTCAGGCAACGCGGCAGCAGAAGGCTCTAACCCCATTACTGTCATCAGTGGAGAGAACAATGCTGGCATCAGTAGTAACTTAATGATAATACTGGCAGTCATCATACTCATCCTTGGTTTTGCAGCGGGTGCTTCCTGGCTGGACCGGAAAAACCTGAGGCGGCACGGTGGCTTCCGTATCTGATATCACTCTACATTAAAAGAATTACCACGGGGAACACCGGGAAGACACGGGGATAATAAAACCATTTGCACCACGAACAGTGTTGACTGGCTCCGGTATCTTTTTCGTCCTCCGGCTTCGCTGCGCTCGCAAGCCGTCTGAAAAAGTCACCCTCACCAGTCTTTGAATCGTTCTGCTATGTAGGACAGTGCAAAAAAAATATTTTTCCTCTGTGACCTCCGTGCATAGTTTTAAACTAGTGATCTAACATACTGAGACAATAAAATGAAAATCGCCTCCTGGAACGTCAACTCGCTGAGGGTGCGACTACCTCATGTGCTCGACTGGTTAGCGACTGCACAACCTGACCTGCTGGGATTACAGGAAACCAAGACCATTGACGAAAATTTTCCTGAAGAGGCCATCAATGATGCCGGCTACCAGGTATTATTTTCAGGCCAGAAAACCTATAACGGTGTCGCAATACTCAGCCGATTAAAACAACAGCCGACAGATATTATTACTGAACTGCCAGGCATGGACGATCCGCAGCGGCGTGTTCTGGGTGCCACCTATGGGAAAGTGCATTTCCTCAACCTGTATGTACCCAATGGATCTGAAGTTGGCTCTGAAAAATTCCAGTACAAGCTGGACTGGTTGGACAAGCTGCATAAGCATGTAAAACAGCAGCTGGGCCAACATGAACGATTTGTCATGGCAGGTGATTTCAATATCGCCCCGGAAGATGCCGATTGCCATGACCCCGCCGCCTGGGAGGGTTCGGTACTGGTCAGCCCCGAGGAGAGACAGGCATTCCAGAGGCTCATCAAACTGGGCCTGAGCGACAGCTTCCGCCTGTTTGAGCAGGATGAAAAGATCTACAGTTGGTGGGACTACCGCATGCTGGGATTTCGTCGCAATCGCGGTATGCGCATTGATCTCATTTTATCCAATGACAGGATGAGCGATAAGTGCAGCGCCAGTTATGTCGACAAGGGACCGCGTAAACTGGAACGCCCTTCCGATCACGCCCCGGTCGTCGCCGAATTCAAGCTGTAAAAACAAGCCCCGCCATTGGCGGATCCAGGTTAATGCTCAGGATTTTGCCGCTGATAGTTGCATTACTGGCGACCCAGCCAGCATACTCAGTGTCGGAAACAGAATGATGAATCAGCCATGAAATATCACGATCTACGCGATTTTATTAGCCAACTGGAGTCCCTCGGCGAACTCAGGCGTATTAGCCGGGAGGTGGATCCGTACCTCGAGATCACTGAAATCTGCGACCGCACCTTGCGGGCAGGTGGCCCGGCATTGTTGTTTGAGAATCCCAGGGGCAGTGATATCCCGTTACTGGCCAACCTGTTTGGCACCGCGGACCGGGTCGCGTTGGGCATGGGACAGGATTCGGTGGCCGCATTGCGGGATGTGGGTAAATTACTGGCCTTTCTGAAGGAGCCAGAACCCCCCAGGGGCATGAAGGACGCCTGGCAAAAACTGCCGGCCTTTAAACAAGTGCTGAACATGGCGCCAAAGGTAGTCAAGTCGGCAGTTTGCCAGGACATCGTGCTGGAGGCTGAGCAGGTGGATTTGTCACAACTGCCGATACAGACCTGCTGGCCGGGTGATGCCGGCCCGCTGATCACCTGGGCACTGGTCGTCACCAGGGGGCCCTGCAAGGACCGCCAGAATCTGGGGATTTACCGCCAGCAGGTCATCGCGCCGAACAAGGTGATCATGCGCTGGCTGGCCCACCGCGGCGGGGCGCTGGACTACAAGGACTGGTGCGAGGCCCATCCGGGCGAACCGTTTCCGCTGGCGGTCGCGCTGGGGGCCGATCCGGCCACCATACTGGCCGCGGTCACCCCGGTACCTGACCAGCTGTCTGAATACGCGTTTGCCGGCCTGCTCAGGGGCGGCAAGACCGAGGTGGTCAAATGCCTCGGGTGCGATCTACAGGTACCTGCCTCGGCCGAGTTTGTGCTGGAAGGCCATATCCATCCGGGCGAAGTCGCCGATGAAGGGCCTTTCGGTGACCATACCGGCTACTATAATGAGGTCGAGTCCTTTCCAGTATTCACCATTGAGCGCATTACCCACCGCCAGCAGCCGATCTACCACAGCACCTATACTGGCCGGCCACCCGATGAACCGGCCGTACTCGGACAGGCACTGAACGAGGTGTTTGTGCCGATCCTGCAAAAACAGTTTCCAGAGATCGTCGATTTCTACCTGCCACCGGAGGGCTGCTCTTACCGCATGGCCTGTGTGTCGATGAAAAAGCAGTACCCGGGCCACGCGAAGCGGGTCATGTTGGGAATCTGGTCATTCCTAAGGCAGTTTATGTATACAAAATTCGTGATCGTCGTCGATCATGACGTGAACGTGCGCGATTGGAAGGATGTCGTCTGGGCCATGACCACCCGCATGGATCCCGCACGGGACACCACTATCATCGAAAATACACCGATCGATTATCTGGATTTCGCCTCGCCGGTGTCCGGACTCGGCTCCAAGATGGGTTTTGATGCGACCAGCAAACTGCCGGGCGAGACCCAGCGGGAATGGGGCCACCCCATCAGCATGAGCCCTGAGATAAAACAACAGGTGGATGATATCTGGCAGGAACTGGGCATCCTGGATGAAACAACCGAAGCCTAGTCGCTGCCGGAAGACCGCGTCCAGGATAATGGGCCCCCGCAGAAACAGCACCTACAGAAATAACAATAGCGCCATCAGGCGCTATTGCAAAAGCGGGTAGTATCAGGTCCATCCCCCCGGAACCTTGTGTGTCCTGCCTCCCTAAAGGCTTACCCTGGACACCAATTTGGGCTCTGCTTCCCAGTACGTCCTCACCCCCCCTGGTGTGTAACGTGAAACAAATTGTAACAATCAATTACTGAAGGACAATTATACCTAGGTACTAGTACCTAGGTACTAACTACCCTTAGACTGTGTCCAGACTTTGCCAGGCGCATGCTGTGCACCGTGCCGGCACCGTGTGAAATCACTTGGTGAGTAGTGGGCCTCGCCCGTTTCCGTCGCCCATATTTGTCACCGGAAAACAGCCATAATATTTTTCAATTCAACCAGTTATATTTAAAAACGGCCATGCAGTACTTTAGGGTAATTGAATTCACTGCCATGATCGAGTAGCGTAGCATCGCGCCGCTTAGGGGGTTACACCGTGACACGCCAGCCATGTCTTCATCGTATGGCCTGGAACTAACTCAACGGCCGGTGGCCAAACCCATTAACCGCGGATTAAAAAAGAACAAGCCATTTAAAGATATGAGACAACTCAACATCATGCTGCGTGCCTTCACCGGGCTGCTATTTAGCGCCAGCCTGCTGTTGCCGGTGCCATCACTTGCCAGGGGCAGTGGTGATGCCCACCGCCTGATCGTTGGCATCAACAATAACCTGCTCAGTGAGCTGCAAAGTAAACAGGATGCGATCAAACAGGACCAGGCTATTGCCTATGGTATTGCCGAGCGCATCGTGGTGCCGCATATTGATTTCGATCGCATTGGCCGAATTGTGCTGGGTAAATACTGGCGCCGTGCCAATGCGGATCAAAAGAAACGCTTCCTGCGGGAATTCCGTTTTCTGCTGACCCACACCTACGTGACCGCGATGGTGACCTACCTGGATCAAATCATCGATCACAAGAATGATGTCAGCTATTTGCCGCTACGTGCCAGGGAAGATGCCACGGATGTCACCGTACGCTCAGAGATTAATTTACGTAATGCACGCAAGGTGCCGGTGAATTACAGTCTGCGCCTGACGAAAGGAAAGTGGAAAATCGATGATGTCAGTATTGATGGCATCAGTCTGGCGACTAACTACCGTTCATCATTTGGCACTCAGGTACGCCGCGATGGCCTCAATGCACTTATCAAACGGATGCAGAAAAAGAACGATCGATACCCCCACCATGCACTGGTAACCTCGTTATCGAAGTAGTCGCCAGCCTACCCACACCAGGGGAAGGTGCGTTATAGTTGTTGATAGTTTAGCATTGGCAAAAATAACAGCGACGGAGGACCACTGTGCGCACTATTATGATCATGAACGCCAAGGGCGGCTGCGGCAAGACAACTATCGCGACCAATCTCGCCGGGTACCTTGCCAGCAAGGGCAGGCAGGTTGTGCTTGCTGATTGTGATCCACAGGGCTCAAGCATGGACTGGCTGGAGGCACGCTCCGACAAGTTCAATGAGATCCATGGTATTGCCGGCTATGAAGGCAAGCTAAAAGTACCGCGTGGCACCGAGTACCTGGTCATGGATGTCCCGGCCGCGGTCCATGGCAAAGACCTGACGCCTTTGATCCGCCGTGTGCAGAGCCTGATCATCCCGGTTTTGCCATCACCAATCGATATTCGTGCCGTGGCCCATTTTATTGAGGAGCTGCTGCTGGTCGGCAAGGTCAACCGTGAGCAGGTGAAACTGGCCGTGGTCGCCAACCGGGTGCGCGAAAATACCCTTATTTACCACACCCTGGAGAAATTCCTGCGTCGACTCGGTATCCCGCGTATCGCCACCCTGAGGGACACCCAGAACTACATCCGTAGCGCCGAAAGAGGCTGCAGTATCTTCGAAATGGCACCGTCGCTAATGGCGCCCGATGTCGATCAGTGGCGCTCGCTGACCCGCTGGGTCAACAGCAAGCGCAGCGTCCCGGAGTAAATCCAGAGTAAACCCGGATTAAATAAGGCCGTACCAGGCGCCTCAGCGGCGGTTAGCGGGCCACTCGGCGTATAGATTGTCTGTGTTTGCCCCCTACCGAATCATGGATAATACCCAATCATTTTAATCAGGTATTGTGGTTCATGGCGACAAGATCACCCGTCTGTGTACTGACTGTTTAATAGCATCTAAAACTGACCTGTTGAATTGCACGTTCAATTGAGCCATTTTCATCGTTTATTCGTTTTGATATTTGACCCACTGTTTAGCCGGTCAGTGTATGTGTTCCAATAGGTTAACAGTTCAATTACGGGTCAAAGTTCAGTGCAAATAGTGGGTCAATTTTGGGTGCAATTCAACAACCAGATCGTATTTCGCACGATCAAACCTAAGGAACCTCTGATCTATTCATGAACTTGCATCTCACCTCTAGAATATCCAGCTTCTGCGTTGCGAAGCTTCGCAATAGCCGGCTATTACGTGCAATTCGCGCCTTGAATCTGAACATTTTAGATGCAATCTGCTTCGTCCAGAATAAATCAGAGGTTCCCTAAGTCATAGACTTAATTCACAAAAAAAGGGCGGCGCAAGCCGCCTTTTCTCTCGACAACAATACAATATGCCGCTATACTTTGGGCATATTGTTAATTAATGGTTAGACTAATGCAGTTAAAAAAAGCGATATTTACTAAATTGGGCGGTGAAAAGACTTTTGGCGCACCGATAAAAACAGAACTCGAACTGACAGAGGCAGTCCGCCAAGGCCTGCCTGTAAGAGTAGTCGGTTTGGTCTTTGATGGCCTTCGGCTTACCACCGGAGATATGGAACACCTGGTCATGCCCCGTAGGACACTACAGCGCCGCATCAAACATCACCAGCGACTCGAACCTGATGAATCGGGCCGCATGGTAAGAGTGGCCCGCGTTCTGACCTTTGCCGATGAGGTCTTTGGCAATCCGGAGAAGGCCTCACGCTGGTTACACAAACCAAAACGCAACCTTAATGGTCAGACCCCTATCGAGGTCCTGGACACCGAAGAGGGCGCACGCATCATCGAGGATCGTCTCTTCGCAATTGCCCACGGCTTGACCGCATGATCGTATGGCGACTGTCGCACAAAGATTTTACTAACCTGGATGGTGTAGGCGCTAAATTGAAGGGCGGTCGATGGAATACGCCGGGTCTTCCGGTAGTGTATACATCCAGTCATTTGTCACTGGCTGTTCTTGAGTTAATGGTACATCTGGAAATTGATGCCGAAGACATTCCTGATAATCATGTCAGTATTGAAATCGATGTCTCCGAAAGTTTTCACATACAAAAGATGCGCAAAAAAATAGATTTTCATGACATTCAGGCCACTCGTGACTATGGCGATAAATGGTTACATTTATGTAAAAATCCGGGCCTCGAAGTTAAATCTGTCGTTATACCGCAAGAAGCAAATATTCTTATAAATCCACTCCGCGCAGATATTTCTCTAGTAAAAACCAAAGACATAAGGCCTTTTAGTTTTGACCCAAGATTATTTGGTACACAGCTTTAATTAAAGGACAGTGATTGATCTAGTGCTGTACCAGCAGAAAACATAATAGTTTATTAGGCCCATAAAGTCTCATCTTTATTGCGAACAATTCTGAATGATTTAAAGGAGGCTCTTGCTTTGTACGTTTTAACACCGGCGGATAATCCGCCAAGAGCCTCCGCAATCATTGCTCTTGTGATTAACGATCGAGCACCAACGATAACCCGCTTTAACTCCAGCTTCGAACCAAAATCGCTAAAGGAAAATCCATTATCGTCTATTGGATCAAGACCGCTATACACTCGTACTTCCTGTTCATATCGCCAATGCGAATACTTTGTAGTAAGAATATTTTTCATATGGTCTTCTGTCATTTGGTCGGCAGACTTCATATCATCCGCCAAAACACGCATTCGTTTACTTGAGTAACGAATGTGTTCCAACTTCACATCAGGCACCTCAGTGGCGGTCACCTCACCGGGCCGCTCTTCGTATAGACTGCCGGTGTTTATCCCCCGCCGAATCCTGGATAATACCCAATCATTTTAATCGGGTATTGTGGTCCATGGCCGGATGCGGCTGAATTTGCCCATGGGAAAAAGCAACGTTCATAAAAGATCTAGTCCGCAAATTCACGCAAATGAAAATCTTAACTATTCAGAGTACTAACTAATCGCACGGTACTGGCCTTTCTCAAAGCCCCTATTTATTCATCAATAATCCAGGTATTTTTTTTGATCTAATTGTTTACCCATAATAACCCCCGGCGATCCTTCTTTTGAGCCCCACCAGTTTATTTGCTTTTTTATCGCTGAAATATCGACAATATTGTTACATTTTGGACATCTAAGCGGTGCGATACGTGATAATTTACCCCCGCACTCACACACTAGTTTCTTTTTCCCCCCCAACGCAACATCGTACAAATCAAAAATAACAGTCGCATCACAATTTGTGCACCTCATAGAATCCGCATCACTCATGCCACCAGAATATATTTGAATAATATGTTTTCTTTCGCATGATGGGCACTTAAAATCAAATGGTTTCATTATGTTGCCACTGATTTATCGTTATGATATTTATTTGCTTTCATTTGCGGACTAAAGATCTATTTCTGCAACGCCAACTTTAATCCCTTTTCAAAATAATCGGCGGCGGCATCGGCATCACTGGTCTCCACCAACAGGTCGCCAAGGGCCTGGTAAGTCTCTGGCATGGCGCTGCTTGCCAGACTGGTCTCAAGATAAGAACGTGCCTTGCCCCACAGGCTGTTTGCCATACTCAGCCGGCCCAGCGTGAGTAATAAAATCGGATTGGTTTCGCGGCCATTCAACCAGCGCTCCGCGGTGGCCAGTTGCCTGACAATGGCCCCGGTGTGGATCTGGCCGTACATTAACACCAGCTTCTCGCTCCAGACATGCCGGAGCGTTTCTCTTAATAACTTTTCAGCTTCCATCTCAGCGCCATTATCTGCCAGGAAACGGCTATAAACCTCGACAATGTCTTCATCGCGACGCAGTTGTTTCGGTAATTGTGCCCATAGATCAAAGGTGACTTCCCTGACGCCGGAACTGATGGCGGTGTCCATCAGCGCGACATAAACCCGACGTTCCAGTGCAGCATGGTCCTCAGCATTCAACACCCGACGACGACGCAGTTCGGGTAACAGTTCACGCAGGTGTCGCCAGTCATTCAGGTCTTCATAGAGACGCATCAGCAACTTCAGTACATGTCCATGACGCGGTGACAATTGCCGCAGGTGCGTCAAGGTGGCCAGTGCCTGTTCCAGCTGCTGATGGCGCAATTGTAATTCTGCCTGGGTCAGGCCCACTGCCAGGTCTGCCGCCGGCATGCTCTGGTGTGCCTTGTGCAGGTATTGATCACGACGTTCATGGGCATCCTGCCCCTGCGCCGCACTGGCGGCGGCCAAATAGTTTAGTAAGGGTGTATCACTGTCATCGGCATAACGCAGCAGCTCCTTTTCAGCCGCCTGCCACTGACGTTCTGCCAGTTTGATCAGACCCCTGGTCAGTGCCCGGGCACCACGACGGGAGCGACGTTGTTTCTTCCATTGCTCGAAACGTTCGGAAAGCCGCCGGGTATTACTGATAAAACGTATCAAATAATACAGCAGTGTAAAAAACGATAATATTGCAAACACAAAGAACGTCAGGCTGGTCTCCACCAGCCAGGGACTGCGATTGATAATGATATAACCGGGGTCCTTCTTGGCGATCAGTGCCACCGCAACACCAATTAACAGCACCAGAATGAATTTCAGTAAAAATTTCATTCTGTGTTGTCCTTGTCAGGCTTTGTTTCCGTTGCCGTCTTCCTGTCTGGTTGATCTGCCGGAACAGCCGCCTTTGCATGTTCCTTTCCAACAGAACGTATGGCCGCCAGGGATGCCGAGATGTCCGGCATCGTTGGCGCAACATTGATATCTTCAAGTTTGTTCACTTCCTGCAGAAACGACTTCACCCGCTCAGCATTTTCATCAAAGTGTTGTCGCAGCCACTTTGCTGTTCGTTGCAGGGTTTGTTTATACAGTAATGCATCCCTGCGCAATGCTGCAAGCCTTGCTGTTTCCAGTTGCAGCCGCAGGTTTTCAAACAGAAAAAATTGCTGCCGGGGCGTTAGCAATGGCAGAAGTGATTCATCTTGCCGGCGTATGATGACGAGCTCTGACAGGATCTGCCCGAGTTCCCGCATCGCAGTTTCCCATATCGGTGTTTCATCCGCCGCCTTGTCCACGCTTAGCGGTTGTTCTCCTGTCGGCCTGGCATCACTCCTGGCAGCAGACACCAGCGGCAGATCATCCAGTCGCTCGAGCAAACTGTCAATGCGCGACATCGGCCCGAGTTTAGCCTTTCCCTGGTGCTGCTCCAGTGTCGCGATATCTGTGTTTAACGATGTGCGCACCGCCACCAGTTTTGGATCCTCAACATCCTTGATCCGCTGTTTGGCCAACTGCAGTGCAGTTAATGCCGTATGCATGTCCTGTTCGAGGAGCAAACGATGGTTTGCCACCACGATTAAATACTCCGCCTCGGCAATGGCCCAGTCACTCTTGCTGCGGCCGACCTCGGAAAACAACGCCTTTATTGAATTTTGTAATCTGGTTTCTGATTCATGGATGGCCTGCAGACCAATGGAAAGTTTTCGGGATTCTTCTGTGGCGGCCTGTTTTAATTGTGCGACAGCTTGATCCAGCTGCGAGGTTTGGCGATCCGCAATACCTATCTTGTCCTGGGTCCGCAGCACGAACATTGCCCCGATAGCGGCGATCGTCAGGCTGATCAGCAAGGCGATGATTGACACGGCCATCGGCCCCTTTGACGGCTTATGCGGTGTGGCCAATGATGCAGCGACTGATGTATCAGCCCCACTATCTTTATGCCTAGTTTGTGTCTTTTTCGTAGTTGCAGCAGTCTTCTTTCTGCTCAGCTTCTTTTTGGACTTGTCTCCAGGCTTGTTGACATTATCGTCTTGTGTTGGCTCTGCCATGCAGGCTCCTTAAAGAGTACATAAAATAGAATGCTTTAACAGCACTTAACTGCGCCGCCCAATCGTATTTGAGTTGCCATTACCAGTAATTATAGCTCCCCACAGCTTAAGCCACTATGCCCAGCCAGATGTCGGGCCCCGGCTCAGTATAGTCGTCGCCATCGACGTAGTGCCTGCATCATCGCCAGCTCACTTGCATCTGTGGCAATAACAGGAGTGTGTTGGAATCCGAGTTGCTGTGCAAGAGACACGGCACGCCGGCTCATCACTATCAGGGGCGTCGCCAGCAACAGTTGCCGGCCGGCTTCACCGAGCATGTCATACAGATTCTGCAGGGTTTCATTACTGGTGGCCGTGACCACGTTCACTTCCCGGTGATGCCATCGCTGTATCAGCTCGCCGGGATCGGCTTCATCTCCCTGCGGGGCGCAGCGATCATACACGGCGGCATAATTGACCCGGGCGCCACGGCGCCGCAATTCCTCGGCCAGGGTTTCACGCCCGGATTCACCGCGGAAGATCACAACCTGCGTTGATTGCACCTGTATCAGGGCCGGCATCGCCAGTAGTGACTCGGTGTTGTGCGGTGCGGGCGGAACCAGGTCCGCGTGTATGCCATGGGCGTGCAGACGGATGGCGGTTTGCCGGCCCATCGCGGCAATCGAGGCAGCGGCGAGATACTCTTTGAAGCCTTCGGCCGCCAGCACCTGCCATGCGCCCTCGGCCGCATTGGCGCTGACAAATACGGCCATATTGATCGGCGCCACTTCGAGCAACGTGGTAATGACTGAATCAGGATCCCTGGCCGGCAGGATCTGTAAGGTCGGAAAGCGGATAGCCGTGCCGCCGGCCGCCTCAATTGACTCGCACAGTGTCTCGGCCTGAAGCCTGGGCCGGGTCACCAGTATTCCGATATCTTTCAGAAAATCAGTATCTTGGTCAGATGAGGTCAAGGTAGCTTAGTCCCTGTGGGGGGCGTGACTGGCATACAGGGAGCTGAGTATCCGCTGCGCACCGCGCGCCAGCAGGTCTTCCGCCAGCACCGTGCCCAGCTCCTCGGCATGGCTAGAATGGCCGGCAATGTCACCTTGCACCACCTGGCTGCCATCGGGCTCACCCACCAGACCGCGCATAAACAGGGTGTCTTTCTGCAGTTCGGCAAAACCGGCGATCGGCACCTGGCAACCCCCCTCCAGGCGGGTATTCATGGCGCGTTCAGCCGCCACACAGGTATGGGTGTCGGCATGATCCAGTGGCGTAATCAATTCATTGACGCGCGCATCATCGGCACGGCATTCGATTCCGACCGCACCCTGGCCTATCGCCGGCAGGCTGATCTCGGTCGGCAGGCTGGTACGAATACGCTCGGCAAGACCCAGCCGTATCAGTCCCGCCGAGGCCAGTATGATGGCGTCATACCGGCCCTCATCAAGCTTTTGCAGACGGCTGTTCACGTTACCGCGTAAATCGAGGACGAGCAGATCCGGTCGGCGCTGCTTTAGCTGGCATTGCCGCCGCAGGCTGGAGGTCCCCAGACGGGCGCCCTGTGGCAGCTCGTCGAAGTCATTAAAATGGTTCGAGACGAAGGCATCCCGTGGGTCTTCACGTTTCATGATCACCGGCAGATGCAGCCCCTGCGGTAATGCCACCGGGACGTCCTTCATCGAGTGCACCGCAATATCTGCCTCGCCATCCAGCAGCGCCCGCTCCAGTTCCTTGACAAACAAGCCCTTGCCACCGACCTTGGCCAGCGGTGTATCCAGGATCCTGTCACCGCTGGTCGTCATCTGCAGCAGGGCGACCTGGATACCCGGATGGGCCTGTTGCAGGGCATCCTTGACGTGGTTGGCCTGCCACAATGCCAGCGGGCTGCGACGGGTGGCAATACGGACAATATTTTCAGACACGTATATGAACCTTTTTAAAGCAAAACTCTCTATAACTTATGTGTGGATGACCGCACATGATAGCATGGAACTTCCAACTAATTGATTATATTAGTGATTATTAGGCTGTCCGCGACGGTTTCCGCATAATATTACCGGAAAAGCCGCTTCGGAGACACGTTTCCCTAAACAATTACACTATAATGATGCCACGACTTCGGTCGATAGGCTCTGCGGAGAAAAGACACAAATGCGACATCTGCTGTGGACAATCTTACTGGCAAGCGGGCTGGTGTGGGGTCAGGCGCACCTGTCCGAAAATGAATCACAGCATCGTCCGGACCCCACGGCAGTATTACCACTACCCAGCGCCCAGGACTTTAGCAACGATGCCAAAATGGTTCGCGACCGTGGTCTGCCGATGATGCTGGCCGTGGTTACCAGGGAATGTGGTTATTGCACCCTGCTGAAAAATGAATTTATTCGTCCGATGATTATCAGTGGTGATTACGTGGACAAGGTCATCATTCGCACTCTGGATATCAGCCGCGATGATGATGTGACGGATTTCAATGGTGCGGCCATCTCGCCAGAGGACTTTGCCAGTAACCGGGGAGTCATAGTCACCCCCACGGTGCTGTTCCTTGATGATAAGGGCAAGGAATTACAACCGCGCATGATTGGCATCAATACCATTGATTATTATGGCGCCTATCTGGATGAAGCTATCGACAAATCCAGGGCCGTGTTGCGCAGCCGTCCAGGCATCGCCCGAAAATAAAAACCCGCCTAACTTTTACAGCGCCGCTTTAATTGCCGGCGTACCTCGGCGACATGCCGCCGACTGACATCCAGCCGCTGCTCACAGCCTTTCAGACGGGCGAAGCTCTGACCACTGCGTGATTTCTCCAGACCTTCCAGGTATGCCGTGGCCAACAGGGCATTGCGATGGATGCGCAAAACATTATCGCCAAATTCATTCTCCAGACTCTTCAGTGAATCTTCAATGATATCTTCCCCACCGGTATGCCGGACGGTAATGTATTTCTGCTCGGCCAGGAAATAAATGATATTGGCTACCGGGATCAGATGAACATTACCACGGGAGCACACGCTGATATGACTACGCTGGTATGGTTTCTGTTGATCCTGTTTCAGCGCGGCAAGTTGTGCCTTGTTCAGGCTGCGGGCACTGGCAAGCGCCTCTTCAAGACGCGCCTTGCGGATCGGCTTCAACAAATAATCCACTGCATGCAGTTCAAATGCCCGCAGTGCATGCTCACCGTAAGCCGTAGTAAAGATGACTGCAGGTGGTGATTCCAGCATGGACAAGTGTTGTGCGGCCTCCATGCCGTCCATCACTGGCATGCGAATATCCAGCAGTATCAGATCCGGGGTGACCCTGTTATATGCCTCGATGACCTCTTCGCCATTGGCTGCCTCGGCAACCACATCGTGCCCACCGATTTCACCCAGCAGGGAATGAACGCGCGAGCGCGCCAGCGTTTCATCATCAGCGATCAGGATCCTCATGACCTTTCCGTCACATACGGAAATTCCAGCACGGCCAGATAGCGCTCTGCGGTTACCTGGATATCCAGGCTCCCGGGCGACTCATAAAACACGGCCAGTCGCTGCCTGATATTTTCCATTGCTATCTGGTTACCATCATGATTGCTGCTTCTGCTTGAGTCGGGTAACGGGTTATCGATGGAGACCACCAGACGATGACCGTGTCGTCGCCCGGAGATTCGAATGGTACCGCCTTCATTTCTTGGCTCAATACCATGGTAAATCGCATTCTCTAATAACGGCTGGATCAGTAATGCAGGCACAATGGCATCTGTCGGGACATCATCAACATCCCAGTCCACTTCAAGTCGTTTTTCGAGGCGTAACTTTTCGATGCGCAGGTATCGCCTTGCAATATCTATTTCGTCACTGAACGGGATCCCCTGGCTGGCATCCGTCAGACTGGCGCGAAACAGATCAGACAGATCTTCTACTGCCTGTTCAGCCTGCCTGCACTGACCCCTGGTCAGGCTGGCAATGGTATTCATGCTGTTAAACAGGAAATGTGGTCGGATCCTTGCCTGTAATGCCTGTATGCGGGCGTTGGCCTCGGATTGTATATGCGCCGTCCATTGGTACTGAATATAAAGGTAGCGTAATAATAATGCGCAAATAATGGCGCTGATGGCCATGTTCCTTGCGGTAAACAGTAAATGCTGGTTGTGTATCTCCAGCCTGCCAAGGTGCAGATAATGAATCAACCAGTAGGCCAGTTCACTGACCGCCAGGCTGATCAATAAAAGAATTAAATAGGCGACCAGCCCAGCCTGTTTATTGTCCATTTTGGCAAGCAGGCGGCGCGAGACACAAAGACTGGCCGCACCCAGCAACACCACCCACTGGACATACAACGAGGTCATACCAAGGTCATACCAGAATGAGGCAACTGTTGAAGATATGATGGACAAGACGAAGGCAAGCATTTCACCCGTGATTACGACGGCAAATACCGCCTGGATACTGCAAAAATCCGGTAAAAACAGTTTGTCCTGGTGCGCTTTTATGTCCATATCACTTTTGATTGATTAGTGTTATCCGTTAATTGTAGCAAGTGCCTCCATGTTCACACAGACAGCATGAAATCGTCTATACTGCGCGGTAATTCACCGGATACTTATCATCTTCACAAGCTCATGACGGATCAGGATACAGGCAAAAAGCTCTGGGGAGGACGCTTCACGGAGACCACCGATGCAATGATGGAACAATTCAATGCCTCGGTGGCTTTTGACCAGCGGCTCTTCCAGTACGATATCGCAGGCTCTATCGCCCATGCGAGTATGCTGTCGCACGTCGGTATCCTGACCGAGGCTGAATCCCGGAGCATTATTGATGGCCTGGAGGACATTCGGGGGGATATTGAGCAGGGCCAGTTCGCCTGGTCGGTGTCGCTGGAAGATGTGCACATGAATATCGAGTCCCGCCTGATTGACAGGATCGGTGATGTCGGCAAGAAACTACACACCGGGCGTTCCCGTAATGATCAGGTCGCTACCGACGTGCGGCTGTACCTGCGGGATCAGATAGACAAGATTGCGACACTGCTGGCAGAGACCTGTATCACCCTGGCAACGCTGGCGGAACAACAGGCAGAGACCATTATGCCGGGCTTAACCCACCTGCAGCCGGCCCAGCCGATCAGTTTCGGCCATCATCTGCTCGCCTGGGCCCAGATGCTCAGGCGGGACGGTGCCCGGCTGGTGGATTGTCGTAGCCGGGTAAATATTATGCCATTGGGCTCGGCGGCGCTGGCCGGCACTAGCTACCCGATCGACAGGACCTACACGGCCAAACTGCTGGGTTTTGATGGTGTCACAGAAAATTCGCTGGATGCGGTAAGCGATCGGGATTTTGTGATTGAATTTCTGTCTTGCAGCGCCACCCTGATGATGCACATGTCGCGTTTTTCCGAGGAGCTGATCCTGTGGTCCACGGCGCAATTTGATTTCATCGAGCTGTCAGACAAGTTCTGTACCGGCTCGTCTATCATGCCGCAGAAAAAGAACCCCGATATCCCGGAACTGATCCGTGGCAAGAGCGCCAGGGTCTTTGGCAATCTGATGGCATTGCTGACGCTGATGAAGGGCCAGCCACTGGCCTATAACAAGGACAATCAGGAAGACAAGGAGCCACTGTTTGATACTGTTGATACGGTGATTGCAGTGCTGACTATCTTTATCGCCATGATGAAGGAGATAACCATCAAGAGTGACAACATGGAAAGGGCGGCCGGCGCCGGTTACACCACTGCCACTGACCTAGCAGATTACCTGGTAAGGAAAAACATCCCATTCCGGGACGCTCACGAGATCGTCGGTAAGGCAGTGCGTTTTGGCATAGACTCAAACAGGGACCTGGCTGAACTGGGCCTGGAAGAGCTAAAACAGTTTTCTGCTGAAATTGCAGACGATGTATTTCAGGTACTAACCCTGAAAGGCTCCATAGCATCACGGGACCATATTGGCGGCACGGCACCTGATCAGGTCCGTGATGCAGCTGCGCGGATGCTGAAACAATTCAAGCAACCCTGAACATGTCTGAAGATAGCCTGGAAGGACTTCGTCAACGCCTGGCCAGATTTGCAGCAGATCGCGACTGGGACCAGTTTCATTCTCCAAAGAACCTGTCGATGGCATTGATTGCCGAGGCAGCAGAACTTATCGAGCATTTCCAGTGGCTGACAGAAGAGCAAAGTAACAGCCTGCCTGCTGACAAGCTTGCAAAAATAGCTGAAGAGCTTGCCGATATCCAGATCTATCTTATTCGGACCGCTGATAAACTGGGAGTGGATCTTATTGATGCCTCTAACTGTAAGATTGATAAAAACGACGAACGCTTCCCAGTGGATAAAGTAAAGGGCCAGCAAAAACGTGGTGTGGATTATAAATGACTATTCAGGGCAGTGATGCATTCTTGCCTGGCACGACCCATTAGAGAGGAAACGTCATCACCCTTCTGCCAGCCAGAGATACCAAAACAGAAGTTTATCCTGCTAATCTCTACTGTCTCATCGACAGGCTCGATCCCGGGAATCTGTGAAGTAACCTTGTCAACAAATTTCTCAGCCTCCTGATATTCTGTCTCCTGCAGAATAAACATGAAGGAGGCACTATCCACTCTTCCGAGAATATCTGCCCAGCGTGTCTGTTCACGTAAGAAGCGACTGAGTACAGTAATGCTATTTTCCGCCGCGACTTTACCAAATTCATTAGCGATATCATCGATATTATTCAACTGCATAATGACAATGGACAACGGGGTTTCATAGCGCCTGCTGCGGGACACCATCGGATCCAGTAACCGGACCAGTGATGGCATGTTTGGTAATCCCGTCAGACTGTCCGTCAACGTTACATCCTCCAGTGCCTGTGACAACATTACAGTCTCGCTAATATCAGACAGATACTTCAGGGTATGATTGTCATCCATGATGACATCCAGGCTGCGTAGATAAAGCCCGGGACGATCGCCCGATTGTGGTACATGCAATATATGGCTGCCATCGAACAGTGCTGCCAGGTAAGACGGATTACTGCTGTTCGGACGCAGAGCCTGAAATTGTTCACGATGGATACCCAGGTAATCACATGATAGCGTATTCACCCAGACGATCTTCTCATTATTCTGCAGCACCATCACGCCCATCGGCAGGTGTTCCAGCACCTCTGCCTGGAATAACTGCCGCCCTGATCCCGCCGGTGACCCCATAGATGCTTCCGCAGAGGACCCCGTGTTAGCGGGCGAATGATCCGCTGATTGTTGCTTGAGTTGACTCATTTTATGTCTCTGACTGATGACATCGGCCATTACCTTTGAGACTTGAATATATTTGCCACCCTTGCCGAAATCACCCGTAAGTAATTGATATTATAGTTTATTTTATTAGCCACTCACGGTTTGAGGCAGATGTCCGATAACCTGTTGTCAGTATTCAAACATGCCTGCCATGCAAGAAATCGACATCATCGTCAGACGTTTCTCTGCCCTCAATCGTGATCGGTTGCAACGGCTGCTGGCACGTGTACGCAGCAAACAACGTCCGTTTCTGGAGGCATTGCCGTTGTTGTTTCACGTCAATCATCCGGAGTTACCCGGCTTTGTCAGTGAACACACGCCGGCAGGATTACCAGGTTATACAGTGCCAAAGAAAGTGATCGATGGCATGAAGGCCCTGTTCAAGGACTTTGAATATAAATTCCACGCCCTGCCACGTTACCCAATCTATGGTATTTATCTGACTGGCAGCAGCAGCACCGTGGCTTACTCAGAAAAAAGTGATTTTGATATCTGGGTCTGCCATAACCCGGAGATAAAAGATGAAGATTATTCCGAACTGTTAAAAAAAACCCACGGTATAAAAACATGGGCCAGGGAACTTGGGCTGAAAGTACATTTTTTTCTGGTTGATGAAGTCAGTTTTAAAGACAGGCATCATGATGAATTATCCACCGAAAGTAGCGGCACTACCCAGCATCATCTTCTGCTCGAAGAATTTTACCGTACGGGCCTGCATCTGGCAGGCCGCTACCCTGCCTGGTGGGTAGTGCCACCTGATCAGGAAAATAACTACCAGGATTATCTGGCCGATATAACGGATAAAGGCATCGTCAGCGAATTTGATTTTATAGATTTTGGTACCTACATGGACCTCACTGCAGAGGAGTTCATTGGTGCCTCTCTCTGGCAAATATATAAAGGAATAGATTCACCATATAAATCTGTATTGAAGATCATGTTAATGGAGGCCTATGCCAGCGAATATCCTGACATAGATTTCCTTGCCAGCCGATTCAAGGAGGCAATATACGAGGGTGAGAAGAACATCAACAGACTCGATCCATACGCACTGATGTGCCACAAGGTAGAGGAATACCTGCTTTCCAGAAATGAGCCTGCCCGCCTGGAGCTGATACGGCGCTGTTTTTATTTCAAGGTAGATGAACAACTCAGTACTCCGGCACCCAGGAAAAAAAGAATCTGGCAACGCGAATTAATGCAGGATCTTGTACTTGCCTGGGGATGGGATGTCGCACACCTGTTGATGCTGGACTCCAGGCACAGCTGGAAGATCCACCGGGTTCTGGAAGAACGCAAAACACTTGTGGATGAACTAACCCACAGCTATCGCCTGTTAACGGGATTTATCGGTGAACATACCAGAATATCTTCCGCAAGCAACAAGGATCTACATGTTCTTGGCCGTAAATTGCATACGGCTTTTGACAGAAGATCCGGAAAGATTGAGATCGTCAACCCCGATATTTCTCCAAACCTGATGGAGCCCAACCTGTCTGTACACAAACAGGTGACTCGCAATGGTCAGGAATTCTGGCAGCTATACCGGGGCAAAATCACTGTGGCGGATAAAATCCGGACAACACCACTAAAACGGGCACGCAGTATTCTGGAACTATGTGGCTGGTGTCAGTTTAACAATCTTATCGGGGCATCTACTGCAATAACACTTTATACGCAAAACACAAATATCGATAACAATGAACTGAAAAAAATCATTAATGAACTTAAATTATTGTATCCTGGAAGTTTCCCGGGTGAGGTTGATTTCGACACACTGTCTACTCCTGCCAACTACACCAGTATGTCATTTTTTGTCAATGTTGGGATTGATCCGTTGGCAAGATACTCTGCCGAAGGCAAGCATATTATCAGTGAACAGAATGATGCCCTGAAATTTGGTAATTTCCATCAGAATCTGGTGATGGCTATTGATGGCATTACCATTACCAGCTGGAATGAAGTTCTGACCACAAGCTATGAAGGGACCAGTGGATTAATGGACTGCCTGTGTGAATTTATTAATATGACACTGTTGCAAAAACGCTGTCCTGACATCAGGGTATTTAGTTATTCCAGTCTGAACAGCCATATAATCACTCAACGACTGGAACAACTGCTGAAAAATATTTTCAAAACCTATAAAAAATCAGACCATCCGACATCTTCCCGTTATGTTCTTGCAATAGCGAAGGATTATTACCTGATACATTTCGTTGAGAATGCTATTCAGTATCGAAAATTCAGTAATCAGGAGGGCCTTCTTGAAGAATTATCGTTCACAACTGGCAACTTTGTTAACACCGTCATTGATGATGAGGCATTCAAGGGAGATGTGCTGCCATTCATCATCAGGAAAAACAAGCCAGGGATCATACAACTATATTACAAGGTCAATAATGACATGGTGGATACCTATGTGCTGGATGAAACCGGCGCCATATTTCATCAGACAGCGCCCTATTTCCAGCATAAAACACTGCTCAATCAATACCACCGTTTCCTGGAGTCAGTACGTGATCGTATCAACTTCCTGCCGCTAGCCTCACATATCAACAGAACCGAAATTACCGGTATTGAATACTATTCGATCACCAATGATAAAAAGAGAACCTATCGCCTGACGCGCAGAATACAAAGTATGCAGGAATCCGCAATGCAGTACTACAGCGTCCAGGTTATCACTGGATATTCTGGCAGTGAGAAGGATAGTCTTTCAGTATTCTGTGATGATTGGGAGTTTTCAATGATGGAACTGGGTGAGGATCTGTTTATACAGGTCGCCAACCGCATACTCATGCAACGGAAAATGACACGCCGCTATCCAATCTACATCACCGATATCGACCTGTCTCAAAACAGCGAGTATAGTGAGGCCATGAATTTTCCAAGTACCGCAGACTACCTTAAATACAAAAAGGCCATCGAACTCAAGCTTAATGAAGCGCTGGAAAGACAAACCAGACTATCCCTGGCGAGCTCAATTTAATATCGTAATTCCTGCAATACCGGAGTATTCTCCGGGGTAATCGTCTATATTTATAAGCATTCAACAGCAGATCTCACTAATAAAAACTCAATGTTGTCGAAACATTTCAAACGTCGGTTAGCCCCTATATTAATGAATCTTTTGATCGTTGGATTCAGCCTGTTTACCCTGCTAACTGAAGACAACCTGCTGGCAACTCTGCGTGATCGTGCAGAAAGCATCATCTATGACCTGCGATACATCGTCATAACTCCGAAAAAAGTATCTCCCCACGAAGACATCGTTATTATTGATATCGATGAAAAATCCCTCACCGAACAGGGCCGCTGGCCATGGCCACGCGCAAGGCTCGCCTCTTTAGTTGCGCAACTGGCACAATATGAAACCACTGTCATCGCGCTGGATATTGTACTGGCTGAACCTGAAAAAAACATTGCCCGGAAAATTGCACGATCACTGGAAAAACTTCCTGATTCAAGTAAAGCGGCAATAACCCAGGTAGAAAGGTTAATTCCTTCTATGGATGGAGATAAAGCGCTGGCGGATATCATTAGCAGCTCAGGGAATGTATTACTGGGTTACTATTTTAAAAACAGCGGCGATAACATTGGCAAGCTCGGTCCGCCAGCCCCGATAAAAAATGTTGCCGCACTGCAAGGCGTCAACATAATCAGTAAGCGGGGTTACACAGGTAATTTACCGGCTCTTCAATCTGCCGCCCTGTCGGCGGGGTTCCTGAATAATGAATCAGATGATGATGGTGTTAGTCGGCGTTACAGCCTGATCCTGGAACGCGGTGGGCAATACTATCCCTCGTTGGCCCTGGAGGCAGTCAGGCAACACTTTTTTGAGGAGGTACTGGAGGTCAAGAGCTATAAAGACTTGCAGGACAGGTACAACATACTTGAAGGAATATTTCTTAACAAATCCAATTTCATCCCAACACATTCGAATGGCACAGTACTGGTTCCGTACCGCGGCTACCGGGGCTTTCGCTATGTATCGGCATCTGATGTAATAAACCGGATCACCCCACCTGAAGTATTACGCAACAAACTTGTCTTCGTTGGCACAAGCGCCACTGGCCTGTCAGATCTTGTCACCATACCAATCACCAAGGATTTCCCGGGCGTCGAGGTCCATGCGAATGTTGCTGCCGCTCTCGTAGATCAATATACACATAAGAGCACCAGCGGAGAGGTCAGTAGTATCCGAATATTTCCCAGCACCCCCAGCCTCGGGGACTCGGTTGATTTTGCAATATCTCTGGTTCTTGGCTTATTGGTGGCCATATTATTCCCGACACTCAATCCTGCCAGGCTGATTTTTTATTTTCTGTCTGTAATACTGCTGTTTATTCTGATAAACATCTGGTTTTTCGACAGGGAATTGCTGATCCTGGCGCTGGCGACACCGCTTGCGATGTTGTGCCTGATCGCATTAGTCTCTTTTGCCCATGGGTATTTGTTTGAATCCCGAAACCGTAGCCGGCTGAAAGATATGTTTGGCCAGTATGTGCCACCGGAACTGGTTGACGAGATGAGCGATAATCCCAGCGGCACCGGGTTCGAAGGTGAGCGCAGGGAATTGACCGTGCTGTTCTCTGATATCCGTGGATTCACCAGCATTTCTGAAACACTAAATCCAAAAGAACTAAAGGACCTGTTGAATCAGTTCTTTACGCCAATGACCGAGATCATCTTCAATAACCGTGGCACCATCGACAAATATGTTGGTGACATGATTATGTGCTTTTGGGGGGCGCCGGTAAGTGACCCTCAACATGCGATCAACGGGATGAAGGCGGCCCTGCAAATGGTACACAAAGTGGAGGATTTGAAACAGGCCTTTACCAGGCTGGGTCTGCCTGAAATTGATGTTGGTATTGGGCTGAACAGCGGCAATATGAATGTCGGCAATATGGGTTCAGAGTTCCGCCGTGCCTATACCGTCATTGGCGATGAGGTCAATCTTGGTTCCCGCCTCGAATCCCTGACCAGGTTCTATGACGTCGATATCATCGTTGGCGAAAACACCCGCCAGCTGGATACAGATGATTTATTTGTATACCGGCAGCTGGACAAGGTCACCGTTAAAGGCAAAACAGAAGCCGTCGCGATTTTTGAACTGATTTGTCAACAAGATGCAATAAGTGATTCCCTGCGCGATGAACTTGGAAAACACCTGCGGGCACTTGAGCTTTACTACAAACGGGAATGGCTTGAAGCCAGTGAAATCTTTAGTGGACTACGGAGCCAATACCCTGGCACATTAATATACGAGATTTTCCTGGATCGTATCCATCAGACGAGCGTGGACGAGCTGCCTGAGGACTGGGATGGAGTATATGAACATAAGGCAAAATAATTGCCAGTCTGGTTATGGGGCATAACCCGGTATTTTATTTTCATCCACCTGATCCATCTGATCTGGATCCATAAACTTCTCCGCATAAGTCAGGTAGACCTTGTTGCGTACAAACAAATCAAAGATATCAGGATCAATATGATTGTCTTCCCTCATCTTGCCGAGAATAAACAGTGCCTGTGTCAATGTCTTGCCCGGTTTATAAGGCCGGTCTTTGGCCGTCAGTGCCTCGAAGATATCCGCAATGCCCATAATGCGCGCCTGCACTGACATGTCTTCCCGTTTCAGTCCATTGGGATAACCCTTTCCATCCATACGTTCATGGTGACCACCCGCATATTCCGTGACCTTCTTCAGGTGCTTCGGATAAGGCAGGGACCCCAGCATCTTGATGGTCATGACAATATGGTTGTTGATCACCTCGCGCTCTTCCGGGTTCAGTGTCCCCCTGGCAATATTCAGGTTATCGATTTCATCCTCGGACAGAAAGGCCTGCTGCTCGGAATTAAATTCCCAGACACGCCCGGCAATGTCCCTGATACGCTGTTGATACTCTTGCGACATAAACTCACCGCCAATGTTTGCCTTTTCAATAAAGGCCAGATCATCTTCCAGTGCACTAATGCTATCCTGATAATCTTTTTCAGCATCATGGCCATTATCAGTGCTGTTCAGCTTTGCCTCCAGCATCTGTATCCTGGCATCGCGTTTCAGAACCTCGACACGGGTCCTGATCATTTCGATACGATCAAAGATCGTCTCCAGCTTGGTCGCCTTGTCGACCACATATTCAGGGGTAGTGACCTTGCCGCAATCATGTAGCCATCCGGCAATATGCAGTTCATAGGCATCTTTTTCAGACATCTTGAAATCTTTCAGCACCCCGGTATTACACTCACTGGCTGCATTGGCAATCATCATGGTCAGTTCCGGGACACGTTCACAATGGCCACCCGTATACGGAGACTTCTCATCAATGGCCGCCGCGATCAGTTGAATAAATGCCTCAAACAAACGCCGCTGGCCTTCAATCAGCCGGGTGTTGGTCAGCGCCACGGAGGCCTGTGAGGTCAATGCCTGCACCAGCAGTTGGTCCTGCGGGGTAAACTCGATCACTACACCACTATCAGGATCCGTGGCATTGATCAGCTGCATCACGCCGATGATCTCATTCTCATGGTTCTTCATCGGCACGGTCAGGAATGACCTGGAGTGGTAGCCAGTCTTTTCATCAAACGCCCGGGTACCGGAGAAATCAAACTCCTCATCGGCATAGGCATCCGGGATATTAATGGTCTTGTCTTTCAGCACCGCACAGGCCGCCACCATATGCAGATTAGGCTCACCCTGGTCATCGTATAATGGCAACGGATCATAAGGGATCTGTTTGCCACTGGTGCCGCCCATGACGAACGACAGTGAATCAGTACGCATGCATTCGAATTTCAGATAATTATCCGAGGTCACCGTATACAGGCTGCCGCCATCCGCATGGGTGAGCTCCTTGGCGCCGATCAGGATATTTTCCAGCAATCGGCTGATGTCCTTTTCGGCGGACAGCGCAATACCGATGGTGGTGAGTCGCTGTATGCGTTCCAGTAGCCGTTCATTGGGCGATTCTTTCATGCTATATACACCATCCACTAACCGCTAGCCAACAGGTAATTGATTAGATTATATATTTCAGGGTGGTTATTGATATACCAAGCATAGTCGGTTTGAATAATAAATAAATCAGCTAACTCGATCAGGGGCGCGTTACCAGGCCGGCATGACTGAGGGCATTGCTACCATCATCTGTAGTTATAATCGTGGTGGTCATCATGCCCTTGCATGTGACACCGACACATGTGAAATTTGTGTGGCCCTGTGTAGTCCCAGCCATGTTATTAGTACCTGAAGAATTAAATCCCTTATCACCAATAATTTGATCAATGGGTAACGAAGTGACCGCATTGTTATTCTGGTCCAGAAGCGTATTACTGACCCAAAACGTCACGGTATCATCTACCTGCATATTAAAGCCGGTCAATTCCTGGGTCGGCAAGTCAAAGGTCATGGTTATTGCGGAGGTGGTGTATCCACTACTACCGGCCTTGTCAAAGGCATTAGGCCCGCCAGCATAAGAATAGGTCACTGTCTGCGGTCCACCAATGGTATACAGGTTTTTCAATACCTGTTTGGGCTGCCTGGTTGCCTTATTACTGTAGATATAATGCAGATATGGATTCGATATAATAGTAGACTCGATTGTCTCCAGCACACCATTTTCATATATATATACTCCGTTATTCCATCGGCCCCATTTAACACCGTACAAACCAGCGCCAGTTTGATCAACAATCCCCGGGCCCCCCGCTGTCACGCGATATGTGGTCATTACACATGGGATACAATCCCCACTCTTGTAAATTATCAGGTTCGGTGCAAGGTCAGCGTAATCCAGAACGGCGAAGGAATTCGAACCAATTCGGGCAAAACCTCCACCATCCCCTTTACCACCGATAGCCCGGTTACTACTGATAAAGGACACCCCCAGTACCATGCCGTTAGGTGCCAGGAACCCGGCCGTACCTATTGGCGTCGAGCTGCCCGGCAAGCCACTACCCGTCGTCTGCGCGCCGGTACTGTAATTATTCAGATAATTTTGTAATGAGGTATTGTTTCTGATGACGGCTGGTGGCGGCGTCCTGGGTGGCTGGGTCGGCCTGGGACGATGATCGCGCTGAGGTTGACGTCTCTGCTTCTGCTTTCCGCGACGGCCTTGAGTGCCATCAAAAACGACTCCCGGGGGCGTCAGTAAGCGTACTGGTGATGAATTATAGCTGGCGATACGAAAATACTGGTCATTGCCAAAGGTATCTTCACCACTACCATTGCGACTAAAGATTTCACCATCGATAACGCCGCCGTACAGGCCATCTTCCACGCCCGCACCACAATTACCGGCACACATACGCAGGCCATAATAGGTGCCACGGATACCAATAGTGGCCACGGCCGTTTCCATCCTGTACCTGTCTTTGTGTTGTTTGCCAATAGCGCCGGTGACTGTGCGCATGCCGCCCTTGATGAGCTTCATTGCCGCGCTTTCGGTACCATCCTGTTTGCCATTATATTTGTATTCCTTAACAAGAAATTCAGTGTTCGGTCGCAGCGACACCAGGGCACCATCTTTAAAGCGGATCTGTGCCCGGGAGTCTTCACCGGTGAGTAGCATGTCGCCTTCAAGTATCGCGGAGCGGCGTTTTAAACTGCGGCTACTGCCATCCTCGGCCCTGGCCGTAACAACCCCGATGCTGGTGATCACCTTGCCGACCTTGACGGCGGCTGATGCTGACGCCGGCAACAGGACCAGGGGAATCACCAGCAGCATTACCGAAGACAGTAATGCCCGCTGCAGATAGCGTCGAATTTCAATCAAAGTCATCATCATTAACATTTATTGGTGCGATACCCTGTCTCCAGCATAGGCCGGTCCGGGTAATTCACCAGCGACATTTGTCCAGTATCCCATGTGACCTATTCACCTTCCACCCTTAAAATTTGTAAATATCTGTTTAAAAACATATGGATACGATCTAGAAGAAATCGTACCTTAAATTTATCTGGGTAATGGTCCGATCGTAATCATTCACCAGCTGGTTTGAATCGTTGCGTGAGTAATTCACATTACCGCGTACACTCCAGTGTTTCTCAATCAGCCAGCGTGCCTCCAGATCCAGGGCATAGTACCAGTCTCGCCGGGTATTGCCGATGATGGCGGCCTCTTCCATATAGCGGTTGTGTTGCACCAGCGCAGACCCGGTAACGCTGACCCGTGGTGCCACCGAGAGAAATGCCCCCGCCCGTACACCGCCATAATTCCGCTGTGCGGCCACCCGTGCGGCAGTATTGTCCTTCCTTGGCCGTTCATAACCCGCATACACTGAGCCAAAGAATTCCGGCTTAAAGGTCCAGTTATAACGCCGGTTAGCCCCCACGCCAACCGTCAACATACGCGAATTGCGCACGTCCTGTTTTGGATAATCCACCATGGCCAGCTGCGCAAAACCGTTGAGCTCAGTACGCTTGTCAAGTTGACGCCGCCATTCACCATTTAGCGCGTACAAATTGCGGTTATCTTCCAGATTTTTGGTTTGATCCACCTCCAGCCTATTTACCTGTACATTAAACCTGAAGTTGTCTTTATCACGCAACATGGTAAAACCACCAAACATATTCCATATTCGGCTGGCACCGACTTTGCCTTTATCGCTGTAGAGGTTCTGATTAAAATCAACACCAAATTGCAGACTCTTGCCTGGCTCAAAGGGGTGATTCACCTGTCCACCCAGTTTGACGGCCATAAAGTTGTCTTCAACCGCCAATGATGATGGGTTCAATACAAGCACACCCAGTACCGGGCTAACAAACGAACGGGATGATGGGCCACCATTGGCATTGCTGTCGTGGCCGATGCCTATCTCGGCATAACCCCTGGCCGTGGAGCGGAAACGGCGCTCCTTCAGGCGTATCGCATCAAGAAATGCCTGAATGGTATCTTTGACGCCTTGCGGAGGATCGGCATTGAGCACATTGCGAAATTCCTGACGCGCACGGACATATTCATCCAGCAGGAAATAACCCCGACCGAGTTCGAGACGCGCGCGCTGATTGTCCGGCTCCAGCATCAACACGCGTTCCAGCGCAAACACGCCCAAGTTCACATGGCCAGTATCAATGGCGGCCATACCATAATAGAGATCAAACAGCGGGTCGCCCTCGCCCTCGTCGAGCAGCTTGACCGCGATATCATAGGCCTGCGCAGACTGCCCCGCCTCGAAGAAGCTGATCATGGGGGTCATGTCGATAGCCGCCCTGGCGGGCGAGATAACCAGCAAGCTCCCCCAGGCAGTACCTAAAACCAGAAATATTCTTAGTATTTTCAATATGTTAAAATTATAATGCGGCGAACTACTGGATCCCTGTTAGCCGCTTGGGTTACTTGCTGGCACCACCATAACACAAACGGCAACTAACCAGATAGTCTAAGTATATGAGTACGTTAGCTTATATTTGAAAGGTAATCTATCATGCCGCATCGGCAGAGGCCGAATCACTCAGGCCGCCCTTCAGTACATACACGTTGAAGCCCCGTTCATGCAGCAGAAAGGCCGCGGATGAACTGCGCCGACCGGTATCACAATACACAATATAAAGAGTGTCTGTGTCCAGACCCTGGCATTTACGCCGTAAATACACCAGCGGGATATTCAGACTGGCATCGATATGGCCCGCCTGGTGCTCACTGGGCAATCTCACATCCAGCCATTTCGCACCCTTGATGACCATCGCATCGGCCTGCTCTCGAGAAAGCCAGTTGACCATCGGCTCCTTGAGTAACTCGACAAAATCTGACTTTGCCAGGCGCATCAGCGCGCCGTCGCTGAGCATGGTGATATCGGCATTGCGCCGGGCATCCGAGATCAGGGCCTCTTCGCCAAAGCTGTCACCGGCACTGAGTTCGGCCAATATCTGTGGCTCTGGCTGTTTGCTGCTGCGGCGGCTGACCTGACAGCGGCCCTCACTGATAATGTAATAATAATCACCATCATCACCCTGGCGAATGATCTGCTGCCCGGCAGTGACCTTCATGTTCTCGACCTTCATAAACAGTGCCTGGATATTAGTCGCGGGAATACGGGCCAGCGCCTTGCTGGTCAATAATCGTGTCATCCAGTCATCATCGGCCGCCTCTTCGATGTCATTCACCTCATAACCGCTGGACTGATCCCAGGTCAATAACACATCAAATAACTCACTATCAACGTGTAAGATGGTCACCTCGGTTTTGGACACCGCTGATTGCGGCCGTGGTTGTTTGGGCGCCAGCGGATTGCGGGACTCCATGCTGCCAGCGGTTAATTCGCAAACCCCACCTGCCGCACTGGAAAGGACAATGGTGCCCTTCAACAGGTACACGGTGCGACCGTCGCGGTCACCTTCACTAAACAGGGTGCGTCCGGAAGGGACATTGATCAGCTGTACTTCGCGCATCAGGGTCGCAAAATTAGACCGGGTCATGGCGTTCATCGGAGACAGGGTCTTGAAAGTCTCCCGATAGGCGTCCAGTTTCGCCGGGGGGGTCTTGTAATTCTGAGTTACCATGATGCCATTGAAGCAGCGGCGCAATGACTGGTGGTGCATACACCACTATCACAGACGTCGCCGGGTATTACCGTCGCCTCCCTCTGTTTGGCCCCCTGTTACCTGATCCGGTTCTAATCCGGCCCTGCAGTTGTCTGCAAGACCCATTGAAGCTAGGATATTACACCGTTCGTGATGTTTGATGAAGAAAAACTCAACATTAATAACCAATAACATACCCCCCAATGCGCTTGCTTGAATTCTGGCTACATCGCCTATCCAGTGGAATCGACCTGATCTGCGAAATGACCGGCCGGGCGGTGGCATGGTTGACCCTGGGCATGGTCCTCACCACGTTCACCGTGGTGGTGCTGCGCTATGGCTTCAATACCGGCTGGATCGCCATGCAGGAAGCGGTGTTATGGATGCATGCCAGCGTCTTTCTGCTGGCGGCCGCCTATACCCTGAAACACGATGCGCACGTGCGGGTGGATATCTTCTACAGCCATTTCACGCCGGGCAGGCGCGCCCTGGTCGACCTGCTGGGTGGCTTGTTGCTGCTGTTGCCCAGCTATGTGTTTATCTTTTATATCAGCTGGGACTATGTGTGGGTCTCCTGGGAAATTGCCGAGGGATCGCGTGAAACCGGCGGTATCCCGGCCATTTACCTGCTAAAGAGCACCATCCTGCTGATGGCCGGGCTAATGATCCTGCAGGGAATTTCGCGGATCTTGCATAACCTGATGGTGTTGACGGGCATTGAGCAGGCCGAGGCCCCTGCACCGCCCCGCCCCGGCACACCAGGGGCAGAGCTGTAACAATGGAATACCTGGCCTTTATCATGTTCGGTGCTGTGTTCGTGCTGTTGTTAGCAGGCTACCCGGTCGCGCTGACTCTGAGCGGCACGGCGTTAGGTTTTGCATTACTGGGCTCGTCAACTGGCTCATTCGATAACGCCTTCTTACAGGCACTGCCGAATCGCCTGTTTGGCATCATGACCAATGAGACCCTGGTGGCCGTGCCGCTGTTTGTGTTTATGGGTGTCATGCTGGAACGCTCCCGCGTTGCCGAAAACCTGCTGGATACCATGACCGCCCTGTTTGGAAGGTTACGTGGTGGATTGGGTATTTCGGTCATGCTGGTCGGCATGCTGCTGGCCGCCAGTACCGGTATTGTCGGGGCCACCGTGGTCACGATGGGGCTGCTGTCACTGCCGGTGATGTTAAAGCGTGGTTATGACCCGGCGATTGCCAGTGGCACCATTTGCGCGTCCGGGACGCTCGGACAAATTATTCCACCCTCGATCGTTCTGGTCCTGCTCGGTGACGTGTTGTCTTCCGCCTATCAACAGGCGCAACTCGATGCAGGGAACTTTGCACCGGAGACCGTATCCGTCGGTGACCTGTTTGTTGGCGCGTTGCTACCCGGTTTCTTACTGGTCGCGATGTATATTGCCTATCTGATCGGCATGGCGATGATAAAGCCCGCGTTAATGCCAGTAACCACAGATATTCATGTTACTAGTGACGGCCTTTGGTTAAGGGTCATTAAGGTATTGCTGCCGCCATTGGCACTCATTGTCGCGGTACTGGGATCCATCATCATGGGCATTGCCACGCCAACAGAAGCGGCATCCGTTGGCGCCATGGGCGCCATGCTGCTGGCGATGGCGCAGAAACAATTGTCACTGGCGCGCTTAAAGGACGTGATGCGCACCACGACCCAGGTAACCAGCATGGTATTTCTGATCCTGATCGGTGCATCAGTATTTTCACTGGTATTTCGGGGCTTTGGTGGGGATGACGCGGTCCGCGAGATATTGACCAGCCTGCCTGGTGGCGTGTTCGGCGCGATGATAGTCGTCATGCTGCTGATGTTCCTGCTTGGCTTCGTGCTGGACTTTATCGAGATCACCTTTGTGGTCGTACCCATCGTTGGGCCGATACTGCTTGGCATGGGGATGGATCCGGTATGGCTTGGGATCATGATCGCGATCAACCTGCAGACCTCGTTTCTGACGCCTCCATTTGGTTTTGCACTGTTCTATTTACGTGGTGTTGCGCCAGCGCAGGTATCTACCATGCATATTTATAAAGGGGTGATGCCATTTATAGTCATTCAGTTGCTGGCGCTGGCAGCAATCGCCTACTGGCCTGGCCTCGCGACCTGGCTGCCAGGAATCGTCTATGGAAACTAAATGTGTCACACCATAGCAGAGATATATATTGCCTTCGGCAAGACACGCCGTAAATACATCCCTGTAGGCTCGAGGGCCGCATCCCTGCGGCCCACGGTCTTGCAGAAGGCAATATGTATCTCTGCCCGAAAGGCCTTTTGCCTGTGTTTTATTTGTGGACTGAATAAAGGATCTTTATAGGCCCGGCCATCACATCCCGCGCGCATTCAGGTAGGCACGCTCGGAAATATCGTGCCAGGCACTGACCTGTTGCCGGAATTTGATGAATGACTCATAGACCTTTTTGCTCATGGCGTCCCTGGTTGCCACCTCGGCCACGACCTCGTCCGACAACTTGCGCAGTGTCTTCAGCACCTCGTCGGGGAAGCGTCGCAGCTGGACATTGTGTTTATTCACCAGGGTATCCAGCGCCGAGTTATTCCTCGCCGTGTATTCTGCCAGCATGTCCTGATTGGCGACGCGCGACGCATTCAATACGATGGATTGCAGATCGCCGGGCAGGGATTCCAGCGCCTTCCTGTTAATAAAGCTTTCCAGGGTGGTGCCAGGTTCGTGCCAACCCGGGTAATAATAATACCTGGCGACTTTATAGAAACCGAACGCCAGGTCATTGTACGGGCCCACCCATTCGGTGGCATCAATGGCACCAGACTGCAGCGAAGTAAACAACTCGCCACCTGGCAGGCTCACCGGGGTACCGCCGGCACGCCTCAACACCTCGCCACCCAGCCCGGGGATGCGCATCTTCAGGCCCTTTAAGTCAGAAACCCTGTCGATGGTCCTGTTAAACCAGCCGCCCATTTGCACACCAGAATTACCGGCCGCCGCAGGCACCAGGTTGAACGGGGCATAGACTTCCTGCCACAGCGCCATGCCGCCACCATGATAAAGCCAGGAATTCATCTCCTGGGCGGTCAGACCAAACGGTACCGCAGCGAAAAACTGGGCCGCCTGCGACTTGCCCTTCCAGTAATAGGCTGCGCCATGCCCCATCTCCGCCGTGCCCCGGGAAACGGCGTCGAAAATCTCAAAAGCGGGGACCAGCTCCTTGGCGCCATAGACCTTCACGTGAATACGGCCGCCACTCATCTCATTGATCAGCCTGGCCAGGAAATTTGCGCCCGTGCCCAGGCCTGGAAAGTTTTTCGGCCAGGTAGTGACCATTTTCCATCGATATTGGGCCCTGGCGGCCAGTGCCGCCTGGCTGCCCAGCAGACTGCTGGCGGCCAGTGAACCAGCACCCAGGCCCTTAAGAAATTCTCTTCTTTTCATGATACAGCACCCTTATTTTGATGTATTTCCCATATTTTGACGTATTCGGGATGGAATTGATGGAATTCGAGTCTAACTGATTAATATGCCCATCAGCAATTTTGATCGCTGTTACGTCAAAATATTAAAAATTTTCTTTGGAATGTGCGCTAAAACTGTGATTTAATTAAGGGAATGAGTACTGTGTCACGTTTGCAGTGCCATGGGTGGCCTATTTTTATAAGGAGAGTAATCAGGGCGACAAACATGGCACATGGGGCATAAACGAAAACTACAATTATTCAGGGGTCAGGTGTCACAGAACACCAGCATAGCCAATATCGAGAGACGCTTTTTACTGGCGACAGCGGGCGGTTTTCTGTTAACCCCGGTCATCGGCCATGGCATTGCCGTCGTATTCGGCACCATCAGTCCTGCCAGTATCAGGCAACTGGGCACCAATGGCGTACTGGCTGGCTTTATGGCCGCTTTTTTATTTTTCATCGCCCTCCACTATAACGCCAGCCTCGGACCATTGTTCCAATGGATGCGCCGGCATAAAGACGAGCAACCCATAGCGGAGAAATTAACCCGACCACTGTCACACTTCTCACTGGATTACTGGGGGGCACTCCTGGTTTATGTGCTCGCCATTCCACAGGTCTATTACTGGTCCGGGATGACCGGACCGGGGAAACCCATGATTGAGCTGGTCTCATTCACCCTGATGCAGCTGGTCACTGCGATATTGATTGGTCTGCCAGCCTATCTGTACTCGATGGATGTTCTGGGCCGGGTAATCTCACGCACAGGCTTCCCCAGGGTCCAGTTTGGCCTGAAGCTACGCATGATGCTGCTCGGTGGCTTTGTGCCGTTACTGACGCATGCCATGGTATTGCTGTATTACTGGCGCACCACCAATGTGCTGACCACCGACCTGTTACTGGTGCTGGGCGGTACCGGTATTATTATTGTCATGATCACCTTGCTGTCTATCAAGGGCATATCACAGGCACTGAGCCCGGTTGGAAAAATGTTGTCTGCAAAAGGTGCCAGTAGCTACGCAGACCTGGCCGACCTCAAACCAATGTCCATGGACGAAGTGGGATATCTCACCCAGACGCTCGGCCAGCTATTCAGGAAATTCAATATCCAGGAGGCCCATAAACGCGCCATTGTGGACACGGCCGCCGAATCCATTATCGCGGTCGATGAAGATATATTAATCAAGAGCATGAATCCGGCCGCCGAGAAATTGTTTGGCTTTACCGTCTCTGATGTCATCGATAAACGCCTGTCAGTACTGATCCCGAGTATTCGTTCATCGGCAGACATCAAGACACATCTGCAATATGAGCATGAGTTGAACGGCTACCATGTCACCGGCAAAAACCTGCCGTTGTCAATCCGCTTTGGTGAGATGAATATATCGGGCAAACGCATGTTTACCTGTATTATCGCAGACATTTCCGAGAAAAAGGCCGCCAGGGCACGTCAGCAACAGGCCGAGGCACGCTACCGAGACCTGGTTGAAACAGCACATGATCTTGTCTGGAGTGTCGACCCGGATGGTGACTGGACTTATTTGAACAAGGCATCGCTAATCATGTACGGTCATTCCCCGATGAACATGCTCGGCCGGCCATTTACCGAATTTTCTGATCCGGAACATCTGGAACGCGACAAACAGGCCCTGGAAAGTGTATTTGCCGGACATGAACTGGTCCAGTATGAAACTGTTCACGTCGATCGTAGCGGTTGCAAACACAACATCAGTTTCAATGCCCGCGCACATACCGGTGATGATGGCAAGATCATACGCGTTAGCGGTACAGCACGGGATATTACCAAACAGAAATCCATAGAAAAACAACTCGCCTACCAGGCCCAGCATGATTCATTGACCGGGTTATATAACCGGGGTTATTTCGATGATGAACTCGACAGGTTAATCGCGAGAATTGCAAGAAGTGGCACTACCTGCGCGATCTTTTATATTGACCTGGACCAGTTTAAATATATCAATGATACCCTCGGACATGCTGCTGGTGACCGTCTGCTCATCGAGATAACTACCCTGCTGGAGAAATACAAACGAGATGGTGACCTGCTGGCACGATTCGGCGGCGATGAATTTACCATGCTGCTGTATAACGTCATGGAATCCGAAAATGCCATGACTGCAGCGGAACATATCCGCAAGCACTTTGAAGCCTACAAATTTTATGAAGAGGGCAAGACCTTCAATATTACCTGTAGCATTGGTGTCTCGATCATTGATAACGCCTCCAAAAGCAGGGAAGAGTCACTGTCGCATGCGGACCTGGCCTGTAATATCGCCAAGGCGCAGGGCCGAAACCAGGTCCACCTGTATAACCCGTCCGATGATGCGCATATCACCATGGCAGAAGACATGGGGTGGGCGGCGATAGTACGGGAATTTCTCGAGCAGGATCGTTTCATGCTGGCCTATCAACCGATCATTTCGGTCAAGGACGGACAGGTATACGATTACGAGGTACTGCTGCGCATGCCGTTTGACGATGGCAGGACCATCATGCCCGGTGGCTTCATGCCAGCCGCTGAACGCTTTGGCCTGATTCATGCCGTGGACCGCTGGACCGTCAAGCGGGCATTGATGAATCTGGCCCAGTTCCGCAGGAACGGTAAGGACATCCGTTTTGCGATTAATCTGTCCGGTCGTGCCTTTGAGGACCTGAAATTGCTGCCGATGATTCGTGCTACTCTCGACCAGACCGGGCTGGATCCGTCATTGATCACCTTTGAGATCACCGAGACGGCAGCGATCACCAACATGTCTGCGGCTGTCGTATTTATTCAGAGCCTGAAAGACATTGGCTGCCAGTTCGCGCTGGACGATTTCGGTACCGGTTTCTGTTCATTTAATTACCTGAAGAACCTGCCCGTCGACAAGCTGAAGATCGATGGCTCGTTCGTCAAGGAACTGGGTAACACCAGCGTCGATCAGGCGATGGTGCATTCAATGAACCAGGTGGCGCATGCGCTGGGCAAGATAACGATCGCAGAATCCGTTGAAGATGCTGGCACCTTGAAACTGCTACAGGAACTCGGCGTCGACTACGCCCAGGGACATTATATCGGCAGGCCCAATCAGGAAATTCGTGATGCCAATATGGTCATGCTTAACTGACATCAGGCACTTCATTTAGCAAATCCCCACCTTCTTCAAATTGCGTAATATTTTCAAGTGTCGTATCGGCAATGCTTTTCAGGGCATCGGCAGTAAAAAATCCCTGGTGTGTCGTGATCAGGACATTTGGAAAGGTAAGCAATCGTTCAAAAACGTCATCCTGAATAATTTCACAGGACAGATCCCGGAAAAAAATCTCACTCTCCTGTTCATAGACGTCCAGACCTAAATAACCGATTTTTCCTGTCTTCAGCCCGTTAATTACGGCACAGGTATCCAGTATTGCGCCACGGCTGGTATTTATCAGCATTACCCCTTTCTTCATTTTCTCCAGTGCTGATTCGTCAATCAAATGGTTCGTTTCGGGCGTTAACGGGCAATGCAGGGAGATCACATCAGATTCGGCGAGCAGATGATCCATATCCACATAACTCACACCAATATTCTCACAATCAGGATCATGGAATGGATCATGTGCAAGGACCTTCATCCCCATAGCACTCATTATACGTGCCACCACTGATCCTATCCTCCCGCTGCCAACAATGCCCAATGTACGACCACAAAAATCAAACCCAAGCAAACCATCCAGAGAAAAATTACCATCGCGGACCCGATAATAGGCACGATGCACTTTTCTGCCCAATGAAAGCATCAGGCAGACAGTATGTTCTGCCACCGCATAGGGAGAATATGCAGGGACCCGTACCACCGTGAGGCCCAGTTCACGTGCGGCCTTGATATCAACGTTATTATAACCGGCGCATCGAAGCGCTATTAACCTGACACCGGCATCCGACAATTTCGACAATACTTGCCGGTCAAGCGTGTCATTGACAAACACACATATTGCCGGTTCCCCGGCAAGCAGGCTCACCGTATCGGGCGACAGTCTGGCCTCAACAAAGCGGAGATCATGACAGTAGTACTCATTCGAGGAACTGAAGCATTCCTCATCATAATGTTTAGTACTGAAAAATATGACTTTCATGTTGATCCCTGTTTATCCTGGTATCAGAATGATCGCAAGCGCAACGCCTTGCCAGGCAGAATTACTTCTTGCAACTCGATAGGCCAAAAGGCAGGTAAGCGGGACACCATCCTATGGCGGCACTGAGAATCAGAAGCGCCCCGATTACCCCCCACCATGATTGAATATAAACCCCACCGGCAATAATAGCAGCCCCGATTATTACCCTGATGATTTGATCTGTTTTACCTACATTACGTTTCATTTTGATTCTCCTTTTGACGTCCGTGTGGATCTGCCTTTTGCCTGACTGGACCAAATTCAGTAATTTAATATCCGGATGTTGATAATAGGGCCATTAAAACAAGATGCTGGATTAAGTTCATATTTTACAAGCAAAACTGAGGAATCCCCTGGCTGGTATAGCATATATTCTATATGGCGGATACAGACGTTTTTGTCACACTTTGTTACTTTATTTAAAGAGCAATCCGATGCCGCCTGGTATATTCTGGGCAATCTATTATGGCAGCAGAAAATTTTTCACGTTCACTCCCCGGTGGTAATTTACAGGTCAGGTACATGCGCTCGCCTGCCTGCAATGCGCCTGCTTTAGCGCAGCGGATCCCGTTGGCCATTCGCATGCTGCTTCAGACACTTGCGCCAGCCCACGGGGCTGGAAACTGCAACCGAGGGAAGGGGAAATGACGGAAATATTTCTCTGGCTGTCTATCACCTTTTATGGCGCCAGCTTCATCAGCTACGTTTTCAGTCGGAACGGATCGCGCCGCACAATGCAGCGTGTATCCACATACCTGCTGATACTTGCCCTGATTCTCCACACCATTGTCCTGGCACTGAGGATGATGGAAACAGGCCACGCCCCCATTGCCCGGCGATTCGAGACCCTGCTCTTTTTCAGCTGGTCCATCGCTATACTGAATATGATACTGCTGTCTCGTTACAGGCTCAGGACAACAGACACACTGACCATTCCGGTAATATTTCTCGCGCTGCTTCTTGCCGCCTTCTCTGATTCGGGCGTGTATAGCCTGCCGCTTGCCCTCAAGACCTGGTGGTTCGAAGTCCATGTGGTGACTTCCTTCTTTGCCTACGCGCTCTTCACCCTCGCGGCGGCGGCCGGGACGATTTATCTGTTCAGGGAAAAGACGGGTACAGATGCCGAACTCGGGATCTGTCAAAACATTACTTACCGGGCGATTCTGTGGGGATTTACCTTCTTTTCAGGCTCCATGCTGCTTGGCGCAATATGGGGCTATCTGGCATGGGGCAGTTACTGGCTCTGGGAATCAAAGAGTGCGGCGTCATTGCTGCTCTGGTTTTATTACGTTGGTGTATTGCACACGCGCATGCTTAAGGGGTGGGGAGGAAAAACAGTGTCGGTAATGGCCATAGCTGGCTTTGCCCTGGTGATGTTTACCTACCTCGGGGTTAGCATCTTTTTGAAAAGTTCCCACGGGATGTAAGGCATGATGAAGAAACTCTGGAGATTTTTCACTTCTACCCGCCTGGCGGTTGTTTTGACCCTCCTCATTACAATCGATGTCCTGACAGGGACCATTCTGCTGTCCAGTTACCCGGAAGCACTCGGCACGATAGATCTGGAAATATTCTTTTACTGGCTTTTTGGCACGGGCCTGAACAATCTCGCCGCTTCATGGTGGATATTTCTGCTCCTTGCCCTGCTGGCTCTTTTTGCCCTGAATACGATCGCCTGCACTGTGGACTCTATCAGCTTTATGTTAAGGCCTCGCCAAGGCACGGCCAGGAGCAAAACCAGAAGAATACTTTCCCAGGCCATCCATTTGGGTTTCATCATCGGTCTGTTGGGGCATCTCGTATCCAGCACCACCGGGTTCCGGACAATGAACAACCGAATTTTCGAAGGTGACAGCATCCCTGTGCCGCAGAGTAATGAGCTATCGTTGCGGCTGAACAAACTGGACGTCGCATTTAGTAATAATGGCAGCATGTTAAGGATGGATGCCTACCTCAGTCTCATGCGAGACAGGAAGATCCTCAGGGAGCAAATAGTGAAGTTGAATCAACCTCTGCTGTATCAGGGTAACGCGGTCTATATCACCCATCACGGCAAAGCGCCCGAGAGTATGACGTTTATACTTTCAGGCAAAGGTGTCCAGGAGATAGTCAAGATAAAAGTTCATGAAAGAGGCGCTACCAGCGACAGCGGGTATACGTTCAGACTGGGGCGCCTCATTCCGGATTTTGCCAGGGACAGTAACGGCAAAGCGTATTCGGCCTCGGAACAATTCCGAAACCCTGCGATGCAAATAACGATATTCAGGGGAGAGAAATTCCTCGTGTCCGGCTGGTTTTTGTTGAAATACCCGGACGAGATGCCCCTTGAATTCGACGGGCTCAAGCTTGTCTTCTCCGGACTTGCTTATGGGCCCTATGCGGTTCTGTCTATCAACAAGGACCCGGGTATCGTAATAGTCCTCACTGGCGCGTTGATTTTTATAATCTCCTTAATCGGGCTCCTGTTTATAAAAGGTGAAAGAATGGAGCTTGTAATAAAACGGGCATAAAATTCTAATCGATGATTGATTATTTATCCGCGTTGTAATTTTAAAATAGGTGCACAGACTGCACCATTTTTTCACCAATAGTTGCAATAACGTTATAACCACCAAACGTGAAATCTTCAACAAGATTGCTATCGTTTTGCAAAGGAAGCTGGGGTCAGAGCACATTTTCTACTAATATTAATATTAGCGAAAAATGTGCTCTGACCCTGAGGGATCCCCACAAAATCTCCAGTAAAGATGATGCCAATCAATTACTTCGTCATACCGGCGAAGGCCGGTATCCAGAAAACCTTCTATTTATCGTCAATTATCAAGATCCTCCGTCACTGTTTTTGTTACATATAAATGCCAACTGGATTCCGGCCTTCGCCGGAATGACGTCGTGAATGATGATTGTCACTAAATATTTGTTTTTGATCACTATTTCGTGGGGATACCTCAGGCTCTGACCCCAATTATTCAATTATTCTTGCCGCCGCCGAAGGAGCGCCAGCGACGTAGGCGGTTGGCAGGAGTGACTTGTTATGCTGCGATCTTCTTCTTAACAACCAGGTCAACATCACAATTAAGGACGTGAAGAAGAGCAACCAATTGACTCATGGACTTGCGCGTATTCGCAGGATCCAGGAGACGATATAATTGA
>BTQY01000004.1:0-97570 GCA_036986115.1 Gammaproteobacteria bacterium | reverse complement strand
CATCATCCCTGGCATCATTCCTGGCGCCGACCAGCAATGGCTGAATCGGTGTCTGTGACGGCATCAGTGGCAGCTCGAGGGCCGCGGCGCCGTCGCGAAATTGCTGCACACGCGCCATCAGGGTCGTGCGCAGGTCGTTGTCCGCCCGCATCAGCCGGAGACTCGCGCGCGTGGCCTCCGCCACTGCCGGTGGCAATGCCGTCGTATAGATATAGGTGCGGGCCTTCTGGATCAGGGTCTCGATCAGTTCGTCACTGCCGGCGACAAAGGCACCAAAACTGCCAAAGGCCTTGCCGAGGGTGCCCATCAACACCGGCACATCCTCGATGCCAAGCCCACTGTATTGCAGGCTACCGCCACCCGTCTCCCCCAGCACACCCAGGCCATGGGCATCGTCGACCATCAGCGTGGCATGCTTTGCCCGACATAGCCTGGCGATCGCCGGCAACGGTGCAATGTCACCATCCATACTGAATACCCCGTCAGTAAGTACTAACTTATTTCTGATGCCCGAGCCAGCATCTGCGGCACTCAGCAGGCCCTGCAAGGCATCAATATCGGCATGTGGGTAACGCTTAAAGTCGGCGCCACAGGCCAGCCCGGCATCGACCAGCGAGGCGTGATTCAGGCGGTCGCCAAAGACGGCATCGGATCGAGTTAATAGCGCCGCCACGGTGCCGAGATTGGCCATATAACCGGTGGAAAACAACAACGCCCGTGGGCGTCCGACAAAATCGGCCAGTTCATTTTCGAGTTCATGGTGAGGTTGCAGGTGGCCGGTGATCAGGTGCGAGGCACCGCTGCCAACACCATATCGTCCGACGGCCTCATTAAATGCCTGTTTGACCTGCGGATGATTGGCCAGGCCCAGATAGTCGTTGCTGCAAAAACTGACATATTCCCGGCCATCGACTTCGACCAGTGGACCTTGTGGCGACGTCATTACCCGCCGCTGGCGATACCGGTGGTCACGGCGTTGCTGTTTCAGAAAAGGCGCAAGATCCATCATGTGAATAGCTGAGGTAGTGTTTGCCCGGGGTGTGGCTAGGATGATCGGGATGACCGGCCTGAGTCCAGTGGAATACCGATGGCCGAGGCAGTGGGTTCTGCCGATCCGCCTGCATCGGATTGCGGCTCCGGATACAGATCCAGGCGGGCAAACAGATCGGCATCGTGATCGGCGCTGGCATTCGGCGTCGTCAACAGGCGTTCGCCATGGAAGATCGAATTGGCACCAGCATAGAAACATAACGCCTGCAGCTCGTCATTCATGCCCTCACGACCCGCCGACAGACGCACCCTCGATACCGGCATAATGATCCGTGCTACTGCCACAGTGCGCACAAACTCAAATGGATCCAGCCTCGGGACATCATCCAGCGGGGTGCCCTCGACCTGCACCAGCAGGTTGATCGGCACGCTCTCCGGTGGGACCGGTAAATTGGCCAGCTCGGCCAGCAAACCGATACGATCAGAGCGATCCTCGCCCATGCCCACGATACCGCCGCAACAAATCTGCATGCCGGCCTTTCGCGCATGTTGCAGCGTCTCCAGGCGGTCCTGATAGGTTCTGGTAGTGATAATCTCGGCATAGTATTCAGGCGAGGTATCCAGATTGTGGTTGTAATAATCCAGGCCTGCCTCCGCCAGCTGCCGGGCCTGTTGTTCGCTCAGCATGCCGAGGGTCATACAGGTCTCCAGTCCCATCGATTTCACCTGGCGTACCATGTCCGTCAACAACGGCATATCACTGTCCTTCGGGCTGCGCCAGGCCGCCCCCATGCAGAAGCGCCCGGCACCGCGTTGTCTGGCGGCGGCGGCTTCACTCATCACCTGCTCGACATCCATCAGCGGCTTATTCTCAAGATCGGTCTCATAATGGGCGCTCTGTGGGCAATAGGAACAGTCCTCGGAACAACCGCCGGTCTTGATGCTCAGCAGGCTGCTGACCTGGATCGCATTGGCATCAAAATGTTGCTGGTGCACCTGATGGGCCTGATGAATCAGTCCCATAAACGGCATCTCGAACAATGCCTGCAGTTGCTGGCGTGACACCTGTCCAGAGGTGCGCAACGAGGTGGCCTTCAATGTGCCAGGTAATAATGTGATGTCCGAATTCATACTGTCTCCTTGCAGGAAAACCGCCTGGGCTGCTGTCAGCCACACGCCATATCATATCTGGCCCCAGCTCGGTAAAATCGTCTTGCTGTCATTATGCTGGGACATGGTAGTCCCCGTAGATTTTCTGTCAACGGCAAGGAACGCCAATGGTTTACAAGTGTATAGAATATATACAATATAGTCTGTGGCCGTCGCAATGCGTATTGTGCGGCAGCACGGGTATCAGCGCTGACATTAGCAATGGCGACCGCCAGCTTGACCTGTGTCAGGGCTGTTACCAGGCCCTGCCCATTAATTTCCCCGCCTGCCACCGCTGTGGTCAACCCTTGCCGGCATTATCAGCCAATATCGAAACAACTATCGAGACTACTGCCGGCAGGCTCTGCGGTCAGTGCATGATCGAACCACCAGCGTATCAGCAATGCTTCGCCCTGTTACGCTATCGACCGCCGATCCCGCGCTTGATGATGGATCTGAAGTTTCACGACGGCCTCCATCTCATCCGGGTATTCGGCGAGCTGATGACAGAGAAACTCGCCCCGCGAGCATGTTTGCCGCAGTTGCTGCTCCCGGTACCGCTGCACCCGGCGCGCCTGCGGCAACGTGGTTATAACCAGGCCGTGGAGCTGGCACAGGTGATCGGCCGGCGCCTTGGTATTCGTGTCGATCTCCACCAGTGTCGGCGGATCCGGCACACTGAAGTTCAATCCACGCTACCAGCCTGTGCCCGGCGCGGAAATGTGCGCGGGGCATTTGCCCTGCAACACAAGCTGGATGCGAAACATGTCGCTATCGTGGATGACGTCATGACCACTGGCAGCACCCTGGCGGCCATTGCATCATTGTTGCAGCGCCATGGCGTGCAGAACATCGAAGTATGGGTCATTGCCCGGGCGGGCAAAAGCTGACTACAAATTACTGGTACTTGTATCCGGCAGTATTGTTACCACGGGAAGTTGTAGGCCGGACGACCTGAGCGAGAGCGAGGTAGTGCTGAATGAACCCCGTAGGGGTTCTACAGCGCTAAGCGCGCCGTTGTAATAGCGTGTATCCGGCGCGGTGCAACAAAGAATTACCACGGGGAACACTGGGAAGACACGGGGATAATAAAAGCATTTGTACCACAGTATATTTTTCTCTGTGTCCTCTGTGGTAAAAGAGCTTGGACTGTGTTGACTGGCTCCGGTATCTTTTTCAGCCTCCGACCTCGCTGCGCTCGCAAGTCGGCTGAAAAAGCAACCCTCGCCAGTCTTAATATCTCAATGACTGCTCTCGGCTGCGACTTCAACTGTAAAGAAAAAGGCTATTATCTCGTTAATCTTGTTTGTTATCATTTTGGTAGTTTTTAATTTTACGATTAACATGCCACCTTAATAATTTCTGAATCCACAAAGGGCAACCTAATTCATCTAGCGCGTTAAAATCTGCCTCAATACTAGCAACATCCGAATATTCGTATTCAATATCTCCTCGCAGTTTTTCATTAGCATATTCAACAACCTCATCCCCATTAGGTATACGAAGCCCGAGTATTTTTTGTGCTGTATAGCAAACCTGTTCTACTCGGGCCATAATTTCCACTTCATAACCAATACCCAACCGGAATAGTCTTGCGTGTTGGGCCTCATGAACAATTGTGCTAGCCAGCATTTCAACAGATGTTTCTGAATCATATAAATAGTCGTCGTAAAGTTCTACTAAATTGAATCTTTTGAAATATCTTCCTCGGTGAGTGGGAACGCCAAAAACAAAAATCTCTTTCACATCATCAAGCAGTTGCTTGAACCTGACTGGGGAATATTGGTGAATTAGCTGTAATTAACGATGACCCTTGTCTCGTTATACATTTTTATGCTTTTTATTTATGACCATTCAATTAACCAATTTGATTCTATAAAGTATTTATTCAGTGAATCCTCAGAATCTACCCAATCATCAAAACCTTCTACTTTGGGATTAGAAAAATCTTTACTAATTAAAATTAAATATCCGCCAGTGTTATCATTATCATCAATAATTTGTAACTGCCAATCTTTGTTAGCACCCGACTTGATTACCCCTATTTTTCCAATTTCTGGCATTTAGTCAAAAAACACAACAGTTTAATTAACGAGACCCTTTGTCTCGTTATACATTTTTAGACCCCATTCTATAATCTTTCGATCCAATATTTGGGCTCTCTATGTAAATTAGCAACTGCGACAACTAAAATGTGGTCTTCACGAACTTGATATATGACACCATAGGGGAACCTACGGGTTTGGCACCTTCTTGTTCTTTTAGATGTGGGGTGCCATGCTTCTGGAAATTGGCCAATTCTATTAATTGAATGGAGTACTTCAAATAAAAATGTGTCTCCTAGACCTGATGATTCGTTATTGTAATATTCAATAGCGTCATCCAATTCCATTTGGGCGGGCGCTGAAAAGATTATTCTCATTTATATTTTTGTAACACCTCTTCCAGTGAGATAGTTTTTGATTTTCCTTGATCTATAGCGTCAATACGCTTTTCGACTTCCTCAGCCCAGACTTTTTCGATATCAGGTTCAGGGCTATCGAGACTCACTAATAGCTCATCCACAAGCTCGGCTTTCTCATCAGGACTTAATGAAAGCGCCTCTTTAAGAATCTCTTTTGTACTAGACATGGATATATCCTCTTCTGAGATACCTATTAATATACCACATTCTAAGTTACTGATTTAATGGGATCCAACTGCTTAATTAACGAGACCCCTTGTCTCGTTATACATTTACAGATAGACCTCGTTATAGCACTAGATTTATAGGTATTTCAATATTGTAGTGCCTGATTAATATTATGTGCCTGAATGGGATTCGTGACACGTCATATATACTGCCGGATACACCCTGCGGGTTTTAATCCGGCCTACAGTTAAGAACGATTCAAAGACTGGCGAGGGCGACGTACAGGATGTACTAGGTTCGCGAGAGCACAGGGATGTGCGAAGCGAACAATCTTTTTCGGACGACTTTACCAGCCACGTTCTTTGTGGCTGGGTGGAGGACGAAAAAGCTACCGGAGCCAGTCAACACTGTTCGCGGCGCGATGTACATGGACGTACGAGGGTCGCGTTAGGACAGGATGTCCGTAGCGACCGCCGCTCCTACAAAAGTAAGATTGCCACGTCGCTATGCTCCTCGTAATGACAGCAAGGGTTGTTAGGGATTTTGGCTCAACTGCGCAATGCGGTTATCGACATACTTTTGCAGTTTGCTGCTCAGCGTTGCCAGGGTGCGCGCCCGACGGAAGGCATTCAGGGCGTCGCCACGACTTTGCATGGCCTCCAGTGAGATGCCAAGGCCTACCCACCAGACTTCCTTGTTCGGCTGATGACTGAGCAGCGCACGATACAGACCAACGGCGTCCTGATGACGACTATTACGCTGGTATAGTGCAGCCAGCATCGCATGGTATTCGGTGTCCTGGTCAATCTGCGGTCGATATTGCTCAAGCACACTTATTGCCTTTGAAACATCACCACTGTCCATCAGCAGGCGCGCATGCAATTTGGCGAACTGGCTGACCTCGGGTTGCTGTTCACTGCCTTGCTCAAGCAATGCCATGGCCTCGTTAACACGCCCCTGCTGAACCAGTACACCGGCAGAGGTCAGACGCGCCTGAGCGTGATCCGGATACACTGCCAGCGCATCACCCAACAGCCGCTGCGCCTCTGCTAAGCGTTTTTGTTTAATTAATGCCACGGCCTGCAGGTAATGTTGCTGAGCCTGGGTCGCCGGACTCATCAGTCTGATGGTCTTGGTCATCTTTCCGCTCCTGACCACAACGGCGGGCTCTGTTCGGGGTTTCTCTGACGGTGTCCTGGATTGCTGATCTGATGTGCTGGTTTTATCTGTGGCCGGCAGTAACTCAGTATTCGGATGAATATTGTCAATGCGCCTCGGGAACACACCCGCTGCCTGCAATGAAGCGGGTAACGTCGACATGGCTTGCTGTGCCGCTTCAATGCCAGGGTAACTACCATAAGCCACGATATACCATCGTTTGCTGCCAAAGGTCGGGATCACCGTCGCCACCTCAGGTAAGGTCTGGGCCAGCATGAGCTTTTCAAGCTTTGCCGGTCTCTCTCCTCCCATGATCTGCAGCGTGAATGACTCCGGTTGCTGATGGCCAAGCCACTGCTGATAATCCTGCAATGATCTTGTTGCCGATGCCCTTCCCGTCCGGGGCGCTGGCTGAGAGTCGGGCTGGGACTGTGTTTGTGATGCTGTCTGTGTCTGCGACGCTGTTTCTGTCTGCGACGCTGTTTCTGTCTGCGACGCTGGTGATGATATCGCCCTGGCTAGCGTGTCTGGTTCTGAGTTTGATTCTGGGATTGGTTCTGGGTTTTGCGCTGAAGTTACTACTGGCTCTGTTAATGTGGCCGCTGCTGGCCCAGGTTCGTTCACCTGTAGCGGCTGGCTAACAATAGCAGTAGTGCTGGCCGTTTCCTCGGCAGCTATTTGCAGCGGTTTGCGACTATCAGTGGTCCTGGGTTCATCGACGGGTGTTTCAATTGGCCTGATGACAGACTGATATTCATTTTCCACTGCAGGGGTCTGGGTTGTTGATGCAATTGTCTCAGCCGGTTCGCTTTCAACCCGGTTAATACTTTCACGTGCCCCTGGTTGAGAAATATTTACTCGGGTAACGGGGGCAGAGGCCATGCCATTGCCAGCCGACAACGGCCCGGGGAGGCGATCCCACATCAGGTAGCCGGTGAGCACTATAAGTGTGAGGATGGTCAGCCACATCAGCGGACTGCGGCGTGGCTCACCATCTGCATTGCCCCCCGACCAGTTCAGGTTATCGAGAATACCACCCGAGACCGGTGCCTCCTGGGCGCGACGCTGTTCCAGATCCTTCAGCATCTGGTTGATAACACTCAATGCGCGACACCCCACAGATAATACAAGCCGGCACCGAGTGCCACGGTGACGGCAGCCGCAATGCTATAAAAGGATGAGCCAAATTTACTGCCGGGGACACCACCGGCATCCTCAGTATCGTTAATCGCTGCCCTCATGCTGTCCTGATTGATCACCTTCATGCCCCGGCCATAGGTCACCATCAATGCCTTGTGACTGAGAATATTGATCAACCGGGGTACACCTCGACTGGCCCGGTGCAGATCACTGAGCGCTGTTTTATTGAATAACAGCGGTCCGCTGTAGCCGGCCACCAGCAGGCGATGACTCAGATAATTCAACATGCCGTCAGACGTAATCGGTGCCAGGCGATGCGAAAATACAATACGTTGCTTGAGCTGGCGCACTGATGGCCGATCCAGCAGTTCATCCAGTTCAGGCTGGCCGAATAACACAATCTGCAGCAGCTTGTGTTTCTCGGTTTCAAGGTTGGTCAACAGTCGCAACGCCTCAAGGGTCTCCTCAGGCATCGCCTGTGCCTCATCCAGGCACACCACCACTTGTTTACCTGCCGCGGACAATTCCAGCAGCTTGTCGGTTATCAGTTTTAACTGTCGGTGCTGAACATAGTTGGTCGGAATGTTCATCCCCAGCTCTTCGGCCAGTGCCAGCCTTAGTGCCGCCGGAGATAAGTATGGATTAGGAATATAGATAGTGACAAAATTTTCATCTTCAGAAAGTATGTTCAGCAGTTTGCGACACAGTAGCGTCTTGCCCGTGCCGACTTCACCGACGATCTTGATAAAACCTTCGCCTGCCCGCAGCGAGACCAGTAGCACATTAAGGGCATCGTGATGACCTGCATGCTCAAAGAAGAAGCTGGTGTCAGGCGTCAGCCTGAATGGCCATTCATTCATGCCAAAGTGTTCAAGATACATAGCGTATATCGCTACCTCTTAACTTCTGCTTCAGTACCGAAAACTTCCTGTTTGCCACCGTAATGGAAACCACGGCGAAGTTTTTTGATCTTGCCCCGGGAATTCTCAAGCTGTGTTTGCCAGGTACTCTCACCAACGACGATGGGCCGTAGAAGAATGACCAGCTCACTCTTTTTGGACGACTGTTTGGTATGCCTGAACAGTGAACCAACAAACGGCAGGTCACTGAGCAGCGGCACACCGCCGACTTCTTCCCTGGTGGTGTTTTGCATCAGACCGCCGATAACAACGATCTGGCCACTCCTGGCACGGATGATGGTATCGGACTCGCGAATGGAGCTGACCGCCAGTGGTATAGTTATTGTAGAGGTGGAAGTTAAACCGATGCTCTTGTTCTCTTCGGTGACCTCACTGACGGTGGGATGAATGTGCAGTATCACATCCCCCTCATCATTGATCTGCGGCAATACATCCAGCGCGATGCCGGAGAAAAATGGCGTCAGTGTGACATTCGGATTGGATGTCGATGAGGTGGAGCCAGTCACTGTGGTCGTTGAAATATCGGTAACAAAGAACCGGTCAACACCGACCTTGATGAGTGCCTTTTGATTATTCACGGTCGAGACACGCGGGCTGGACAACACCTGCACATTTCCCTGGGTCTCGAGCAACTCGATAAAGGCGGCAAAGTCATTCAGATTCGCCGCCAACGAGAACACCCCGCCAAAGGCTGTGTCGATAATAGCGGTATATGGTGCCACCCCAGGCTGTAATGTGACATTCGTACCGGCCGTGCCGGTAAGCCCGGTGCCAGTAAAGATACTGCCACCACCGCTGACGCCGCCCTGGATGGTCTTGCCAGTGCCGGGCCTGCCCAGCGCTGTCCAGTTGATGCCCGACTGAAAGCCGTCTTTGAGTTCCACTTCGATGATCTTGGCCTCGATGATCACCTGACGCTCCGCCGAATTCTGGATAATGTTCAAAAAGCGCTCGACTTCACGCAGCTCCTCGGGCATCGCCCTTACCACGACGGCACCTGTATTTGGGCTCAGGATGACGCTGCGGCCTTCCTTACCGGCAACAATGGCATCAAGAGACATCTTCAGTTCTGCCCAAAAATCTGAAGCCGATTCTGTCTTCACCTTGCTCCCGGATGCCTCATCTGAACTCGTGGTAGTTGTGCCCCCACCACGCCTCGACAGGGCCCGCTCTGATTGAGTCACCTGCCCCGAGCTGACGCGAGTCTGTGATTCACCCTTTCGGGACAGGTTCAGGTAATTGACCTGGAAAATTCTGGTCTGTAGCGCAACCGGCAGTACCTGGTAACTGGTAGCGGTACGGGTATATTCATAGCCATAGACATTGCGCGCGATTGCCATGACCTCGGGGATGGTGACATCTTTCAGTGACAGTGAAATGCTGCCGGATACATTCGGGTGCACTACCATATTATACGGCGTCCCCTCTACCAGGCTCATGAAGAATTCCTGGGCCGGTGCATCGCTGACGGAGATATCAAAATGCTGTTCCTGCTGCACAGCAGCGGCGTCAGGGGTACCTGGCAATGCGATGCCCACATCCGGCATCAGTGCATCCGAGACATCGGCCGGAGTCGACCTGGCTGCCTGCCGGCGTTTCGCTTCATCGACACCTTGCTGCAGGGTTTTGTCAATCTCGTCGATGGCGGTGCCTTGCTGGGGAGCTTGTGTCTGACAGGCGGATAGAAAACTAATCACGGAAAACAGCAGGAAAATCACCCCTGCGACCTGCATTTGGTCTTGTAGTGTGTGCTTGATAGCAGGATATATTTTCACAGCCTATACTCCACAGTTATTTTCGCTGTCTGTCAACAGGCTTTTTTACATTTACCGGAATTAAGCTCAGGACAATGTCTTCTTCGCCACGTTTCAACAGCACTTCAGCGGGGCGAATATCCACCACCGTGACATTCCCCAGGCTGTCGCCCTTGCTGAGTGACTGGCCATTGATCACTGCCACGCGCCTGCCGGGCGCAATGATAATGGAGGTCAGCTCATAGCCGGAATACTTTGACTGGGCCACATCGCCTGCCGAATACTGGAACTCGGGCGGCTGCATCGGGTCACGCAGCTGTGCATGTACGCTGCTGGCGGTTGCCACCATATACAGTATCATCGCTGATGTCATAACTAGCGTTTTTGATACTGTTATTGTCATATCAAATACCAATCCAGTTCTCTTTCAGGCTCAGGGTATGTACCTTGAGTATCAGCTCGACGACAGGATAATCCTGCACCGTCAGAGATGCCTGCTTCCAGTAAAAACCCCTGGGTAACTCCTCCAGGGCCTTCAGGTAATCTACGATTTCCAGATAACTTCCGGTCAGCGTCAGCTCCAGCTCATGCTTGTACACACCAAGAGGGCCCTGACCTGGCCCGGACTGCCTGGGGGCACCGATCTCGTCCAGTAACGAGGTAGAACCAAGGTTCTCCAGCTTCACCAGTGTCAGACCTGTCTCGCGGGTCAGCACCTCTTCAAGTACCCTGGCCATCTTCACCGGGTCAATCAGATCCACGGTCAGTTCCTGAAGGCGTTTGTTCAGGGCCTCCAGCTGCTGGCTGATTGCGGCCTGTTGCTTGCGCAGTTCCTCGTTCGGGTCTACCTGGCTGCGGGTTATGATCTGATTGATCTGGCTTTCCAGTTTTGTCAGTTGCCCCTGCTTTTCCTGCACCTGTTCGTTAAGCTGTTTCTTGTGCTTCTCAAGCGGCTGTAAAAATGCATTGTCCCAAATAAAAAATATCAACACCAACATGACACCGCCAACCATGAGGCGCTCGCGTAGCGTCATGGCATCGATTTTTTCCATTACCTGTGTCAGCTTGTCCTTCATCACATGGAATCACTTGTTCGTGTTTTTCTCCGATTTCGCCATCAGTGTAAAATCGATGGAACGTTTGTCAGCAGCCCGTTGCATGTTAAATGTCCTGAACTCCACGCCGGCAAACACCTCTTCTGCAGACAACCGCTGCAAATATTGAGGGACCAGTTCAGGTGCAAAGGTACTCCCGACAAGACCCAGGCGGGAGCCACCATCAGTCAGGCTAATACTCTTTAACCACATGCCGTCAAGATGCTGCCGGGCAAGACCCTCAAGGTGTGATGAAAAGCCGCTCGTCACACCAAAGCTGCGCGTCGACAACACCTGAATAAGACGTTGTTTGGTACTGCTCTCCTGCTGCATCTCCCCGACCCTGGCTTCCAGCCGGGCATCCTTCAGCTTGACGGGAAATTGTTTACCGACCTTCTCGATACGTTGTAAACGACTGGTCTGCTGTTGTTCCAGGTTTCCCAGTTCAGATTCGAGTGCAATGACCTGCCATTTGGCATATACAGAAAACAGCACAATCCCAATCAAAATGATCAGGGTTGACTGCAGCAGGGTCCTGGCCGAAAAGACCTTCTCCTGCTTGCGGAACATCGGGTGATACAAATTGACCTGTTGTATCATGTCCTGTGCCTGTTGCTATCTGTACAAGTAAAGTCACTCATGTCTATAAGGCCTTGCGCTCAGTTCGCAGTGCCGCACCAATCGCTGTAATACAGGATGCCTGTGCAGCTTCACTCAATGGTTCAGTTGTCCTGAGTAGCTCATTCACATCCAGCATGCGTACCGAGATCCCCAGATTATTGGCGATATAAGTCACCATGCCGGGAATATTTCGCGACATTGGCGCGACCACCAGACTACTGACAGGCGGCTGTAAAAAATGGCTCTCGTAGTAATCCAGCGAACGTTGAATCTGCAACACAATGCCATCCAGGAACATGGATACCTGCGGATCGTTGCTGTCGATATCACCATCAATAGTCACCTGGCTGATATCGGCATCAATATTCCGCGCCAGATACAGCACTGATTGCCTGGTCAGGGTAATCAGCCCGCCCTTGCTAGTCAGATATAAAAATGCCACGCCATCAACATCCTCTGGTAACAACGATGTAATGTTACGGCATACCAGCTCCGGTATATCGATGATGTTCAGATCCAGATTGGCATGACTAATATTGTCAATCTGCTCCTGTATCACCGCAGTACGTGTTGCCACAGCGTACATTAACTTGGCATGACCGGACGTTTGTCCCGGGATCTCGAAGACATCGATGACCGCGTCATCGATATGAAAATCAATCAGGTCTTTTATACGCCAGCGCATGGCATTCTTCAGCTCGGCGGCATCGACATCGGGGGCCTCGACGAGTAATGCGGTATGCTGCCCGGGTTGAATGACACTGACACACGGCGCATGTTGCAGGCCACGCTGGTCGACTATGTCAGCCAGGGCCTTTTGATTGTCTCCGCCTTCACTGGGCTGGTAATCGCAGAACAGCAACTGAGGTTTGCCTGATTCGCTGCGATCGACGCTGGCGACAGCAACGCCGTCTGGCGTCAGGGAGATCCCTGTCAGATAATTATATTTTTTCTTGCGTTTAAACAGTGATAACAGTCTCTTGCCCCTTCTATTATGGCTAATATCAGTTTCCTAGCTCACACCATGACGCCCACCAGCAGCTTCCAGGCCAGGAGCGCAGCATCCCTACCTACTCTATATAACAAATCGGTATAAATATCCACAGCAAGTTACTGTGATCCAAAGATAATTTCTGATTTATACTAATTCTAATCTACCAATAATGGCAGGCTATACCCAGATATCCTGGGAATGTCTAACAGCGATCAGGCATGCCGCATTAGCTAACTTACTGATTTAGATCAAATAATTGACCACCAGGCCAGCGAATATCGACATCCCCAGCCAATTGTTATTCAGGAAGGCCTGAAAACATGGCCCTGGTAAACGTGCGTGTATTAGATATTGCTGATACACAGCAAAGCCGCTGGCGATGGCCAGGCCCAGATAATACGGCCAGTCCAGACCCGCCTGTCGCCCGATCAGGATCAGGCTCCACAACAGTAATAACTGGGTGATGCCGATAATGAGCCGGTCAGCATCACCGAACAGGATCGCCGTGGATTTCACCCCAATGCGAATATCATCGTCCCGGTCTACCATCGCATACATAGTATCGTAGGCCATGGCCCATAATACTGTTGCCGTCAGTAATAACCAGGCCAGTCTGGGCACTTCCCCGGTTTGTGCAGCGAATGCCATCGGTACGGCCCAGCCAAAGGCCATACCAAGAAATACCTGTGGAAGGTAGGTATAACGCTTGGTGAACGGATAAATAATCGCCAGCACCACCGCCACCAGTGACAACAGGATGGTCAGTCGATTCATCGTCAATACCAGTGTGAAGGCGATCAGGCATAACACTGAAAATAATATCAGCGCCTCACGGGTAGTCACCCTGCCCGCCGCGATGGGTCGGGCCAGCGTCCGCGCAACCAGGGGGTCCACTTTACGATCTGCATAATCGTTAATGATACAGCCGGCAGAACGCATTAAAACGACCCCCAGCACAAACACTATCAACACCCCCGGATTGGGCGAGCCCTCGCCGGCGATCCACAACGCCCACAGGGTTGGCCATAACAACAATAATATTCCTATCGGTTTGTCCAGGCGGGCCAACAGCGCATACTCACGACTGCGGAGCGTTATCAGCCGGGCAAGCTGCCTGGCATCTTTAACTTTTAACTTTGCAAGCAGTGTTTCTATCAAGGCCATTTGGCTTACCTTGCACCATATAGATCACACTGGCCAATGCCCGGCAAAAAAATCTCGCTGACTAATAAAGGTTTGTAATCCAGGTAAAATGTAGAGCGTCGTCCCCAAATGACGTCGCGGTTTTCTTGCCCTTTGCGCCTTGCTCCCTTTGCGCCGAGGGCGCTTTGATAGATCTGATCACCATGCTGAATCCTGGCAATTTCCATCTCACCACGGCGCATACCGTTGTCGGCAAACAGGAAGGCACCGAGGGGCTTGTTTCCCAGACGGGTAAGCTGGCGCAGGCGACCACTCAGGGTTGAAACAGGGATCACGGTACGAGCGAATACCCATGGGGTTTTATTACACAACAACCTGACCTGGCGAATAAAACCATAGCTACCACCCGGCATATCCAGCCAGCGCGATTCATTTTTCATCGGTAAGTCGTAACCCTGATCGATCACCTGCACACTGAATTTTCCGGGACATGCCTGTATCAGTCGCTGCGTTAACGACGATGAGTCCATCAGCCAGCCCAGGGTTTGTGCAGGGATATCAACTCCCAGTACACGTCGTGATGGAAGCCAGAGTGGTTCGCCCTTGAACCTCAGGTTGGGTATATCAGAACTCAACTAGGGAACCTCTGATTTATTCTGGACGAAGCAGATTGCATCTAAAATGTTCAGATTCAAGGCGCGAATTGCACGTAATAGCCGGCTATTGCGAAGCTTCGCAACGCAGAAGCTGGATATTCTAGAGGTGAGATGCAAGTTCATGAATAGATCAGAGGTTCCCTGGATCACCTGTTGTTGATTACACATCCGCATAGTGCGTTACATCTCCCAGCCAGCGCCTTACCAATGGTGTGATGCGCTCCGGATAATCCCGCAGCAGTTTATCTGCTGCCTTTTCCACCATCGGCATCAGTGCCTGATCTCGTTGCAGGTCAGCAATATGCAGCTCCTGCATGCCCGTTTGGCGGGCCCCAAGCACTTCACCTGGTCCACGAAGCGCCAGGTCACGACGTGCAATCTCGAAACCATCACTGGTTTCCCGCATCGCCGCCAGCCGCTCCCTGGCACTGGCCGATAAGGGTGCATGATACAGCAACACACAGGAGCTGGCGGTACTGCCACGACCCACCCGACCACGCAATTGATGCAATTGCGACAGTCCCAGACGTTCAGCATTCTCGATGATCATCAGACTGGCGTTGGGGACATCCACACCAACCTCGACCACCGTGGTGGCCACCAGTAAATCAATGTCAGCGTCCTTGAATGCCAGCATCGTGGCCTCCTTCTCCGCCGGTTTCATGCGCCCATGCAGCAACGCCACCCTGATCTGCGGCAGTGCCTCACTGAGCAACTGCGCGGCATCTTCCGCTGCCTGGCATTGCAATACCTCGGACTCCTCGATGAGTGTGCAAACCCAGTAGACCTGACGCTTTTCACGGCAGGCCTCGTGTACCCGCTGTACCACTTCCTGGCGCCTCGAATCCGGCATGACCACCGTGGTCACCGGGATCCGCCCCGGCGGCAGTTCATCAATGCTAGAACTGTCCAGATCGGCAAAAAAGGTCATCGCCAGCGTACGCGGTATCGGTGTGGCCGTCATGATCAATTGATGCGGATACAGATCTTTATAACGTCCTTTTTCCAGCAAGGCCATACGCTGATGCACACCGAAACGATGTTGTTCATCAATGACCACCAGCCCGAGTTTGTTGAAGCTGACGTCTTGCTGAAACAGCGCATGTGTACCGACCACGACCCCGGCATCACCGCTGTGGATCCGCTCAAGCATTTCAGTACGCTGCCTGCCCTTCAGCTTGCCCGACAACCACGCAGGGCTAAGCCCCATCGGCGCCAGCCACTGGCAAAAATTTCGATAGTGCTGTTCAGCGAGTAATTCCGTCGGTGCCATGATGGCCGCCTGCCAGCCGGCCTCCACCGCCTGCAACACAGCACACGCCGCCACCAGGGTCTTGCCTGAACCAACATCACCCTGCAGCAGCCGCTGCATCGGATGGGGCCGACGAAGGTCATGACTTATCTCATCAATGACCCTTTGCTGGGCCCCGGTAAGTGTAAATGACAGGTTCTGCAGCAGTTTGTCCTGCAACGTCCCGTTCTTGCCTGCAGCGAGCGTCATGACGGCGGCCGGTTTTATCTGCACCTCGGCGCGTAGCTGTCGCAAACTCAGGTGATGCGCCAGTAATTCCTCAAAGGCCAGACGCTGCTGTGCCTCATGCTCACCGGCCTCAAGGACATCCATCGGTGTATCCGGCGGTGGCCGATGCACCAGCTGCAGTGCATCGCCGAGTGATGGCATACTGAACTGGGCCAGCACCTCTTCAGGCAACCATTCCTTAATTTGATTATGGTAGGCGAGCGCCTGCTCCGTCACAGAACGTAGCGTTAGCTGGTGTACACCCTCGGTCGCAGGATAGATCGGCGTCAATGAATCCTGCATTTGTTCAATTTCAGCTGACTCCAGCAAGTGGTACTCGGGATGGATCATTTCCAGCGTAGCCGGACCCCGGCGCACCTCGCCAAAGCACATAATATGTCGTCCACGTGCCAGCCCTGCCTGTTGGCTGGCATTGAAATAAAAAAATCTCAGGGTGATGGAACCCGTACCATCGCTGATCCTGGCCAGCAGCGAGCGTCGCCTGCCGTATTTAATCTCGCTAAGCTGCACTTCACCCTTGATGGTGACTGACTGGCCGGGCCTCAGACTGCCAATAGGTACGATACGGGTACGATCCTGATATCGAAATGGCAAATGAAACAAGACATCCTGAACACTCTCAATACGCAGCTTGCGCAGTCGTTCAGCGACCCTGGGGCCGACACCCTTGAATACCGTCACCGGGATCTGATCGGGGGTCTTTGCTGGTTGATTTTCCATTAACGGGAGTTTAACTGAAACAAAAGATCATTTACCACAGGGAATACGATTGTAAGATCAATCAAGTCAGTCATATGTTCGCAACGCGACGTACATGGATGTATCAGGGTCGCGAAAGAACAGGAGGTCCGAAGTGACCGCCGGCTCTGCAATACAAAGAGAATCAGACTGGAGAGGATAACTTTTTCGGACGACTTTCCCAGCCACGTTATTTGTGGCTGGGCGGAGGAGGAAAAAGGTATCGGAGCCAGTCAGCACTTTTCGTGCATGGTGCCACTCCTGCAAACTACAAATGACGCCATCTATCATTGGACAGTGTCTTCCCCGTGTCCCCCCCGGTAATTCGTTATTCAACCACCATAACAGCATCCATTTCCACCGCCACACCCCTGGGTAAGGAGGCCACCCCTACAGCGGCACGTGCAGGGTAAGGCTTGTCGAAGCAGCGTGACATGACTTCATTCACCAGTGCAAAGTGAGACAAGTCGGTCAGAAAAACGTTCAGCTTCACGACATCATTCAGACTGCCCCCCGCTGCACTTGCAACTGCAGCCAGATTATCAAACACCCTGACCACCATTGCCTCCATGTCACCGTCAATCACTTCCATGGTGGCAGGATCCAGCGGGATCTGGCCTGACAGGTAGACGCTGCCGTTAATCTTGACGGCCTGGGAATAAGTACCAATGGCCTGAGGTGCTTCATCCGTACTGATAATTTCGCGAGACATACAAACTCCTGAATGTTAATTAATATTTCACGCCATAAATCTGCGATGAAGGCAATTGCCATGTATTATATTTAAAATATACCAGGGGGAAAGGTGATCTAAATAGCAAGGCCAGATTAAGAAAATGATAATCCAGTTTTCAATGCCTGTGTTCCCAGTGTCTTCCCCGTGACCCCCGTGGTAAATTTTTTAGCTCTTCATCCTGATAATACGCACCACCATGCTGATGGATCGTAAACGCCGCATAATGGTCGCAAGATGTTTTCGATCCTGCACCCCGATCGTGAACAGGATAGAACTGTACAGGCCGTCCTTCTCCTGCATGTTGACTGTTTCGATATTCGCTTCCATATCTGCGATCACCGAGGCAACAATCGCCAGTGCACCGCGTTGATTGGCAAGGTCGACACGTAATTCGACAGAAAAATCACCTGCTACATCTTTTTCCCATTTTACGTCAATCCATTTCTCGGGCAATTTGCGATATTCACCGACATTGTGACAATGCTGATTGTGAATCACGATGCCCCGACCGGCGCTGACAAAACCAAGGATCGGATCACCCGGAATTGGACGACAACACTTGGCGAAGCTCACTACCATTCCCTCGGTACCACTGATGACCAGTGGTTCATTATTACTGGTGCTATCCGTAGCGTCAGTGGCATCTTTTTCTTCAAGATCCGGCACCAGGGCCTTTGCCACCAGCTGTGGCATACGATTACCAAGACCGATGTCCTCCAGCAAATCATCCAGACTCGTCATATCATAGTTGCCAACAACCGCATTAATGATCTCGCCGGGAAGTGAATCCAGTGAAGCCCTGGACACACTCAGCGCCTTGTCCAGCAGGCGGCTACCGAGGGAGATGGCCTCATCACGACGCAGGTTCTTCAGGAACCCGTGAATATTGGAACGCGCCTTGGCAGTCACCACAAAGTCCAGCCAGGCAGGATTGGGCTTGGCATTACTGGCGGTAATGATCTCAACCGTCTGGCCGTTGTATAGCGGGGTTCTTAGTGGCGCCAGTTGCCGATCTATCTTTGCGGCAACACAGGTATTACCAACATCAGTATGCACCGAATAGGCAAAATCCACTGCAGTGGCACCGCGTGGCAATTCCAGGATCTTTCCCTGTGGAGTAAACACATACACCTCATCCGGAAACAGATCGATCTTGACGTTCTCGATAAACTCCAGTGAATTACCAGCATTCTTCTGCATATCAAGCAGGTTCTTCATCCACTCACGGGCACGTACAAAGTCACTGGTAGCATCACCACTCCCCTTGTAGCGCCAGTGCGCAGCAATGCCTTCCTCGGCGACGCTATCCATCTCAACGGTGCGGATCTGTATCTCTATCGGCACCCCAAACGGGCCAAACAATATGGTATGCAATGACTGATAGCCATTGGCCTTGGGGATGGCGATGTAATCCTTGAACTTGCCGGGCACGGGTTTATAAAGGTTATGCACCACACCCAGTGCACGGTAGCATTCGTCCACTGTTTGCACGATGAGACGAAACGCGAACACATCGAAGACTTCGTGAAATGCCGGTGTACGTAATTTCATCTTTTGATAGATGCTGAACAGGTGCTTCTCGCGACCGACGACCTCGCCGTTGACATCATCTTGACGCAAGCGACGTTTAATCCCGGTCATGATCTTGTCGATCACCTCGCGCCGGTTACCCCGTTGCGCATTGACCGATTCTTTTATGATCCGGTAACGCATCGGATACATGGCAGCAAAACCAAGCTCCTCCAGCTCCAGTCGAACAGCGTTCATTCCAAGACGGCTGGCAATAGGGACATAGATATCGATGGTTTCACGGGCAATGCGTCTGCGCCTGGCGGGAGATAATGGTCCGAGAGTGCGCATGTTGTGCAGTCGATCAGCCAGCTTGATCAGGATCACACGAATATCCTTGGCTACCGCGAGTAACATCTTGCGGAAGTTTTCTGCCTGCTCTTCTGCCTTGGACTCAAACTCGATCTGGGTCAACTTGCTGACGCCGTCAACCAGCTCGGCGATTTCTTCGCCGAATTCTTCTACCAGTGAATCCTTCGCGGTCGGTGTGTCCTCAATAACATCATGCAGTATTGCCGCCATGATACTTTGATGATCCATGGACATATCCGCGAGGATCTTGGCAACCGCCACAGGATGAGAGATATAGGGTTCACCGGAGACACGCTGCTGACCGGCATGGGCCTCGGAGCCAAACAGATAGGCGCGATACACATCCTTGACCTGGTCCTTGTCCATGTAGGAATCCAGCAGGTCACACAGGTCGCCGATACGATAAGTAGGTGGTATGCTCGGCCTTGACTTTTTTTGATCAGCTTGTGGGATGGCGCTTATCCAGATTGGTTATTCAGGAAAGCCCCCTGCCGATGCCTTTAGGGGCCTATCAGACTTCCACGTGTAATTCCTCCACCAACTGCATTTCTTCTGCAACAGCAGCGGCGGCTTCAATCCTGTCCATAATTTCATTGGTGATAGTGCCTTCGGCAAGTTCGCGCAAGGCCATCACCGTTGGCTTGTCATTTTCCCATTCGAGCGTGGCTTCCTTACCATTGACAAGCTGACGGGCACGGCGTGACGATACCAGCACCAGCTCAAAGCGGTTGCCGACGTTTTCCAGACAATCTTCTACTGTTACCCGTGCCATGTGTATCTCCTGAAATTTGAACTACGTATATTAAGGACGCGAGAGTGTACAAAAAATCTTCCTCAATGCCAAGAAAACAATAATAATATTATATATATCAATTAGTTGTTGTTCAACCTGACGGCGCTATTTCACCGAGCATGGCTTGCCGCAGGTTTTTCTGATTCTCCAGCCGAAGATGGTCTGCCTGACCACGATTGGTGGTAATCAAACGCAGCTCCTGCAGGGCCTGATCAAAGTCATCATTGATGACTAAATAATCAAACTCCGGATAATGAGACATCCCGGCCTCGGCATCGCTCATGCGTCGGGCAATGATGTCCTCATCGTCCTGTCCGCGGCTGCGCAGACGCTTCTCCAGCTCATCTCTGGATGGTGGCAATATAAATACTGACACCACAGCAGGGAAGACCTCCCTGACCCGGCGTGCCCCCTGCCAGTCGATCTCCAGGATCACATTGATATCTTCAGCCAGTTGCTGCTGGACCCACTTCAGGGAAGTGCCGTAAAAATTATCAAACACTCTGGCATATTCCAGAAAACTGCCACTCGCCAACATCTCTTCAAACTCATCAACATCAACAAAATTATAATCCACGCCGTCCTGCTCGCCGGGACGTGGCGCGCGCGTGGTATGAGAAACCGAGACTCTCAGGCGAGAGTCGCTGCCAATGGATTCCATCAGCGCCTTTAACAGACTGCTTTTACCGGCACCGGATGGCGCGGCAACTATAAAGAGAGTTCCTGACATATTAATTACTCGATGTTCTGGACCTGTTCACGCATTTGTTCAATCAGTACCTTCAGATCCACTGAGGCACGTGTCATCTCGCTGCTCACTGACTTGGAACCCAGGGTATTGGCCTCACGATTCAGCTCCTGCATCAGGAAATCCAGGCGCCTTCCTACCGGCTCTTTCTGTTCCAGCACCCTTTGTACTTCACTGACATGACTATCAAGTCGATCCAGTTCCTCATCCACATCCATGCGTTGCGCAACAACCGCGATCTCCTGCTCGATACGTGATTCATCCAGCTGCGTTTTTATCTCAGCCAGGCGATCATGGAGTTTTTTTCGAAAACTATTGAGTATCTCGGGCAAGGATTTTCGTACTTTTACGACAATCTCGGAAATACTGGTCAGGCGTTTCGTAATGAGTTGTTTGAGTTTTTCACCCTCACGACCCCTGGTCTCCAGCAGGTCCTTCAGGCCTGCTTCAATCAATACCTTTGCCTCCTCCCGCATCTTGCCCCAGTTATGTTCTGCTGCCAGCATGATCCCCGGCCAACGCAGTATATCCAGAGAATTTATCGGTGCTGAATTGTATAACAGGTGATCTACGTCCCGACTCACCTCAGACAATCGCCTGGCCAGTTCCATATTTACCGTCAGTTGTGTATTACCATTCTCGGGCAATTGATAACGAATATTGCAATCGACTTTGCCCCGTTTCAGGGATTGTCCAATTTTCTCTCTTATGTATGGCTCCATGGCCCGGAATTCTTCCGGCAGTCGCAGGGAAATATCCAGATAACGATGGTTTACCGAGCGAATTTCCAGGCTGATACCACCCCAATCACCCTGGGAATCCTGCCGGGAAAATGCGGTCATGCTACGAATCATTGAATCTCTCCTGCATAATGTCGATTATCCTCGAATATACGCCTTATCAGACCACAGGCGGTGCTAGACTGTGTTGGGGAAATAGTACTGGTATATTCTGGCCTATTATAAAGGTATTCGGGCTCCTGGCATATTAATAAAAACCTAATACTACTGACCGAAGTGAAGAGTGCATGGTCATAATTCTATGAGAAACATCGATGACAGCCTGCCTCCGGGCACCCGGATTGATCATTATGTGATCGAATACACACTGAGTCGTGGTGGCTTCAGTATCGTTTATCTGGCAAACGTCTCCGGACTGGACAAACACGTTGCTATCAAAGAATACATTCCGCGCAAGTTTGCCCGTCGTGATGAGGATATGCGTGTTGCGCCGGCGACAGAGGATGACGTAGACCGCTTTAATCATGGCCGAAAGCTGTTCTTCAAGGAAGCCAGTACGCTGGCGACCCTGAAACATGACACCATCGTAAACGTCTTCAATTTCTTCAGCGCCAATGGTACTGCTTACATGGTGATGGAGTACCAGCCAGGAGAAAACCTGGAAGCCTATATCAAAAAATACCAGGGGAATCTCAGTGAAACCTTTATGCGGACTGTATTTCCACCACTGCTAGAAGGCCTGAAGATGCTCCATGATGCCGGTTTGACTCACCTCGATATCAAGCCGGCCAATGTGCACCTGATTCACGGTGGCAAACCCCTGTTACTGGACTTCGGTGCCGTCCATCAAATGATGAGTACTCGCCAGTATCAGCCGAGCCAGGTGATCACGCCGGGCTATTCACCGATAGAACAGTATAAAAGTAAGGGCTACGTCGGTCCATGGTCGGACATCTATGCACTTGGCGCCACCATGCGCTCCTGTCTCGAGGGATGCCCGCCGCCCCCTGCCAAGGAACGCGCCGAGAATGATGAAATGCGCCCGGCAACTGAATTGTTTAAAAAGCATTACTCGGAAACCCTGTTATCAGCAATTGACTGGGCAATGGAAGTCGATCCTCTCAACCGCCCACAGAACATTAACGAGTTACTCGAATATATAGATAAGGAAGACGGAGAGGAACCATCACCGTCTGGTATAAAGAAATTTACCAACAGCCTGTTCAACAGGCTGGAGGATTGAAACATGGGATATGTACTTGCCAGCGCAACCCGCCTGGGCAACCGTCAGAATAACCAGGACCGCATTGGTGCAGCCAGAGATGGGGCCGGCATTATTCTGATCCTGGCCGATGGTATGGGCGGCCATGCTCACGGTGAACTCGCGGCAAATACACTGGTGGACACTGTCAAAAATCACTATGAAGAAGAAATAAAACCAATTGCCGACCCTGTCAGCTTCCTGGAATCAAGCATACGTGATGCACATGACCAGGTTATCGATTGGGGACAAAAACAGGATCCAGTGTGCACTCCCTGCACAACCTGTGTCGTCTGCCTGGTGCAGGATGGTGTCGCCTGGTGGGCCCATGTTGGTGACAGCCGACTGTATCTGCTACGAAAAGATAAAGTGGAATTCAGGACCCGGGATCATTCCTATGTTGAAGACCTTTTTAATTGCGGAGAGATCGGCAAGAAGGAAATGGCCAGCCATCCTATGCGTAATTACGTGACCCAGTGCATTGGCGGTAAAAAACACTACCCCAGGATTGTCACTGCACGTATGGTATTACAGCCAAACGATGTGATTATGATGTGCTCAGATGGACTCTGGGGATCACTCGAGGAGGATTACATCTGCCACAGCCTTGGCAAGACAAACCTGCCGGAGGTTGTGGAAGAGATGGCCTACCAGGCCGAGCAACTCAGTTATCCCAGCAGTGATAACATCAGCGTGATCGCAATGCGCTGGATCAGTCAACCAGCTGCCGCCAGGCGAGGGCAAACTACGCCGTTAAAAACAAAGGTCACCGAAAAATCTGCCTCAGCGGGCTTTGATCTGGGGGATGCCATCCTTGAAATCAACAAGGCCTATGAAGAATTCCAGAATGAAATAAAAAAATCCTGATGCCGTTCCTGATCAGGCCCTGATCTGGCCCCATACACAACTCAGGCGTGGTAAACTCTGTGTCCTTCTATATCAGAAATTCCTGTTAGCAAACGAATTAAAGGACAGACACATGCGCCCAAGCGGACGAGCTGCCGATCAGCTGCGTGAAATAAAAATTACCCGCAAATACACCAAGCATGCCGAGGGCTCCGTGCTGGTTGAATTTGGCGATACCAGGGTCTTGTGCACCGCCAGTGTTGAAGAACGTGTCCCCGGTTTTCTAAAGGGCAGTGGCAAGGGCTGGGTGACTGCGGAATACGGGATGCTGCCCAGATCCACTGGAAGCCGTATGGGTCGTGAGGCCGCCAGAGGTAAACAGGGCGGTCGCACCATGGAGATCCAGCGTCTGATCGGACGATCTTTGCGCGCCTCGATAAATCTCGAAGCCCTGGGTGAAGCTTCGATCACTATCGACTGTGACGTGATCCAGGCCGACGGCGGCACCCGAACAGCCTCCATTACCGGTGGGTTTGTCGCGCTATCCGATGCGATTGAGTACATGATGGCCAATAACAAACTCAAAAAAAATCCTCTTGTGGGTGCCGTGGCATCTGTCTCTGTCGGTGTTTACAAGGGCACCCCGGTACTGGATCTGGACTATGCCGAAGATTCCAATGCCGAAACCGATATGAATGTAGTCATGGACCAGGATGGGAAGTTTATTGAGGTACAGGGCACTGCCGAGGGCCACCCGTTCAGTACTGACGAACTCAATGCGATGCTGGAGCTGGCTAAAAACGGTATCGCTTCCCTGATCGAGAGACAGAAGCAAGTACTTAGTGATTAGTGCCATGAAAAAATTCGTTTTAGCCAGCAGTAACAGGGGCAAGGTACGTGAGATCAACGAGATCCTGGCTCTGCTGGACATTGAAGTTGTGCCACAAAGTGAATTCGGCGTAGCCGATGCCGATGAGACGGGCCTTACCTTTGTCGAGAACGCCATCTTAAAAGCACGCAATGCCGCCGCCCACACGGGCCTGCCGGCGATCGCCGATGACTCTGGTCTGGAAGTCGATTATCTGAGGGGTGCCCCTGGTATTTATTCAGCGCGCTATGCCGGTGCAGACAGTTCTGATGAAGAAAACCTGCAAAAGCTCCTGGGTGAACTGCAAGGTGTTGCCGGCGAAAAGCGTAGCGCACGCTTTCAATGTCTGATGGTCTTCATGCGCCATGAAAACGATCCTACGCCTCTTATCTGTCAGGGGACCTGGGAAGGGCGTATCCTGGAAGCTCCTGTTGGTGACAATGGTTTTGGCTATGACCCGGTATTCCTGGTGCCTGAATACAACTGTTCCTCCGCCGAGTTATCCCCGCAAGTAAAGAACAGTCTGAGCCACCGCGGTCAGGCCCTGACAAAACTACTGGTTACACTGCGTGAACAAGGCCATATGTAAACTTATCAGGCCACCAGAATATGTTCAATTTCACCGTCTTGCCAGAACTTGGCCTGTACATCCATATACCCTGGTGTGTACGCAAGTGTCCATATTGTGATTTCAATTCTCACGTCGTTCGAGGCGAGCTGCCTGAAACAGAATATATCAAGGCATTGATTGCCGATCTGGAACAGGATCTGCCCCGGATCTGGGGGCGTGTCGTAAAAAGCATTTACATCGGAGGTGGAACACCCAGCCTGTTCTCAGCGGAATCCATCGAGGCCCTGCTGAGTGGCCTGCGCGCGCGACTGAGCATAAACCCCGATGCAGAGATCACCCTGGAAGCCAATCCCGGCACAGTCGAATATCAAAAATTTGCTGAATTTAAAGCCGCTGGGATAAATCGACTATCGATTGGTATTCAGAGTTTTAACGACGATCACCTGCAGCAACTCGGCAGGATCCACGATCGCCGGCAGGCCTTTGCTGCTGCCGAGTCTGCGCATAAGGCCGGACTGGAAAATTTCAACCTGGATCTGATGTTTGCTTTACCCGGACAAAGCATACAGCAGTCACAGGCCGACGTGCGAAATGCCATCGACCTGGAACCACAACACATTTCGCTCTATCAACTGACGCTTGAACCGCACACCTGGTTTTATGAACACCCCCCGGTCTTGCCAGGGCATGACCTGGCGTTCAAGATGCAGCAACGCAACCATGAAATACTCACCGACAATGGCTTGATGCAGTATGAAGTCTCGGCATATGCAAAACCAGGCAGACAAAGTCGACATAACCTGAACTACTGGCAATTCGGTGATTACCTGGGCATCGGTGCCGGTGCCCATGGTAAACTCAGCAGTGCTGACCCACAGGGTATTCATCGCCTGTGGAAAACAAAACACCCCGGAGAGTATCTGGACAAGGCAACCCGGAAAGAGGTCATCAGTGGTGAATCAGAGATCACTGCCAATGACCTGCCAGTGGAATTTATGATGAATGCCCTGCGCCTCACCGGTGGATTTGATGCGGGCCTGTTCGATCGACAAACCGGCATGCCGCTGGATCTACTCACCCCGGGCCTGCACAGGGCGCAGGAAAAAGATCTCATCCAGGTCCATAATGGGAGCATACGACCGACACAAACTGGCCAGCGTTTTCTGGATGACCTGGTATCGCTGTTCATGGATGATAACGGGTGATCTCAATTGATCAGCGAGCGCACCATCACATGCCCATACTGCGGTGAGTCTTTCAGCACCCTGGTTGACTATTCGGCGGGTTCGGCCAGATATTTTGAAAACTGCCAGGTTTGCTGCCGACCGATAGAGATCCACGTAGTGGCAGATGGCAATGGCGGGCTACTAAGCCTCGAGACAGGGCGGGAAGATAACTAATTGTGACTGGCGACGACACACCCTATAACCCCATCAACTGCATAGACTACGACAGCCTGGAGCTGGCGATCCTGCACCAGCAACGGTTGCACATCACCTGGCACGGAGAAGACGGTATGGAACATATTGATACCGTCATGCCGACCGATCTGAAGACCGCCAACCACCAGGAATTTCTGATCGCCGAGTCATCTGATGGAGAGACCCTGCGCATACGTCTGGATCATTTCATCAGTATGCGTATCGACGAAGCCAGTTACTGAACAACGGATCCGGTATCCCTTGTTGTATCAGCAAAGCCTGATATATTAGCGATTACCCGGCTATTAGCTCAGATCATTGGGATTAATGCCGATAGATCGGGTGTTTGACACGGTTTCCAGGCATCTGGTCTAGAGTTGGAATAATCACAGGGAGAGACGAATGCATCATTATGATTTTCTAGTCGTTGGCAGCGGCCCGGCCGGACAACGTGCCGCCATACAGGCCGCCAAGCTGGGCAAGAGTGTGGCCCTGTTTGAGCGTCAGGGCATGCTCGGCGGGGTCTCGGTTCACAAGGGGACTATCCCCAGCAAAACGCTCAGGGAGGCCGCCCTGTATCTGACCGGAAGCGATCAGCGTGGTCTGTACGGTCACAGTTATCGCCTCAAGGAAGACCTGACCATTGATGACCTGACCCATCGCCTGATGATCACGCTGCAGCATGAAATGGATGTAATCCACAGCCAGCTGGTGCGCAATAACGTCACCATCATTGAAGGCACTGCCTCATTCAAGGATGAGCACACCATGATCACCGAGGACAGCAACGGCGATTGCGAAGAATATGTTGGCGACAAGATCCTGATCGCCGCCGGTAGTCGTCCGGTACGGCCCGATAATGTGCCATTTGATGACGAGACCATCCTCGATAGCGATGGCATTCTTGGCCTGAAGAAGCTGCCGGCCAGTATTGCCATCATTGGTGCCGGTGTCATCGGTGTCGAATATGCCTCCATCTTCAGTACCCTGGATGCCAAGGTGACACTCATCGATGGTCGCCCCGGGATGCTGGGGTTCCTGGACAATGAAATTGTGGATGAGTTGAGCCACTATCTGCGCAAGGGCAATGTCACCCTGCGCCTCGGTGAAAACGTCGGCCATGTTGTAAAGACTGATAATAAGGTCAGCATCGATCTCGAGAGTGGCAAGCGGGTCAGTACCGATATCGCCTTGTTTGCAGCCGGCCGTATTGGCTGCACCTATGCATTAGAACTGGGCAATGCCGGGGTGCAGGCAAATAAACGTCGTCTGATCGAAGTCAATGAGCATTATCAAACCAATGTCGAGCATATATATGCGGCCGGTGATGTCATTGGCTTCCCGAGCCTGGCCTCCACATCAATGGAGCAAGGCAGGAGCGTGGCACTTCATGCCTTTGGTGAACCCAGCAACAGCTGCCCGGAACATTTTCCATTTGGCATCTATGCGGTACCCGAGATCAGTATGGTCGGCATGACCGAGCAGGAACTGACCAAAAAAAATATTCCATATGAAGCCGGTGTTGCCAAACTGCGGGAGACCGCCCGTGGCCAGATCCGCGGCATTGAAGGAGGCATGCTGAAAATGCTGTTTGGACTCGAAGACCGCAAGCTACTCGGCGTACACATCATCGGCGAGGGTGCCACAGAGACTATCCATATCGGCCAGGCGGTCATCGTCCTGGGAGGGACACTGGATTACTTCATTGATAACGTCTTCAATTACCCGACCCTGGCAGAGGCCTACAAAACGGCAGCCCTGGATGCCTGGAACAAGATGTCATAGAAAAAGGCTGCTGCCCGGGAATACGCCGCTTCGCCACGAACATCAGAAACTAAATAAGAGTTACGAATTCCTGATCATCACCAGGCAGAAAAACGCTGGGCATTCTTCAAGACACGCCGGAAATACATCCCTGTAGGCTCGGGGGCCGCGTCCATGCGGCCCACGGTCTTGCAGAATGCCCAGCGTTTTTCTGCTAAACAGATTGATTCAGCCAATATAATCGGGAATTCAGAACTCTTATTCAGGCCGGTTTCTTTGTAAATACCAGGTCCCAGACTTCATGGCCCAGTCTCTGGCCACGCTGCTCGAATCTGGTCAGCGGACGATCATCGGGTCGTGGCGCATACGCCCCTTCTGCAAAGGTATTTATAAAATCACCGGACTCGCTCATGACTTCCATCATATGTCGTGCATAATCTTGCCAGTCTGTCGCTATATGGAATTGGGCCCCTGGTTTTAAGCGCGTTGCCAGCCTGCTGGCAAACCCGGGTTGCAGCAGGCGACGTTTGTGGTGTTTTCTCTTTGGCCATGGATCCGGAAAAAAAAGATGTACGCCATGCAGAGATTGCGGCGCCAGATTATTCTCCACCACCTCAACGGCATCGTGGCAGATGATCCGCACATTTCCGACGGCTTGCCTTTCAAGATTCTGTAGCAGATTGCCGACACCGGGCCGATGCACCTCTACGCCCAGATAATTATTATGTGGCGAGTTTTGCGCCATCGTCAGCAGCGAGTTACCGTTGCCAAACCCTATCTCGAGAATAGTCGGGGCTATCGCGGGGAAGACTGTATTCAGATCCAGCAGGGTATCATCCACATCAATGCCGTATGCCCCCCATAATTCCTCCAGGGCACGCTTCTGTGACGTGGTCATGCGTCCTTCACGACGCACGAAGCTGCGGATCCGTCGTCTTTGTTGTTCCTCTGCCATGTTATTAAACGCAGAATGCGCAGAGGCTTTAAAAGAAAGTACCTTCGATGGGTGACGAGGCACTGGCGTAACGCTTACGTGGTATGCGCCCGGCAAGATAGGATTCGCGACCGGCCTCAACGGCCTTTTTCATCGCCGAGGCCATCAATACTGGATCTCTGGCACCGGCAATCGCGGTATTCATCAACACCCCATCACAACCCAGTTCCATCGCAATCGCTGCATCTGACGCGGCGCCGACCCCGGCATCCACCAGGATCGGTACCCTGGCATTTTCGACAATAGTGCGAATGTTATACGGGTTACGAATGCCAAGCCCGGAACCGATGGGTGCGGCCAGCGGCATCACGGCGACACAGCCGATCTCCTCAAGGCGTTTGGCAATGATCGGATCATCATTGGTGTAGACCATCACATCAAAATCCTCTTTGACCAGGATTTCTGCGGCCTTCAGGGTCTCGGTAATATCCGGAAACAGGGTCTTTTCATCGCCGAGGACCTCGAGCTTCACCAGCGAATGACCGTCCAGCAACTCCCGCGCCAGCCGGCAGGTGCGCAGCGCATCCTGCAGCGTATAGCAGCCAGCGGTATTGGGCAAAATGGTATATTTCTCCGGCGGCAAGACCTCCAGCAGACTCGGTTTATCCGGATCCTGACCGATATTTGAGCGGCGAATGGCGATGGTCACGATCTCCACCCCGGCGGCCTCGGTCGCCAGGCGGGTCTGTTCCATGTCCCTGTATTTCCCGGTGCCCGTCAGCAACCTGGAACGGTACGTCTTACCGGCAATAACGAGGGGTTTGTCTTCGGCGGCCAGCGGGACCACCTGTTCTTTAATCTGTGCCATGAGCTTGATTCCAGAAGATTTACATCAGAAATGAAGATCCATTATAACGACTTAGCCAGCCCGCCACCAATCGCATGCACGACTTCCACCTGGTCGCCCGGCTGCAGTACATGGGTCTGGAACTGGCTGCGAGGCAGGATCTCCTGATTAATCTCCATTGCGACACGCTTGCCTGTCAGCCCCAGTGTCACCACCAGATCAGCCGCGGTGCTACCATCGGCCAGTTGCTGTGTCTTACCGTTAAGCATGATTTCCATCAGCAGAGCCTACCGAGCGGATGGCGGCTGCGTCAATCGCCGTCATAGACCCTTGCCGATGCATTCTTTTATGTGTTGCAATAGAAATACGACACGAGTGTCGTCCAGAGATATCGCGGGTGTAGTTCAATGGTAGAACTGGAGCTTCCCAAGCTTCAAACGTGGGTTCGATTCCCATCACCCGCTCCACTTTCTAGAAATTTGGCAGGCAACTCTGGCGCCATCGGCCTGTCTATTTCAGGACTCTTTCATGATGATATTGACTGACTCCCTGCATGCTACACTTGAAAGTGTGCGCTCATATTATCGATAAATTAATCAGCATGGATTACGGATTATCCTCATGAAAATCATAAAGTTCTTTACCTGGTTTATTGGCATTCTGGTTTTTCTGGTGCTGGCACTGGCCATCGCCCTGCCGCTACTATTCGACCTGAACGATTTTAAAGACACGATTGCCTCACAGGTCCAGGAACGGACTGGCAGAGAACTGAAGATAGACGGTGATTTGAGCCTGACCTTTTTCCCGTGGGTCGGTATCGAGACCGGCGCAATGCAGCTGAGCAATGCCAGCGGGTTCGGCGATAAGGCCTTCGCCAGATTTTCGTCTGCCAATATTCGTGTGAAATTATTACCCTTGCTCCGCAAGCAGGTGGAGATGGATACCATCACCCTAAAGGGGCTGGATCTGAATCTCGTTCGCAAGATTGACGGGCGCACCAACTGGGATGACCTGCTGGCCCTGGCAGGTGACAGGGCGGCAACAGAACCCGGTGCAAAGGCAGAAGGTGGTGATCCAAAGGTATTGCTGGCGGCACTGGCGATCAATGGCCTGGATATCCAGAATGCCAATATTACCTGGGACGACAAGCTGGCCAGGCAACGTTTTAGCATTTCCCGATTTAATATGGTGACCGGTGGACTGACCCTGGGTGAAGCCGTGGATATTGAGGGTGGCTTCCATCTGCTCAGCAGCGCACCAAAACTTGTCGGCAATATCAAGATCAAGGCGACCATCAATGCCAACCCGATGGCAGCCCAGGTCCGCCTGGAAAACGCCATATTGAGCGTGGATCTAAGAGATAGTAAAGGCCGACCGGTCAATCTGAACCTGACTGCCGATATCGACGCAGACATGATCCAGAACAGTATCGTGCTGGAAGGCATGACACTGAATGCCAGTGCACATGTCAACGAGGCCCCCAGCAAGCTCACCATCAAGGCTGGCATCGTTGCCGATCTGAATAAACAGATCATCAGCATGGATAAAATGACCCTGAATGCCGACACCGTGTTGAACAAACAACCGCTGACCGTGTCCCTGCAGGGATCTGTCACGGCCAACCTCGGTACAACGGTCGTCACGGTCAAGCACATGAAACTGGATGCCAATACGCGCTTTAACCAGAAACCCACCAGACTGACGGTACATGGCCATGCTGTGGCGAACCTGGCAAAACAGGCCGTCTCGATCAGTGACCTGAAACTCGGCATCAATGACCTGAAGGCCTCGGGCAAGCTGAGTATTCAAAACATCACCACGCTGCCACAGATTGATGGTCAACTGGTGATTGCCGAATTCAATCCACGCAGTGTGTTGCCTGGTCTTGGTATTCAGCTACCCCAAACCAGTGACAAGAATGTCCTGCAAAAGGCCGCGGCAGCACTGCAGATCAGCGGCAACCCGACCCGTATTCGCATCCGCAAAATGGTCGCACAGCTGGATGACAGCCGGATCAGTGGTGACCTGACCATCAACAATCCCAGCAAGCCACGCTATGTCCTGAATCTGAACCTGGACAAAATCGATGTGGATCGTTACCTGCCGCCAAAATCTGCCGCCGGGACGGCGGCAACACCGGGCTTTGAGCTGATTAGCGGCGCACATGCGGCCGTCTCGTCGGCGCTGTTACCTGTTGAGGCCCTGCGTAACCTGGATCTGACCGGGAAATTTAACCTCGGCCAGCTCAAGGTAATGAACCTGCTAAGCCAGCAAAGCAGCGTCGATATTCGTGCCAGAAACGGCCTGCTAAAGATCAGCCCGATCAAAACCCGTATGTATGAAGGGAGATTTAACGGCAACGTCACTATTGATGCCACCACGGCCAGGGGTGATGCACCAGTGATGACCATGAACAGTAGCTTCACCGGCATCAATGTTGGTCGACTGTTACAGGACTTCGCCGGTGAAGCGGCGTTAACCGGCACCGGTGATATCACGATCACCTCGCTGACCGCCAGCCTCGCCACGGCCGAAGGTTTGCGCCAGTCCATCAAAGGGACTGCCTCGATGAATATTCGTAACGGAGTCATCAAGGGCATCAACCAGATCGGGGAATTACAACAGGGCCTGATGCAATACCGTTCCTATACCAATACTCGCCTGAAAGGCAAGAGCTACTCTGAAGATACACCCTTTGATCGGATCACCGCCTACTTCAGTATCAGGAATGGTATTGCCTATAACGACAATCTGGTATTACTCGCACAGGATCTGAGTATGTGCGGTAAAGGCGAAGTCAATCTGGTCACTCAAAGGCTGAAATACGATGCCAAAACCGTGCTCGGTGACAATCTGCATATCACCGGTCTGAAAAAATCCGAGATTGATAACTTCCGTCGTGTGCCTATCAAGACTTCCATAAGATGCCCAATCACCAGGATCGGCAAGGAATGTATCAAGAACAAGTTTGATGATGTCATCGGTAAAATGATTGCCAAGGAAATTGATCTGGAGCTGCCCCCCTATGATGTTACCAAGGGATGTAAAGACCAGAATTATGGAAGGCTGGTTGAAAAGGCCCTGACTAAAAAAATCCAGAGAGGGCTCCTGGATAAGTTGCTGAAAAAGAAAAGGTCGTCAACAACACAATCAGGCACGACCTCGGGTGGCAGCAGCCAACCGGCACAGAAATCCAGATCCAGCAAGGAAAAACTGGAAGATAAATTAAGAGACGCATTCAAAGGCCTGTTTAAGTGATTCGACGATGGGGGCTTATCATACTTTACCTGTTAGCTTTGCCACTACATGCGGGAGAGCTACTGACAGCCGATGTTGAATATAATGATGGCCGTTACATTGTCGAGATCGATATGCTGGTGGATGCTCCGGTAGATGCTGTCTATCGGATCATCACTGACTACAACAACCTCACCCGGATACATGAGAACATCAAGGAAAGTGAACTGATATTTTCGCTCGATGACCGCAACCACCGGGTCCGGGTAGTCAGTGAGGCCTGTATCACTTTCTTTTGCATCAGCATGACGCAGGTACAGGACGTCGAGGAAAAACCCGATCATATTATTTCAACCAGCGTTATTGCCGAGGAAAGTGATTTTGTCTATGCCCATGCGTTCTGGCGAATCAGTGCAAAAGATAATCGTACCCGGATTCAGTTTAACACCGACTTGCAACCGAAATTCTGGGTACCACCTCTCATCGGCCCGTTTCTGATCAAGAAAAAGATCTATAACGCCTCAGTTGAAACCATCCTGAACCTGGAAAAACTGGCCTCTGAATCATGAAGCCGAAACAATTCAGCAGCAAATTACTTGCCTGGTACAGCAAACACGGCCGACATGACCTGCCATGGCAAGTGGATCGAAGCCTGTATCGAGTGTGGATCTCGGAGATCATGTTGCAACAGACACAGGTCACTACCGTGATCCCCTACCTCGAACGCTTTTTGGATCGTTTTAATACGATTGAATCACTGGCCGGGGCCTCCATTGATGAAGTACTGCATTTATGGACCGGGTTGGGTTACTACGCCCGCGCACGCAACCTGCACAAGGCAGCGCTAAGCATCATCAATGAACATCAGGGCCAGTTTCCCCGGGACGTTGACACGCTGCTCAGCCTGCCCGGTATTGGTCGTTCCACCGCCGCGGCGATCCTCGCACAGGCCCTGAACCAACGACAGCCGATACTGGATGGCAATGTAAAACGTGTGTTGTGCCGCTGGCACGCCATTAATGGCTGGCCCGGGACAACATCCGTGGAAACGCAGCTATGGGAACTAAGCGAGCAGCTTACCCCGCACGACCATGCCACTGATTACACCCAGGCGATCATGGATCTGGGGGCCACCTTGTGCACGCGCACTAAACCCCATTGCGGCGTATGCCCGGTGGCAAACGGGTGCACGGCACATGCTACGGCAACAGAAACCGACTACCCGTACAGGAAACCTAAAAAGACCCTGCCGACGAAACAGACGATAATGCTTATGTTGCGCCACCCAAATGGCGATATTTTGCTGCAACGCCGCCCGCCCAGCGGGATCTGGGGCGGCCTGTGGAGCTTTCCGGAACACGAGCATAGTGATGCCGCCCGTATCCGCGCATGGTGCAGGAAGCATACCGACTGCAACATTACCAGAATCGAGACCTGGCCAGCAGTTAAACATACCTTTAGTCACTATCGCCTGAATATCACGCCATTACATATCCAGGTGAAGCCCAGGGCCTCTACTATCATGGATTCAGATGATTGGGTCTGGTATAACACCATGCACCCCGATGCACGGGGCCTGGCAACACCAGTGAAAGCCCTGCTGGAAAAACTAAGGAACCATCCATGAGCCGCACCGTTCAATGTGTAAAACTCGGCAAACAGGCCGAAGGCCTGCCCGCCGCACCAGTCCCGGGTGAGCTGGGCAAACGTATCTATGAAAATGTCTGCCAGGAAGCCTGGCAGCTGTGGTTAAAGCAACAGACGATACTGATCAATGAACATCGTCTGAGTATGATAGACCCGGAAGCACAGAAATTTTTACAGCAACAAATGCAGGCATTCTTCTTTGGCGATGGTGTGGAAATGCCCGGGGGCTTTATCCCGAAATAAGATTGTCATTCCGAATTTAATCCGGCATCCAGATTTTTGATATGGATACTGGCAAAGGCCTGTATGACAATATAATGCTAAGGAATAATGCTGTTGCTAAAGCTCTTCCCCTGGACCTCCAGGACACCAAGCTCATTAATCAGTGCCACCTGATTACGGCCATTTTCCTTGGCCTTGTAGAGTGCCTGATCAGCCTGCTTGACGACATCTCGCCAGGAATATTCCTGATCGTCCGTTATTTCGACACAGGCCACCCCGCCACTCAGGGTAAGTATCTTTAAATCGCTTTTTTCATTCGGTATCGCCTTGTTCGCCATGGTCTCAACTATTCTTCTGGCCATGGTAACAGCGCCTTCGAGCCTGGTCTCTGATAGTAATATCAGCATCTCTTCGCCACCATAACGATACACACGGTCTGACCCCCTGACAGATTCTTTCAGCAATGCTGCCACTGTTACCAATACATCATCCCCGGAGGCATGCCCGTAGCTATCATTAAATTTCTTAAAGTAATCCAGATCAAACATGATCACAGAGTAAGGCCTCTTGTAACGAATGGCAGTGGCGTGTGTGTGATTCAGATCAACTTCCATGGCACGACGGTTACCAATTTCGGTCAGTGCGTCTTCCATCGACAGTTCTTTCAAGGTTTCATTGGCCTCTTCCAGTTCCCTGGTTCGATGGGTAACTGCACGATCTATAATTTCTCGCTGCTGCTCAATAATTTTGAAATGGGCCTTGACCAGATCAGACTGGGTAATCAGACCGATGAGTTCACCACTGTCACCCACCACCGGGATATGTCGAATCTTCCTCGCACGGGCAATCACCAGCGCCTCTGTTACTGTTGCACCTTCACTTAAGGTAATAGGATCCCTGCTCATGACATCGGCAGCCACCACATTTTCTACCGACTGATACTCAAGGATCCCGGCGAGAAAATGTGTCAGATCACGTTCAGTCACAACACCGATAGGGCGCATATTGTCAGTTACCACCATGCAGGAAATACATAGCTCACTCATGGTACTGACGACTTCACGTAACGGAGTATCTGGTCGGGTACAGGCAACATCGTCCACCATCACATCATTGATCAGGAAATCATCCATGAAACCGTGATCCATGATGCTCTCGGCTTCTCGGGATGCTTGCCCCTGACGTTGCCCAAGTTGCTGTAATATAGCTTCTTTTAACATAATCACCGCATTCATAGAGACAGTTATCCGCTCGATAAGCTTTAAATCTCCATCAATATCGGCACCCGGCAAGAAATATTAACCCTGCTTATATGCGTTATTTAATGAATAAAAATGGGGTTTTTGGCAATATGGCTGCGCTGCTGTCAGGGTGTTTCCTTTACGGCAACCCAGTTTGAGAAGGCTTCTGGTAGAGGTGTTAACTCGTTAACGGCGGCGATCTGCCGTTGCTGTCTTGCCTTGTTGCGGATATTGCTGATGCGGTCATCTGTCAAAGGATGGGTACTAAAGAATTCGAATGGCTCCTTGTCGTCATATTCACGTTGCAGCACCCTGAACAAATCATCGGCACCCTCAAGGTGCCCATAAAGTGATAATAGTGCCGCCAGCGCAGCCTCATCAGACTCGGCCTCCATATCGCGGCCAAATTTCAACACCGTCAGATAACCTGCCTCGTTGACAAAGCCCTGCATAATGGCATCTCCTATTGAGGAGCTAATGAGGGACATTAACAGGCCAACAACGACACCACGGCCAAGACTGCGGATGGGGTGACGAAATTTGACATGGGCGATCTCATGGGCCATCAACATAGCCAGCGCATTCTCATTGGGTAATTTTTCGAGCAACCCGCGGAAGAAAAATACATGGCCACCCAGCGTGGCAAAGGCATTCACAGTTTTATCATCAATATAATGGGTCTTGATGAGCATTCCTTCAGGAAGGTTCTGTGCCGCGGAAAGACGCTCAGCCAGGGCTTGCAGATAAACCTCGATCGGTTTCGCTGCCTGCTCACTGCTGTCAGCATTATCCGGGTCACTGAAAGGGATGCTTAGCTGCTGTTCCCAACTGAACGGGATATAGTCAACAATAAAGTCCGACAGCAATACCAGGATCAGGACCAGCGCCGCAATGCTGACCATGACACCACCAGTAAGTAGTAGAAACTCCTTGAGTGGATGGTCCTTGCTGGTATTGATGCCTTCCGGTATTTCCTGGTTGGAATATTCCAACGCCACTTACCACTTATCTGGGAATGAGTGCAGTACCATAGGCAAGGACCTCAACCGAGCCAATGGCGTTGCCCTTTCCCTTATAAATACTGGAAGTCTCAAACTTGATATTGAATACCATCTCGGCACCCTGTGACTCGGCATGTTCCTTCATACGCAGTATGGCTTCACGCCTGGCCCTGTCGATAAGTGTCTCGTAGGAAGTCATCCGCCCTCCCACCAGGTTTCTGAGTACGGCAATAAAGCGTTTGAAGTAATCTACCGATATCACCACGCTGCCCATGACCAGGCTGCTGTCGTGTTTTGCACCATTCACCGGCGGGATCCTGGTGGCGATGACCGGCAGGTAATTCAGTTCTTTCTCGCGGGCAATGATTGAACGGTAGTGACTTTTCTCTGCATGTCTGCCAAATCCATACCCCACTGCAAGCAAGATCAGAAATATAATCAGATCATACATAATTGTTCTCCCGGTTGATCCAGGTTATTCCAGAGTGACCGCTGTGCCATAGGCAAACAGCTCGGCGGCACCAGCAGCAATACTCGAGGTAGAGAATCTGACGTTAAGCACGGCATTGGCACCGACCGCCTCAGCCTGTTCGATCATTCTGCTGACGGCCTCTTCACGGGATTCCTGAAGCAGCTCGGTATACCCTTTCAGCTCTCCGCCAAAGATATTCTTCAGGCCGGCCATGATGTCACGACCGACGTGCTTGGCACGGACCGAGCTTCCCTGCACCAGTCCCAGGTGTTTGCTGATCCGTTTGCCGGGTATCAGTTCAATATTGGTTATCATCATGACTGAAATATCCCTCTATAGTTAATGCGATTTGCATCGGGATCATTCTATCAACCAGTTATTACAAATATCCACTGTTCAACAGAATAAATGTCACTATCCCAACGAGAAAAACAGCATTTATTGAAAAATGTGCTGCTGTGTGCATGAGATCTCCATAACTCTGCCGTAACGAACAGACTCCTAGGCGATCCTGAAAAACTGCTGCCAGCGATTTCGCAACATCCAGCCAACCAGAACGACCTGCAGGCATGCGGCCACAATTGTAAACCAGATATTCACCCCGGATGTCGGAATTAATGCTGCAGATAAATACGACAGGCCCATCAGATCAAGTATTTTCGGTATCAGAAGATACAATATCGCAAGATAGATAATAGAGGTGACCTCGATGCGTTTTGGATTGGCCGAAAAACTGAAGAACAATATAATACCTGCATCACGAAACATAAATACAATGGAAGCCAATATATAATTATTAATATTTACCATTTCATTCTGGAGTGTCAATCCACTGTATTTGCTGGCCAGAAAAAAGATAGCAAAGAGAATTAACATGGCCATGTTAATTGGCCAGTTAGTAAGCTCCTCACTGAATCTGATGTAGCGGTTGTCCCGCAGCTTCTTGAAGGCCCGGCGAAACAGGATCGGATCCTTCTTTTCTGTCAGTAATAACATATAAACTGAGGCCAATAAAATATTATACACATAGAACATACGGGTTGCGACAATATGATCCTGATCGAATATCGAGATGTTAATAAACCCGGCACTGTATAGCAGCGCGAAGATCATAAATGCAGTCCAGACTATCGGGCCATTTCGTAATTGCAGTTCACTCCGCATATAGCGATATATGCCGATATAAGCCCAAACCAGCCACACCAGCATTGACAGAGATATAAACGGCAGACCATCATAGGACATGCCAAACCAGTCAACTGTAGTTCTTGCATCCATGGCCGCATACAAACTGATACCGCCAATCGTTACCACCACAGCGAACACGGCTGTTGAAGAACTGCGGCTTTGATCGCGGTTTTTCTGGATAACATTCATGCTGGCCAACAGGGCAATTGCCTGCGTTAACAGGCCGCTAAGAACCACTACGATGGTCTTCAGGGTCGTGTATTCGATCCCGGCAGCCTTGCCAGAAATATAATACAAGGCAACACAGAAAATTGCGGTGTACCAGGTAAATAAGGTACTGCCAAAAAGCTTTCCCCAGGCCAGTGACCATGGACTGATTGCTGACATACGCTGACCATCCCAGGTACGATCCTTGATCTCGGTACTGACTGCCTCTGCTGCCTGGCGAACTCCCCAGAACAACATGATAACGACCAGCAGGATCATCGAAACGTTGTTTGCCAGTACCCAGAACCCTTCCAGCGAGCTGCTGGACAGAAATAACAGGAGAAATACCGCACCGATAATAATCGGCGTTGCCAGCAACCGGTGAAGGGTAAATTCCAGCCAGATGTTACGTTGAAATTCAGGGTTAATCATGATGATTCTCTATTTTTCAGTGTTGCCAGATAAGCGTCCTGCATATTCACGCGCTCTTCGCCATAGGCGTATATCTCGGCACCATTGTTTATTAGCTGTTTCAGGATCTCGTGCTGTACTGCCTGATCAGGTGTGCAGCGGAAGGTAACAACCTGCTCCTGTACCTCCACTGCCTCAATGCCTTCGATGCCTTCTGTATTGGCGATATTGGCAAAGACCTGCTGAATATCTGCCGAACCATTCACCAGTTGCAAACGCATCGACACCAGATCTTTCTGTTTGGAGGTGATGTGTTCAGACTCCACGATCACACCATCTCGAAGTATCAACATATCGGTACAGTACTCTTCGAGTTCAGCCAATATATGTGATGACACCAGCAAGGTCATGCCCTGTTGCTGCAGCTCAATAAACAGTCTGGAAAGTTCATGACGTGCCTCCGGGTCCAGTCCCGAGGCAGGCTCATCAAGCAGTAACAGGCCCGGTTCATGAACGATGGACTGGGCTATCGCAAGGCGTTGTTTCAATCCGCGCGACAGTGCCCCGGCACGCATGTGCATGCGATCATCAATCCCCAGACGCATTGCGGCCCGTTTTACCGTGGCATCTTCATCGCGTGAATTAACCTCATGGATCCTGCAGGCATAACGCAAACATTGTTCGACTGTCAGATCCTGATACAAACCGAAGAAATCGGCCAGGTAGCCGACACGGCGGTGACAGGCACGCGGATTTTCCAGGACATCAATACCGTCAATAGTGATGCTGCCGGAAAACGGAGTCTCCAGCCCCGCCAGGCACGACAACAGGGTGGTCTTGCCAGCACCATTGGGCCCTACCAGAGCGACGATCGCTCCTTTGTTTACACTGAAGGAGACATTATTTAGTGCACGTACGCCCGGGTAATCAAAGATAATATTTCTGCTATTGATCATAAAACATTAGATCCTGTGTCTCTATAATCCATTATATCAATGCTAATATTCTGCAATAACGGTGGATTCCTTAATATTTATTTTCTCATATATGAAGAGCATCGAACAGCTGACTTTCAATAATACCTATGCCCGTCTGCCAGAGGTGTTCTTCAGCCGTGTCCTGCCCCGGCCATTTGAACAACAGCACCTGGTAAGCATCAACCCGGCCGTTGCCGAAATGCTGGATCTGGATCCGGACAAGCTGAACACACCTGAACAACTTGCACTGTTAACCGGTAAAGCACGACATACTAACATGGAACCTGTCGCTCAATGCTATGCTGGTCACCAGTTCGGACAATACGTACCACGCCTTGGTGATGGCCGCGCCATCCTGTTAGGTGAAGTGGAAACCAGCAATCACGGCAAGCTGGATCTGCAGATCAAAGGCAGCGGGCTGACCCCCTATTCCAGAGACGGTGATGGTCGTGCGGTATTGCGATCGACCATTCGTGAATACCTTTGCAGTGAAGCGATGCATGGCCTCGGTATTCCGACCAGTCGCGCCCTGTGTATCATCGGCAGCAATGAGGAAGTCTATCGCGAGCGTGTTGAAGCCGGTGCAATGCTGCTGCGGGTTGCACCAACACATGTAAGGTTCGGCACCTTTGAATACTATTACCATGCAAATCAGTATGAAGATATCCGTAAACTCGCTGACTATGTCATTGAGTCAAACTTTTCTGATGAAGATACCGGCATCATCCATGCTGATAACAAGTACCTCGCCTTGCTGGATGAAATAATCAAACGCACCGCAAGATTGCTGGCCATGTGGCAGGCGGTTGGCTTTTGCCACGGTGTAATGAACTCGGACAACATGTCCATCCTTGGTCTGACGCTGGACTATGGCCCATTTGGATTTATGGAGGGCTTTGATCCTGGCTATATCTGTAACCACTCTGATCATCAGGGGCGCTACGCCTATGATCAACAACCCACTATTGGTTTATTTAACCTGAGTTGCCTGGCCCAGGCCATCCTGCCCCTGATCGACGAGGTCCCTGATGCGGCAGCCGGTAAAGCCAGGGATTCCCTGGGTCGTTATGAGGCCATTTATACACAGCATTATTCAACCCTGATGCGTGCCAGACTGGGGCTTGCCAGCGAACAACGTGAAGACCATGGTTTGTTGCAGCAGCTGTTTACGATCATGGCAGAAGACAGGGTCGACTACACCATTGCGTTCCGTCGTCTGTGCGATTTCTCCTCCGAACCGGGTGCTGATAACAACAAGATTCGTGATCTGTTCATCAACCGTGAAGCCTTTGACCAGTGGTGTAATGAATATTCTGTACGTTTGCGTCATGATGGAGAAGATGACCAGCAACGCAGTATAAAAATGAAACAGGTCAATCCAAGATATGTGCTGCGTAATTACATGGCCGAGATCGCCATTCGCAAAGCCGAGGATGAAAACGATTTCTCGGAAATTGACCGCCTGTTAACACTGCTGCGGTCGCCGTTCGTCGATCACCCCGGGAACGATGAATACGCCGGCTTCCCGCCAGCGTGGTCACAAAAGATATCAGTCAGTTGTTCGTCCTGACCGATTTATTCAGTATCCGTCCTTCCAGGTTTTTCCATTGTCATCACTATAGATAATCGTATCGTATTTGTTTGTGCCTATTATTCTGCGGCCGTTATTGGCGAACAAAAATTGATAAATAGCCTGTTTACCCGTATGCACAGATTTCCATACCTTCCCACCATTAGTCGTAATAACAATATTGGTTTTTTCTGTTAATAATGGGGTACGGGCCGAGACACCGTAAGACTTGTTCAGAAACACTGGCAGCCTCATATATATATCATCCACCGAGTCTGTCCAGGTCTTGCCGAAATCACGGCTCTCATAGGCATGCGCCGTAAAAAATGTCTTGCACATACATCTCAACAAACCATCCCGGGTAACCGTGAAATCGGACATCCCGCCAGGTAACTCGAAGTCCCTGACTGCGTATGTGCCGAGATCGACAACCACGCCTTTTTTACTCGGTAAGACCGTGATGAGCTTGTCCTGATACCTGAAGCTGCCAGGGCGTGCCGTCTCTGACCCTGTCCAGTAGTCGGATTCAAGTTCACGTTGATACAGCTTCTTCCATTTCCTGTCCGAGATTCTTCCGGCAAAGACATACACGCTATTACCGCTTAACAAGGTCAGGACAACATCATCATGCAGGCCTTTTTCCAGGTTTAATATCACGCCGTAGGGAATATCGGGATTCAGGGCACGCCAGGACTTGCCACTATCATCTGTCATTCTGAGTGTTTTACCGTCCCCCCCAATCAACCAGCTAGCCGGTTTTATTTCGAGCAATGCTTCAATACTTCGGTTCGTTCCCGTATCAATAGCCTGTGGCACTGTTCCAGGTTGCCAACGCCTTAGTATCCCAAACAAACTGCCAAAAAGAATTTCACCTGAGGCGATCTCTATGGGGCCGGTCAATCCTTTACTATGACTGCGTATGCTGTTGTACTGCGAAACCATATTCTTACTGACGGTCGCGGTGTCCCAGTACAGTGGCACTTTATTCATGTATTTTCGTATTCCTGGATATTGCTGGATCAGCTGTTGCCTTATGTCATTAAAATCAGGATGTATTTCATGGGCAATAACGGCCCTGGATGACCCTGCAGATTCATACACGAAATGGCCAAGATAGGTCAGCCTGCCTGCCCTGACATCAAACTCACCGAAAGACCTGGCGACATAAAGGGTGTCGTTGACACACAGGGTCCCACACGGTTCTGAATACAGGGTCTTTATACGGTAGTGGCCAGGAGGCAGATTGCCGATATAAACAGCAGATCGATTCCCGTCGATTGGGGTAAAGCCGATGGAGTACTCATCACTGCCACCACTGACATCAGCAGATTCTATCCTTACTGATTTCCAGTATTTGAAATAGCGCTCAAAACCGACCTTGTTTGAGGCTATGCGCAACACCACCACACCATCTGACTCTGGTACACGTTTGTCCGGAGATATGTCCGTATTCGTTATACAACCGCTAACTGTAAACACTAAGGCCAGGATAACAATATATCTGAATAACACTGACACCCTCCAGGATCATCGCTTTTTCATATATGCCAATCCATATATAAGAGGCAGGATTGTACTATGATTTAATCCACTTTCTATCATATAGTAAACAACACCATAACAATTATACCCGTCTTCATCATACCCCGGAAAAATATATGGCCGATCAAATGACACTCATAGGAGCAGGGAAACGGTTCATTGACGAACTGTATCGTATGGTGCAGGACAATCCGATGTTTGATGACCTCAACGGCCAGGAGATAGCGGCGCTGGCGAATTTCATGAAGGCCTATGAGGCGAAAAAGAACACCGTCATCATGAATGAAGGTGAAACCGAAGGGCATATGTGCATGCTGTTGCAGGGACGTCTGGAAGTTCATAAGCAGGATGAGACAGGGCACAGCAAAAAGCTCAGCATCGTGCGTCCCGGTAAAAGCATCGGTGAAATGTCTCTGATCGACGGTATGCCGCATTCTGCCACCGTGATCGCCGCCGAAGACTCAAAATTACTACTGATCAGTAGCGATAACTTCCGCAATTATCTGGATAAACACCCCGAAGCCGGGCTCAGGCTGGTGTTGAAGATTGCCCGGCTGATGAGCATGCGACTACGCCAGACCAGCGGCATACTGGTGGACTACTTGTCGGAATAAAAAGCATAAAGTGCTGGGCCTGTCAGCATTTTCGCGCTTTAATTACTAACAGGAGTCTATTGTGATGAAGCGTTGCTACCCGATTCAGCTGCTGTTGGCCGGTCTGTTGCTGGTCACCATCACTGGCGCACTGCCTGACGAGGATGACTACAGCAAACGTCGTGCGGATCTGGTCAGGCTGATCGAAAAAGATGTTCGCGATACCAGCCTGTACCTGGACAAGGAACAACTGTATCCGCACATCCTCGGTGCAATCGGCAAAGTGCCACGACACAAATTTGTGCCGTTGCTGCAACGCAGCTCTGCCTATTTAAACCGCCCACTGCCGATTGGCTATGGCCAGACCATTTCCCAACCTTATATCGTCGCGGTGATGACTGACGTGATCAAACCTGAAAAAGGCGATCGGGTGCTGGAGATCGGTACTGGCTCCGGATACCAGGCAGCGATTCTTGCTGAACTGGTCGACCAGGTATACAGCATCGAGATCATCAAGGACCTCGGTGAAGCGGCCAGTAAACGCCTGCGTGAGCTGAACTATCCTAATATCCGCACCAGGATCGGTGATGGTTATTATGGCTGGGAGACCTATGCGCCCTTCGATGCCATTGTAGTCACAGCCGCTGCCAGCCATATTCCGCCACCGCTAATACGCCAGTTAAAACCAGGTGGACGCATGGTGATCCCGGTCGGCGGCCGCTTTCTGGTACAGCAACTGGTGGTCGTCGAAAAAGATAGTGATGGCAAGGTCACCACGCGCCAACTGTTACCGGTACGTTTTGTGCCGCTGACAGGTAAACGCGACTAATGCAGACAAATCTTCGACCAGGCCCACCGATCTACACTATTGCATTGCTGTCATCAGCAGCTCTTGGCTACGAAATTCTGTTGATGCGACTGTTCTCCATCACGCAGTGGCATAACTTCGCCTATATGGTTATCAGCCTGGCACTACTCGGCTATGGCCTCAGTGGCAGTTTTTTACTGCTTACACAACGCTGGTTACTGCAGAGATTCCATCACAGCTTGCGTGCCAATCTGTTTCTGTTTGCCATCAGCAGCATCGGTAGCTACCTGTTGATACAGCAGATCCCATTTAATCCACAGGAAGTACTGTGGGACATCTCGCAACAGGGGTACCTGCTGTTGATCTACCTGTTATTGATGTTGCCATTCTTTTTTACTGCCAATGCCATCGCGCTGACTTTGATCCACTACCGCGGACAAATGTCACTGGTCTATGCTTATGACCTGCTAGGCGCCGGGATTGGCAGCCTTGCTATCATCGGTCTGCTGTTGCTGGTGTTTCCAATGACCGCGTTGGTCATTATCGCCACCGCCGGGCTGTTTTGCCTGGTACTGTCAGCGTGGGAGCTGGGCCTGCCCGGCAGGCAGCTTTTCATCAGCCTGGTGATGACCGCGCTATTACCCGTTGTCAGCAACATCACAAGCCTGCAATTACAGGTTTCACCGTATAAGGGACTCAGCCAGGCACTGCGCATCGATGGCGCCGAGGTTATCCAGCAACGCTCAAGCCCGCTTGGTCTGCTCAGTGTGTTACAGAATAACAAGATACCACTACGGCATGCGCCTGGCCTGAGCCTGAATGCCAGCATGGAACCACCGCCACAACTTGGGCTGTTTACCGATGCCGATACGCTAACCACCATTACTCAATTCACCCCCCAGCGCGATGCTGGCCTCGAACAACTGGGCTATCTTGATATGACGACCTCGGCCCTGCCCTACCATTTAAAAAAACTGCAGCAGGTACTGATCCTCGGGGCCGGCGGTGGCAGTGATGTATTGCAGGCGCTGTATCATCAGGTGGACAGGATCGATGCAGTGGAACTCAATCCACAGCTGATCGACCTGGTGAATACCTCATACCGCGAGTTTGCAGGCAATCTGTATAAGCACAACAATGTTCAAATATACATTGATGAGGCACGTGATTATGTCAGTCGCACTGAAAAACACTATGATCTGATACAGCTGGCACTGCTGGATTCGTTCAATGCCTCATCAGCCGGACTGTATGCATTGAATGAGAACTATTTGTATACCCGTGAGGCACTGCAGCTTTACCTGGGGCGCCTGTCCCCCGGTGGCTACCTGGCGATCACACGCTGGATCAAGATACCACCACGAGACACGCTGAAGATGTTCGCCACCGCAGTGGCCGCAATGCGCGATGCCGGTATCACAGAAATTGCAAAACGCCTGATCCTGATCCGTGGCTGGCAAACCAGCACCCTACTGGTAAAGAATGGCAAAGTAACTGCAAAAGAAATTACAGCAATAAAATATTTTAGTGAACAACGTTCCTTTGACACCGTCTATTATCCGGGAATCACTGCAGACTCGGCGAATCGAAATAACATCCTTATTGAACCCTATTTCTACCAGGGTGCACAGTCACTGCTGTCAGACAACAGTGAGCAATACCTGCAAGATTATAAATTTAACCTGAGACCGGCCACAGATGACCGCCCGTACTTCTTCAACTTTTTTAAGTGGGAATTCTTTGGCGAGATCCTCAGTCTGCGGGGACGGGGTGGTATGGCATTACTCGAGTCCGGCTACCTGGTACTGGTGGCAACCCTGTTGCAAGCCACCCTGGTCAGCGTACTGCTGGTCCTGTTGCCCTACTGGTATTATCGGCGCCGCCAGGACAAGCCTGCTGGGGTTTCTTCTTCAGGCAGGGTATTTGGTTATTTTTTTATGCTTGGTCTGGCGTTTCTGTTTATTGAGATTGCCTTTATTCAGAAATTCATCCTGTTCCTGCATCATCCGTTATATGCCGTGGCCACAGTGCTAAGTGCCTTCCTGATCTTTGCCGGCATCGGCAGCCGCTGGTCCTGTCGTTACGAGGACAACGATCAACATCGGCGTGGCAGCCTGCTCGCCATAGGCGGGATCATCATCATCGGCCTGTTATACATCGTTGCACTGGATCCGGTATTCTCCTGGTTGCAGCCCGCAGGCGTCACAGGTCGTGTCCTGATCGCCATCATATTGATCGCACCGCTGGCCTTTTGCATGGGCATGCCATTCCCTCTGGCACTGTCCAGCCTGTCAAAACACCAGTCGTCACTGGTGCCCTGGGCCTGGGGGGTCAATGGATTTGCCTCTGTGCTGAGTGCAATACTCGCGACGCTGCTGGCGATACATGCCGGCTTTAGCATGGTGATACTGATTGCGCTGTTGCTTTATATGATGGCCGGGTTGTTGTTTCCCAGGCGACCATCAATATAAATATACTGGCAGTATAAATCTACCGGTTGGTTTATATGCCGGGTTTTGTTTAAATAAAACCATGGGAGCCCCGCGTATGTCATGGCAATACTTCGTAAATCTGTTTGTGGTTATCACCGTTGGCTATAGTGCAGTGGTAGCATACGTGTACTTTAACCAGGCGAACCTGCTATACCTGCCGAATCTGCCCAGCCGCGAGTTAATGGCCAATCCAACGCTGGCGATGCTGCCATATGAAGATGTGCAACTTGTCACCGATGATAATGTGAAACTGCATGGCTGGTTTATTCCGGCCAATGAAGCCGCCAATGATAACAGGGCGACGGTACTGTTTTTTCACGGTAACGCCGGCAACATCTCGCATCGCCTGGACACGCTGAAGATCTTCTATCTCCTTGGGCTGAATACGCTGATCATTGACTACCGCGGCTATGGCCAGAGCGAAGGCAAGCCTACTGAACAGGGAACCTACCGTGATGCCGATGCCGCCTGGAAATACCTGACGCAGCAGCGCAATATCCCGGCAAAAGAGATCATCTTGTTTGGTCGATCAGTGGGGGGCGCGGTCGCCGCAGAGCTGGCCACCCGCAAACAGCCTGCTGCGTTGATCCTTGAATCGACCTTTACCTCGGTAGCGGATATTGCGGCGGACATATACCCGTTCCTGCCAGTGCGCTGGATATCAACCCTTGACTACAATACCCGTGACCGACTCGCAACAATCAACGTCCCTGTACTGGTAGTACACAGTGAGGAAGATGACATCATCCCATATAAGCACGGCAAGGCATTGTTCGCCGCCGCAAATAAACCTAAACAGTTATTAACATTAAAGGGTGGGCATAATAACGGTTTTTATATCAGCGGCCGCCGATATACCGAAGGGCTGAATAGCTTCCTGCAGACATTTCTCTATAAAGAATCGGGTATTTAGTGCGGGTGTTCTTTAATCAAGAGACCGGACACATATAATATTATTTTTTCAGGATCAGAATAAAATGTATTCGATCGCTTTTTATTAGATAAATATTTGCTATTTTATAATAGTAACAACGGACCTCTATGCCTTTTTTCCATAGGGGATATATTATGGAATTCCAGCGAGTATGCCCCGTATATAACCTTATGAACTTCACCTCATCATCGACCAGGGCAAGCCTGTGAAAAATTCACTGGTCATCCTTGTTATATCTGTTTTTGTCGTATTGGGTGTAGCATTTGTCCGCATCGCATTTACAAACTCTGATTACGAAGAACATCTTGCCCAATTCGATATCTACCTGACCGACTACACTGGTTACAGCGCTGGCAAGGTAAGAAAAGAGCCTGATCACCGTCGCGGCAAAATGGTCACCGTCGACATTAAAAATAATACCCTTGATGGATTTACCTTCATGAGATTGTCCGATGCCGTTCGTGCGGACAAGCCCGCGGACGTCGGGACCGTCGTGCAAATCAAATATGAATGGGACCTGTTTGGCCAGTACCAGCATGAGGACACCGGCAAGGTGACCGGAAATGCCTACAAGAGCAAGGCCACCGTGACGTTGTTCGACACTATCACCGGCAAGGCCATTGGCCGTAAGCTCTTTATCGGCCCGGACCCTGACAAGAGCCAACGCCGTGATGGCGATCTCCAGTCGCGTCGCCCCTTCTATGAAATCATTGAGTTTCTGGACCAATTGCCGGAAAAATAACATCGCCTCATTCATGGCTATTATCCGACTCATCATTGCCTTTGCTGCCGTCATTCTGATTGGTGTGGTCATCGGTGTGTTTTTCGGCTTTGCCGCACTGCCGGAGCTGAACTACATCTTCGCGGCGATACTGGCCATCGGCTTTGCCATCGGCATGTGGGCGATATTTAAAATAATCGAGCCACCTGCTGTCAGAAAAAACCTGCTATTGATCGGTATCGTAGTCACCATAGGTATCGCCATCTTTACTGCCTATGACAGTATCTCCTCGGAGGTGCGCTCCTGGTCTGTCAAATCTGCAGTCTCTACAAGCCCTGGGGAAAAGCGCAAACCAGGCCGACTACCGCGCAAGGCCACGCATGAAGACATCGTCAAATTTATGAGTGAAGTGCTCGATGTCCCCGATATTGAGGTGACCCCACTGAATTACCTGCGCACTTATGCCGGCGTCGGTCAATATGTTCAGGTCGGTAAGCGCCGTTACAGGGAAATAGTACATCGTAAAGGCTTGTGGGCATGGATAGCATGGCTCGTCAGCCTGACCTTTATTCCAGTCGCAGGCGTGTTTACCCTGTCCCTTGCAAAGGATGACAATCCAGCATCATCCGATGATGAGTAGCGTTATTCTCTGTTATTCTCCAGGTGGGCGTGGGCGGCTTGCCGCCCAACGAGGGGAAGTTTAAGCGGCTGATACGGCGATACGACTTTCACCGCGTGTTCTTGGCCGTTTTTTGACCACAATATTGATATCGCGGTCGAGCATCATTAAGAAAGTCATTAAGCGAACGAGCGAAAAATCTTTTAGATCGCCGCGAACTAGTTTAGACACTTTTGGTTGATCGATACTCAATAGTACACCAGCATCGGCTTGTGTTAAGTGACGATGTTTGATGATACTGGCAATACGACGGGCGAGTTCAGCCTTCGCTAGAGCCTCCATAGGCTCTGCTACACCAAGATCGGCAAAAACATTACCGCTGCTGATTTCGTGTCTAACTGCCATTCCTAACTCCTCACTTTTTGCTGCTATTGTGCAGATCTTCAGCGTCTTTTAACCGCTGTTTAATTAAATCGATATCCTGCTGTGGTGTTGCAACGCCTTTTTTCGATTTCTTCTGAAAACTATGCAACACATAAACGATACCTCCGAGCTTTACCGTATATACGGCGCGGTAGGTATCACCCTTGTAATCTTCCACAATTTCCAGTGTTTTAGCACCTGAAAATCCTTTCAGAGGTTTGGCATCTTCATGTTTCTCGCCCTGTTGCGCCTGGTACAATGCAAAACCCATGATACGTCTTACGTCATCTGGAAACTTTAAAAGGTCCTTTTTAGAGCTGCCTATCCAGACGAGTTCCTTTGGCCGTGGAATCTTCATAAATCCATTGTAATACTAATTAACACAGCATATTCTATATATGCTAATACTAGCATATATAGAAATTTCTTCAACAGGTGCTGTGTGTTTGATATACTGTGAAGTATAAACTATATATATCAATAACTTACTACGAATAAAGCAAAATAATTAGACTGACCTTTCCCCCATCTTAGTACCAGCACTTCGATGAGAACCATGCAATTCTATGCGGCTCTTATTGCAATAATGTGGGTGTCTCAGATATTGTTTCGAGCGCGACGTGATAGCAAAAGTATTAGATACGCACCACCTGAAGGAAGGAATAGGGTCAGAGTGATCTGACCCCCTTTTTCGGTTCCTTTATCTCTTTAACATTATTGTACTATCGAGGTTGGTTAATAACTTTTTAAATTTGTATCTCTTTGAAAGAGCCGGGTAAGATTCAGCCAGCTGTTGCTTAACAACATCAAAGTTATCTATTACTTTGTAATATCCATATATATTATCGTCACCCTGTTTCAGCTCTGTTTTAATATCTCCGATGTAAGTTATAGTATTTTGATAGACGAAAAAAGTGCTGGATTTATCGAAGCGTCGATAATAGCGGTCGAACAATATTTCTTCCCAATTATATTCTCCTGCAGGCAGAGAAACTACTATTAATTCCTGTTCTCTTTCCATTGTAATAGAGCCCGAGCTTCCGCCGCTTTTTATACTGCGGAATAAATATGAGATTCTATCTGCTTGATAAGAATCAGGTTCGGCTCTGTTTGAATACATTGTTGTAACAATAACACCATAACCCTTTTCTAAGGTAACACCATCTTTTAGATTCGACGTGTACACGCAAGCACTTAACAGAAACAAGAAAATCAGTATGGCGAGATAAGTTGAAAACTTTTTCATATTTACACTATAAACTCCTGCTTATTATCGAACAAGATGCAAGCCTTCATTCACTAAACCAGGAAATAATTCTTTTAATGTTTAGGTCTAAGTTTTAATAGTGAGAGATAGATATTTTCATATCTGGCGACAAATGCCTTGACTTGTCCCAGCTGCTTCTCAGTAAAACTGTTTTTCTTCTTTAAGGTTTCTATATGTTGTTGTGAAATCTTGTCATTATTCTTCAATGCCAAGAGAAACATAGCATATGCTTTAACTGGATCTTTTTCTACACCATCACCAATCGCATATATCAAGCCAATAAATCGTAACGCAACTACCTGGTCTATTCTCGCTACATATTCAAATAATTCCAGGGATTTTTTGCGGTCCTTTTCAACGCCCATACCAAAAAAATATAAAATGCCCAAATAATATTTAGCAGTCACGTTATGTTGTTCTGCAGCTGAACGAAAAATCTCATAAGCTTTACCATAATTCTTTTCTACGCCAAGACCTTCCAAATAAAACTTACCAATAACAACTCTGGCGTTTAGGCTTCCTTTATCCGCAGCCTTTTGAAAATATCCGAAAGCCTGCTTGTATTCACCTTTTCTAATTGCACCCATCCCAATATTTTCTAACTTCACTACTTCAGGTGAAATAATATTATCTGGATAGGCAACAGCTATTTTGACATCATCATGCTTAAATTGAGGGTAGCGTTGTTCGAGTAGATCTAGATCACGCTCATGTTCATCTACTATATTGTAATACGTCCTGATCCAGTCACCACTAACGAATACCTTGACATCACCTATATACGTGATTTTCCCAGGTGCCACAGTAAACTTAACGACATTATTCTTCGTCACTGACTCGAATCTCGTAAGAGAACCTTCATAGCCTTTTATCGCTACAAATTTATAAATCTCATACTTGCCTGCCGGGAATTCATATATTGCTAATTTATCTAAAGTTGCTCTTCTGCTCCCTTCGTAATCTCCATAGTAATTATCTACCACCATCATTTTATCTTCATCTTCAGAGACAATAATTTTTCCATTGAACTCACCATCAACCTGCCTAAATAGTAAATTGATTGTTTTCTTAGGAAACTGCCAGGTTTCGAGGACAATACCCAAATTCATAACAATAACACCCGTATCAGGGTCATCATCTAATTTATGGTCTTCTAAAATATCAGACAAAGTAATAGCATTAGCTGACTGAATAAATACTAACAAGAGTAATATGCTGGATAATGTTTTCATATTCTTTGCTTTAAGTTTATTGGGAAAGGATTCTGCTTCCTTTTACTCTATTTTATATTAGTGAGAAATGCTGCCTGGCACAAATTTGCCCTTTTCTTTGCTATTTCTGTATCGTTTCAATCGAGCCTGACCCCATTGATCTCATTTAAGATAGCACCAATCGGTGTTTTACCAATTGTGGTACCTAAAATTCTTGCGGTTGCCTCAGCACCTCTTCCTGCCCAAAAGACAGAATTAGCACCACCGTTTAAGCCAGCTGCCCACACTGTCTAAGCGCAGTTCTCAGGCTTTTTTCTGTATTTATTATCGTAAACAGGCACATTACGTGGCTAGTAAGAGCAGATCAAGGAAAAAACGGGATTCTGTATGTAGGTGATTGACTGATGGTGCTATAGGATATGGCTTACAAGATAAAGGTACATACCATAAGGCGTCTGCCGTATACGTGTTGCGCACTTAATCCGGCCTACATTCTTTTTCCAAACGAGGGAATCGCCATTAATGATGGGGCAGACTGGCAAGGACGACGAACAGTGACGTACTAGTGTCGCGAGCAGACAAGGATGCCTGCTGGTGAGCGACTACTTTTTCACGCGACTTGCGAATATAGTGAGCCGGAGCTTGAAAAAGGTATCGGAGCCAGTCAATACAGCTTCCGTTGGGCTTCGCCATAACACACTGGCTCAGCCCAACCTACATTGAACTAAAAAAGAGATCCTCAGCTCAACATGATCCTGAGATCCCAAAGAGAGAGCTAAAAGCTTAAATCCCCTCATCCTGTCCTTCTCCCTTCGGGAGAAGGGACGCTACGATTGATATTTACTAAATGCGAATAAATCCTTATTCATACTTCTTCAACAAAATACCTTCATCACCACAGCACGATGCCTGGCATTTTTTGACATTGAACAGTTCTTCCGGAGTGCCTTCAAGATAGGCCTCGATCGGCAAGTTATCAGTGGCGCAGTCGCAGCCCTTGTTTTCATACACATACACATTGGTCAGGCCAACTTCTCTGGCGGCATCGTGTGCCTGCCACATGATCTCCGATGGCGTGGCAGGCACATCCATCAATTTATACGCCGGGAAGAACCGCGTGATGTGCCACGGGCTGTCTTTGCCAAGGTGATCGCGGATCCAGATGGCGATATTTTTGAGTTCCTCGATATCATCGTTCCTGCCGGGGATGATGTTGGTGCGGGTCTCGACATGGATGCCCAGTTCGGCGGCCTTCTCGATCGAGCCAAGCACCTGCCCGACACTGCCGACCGGGCAGATGTCTGTATAGAATTCATCGCGCAGGCTCTTCACATCACTGCACAATACGTCCATGTGCGGTGCAATTAATTCCAGCGCCTCGTCGGTGACGAAACTGTTAGACACATACAGGGTATACAGCCCTTCCCTTTTGGCGATCGTGGCAACGTCCATGACATATTCCAGCCACACGGCCGGTTCGGAATAGGTAAAGGCGATGCCCTGCACGTTAAAACGTTTGGCCGCATCGACCAGGGCTTGCGGCGTAACATAGGCCGCCGTGCTGGCGCCATAAGCAAGTTCGTCGAGTGCGGTGACGCCCCAGGAGATCTCAAGATTATGGCAACCACCGCAGCGAAAGTTACAGCCATAGCTGCCGACCGACATCACCTTTGTCCCCGGATGGAAGTGCTTCACCGGCTTGTCTTCGATCGGACCGACATCGATCGCCGAGATAATGCCGTACGACAGGTTGTAGAGGATGCCATTGCGATTCACGTGCGCCTGACAAAAACCGCGCTGGCCGTGACTGAGCTTGCAACGCCACAGACACAGGTGGCAACGCGTACTGCCATTGTCCAGACGTTCCTGCAGTCGGGTCTCGACCAGTTGGTAGGCTGTCGGGGGTGGCTGTTTTAGATCTTGGGTCATGCCCATACCTTATATATATGAACGCGTAAAACAAGCCCATAGAGTGTAGGGCCGAAATTCGAGCATTATTCGCGCATCAGGGCCGCTGAAAATCAATGTAAGTGCTTGATCGCCTGTTGCATGGCTTGACTCAAACTCGATGTGCCGGTCTAATACGCCACTTCGTCAAAACGTCATTTGTTGACAGCATGTGGCCGGGTAGCTCAGTCGGTAGAGCAGAGGACTGAAAATCCTCGTGTCGGCAGTTCGATTCTGCCCCCGGCCACCATTTTGACCACCACAAACAGCCTCCATGATGGATAAACTGAAGATCAATACATGTGTGGAATCGCTGTGTTTAAACGGATGTGACGCAGTCAATGCCACCATCGAAGCCCTGGAAAACGGGCTGCCGGTGGTGCAGACGGACGGGTTTTCCGAGGCCGAGCGTCAGCGCGTACTGACGGAATTAAAGACCATCATGTCGGTCTATCAAGGTTAAAACCATAACAGGGCCCTGGCTATTTTTATAGCCTCCTGTGGACTAATTAAGTCTTTCAGGGTTTACATATTTTCAGTATCTTGTTGGGCTTCGCCATCTGATGATGGCTCTGCGCCAACCTACGTCAAGATCTTTATTTGCGTTTATTTGCGGACTAATAATTATAAATATTTCGACCAGTCTCTGCTGGTATCACCAAACACCAGAAAATACGGATTCAGAATCGATGCCCTGGTGTTGTAGCGCAGCGGCTGCATGTGGGTATCGGTAAGACCACCGCCGGCCTGTTCGACGATGCACTGTGCAGCTGCCGTGTCCCATTCCGACGTTGGCCCAAGCCGCGCATAAATGTCCGCGCTGCCCTCGGCAACCATGCATGACTTTAATGAACTGCCAACGCCAATGACTTCATATTCCCCGCCGACATTAGCCAGAAATTTTTCCAGTGAGGTCCCGCGGTGGGAACGGCTGCCGGCAACGATCAACCTGTCGCCCGGCCTGGACCGTACCCGGATCTGTTCTCGCTCACTATCCTTGATGCTGCGCCAGGCGCCCTTGTCGCGACAGGCAAAATAAAGCGTCTGCTGTACTGGCGCATAGATCACACCCAGGATCGGCTGCTGCTTTTCTATCAGCGCAATATTGACTGTGAACTCACCATTGCGTTTGACGAATTCGCGGGTACCATCAAGCGGATCCACCAGCCAGTAATATTGCCAGTCCCTGCGCTCGCTAAAATCAACCAGTTCATCTTCTTCAGAGATGATCGGGATCTCCGGAGTCAGGTTTTTCAGCTCTGTATAGATATAATCATGCGCGGCCATATCGGCGGCGGTGACCGGTGAACGATCATTTTTATGTTCGACATCAAAATCCGTCGCATAGATCTCCATGATAATGTCACCCGCATCCAGAGCAATCTGGTTCACGTCCCTGATTAAATCACAGTACGGCGACACGCTCATGTTGATGATGTTTCCTTGCCCAGCAGGTAGTCCCTGGTGAGATACAGCGCGGCAATGCTACGCGCCTCGCTAAAATCATCCCGTTGCAACAGGACGTGGATATCATTCATAGACCACTCCACTACCTCGACCGGTTCCGGTTCATCTCCCTCAAGGCGCGAAGGGTACAGATCCTCGGCTATCACTGCCTGGGTGACGTGGGAATGATAACCCGGTGCAATGCTCATGTTCATCAATGGTGTGACCCGACGGGCGCCATAACCTGTCTCTTCCCTGAGCTCACGATTCCCCGCCTCCAGCGCGGTCTCACCGGCATCGATCAAGCCCTTCGGAAAGGCCAGTTCATAACGTTCCGGCCCGACACAGTACTCGCGCACCAGCAGCAGGGTGTCTTGATCTTTTACTGGAACAATTAATACCGAACCATGCGCAGAGCCCCTGGCACGCTCATAGGTCACCTCCCGCCCATTGGAAAACCTGAGTTCCAGTTCCTCGATATGAAACACACGGGTCCTGGCAATCGTCCTGGCTTTTAGGATCTTGGGCAGGATCTCGGGTTTTTTACGCATGCGTTCATATTACCGCAAGCTCGGATTACCGCAAGACGTGACTACCGCAGGACGTGACTACCGCAAGACGTGACTATCGCAGGACGTGACTATCGCAGGATATCGGTCACCTGGACAGTCTGCTGACCTCGCGATCACTGTAGAAATAGAAGGCGGTCCTCAGGCGGCCCTCAAACCAGGCATCGGCATGTACTGCACCCGGGGTCTGCCAGACTTTAAAACCTCTCTGGGCCACGGGCTCGGTGCTGGTAAAGTGCAGCGACGATGTCTTCAGCCTGACATCAATACTGACATGCATTGGATAGTAACCATCCAGGAATTTGCGCATAAACGGGCCATTCTTCAGCACATAGCTGCCATCCGCATTTCGTGTCAACGCCTTACTCCTGGCCTGCACACACAGGCGGGCACCTTTTTTGATGTCCTCGAGCTGCACGCTGTTGTCCTCAACCCAGGCCTTTTCAATATTGGCGACCTCGACGATCTTCAGGTCGGTCACGCGGGTGCGACTGAACATGATCTGCGCACGCCCGACCCGATCGATATTGCCATGGCACTGGCGCAACGTGACTATGCCATCATCCAGGCTGCTATCGGTAATCGTCAGGACATTGAGGTGATGATAGACGTCCTTCTCGGGGGCTGCATTGATGAATTCGAGTTCACCCTCATTGACTTCCAGCGCCAGGGATTCTGCGTCAGATTCATCAAAGAACCATTCTTCCAGTTCCTGCTTGGTAAAATTCTGGGCTTGCACGATGACCGGCAGACACATAATGCCCACCACCGTCATGAATCGAGTCATGGCCACCTCCGAACATGAATTACGGGTTCCCCAGCAAGGGCGAACCCCTTAGTATTAAGCATTGACCCGAATTCTTGAGTGTTCAAGTAGCAAAATCAAGGGTATTTTATAACATATTGTTTTATATAAACTAAATGATTGCCTGGCGCGACATCAAGTGGCTGTTTCTGGATATGGACGGTACCTTGCTGGATCTTAATTTTGATACCCATTTCTGGCAGGAACACGTGCCGAAGCGCTATGCACAACGGCATGGCCTGGATCTCGAGACCGCCAGGGACGAGCTGATGCCCCGCTACCGCAAGGTCGAGGGCACCATGGACTGGTACTGCCTGGACTACTGGTCGCAGGAACTGGACATGGATGTGGCGCTGCTGAAGCAGGAAGTGGATCACCTGATCGAGGTGTTCCCGGGGGTCACCGACTTCCTGGATCGTGTTCGTGCGGCTGGCAAGCACATCAGCCTGGTCACTAACGCACACCAGAAAAGTCTGAGCCTGAAAATGGAGCGTACCCGGCTGGAAGGACATTTTGACGACATCATCTGCGCGCACGACCTCGGGCTGCCCAAGGAACATCATGACTTCTGGCCACGGCTGCACGCCATCCGTCCGTTTGAGCCGGCGCACACGCTGTTCATTGATGACAGCCTGCCGGTACTGCGCTCCGCCAGAACCTATGGTATCCGCTACCTGCTGGCGGTACACCAGCCGGATAGCGGCATGCCACCCAAAGACGTCGGGGAATTTGACGCGATTCATCACTTCGATGACATCATGCCGTAAACTACGCCGAGGTAGACGAAACAGACCCAATGTTATGAATGCCAAAGAGAGCAAACCGGGGAATCGCTTCTGGCCAATATCGGCCGAGACCCGAAACGATCCTGAATTTCATCAGGCAAACATTCGATTTGCCTATCTTCTATTCGGGATTTCCTATTTTAGCATTGCCATTAATGTCGGCTACCTGCAAATCACTACCACCCAGTTTATATTATTTGCCATATTGTTCTTCAGCAGTACGACAGCACTCTTAATCAGCACCATACTCCACCCGGGCTATATCCCGAGACGTTATATTGCCCTTGTTATAGACGTGATCACTGCCACTGCAGCCATTACTGCCACGGGTGGGGCCACCAGCCCTTTTTCAGTGGTGTATGTGTGGATCTACATGAGTCAGGCGGCACGCTTTGGACGGCGCTTTCTGTATACCTCGGCCTGGATGAGCTTGCTGGGTTATGGCTACGTGTTGATTACGCATGATGTCTGGAATACGCATGCGTATTTTTATACCGCCTTCGTCATCATCATGCTATTGATCGTGCCGATCTATATCGACATGCTGCTCCGACAGCTACAGGAGAGCCGGCGCATCGCCGATACCGCCAACAAGGCCAAGGGTGATTTCCTCGCCAACATGAGCCATGAGATCCGCACGCCTATCAGTGGTGTAATCGGCATGATTAACCTGCTGAAGACCACTGACACCAGCCAGGAACAAAACAATTATATCGAATCACTGGATGTCTCGGCCAACCATCTGCTGATGCTAATCAATGACATCCTGGATTTTTCGAAGATAGAAGCCGGCAAACTGGAACTGGAGGTAAATAATTTTTCGATTAGCAAACTGATCCAGGATACGACTGCGGTATTGCAACCACTGGCCAGCAAAAAGCACCTGGAACTGACCACATTGATCGACAGTTCATTACCGGAGATGGTACTCGGTGACAGGCACCGTATTGCACAAGTCATAATGAACCTGGCCGGCAATGCCATTAAATTCACCGAAAAGGGCCAGGTCAGTATTCGTGTGAGTCGCGCCAATGTTGTCGAAGGCACTCAACTGTGGCTGTGTATTGAGATTGAAGATACCGGTATTGGTATCCCGGAAAGTAAACTCGCGACGATCTTTGATGTATTCACCCAGGCGGATAGTTCCACCACACGACGTTTCGGTGGCACCGGCCTCGGCACAGCCATCTCACGGGAACTGGTGTGGCTAATGAAGGGAAATATCAATGTTATCAGCGAGGAAGGTGTTGGCAGTAACTTCTGGTTTGATATTCCGCTGCAAGAAGTGAATAAAAATCAGCAACCGCATAGCAAAGCCATGCCACTACAGGCCGTCGTCGATGAAACCCTGGCGACTGGACAGACCGCCAATATTCTGGTCGCCGAAGACAATATTATAAATGCAAAATTTATTGTTAACTTCCTGGAAAAAGCCGGCCACATCGTCCATCACGCCGATAATGGTATTAAGGCGCTGGAATACTTGCGAGCTCACCAGTATGACGTGATATTTATGGATATGCATATGCCGAAACTGGATGGCAAAGAGACCACCCGTCAGTGGCGGCAAATAGAAAAGACCTCACCGGTACCGATCATTGCGCTGACCGCCAGTACCACCGAACAGGACAGAAAAGAATGCATACAGGCAGGTATGAATGATTTCATCGCCAAGCCGGTTCGCCCCGAACAGTTGCTCAGTATTGTGGATAAATATACGGCTTGATGGTCCTTACCCCTATCTTGACCGCCGTGATCGGCCAGACCCCGAGCGCGCCTGCGGTCGTCTGCCACCGGTCTTTTTGCCCATCGGTGGCCTGGCACGTTCATAACGCTTGCGTGGTTTTGGGGTTACTAATAATTCAGGGGTGATGGATTCCAGCGGGATCTTGTGACCGATGAATTCCTCGACATCCATCAGGTGCATTGCATAATCTTCACAGGCAAAACTGATGGCATCACCGGCCGCGCCAATACGGGCCGTTCGTCCGATACGATGCACGTAATCTTCTGCGTCCCAGGGTAAATCAAAATTAAACACATGGCTGACGTTCTCGATGTGCAGACCACGCGCGGCGACATCAGTAGCGACCATGATATGTACCTTGCCGCTCTGAAAATCATTCAATAGCCTGATGCGTTTCTTTTGCGGTACGTCACCGGTCAGCAATGCTGTCGGGTAACCGTTGGCCTCCAGATATCCCCACAGGCGTTCACCGGCACGCTTGGTATTGATAAATACAATAGTGCGGTGTGAATCCATGCCCTTTAACAGCCCAAGCAATAACGGCACCTTTTCATCATTGGCAGTGTAATACACCGCTTGCCTGACCCGGTCAACAGTGACCTTCTCCGGCTCAATCTTGATCATCTCAGGGTCATTCATATGTTCATAGGCAAGCTCAGTCACGCGATGTGACAGGGTCGCCGAGAACAGCATATTGAGCCGGCTGTCGGGCGCCGGCAGGCGCCGTAATAGATAGCGAATGTCCTTGATGAAGCCGAGATCGAACATCCGGTCCGCTTCATCCATCACCAGCACCTGAACGGCCTTCAGATCAAAGACGCCCTGTTTGAAGTAATCGATTGTTCGCCCTGGTGTGCCGATCAACAGGTCAACGCCTTGCTCCAGTTCCTTGCGCTGGGTGTCATAGCCCATGCCGCCATACACCGCGACCATGCTCAGACCGGTATGGGCGCCCAGTATCCTGGCATCTTTATGGATCTGGATGGCCAGTTCACGAGTCGGTGCCAGCATCAATGCGCGGGGCTGGTTTGGCTTGCGGCCCTGTTTCGCCGGGTGGGCCAACAGGTGCTGGAACGCCGCCAGCAGAAATGCGGCGGTCTTGCCAGTGCCCGTTTGTGCCTGTCCGGCGACATCATGGCCTTGCAGGGCCAGCGGCAAGGTTTCGGCCTGGATAGGCGTACAGGAAGAAAAACCTGCATCTTCAATGCCTTGCATAATATCAGGAGAGAAATTGAAGCTGCTAAACTGGGTATCACTTAAGTGGGCATCGCTCATGGGCGTGAAGCATACCAGTTCCAATCTATAATGGCTCTTGAAATCACCCTCAGATTAGGCTCAAATACGTTTAAGCCGACATCGATTCACTCACCAACCCGGCTGGCAACCCATTCATTCATCATCACCTCTGGAGGTATCAATTGAGCGACAATATCGTGCATGTAAGTGACGATTCCTTTGACAGCGAAGTCGTTAATGCAGAAGGCCCTGTTCTGGTGGATTTTTGGGCTGAATGGTGTGGTCCCTGCAAGATGATTGCCCCAATCCTGGACGAGATCGCCGGTGAGTATGGCGATAAGATTAAAATCGCCAAGCTCAATATTGATGATAACTCGGGGACACCCCCGAAGTATGGAATTCGCGGTATCCCGACGCTGATGTTATTCAAAAACGGTAACGTCGAGGCAACCAAGGTAGGTGCTGTCTCCAAGTCGCAGCTTACCGCTTTTATCGACAGTAATTTATGACCGGGCGGTGCGTTATCAGGCCTGTTTATATGGCCTGATGTCGGCACAGAGACCCAGTCCAGTATCGAAACTAGACGCACATAAAAAAGGGTGCTAATGTTCGTAGTGTAAAGAACGATATAATACCTAAAATGCATTTCTGCCGCGAAGTCGGCACTTCCCAAAAAACCGTACATTTAATCAGCTGACCCGTGTCAGTTTCCCAATTTCATTCCACATAATAAGTCAATCTAGCGATCAAACAAATGAATCTTACCGAACTTAAACAAATACCAGCCGCAGAACTAATCGATATCGCCGATAAAATGGGCATCGACGGTATTGCCCGATCTCGAAAACAGGACCAGATCTTCGCCATCCTCAAGGCACACGCCAAAAATGGCGAAGACATTTTTGGCAATGGTGTCCTGGAAATACTGCAGGACGGCTTCGGTTTCCTGCGATCTGCCGACAGCTCCTACCTGGCGGGACCCGACGATATCTATGTTTCTCCCAGCCAGATAAGACGCTTCAGCCTGCGCACCGGCGATACGATTTCCGGAAAGATCCGCCCGCCAAAGGACAGTGAACGTTATTTTGCGTTGCTGAAAATCGACAAGATCAACTTTGAGCCACCTGATAAATCCAAATTCAAGGTGCTGTTTGAAAACCTGACACCACTTCACGCCAACAGCCGCCTGAAAATGGAGATCGGCAATGGCAGCACCGAAGATATCACTGCCCGCATCATCGACCTGGTGTCGCCGTTTGGTATGGGCCAGCGTGGCCTGATCGTCTCACCTCCAAAGGCCGGTAAGACCATGATGCTGCAAAACATCGCGCAGAGCATCGCGCACAACCATCCCGATTGTCACCTGATCGTGCTGCTGATCGACGAGCGCCCCGAGGAAGTCACCGAAATGCAGCGCTCGGTACGCGGCGAAGTGGTCGCCAGTACCTTCGATGAGCCTGCCTCACGCCACGTGCAGGTGGCCGAAATGGTCATTGAGATGGCCAAACGCCTGGTCGAACACAAGCAAGACGTGGTGATCCTGCTGGACTCGATTACCCGCCTGGCACGCGCCTATAACACCGTGATCCCGTCTTCTGGCAAGGTGCTGACCGGTGGTGTTGATGCCAATGCGCTGCACCGGCCGAAACGCTTCTTCGGAGCCGCGCGTAATATTGAGGAAGGCGGTAGCCTGACTATCCTGGCGACGGCGCTGGTGGAGACCGGTTCCCGCATGGACGACGTGATCTACGAGGAATTCAAGGGTACCGGTAATATGGAAATCCACCTGGATCGTAATATTGCCGAGAAACGCGTCTATCCAGCCATTAATATCAATCGCTCCGGCACCCGCCGTGAGGAGCTGCTGACCATTCCGGAAGAATTACAAAAGATGTGGATCCTGCGCAAACTGCTACACCCGATGGAAGATCTGGCCGCCATGGAATTCCTGCTGGACCGCCTCAAGGGCACCAAGACCAACGGCGAATTCTTTGATTCCATGAAGCGGTAAATGGATAAAGAAAAATGGGCCTGGCCTGCCGGTCCGCCGATCCGCAATCCCGAGCGACATTGTGCCGGGATTACCTCATTCCGGGCCGGCCCGATACCGGGCTAATCCTGTAATATTATATATATTTCAAATAGTTATGTAGATTGCCCTGACAGGCCGGCAATTCCTCCACGCGGAGACTTGCCGGCCTTGCATGATTTCCGTATCATTCGCGCCCCTGGTAAGTGCGTAAGGCACTGTTATATTTTTACAGGTATTTTTTACAGGACAAGTTTCATGAAACCGGACACACATCCCGCTTACAGCGATATCAAAGTAACCTGTAGTTGTGGCAACAGCTTTGAGACCCGTTCCACCCTGAACGAGGACCTGACCATTGAGGTGTGCTCAAGCTGCCACCCGTTCTTCACCGGTAAGCAGAAGCTGATGGATACGGCTGGTCGTGTGGATCGATTCAAGCAGAAGTACGGCAGGAAATAATCCGGCCCGCCGTGCCATTGGATTGGTTATGCCGGACCAGTATGGCGGATAAGTATAAAGCGGATACAAGTAAAAGGGCGCTCCTGAGGAGCGCCTTTTTTGTTTACCTGCTGATTAGCGCAGCGATTACCGATGCCAGCGAGCTGCGCTGCGAGGCAGACCGGACAGACTACCGCGCCCGGGTTAAAACCGTCTACGATGGTGATACCGTATTGCTGGAAAATGGCGAGAAGATCCGCCTGATAGGGGTGAATACCCCGGAAATGGCCCGTTACGGCAAGCCGGCAGAGCCCGGTGCCATTGATGCCACCCGCCGCCTGCGGCAGCTGCTGCGTAACCAGGGCAATGTATTAAAGCTGCGCCTCGATACTGAAACGATGGATAGATACGATCGCCTGCTGGCACATGCCTTCCTCGATAATGGCCAGAGTATCACCGCCTGGCTACTGCAGCAGGGCCTCGGGGTACGCATCAGTGTCCCACCAAACCTGTGGAACCTGTCGTGTTACCGACAGGCCGAGCAGCTGGCACGCGAGGCCAAACGGGGCCTGTGGGGGCCGTCTGGGGCGCTAGGCAAGCCGCCATTATCAAGAAACCTGCCCGCCAGGACCAGGGGGTTCAGGGTCGTCGAGGGCCGCGTGATCAAGCTCGGTGAAAGCCGAAAATCGGTGTGGCTGAATCTTTCCGGGCGCCTGAGCCTGCGTATCGCCAAATCCGACCTGCTGCATTTCCGTAACCGTCCACCGCGATCCTATTTAAAGAAATACATCCTCGTGCGCGGCTGGATATACCCGGGCAAACGGGGAAGCCTGACAATGCGGCTGCGTCACCCGGCAGATATTGAGATCCTGCCATACCAGCTGAGATCCATCCCAAACGAACCGCCGTAACAACTACTTCACCCAACAGGCAATGCCCGTGCTATACATAAAGGTAATTATGATCAAGCGACAGCACACAGTAACCACTTTTATACTCCTGTTATCCGTACTGCTCGCCCTGTTCTCAGGGGGTTGTGCGCAAAACCCGGTAACCGGAAAATCAGATTTTGTGCTGATGTCGGAAGATCAGGAGATCGCCATCGGTCGACAGAATCATCCGCAGATCCTGAAACAATATGGTGAAGTCAACGATGCAAAATTGCAGCGTTACGTACAAAACGTCGGCGCACGCGTCGCCCGTATCAGCCACCGCAGCAACCTGATATTTCGCTTCACCCTGCTGGACAGCGCCGAGGTCAATGCATTTGCGCTGCCCGGCGGTTATATCTACATCACCCGTGGCCTGCTGGCCTACCTGAATAACGAGGCACAACTGGCCGCCGTGCTGGGCCATGAAATCGGCCATGTCAGCGCGCGCCACTCGGTAAGACAACAATCGGCGGGTGCCGCTACCGGGCTGCTCGGTGCCATCATCGCCGCCAGCATCGACATCCCGCAGGCCAGCAATCTGGTCAATGTTGCCGGCACCGCGCTGGTCAGGGGCTATGGCAGGGAACATGAACTGGAAGCCGACAGGCTCGGCGCAGAATATCTGGCCAGGAGCGGCTATTCACCAGCTGCCATGCTGGATGTGATCCGGGTATTAAAAGACCAGGAAACCTTTGAAAAGACCCTGGCCAAACAGCAAGACCGTGAACCGCGCGTCTATCACGGCGTATTCGCAACCCACCCTGACAATGATAGCCGCCTGAAGAATGTCGTCGGTCGCGCCAATGCACTGAAGGTGCGCAATCCCAGGATTAATCGCACTGGCTTTCTGAATAATCTCAATGGCATGACCTTCGGCGCAGGCGAACGTGAAGGCATACTCAGGGGACGTGACTTCTATCACAAACCGCTCGGAATCGCGTTACGTTTCCCCAAAGACTGGAAGGTGCAAAACCTGCCGGATCGACTGCTGACCCATCCTCTTAACAGGGCCGCCGTCATGCAGATCACCATTGAAGACATCAACAGGCGGATCTCCCCCAGGGATTTCATGATTCAACGCATGCGGCTCAAAAATATCAGCCACGATGAGCGCATCCGCAATGCCGATGGCATGCAGGGGTATACCGCAATTGCCACGGTACGCACCTCGTATGGCAACCGCAAGACCCGCTTTGTGGTCATGTACTTTGAAAACCGCGCATATATATTTGCCGGGGCAGGAAAAAATATCCGGGATCCTTTTCAATATGACCGCGAATTTATCAGTGTCGCCAAAAGCCTGCGCCGGCTTCGTTCCAGTGAAACAAGACTTGCGACACCACTGAAAATTCGAATTGTAAAGGCCAATAAAAGAACCCGTTTCAGCCGACTGGCCAGAAAATCCCGCATTACCAACAATCCGGAACAGCAGTTAAGGTTACTCAATCAGCGTTATCCCCGCGGTGAACCTGCCAACGGAGAGTATATTAAGGTAGTAAAATAAACCTATACTTAAGGAACGATACAAACAATCATGCCGCCAAAAATATCAAAAGACGATTTAAAACAAGCCGCGCTGGATTATCACGAAAAACCCAGGCCCGGCAAGACCGCCACCGAGATCACCAAGCCCTGCAGCACCCAGGAGGAATTATCGCTTGCCTATACTCCCGGGGTTGCCGAACCAGTACGCGCCATCGCCGACAACCCGGATGATGCCTATCGATATACCGGTAAAGGCAACCTGGTGGCGGTGATTACTGATGGCACGGCGGTACTCGGTCTTGGTAATGTCGGTGCACTGGCAGGAAAACCTGTCATGGAAGGCAAGGGCGTTCTGTTCAAACGCTTTGCCGATATTGATGTCTTTGATATCGAGGTCAATACCCCGGATGTCGATGAATTCGTCGAGACCGTCGAGCGCATTGCCGCCACATTTGGTGGTATCAACCTGGAAGATATTGCCGCACCTCGCTGTTTCGAGATTGAGAAACAGTTAATCGAACGGCTCGATATCCCGGTATTTCATGATGACCAGCATGGTACCGCGATTATCATCTCTGCCGGCCTGCTAAACGCACTGGAGATCCAGGGAAAAACCTTGCAAGATGCCCGCCTGGTGTGTCTTGGCGCAGGATCGGCAGCGATTGCCTCGATGCACATGTTACTCGCGCTGGGCGCGACCCCGGAGAATATCCGTATGGTGGATCGCACCGGTGTGATTTACAAAGGCCGGGGCAATGTTAATAAATACAAGGCAGAATTTGCTGCAGAGACCACAGAGCGGACGCTGAAAGATGCCATGCAAGGTGCTGATGCCTTTATCGGTGTCTCCGGGCCCAACCTGGTAACGGCTGATATGCTGAAATCGATGGCGGATAAACCGATAGTGTTTGCTCTGTCCAATCCGGATCCTGAGATCCAGCCTGAGCTGGCTAAAAGCACCCGCAATGACCTGATCATGGCCACAGGTCGCAGTGACTATCCCAACCAGGTGAATAACGTACTCGGCTTTCCATTTATTTTCCGCGGCGCACTGGATGTGCGCGCAAGCATCATTAATACCGAGATGAAAATTGCGGCTGTACATGCCCTGAAAGACCTGGCACGCGAGCCGGTCCCGGAAGAAGTCCTGAAGGCCTATGGCCGCGATGCACTGGAATTTGGCCCTGACTACATCATCCCGAAACCTTTTGATCCCCGTCTTATCGATCGGATCCCTGCCGCTATCGCGCAGGCCGCGATTGACTCCGGGGTGGCTGGAAACAAGTAAACAACAGTTAGTTTATTGGGCTCAGACAGCTTTGCTTCCATATATAGTTGCTATTAAGGCTGGCGAGGATGACTTTCCCAGCCACATTGTTTGTGGTTGGGCGGAGGAGGAAAAAGGTATCGGAGCCAGTCAACACAGTTCGTAGCGAGAAAGCAAAGCTGTCTGAGCCGATTGAATGCTAAACTAATACCCCGGTAATCGCGGCTTTTCTGCAAGCGCGGCCAGCATGTCCTGCAGGTTCCGGCTCTCTTCTATCAGTTCCACGACTTCATCATAACCGGCCCTGGCCATTGGCGATCCATCGACCCGGCTCAGGGGAGGTTGACGCAAACCCTGCAACGAAAATACCGTCAGTTCTACCACTGTTTCGCCGGCAATGAATGACACCACCGGCAGGTGTTGCTCTTCATCACGGGAAAATCGGTAACGTCGCTGTTTCTCCTCGTACGGGATGCGTTGCTCCATCAGGAAGTGCATGACCTTTTCGGGTATCTCGGCAAACACGTGCAGCCCGACCGCTGAGTGCTCACTGGCAGTACCATGCAGCACCGGGCCCACCAGCCGTGGCTGAAACTCTTCCAGAAACTTCATCGCCTCCCGTGCGGTCTCGCGTAATGATTGCAGAATTTGCGGCTGCGAATCGGACTTGAAGATTCGCTGATGTTCCATCAATGCCTGCTGAATCTCGGTGTTGCTGGGCAGGTCATTACGGCTGCTCACCCCGAGATGTTCGGCCGCCTTGCGCTTTGCTATACCATGGTCACGAATACCCTGCTCCGACATCAGTTTAGCAGCTTCAACGGCAATACGTCTTCGAAGGTGATTGTCTCTGGGTTGCCTGGTCATACACGCATAATGATCCGTTAAAAAAGTTGTTGAGGAATACCGCTACCAGGGTTCCTGGTGGCTTCTTCACCTGCTGTACCTGTGCCCGATTTCCTGGTAGGGGCGTATTGTTCCCGAAAGATTTCAAAAACAGCATTCTTCTGTCCGGCCTGTGCCAGTTCACCCGTGTCAGGATCAATACGTACCGATACCATCCCGGGCGGCTGTTCAAAAGTTGATTCGGCAGTCCCTTTAAGGGCCTCGCCCATGTAAGCAAGCCACATTGGCAGTGCAGCCCTGGCCCCTGTCTCCCTGCTGCCCAGAGGAAGATTCTTGTCAAAACCGACCCAGCTGACGGTAACCAGATCCCGATTGTATCCTGAGAACCAGGCATCGCGTTGATCGTTTGTGGTCCCCGTCTTGCCGGCAATATCCTTCCGACCAAGTTTTAATGCGCGCCTGCCTGTGCCATAACGAATCACATCACCCATCATCGATACCATCAGGTAGTGGTTCTGCTTACTGATAATACGCGGCGCCATATTTTTCATTTCCGTAGCAGGATTTCCTGCTTCGGCAGTATTATCTTTATCGTTAACATTTACCTCATTACTGGCATTTCCGGCTTGTATAATAGTGGTATCTTCTCCTTTACTTTCCCCTGCAAAGGCTGTTTGTTCAGCAGTATTTTCTGTGGCCTGTTGCTGCTCACATTCACTGCATACAACAAGGGGTTCAGACTGAAGCAGGACTTTGCCTTTCGCGTCCTCGATGCGATCAATATAGTATGGCTCGATGCGATAACCACCATTGGCAAAAGTGGCATAACCACGTGCGATTTCCATCGGGGCAACACTGCCACTGCCAAGCGCCAGAGACAGATTGTGCGGCAACCGTGAGCTATCAAAACCAAATCGAGCCGCATAATTAATCGCATGCTTGATCCCCATTTCCCTTAACAAACGAATCGATACCAGGTTGCGGGATTTCGTTAACGCGATTCGTATACGGGTTGGACCGAAAAATTTTCCACTGTAATTTTCAGGACGCCAGGTATCTTCAAGACCCGGATCATCAAACACGACTGGCGCATCGTTAATCAGACTCGCCGCCGTAAAACCTTTTTCCAGTGCCGCAGAATATATGAACGGTTTAAAATTTGAACCGGGCTGGCGCTCGGCCTGGGTTACACGATTAAACTTGCTCTGGTAAAAATTAAATCCGCCTACCAGCGCCTTGATTGCGCCATCAGCGGGATTGAGTGATACCAATGCCCCTTCTACCTGGGGAATTTGAGATAGCAACCATCCATTGGTCTTTTCCGCCTCACTCTTGTTGCCGCTGCGGCCATCAGTAATATGGCGCAGCCGAACAATATCACCACGATTTAACACATCGGATGCCGCTTCTAATTTTGCTCCGCGATGATTCTCATCAATGTATTTCCTTGCCCAGCTAAGCGCCGACCATTCCAGCAACAACTGTTCACCACTCGCCAGCGCCACCGTGGCAGATTGCTCGGCGACTTCCAGTACCAACGCCGGTTGCAACTCATTCACCACAGAGTAGCCCTGTAACAGTCCCTCTATCTGCTTCGCTGTGACCAGCTCGGCCAGATCAACATGGCCCTCCACGCCGCGAAAACCATGACGCTGATCATATTCAAGCAACGCCTTTTGGACCGCCTGATTAGCGGCTGCCTGCAGTCGTGGTTCCACCGTGGTAAAGACCCGAAAACCGGCGGTATATGCCTGGTCTCCATACTGCTCCACCATGTAGGCGCGGACCATTTCAGCCACGTAGGGAGCGGTGATCTCGGGCCTCAGACGGTGGTGGCGGGCGCTGACCGGGGCTGCCTTAGCGGCCTCATAAGTGTCCTGGTCAATAAAATTCAATTCTCGCATGCGACGCAGCACATAATTGCGCCGGATAGCGGCACGTTCGGGGTTCACGATGGGGTTATATCGCGATGGGGCCTTTGGCAAACCCGCGATCATGGCGATCTGGGAAATATCTAAGTCATTGATATTTTTACCATAATAGACCTGTGCTGCCGAATCTACCCCATAGGCCCGATTCCCCAGATAGATGACATTCAGGTACAGCTCCAGCACTTCTTCCTTACTCAGTTCCTGCTCTATCTTCAGGGACAGGAATATCTCATTGATTTTCCTAAGATAAGTCTTTTCCCGGCTGAGGAAGAAGTTCCTGGCCACCTGCATGGTGATAGTACTGCCCCCCTGGCCCTTCTCGCCGGTGCGTATCAAGTGGTAGGCCGCCCGCAGGATGCCCTGGTAGTCGACCCCCGGGTGTTCAAAAAACCGGTCGTCTTCTGCTGCCAGCACAGCCTTGATCATCAAGTCGTTAATCTCTTTGTATCTCAATGGATTACGCTTCATTTCGCCAAACTCTGCCATGAGTTTACGATCCCGGCTGTAGACCCGTAGCGGTACCTGCAGACGAACATCCTTCAAGACCTCAATTGCAGGCAAATCAGGGGCTACATAAAGGTATACCCCGGCGGTGGTGAGTACCCCCAGGACGAACAGGGAAAACAGGCTGATCGTCAGAAATCTAAGGAAACGTAGGATAAAACGCATAAAAAGGCTAATTCTTGGGTTGGATATCACAGTTTTCGTATAATACAGAGTGCTACATTATAAGGCACCGTGGCGCCGGAAGCGTAAATTACTGAAAATAATTAACGTTTTACATTGATAAAACGTTGCCAGTGGTATTTAATGTATTAAAACACATAACAAACGTAACTATCAGTTTGATAAAAGGAAAAGAAGAGTGGCACTAAGCTTCTCCAATCTGTTTCAGAGCAAAACTCCGCGTGTGGTTGGGCTGGATATCAGCTCGACCGCGGTCAAGTTGCTGGAATTGACCAAATCGGGCAATCGCTATCGGGTCGAGGCATACGCCGTAGAACCGCTGCCGCTGAACTCCGTGGTGGAAAAAAATATCGCCGATGTCGACGCGGTAGGTGAGGCAGTGCGCCGTGCCATCAAGCGTTCAGGCAGTCGTACACGTAATGCGGCGGTTGCCGTTGCCGGCTCTGCCGTAATTACCAAGGTAATCTCCATGCCGGCAAATCTTTCTGATGACGAAATGGCCGGCCAGATCGAACTTGAGGCGGATCAATATATCCCCTATCCGCTGGAAGAAGTGAACCTTGATTTCCAGTTGCTGGACTCTGCTGAATCAGGATCTGACCGGGTCGATGTATTACTTGCCGCGTCACGTAGTGAAAACGTGGATGTGCGTGTCGCCGCCATTGAGATGGCGACAATGACAGCAAAGATCGTGGATGTTGAGGCCTATGCAATGGAAAATGCCTTTACTACCCTGCTCGCGGAACAAATGCCAGACAATGGCGAAGACAAGACCATTGCCATTGTGGACATCGGCGCCACCATGACCACACTCAACGTGGTCCATGACAACAAAATCATTTATACACGCGAGCAGGTGTTCGGCGGCAAACAGCTGACTGAGGAAATCCAGCGACGTTATGGTCTTTCCTATGAAGAGGCCGGCATGGCAAAGCGCCAGGGTGGTCTGCCAGGTAACTATGTTGCCGAGGTGCTGGAGCCTTTCAAGGAAGCCATGGCGCAACAGGTCAGCCGCTCATTACAGTTCTTCTTCTCATCGAGCCAGTACAGCAATGTGGATCACATCCTGCTAGCTGGTGGTAGCGCATCTATTACCGGTGTCGATGAGTTAATCGAATCCAAGCTAGGCACACCAACTTCTGTGGCAAATCCATTTGCCAATATGTCCGTGGCCTCCAAAGTTCGTGCGCAGACACTGGCAAATGATGCTCCTGCAATGATGATTGCATGTGGACTCGCACTCAGGAGCTTCGACACATGAGTACACGTATAAATTTATTACCGTGGCGTGATGAGCAGCACAAACAGAAGCAAGTCGAATTCATTGTTATTTGCGCAGGCGCGTTCCTGTCTATGGCTATTGTGATTGGTGGTGTTTATTTATTCTTTGAAAATCAAATTAATTATCAGACTGAAAGAAATGAATATCTGCAGGCGGAAATACGCAAATTAGACGAAAAAATCAAAAAGATTCGTGAGCTGGAAAAAGAAAAGGCCAACCTGCTGGCACGCATGCAGATTATCGAACAGCTGCAAAGCAGCCGACCCCAGGTGGTCCATGTCTTTGATGAACTGGTAGACACCCTGCCTGATGGTGTTTATCTCGAAAAGGTCAGGAACAATGGTAAAAACATCACTATTGAAGGCCTGGCCCAGTCAAATGCCCGCGTATCAACCTACATGCGCAATATCGAAAAATCCCTGTGGTTGACAAAACCGGACCTGACCATTATTGAGACCAAGGAACAAAAACAGGATAAAGACAAGAATAAAGAGGGCGCCCGTAAGCAGCGTATTAGCCGCTTTATTCTGCATGCCACGCAGAATGACCCCAACAAGAAACCGGAAGAAGAAGATGATGGGAGCCAGTCATAATGGATCTTGATATCAATAATCTGGATTTCAGTGATGTGGGCAACTGGCCATTATCCATCAAGGCTGCTGCAGTAATAATTATCTGCATCGCAACACTCGTGGGTGGTTATTTTACGTTTACACAAAAACAGCTGGAAGAAAAAGACAGCCTGGTAAACAAGGAAATCGAGCTTCAGTCTGTATTTACATCCAAGCAGGCCAAGGCAGTAAACCTCGAAGCCTATCAAAAACAACTGGCAGAAATGAAGCTGTCATTCGGTACCATGCTGAAGCAACTTCCTGGCAAAACCGAAGTTGCCGAGCTTCTGGTGGATATTTCCCAGACGGGTCTTGCCAGCGGCCTGGAATTTGAATTGTTCAAGCCAGAAGGGGAACGTCCGGTTGAATTCTATGCTGAATTACCCATCAAACTTCGGGTGACCGGCTCTTATCATGAATTTGGTCAGTTCGTTAGCGGTGTCGCCGCACTGCCACGAATTGTGACCCTGCATGATTTTTCAATATCGGCGGCCGGCAAAGGTAAGGGTGGCGATCTAATGATGGAAGCAACAGCCAAGACCTATCGCTATCTGGATGACAGTGAGCAGGAACAACAGGCTAACAATTAATGAATAGCGATCGCACAAGGTGATATCTAGAGTCAGGAAATGATAATGACAAGACATGTTAAACAGATACGGTCAGTTAAACACATTGCAAAGTTTATAAGCTTTGCAATGTTGTCTGTTTTGCTGGCCGGTTGTGGTACAGGTGACATGTCAGACCTGACGGCTTATGTGGATGAGGTGAAGTCACGTAAATCTGGTGCAATTGACCCGCTGCCGGAAATCAAGCCTTATGAAACCTACACATACCAGTCGAGTGAAAGCCGGGATCCGTTTGAGCAAACTTTTATCATTGAAGAACATCCTGGCAACGAGCCGGCCGAAGGTAACGGCATCAGGCCCAATCTGGATCGACGTAAAGAGGCGCTTGAACAATTCCCGCTGGATAGCCTGCGCATGGTTGGGATACTCACCCAAAAAGATCTTACCTGGGCCATTATTGAAGCACAGGATGGCAGCATCCATCGGCTTCAGGAAGGTAATTACCTGGGGCAGAGTCATGGCCGGCTTATCAGTATCAGTGAAGAAAAAATCGAAATTACAGAAATCGTACCTAATGGACGTGGTGGCTGGGAAGAACGTCCAGCCAGTATCGCAATGAGTGAAGAGGAAGAATGACCTTTTGAAGGTGGACGACTATGAATAAGACAATTACAACTACAATACAGTCTCTGTTTATTCTGGGCCTGTTGTTGATCCAGCCATTAACGGCATCAGCTGCTGGCAATACATTGGAGGCGATATCGTTTGCGGCCCTGCCTGGCGATGAAATACAGTTCAAACTGACCATGTCAAAACCTGCATCAGAACCGCTCAGCTTCACGATAAATGACCCGGCCCGTATTGCACTGGATTTTACCGATACAAGCAACAAACTGGCCCGCAAATCACAGACTGTAGGTCTGGGACTGGCAAGAAGTATTACCGCCATTGAGGCCAAAGGACGTACCCGTGTGGTTCTGAACCTGGTAAAAATAAGCCCATACAAGATCAAAGTTGAAGGCAATATTGTTTTCCTGACCTTGTCTGGCTCAGCAGCAACTGCCAGCCAGGCGTCATCAGCTGCCAGCGCTGCCGCGCCCACCCCCGGACGTTCTATCGCCAATGTCGATTTCCGCCGCGGTGAACAGGGTGAAGCTCGCTTGACGGTGATGCTGTCAAACAGCAGCATCCCGGTAGATGTTCGTCAGGAAGGCACCCAGCTAATCATCGACTTTATCGACGCCAGCCTGCCATCCCGTCTGGAACGTCGCCTTGATGTGCTGGACTTTGCAACGCCGGTGAAATTTATCGATACCTTTGCCCAGGGTAATAACGTACGCATGGTCATTGACCCGGTGGATGACAATTTTGAACACCTAGCCTACCAGTCGGACAACACTTTTACACTGGACGTAAAGGCCATCAGCAAAGAAGAGATTGAGCAAAAGCGCAAGGCAAAGTTTGGCTTTGTGGGTGAGAAACTGTCTCTGAACTTCCAGAATATTGAAGTTCGCGCCGTGCTTCAGTTGCTCGCAGACTTTGCCAGCTTCAATCTGGTCACCAGTGACACGGTGACTGGCAATGTCACCCTGAGACTAAAAAACGTGCCCTGGGATCAGGCCATGGATATTATCCTGAAGACCAAGGGCCTGGCCCAGCGCAAATCAGGTAACGTGGTATTCGTTGCGCCAACCGAAGAGATTGCCTCCAGAGAAAAGCTCGAGCTGGAATCACAAAAAGAGTTGGAAGGCCTGAAGCCACTGCGTGCAGAGGTTCTGCAGATCAATTATGCGCGCGCATCCGACATCGTTCAGTTGCTGCATGTCGGTGTGAACGCTGCCAGTGAGGACTCTGGGTCTGGTGCAGAGGAAGGTGACAGTGCCATCACCCTGTCACAACGTGGCTCTGCCGTATCCGACCCACGCACCAATACTATCCTGATCCAGGACACCGCTGAGCGAATCGAACAGATCCGTGAATTGCTGATCATTCTCGACATACCGGTCAGGCAGGTGTTGATTGAGGGCCGTATCGTGATTGCCAACGATGACTTCAGCAAGGATCTGGGTGTGCGCTTCGGCTTCACCAATGGTGAAGTGACCCCAGGCAACACAAGAGGTGAGTATGTCACTGGGAATCTGACCGGTGTCACTCAACTTATCAATAATGATACTCTCGTCAACACGGACGCATTAAACGTCAACATGCCGGCAGCACCATCAACCGGCACCGCCGCAACATTTGCGCTGGCCATCGCCAAGCTGCCGTTTGGACAATTGTTACAGCTGGAACTGTCTGCGCTGCAGGCGGAGGGTCGAGGTGAAGTGGTCTCCAATCCACGAGTGGTTACCGCCAACGGCGTCAAGGCCTATATCGAGCAGGGTACAGAGATCCCGTACCTGCAGGCCAGTTCCAGTGGCGCGGCTACCGTGGCCTTCAAAAAGGCTGTTCTGAGCCTGACGGTGGTGCCACAAATTACTCCTGATGACAGTGTCATCATGGACCTGACGGTGACCCAGGACAGTGTTGGCCAAACAATACAGCTGTTTGGCTCGGCAGTGCCAAGTATCGACACCCAGGAAGTCAAGACCAGGGTACTGGTAGATAATGGCGAGACCGTGGTACTGGGTGGCGTCTACAAACAGGTAACCTCCGACAGCGTACAACGAGTACCGTTCTTTGGCGACCTGCCTTATGTTGGCTGGCTCTTCAAGACCACCAGCAAGACCAATGACAAGGACGAGCTACTGGTCTTTGTCACGCCGAAGATCATGGATGAGAGCCTGCAGGCAGCAGGAAACAAAACCTACGTCAAGTAACCGCTGATTGCATTGCAGGGAACCCCTGTCGATAATCATAGCTACCGGCCCGGCATGAGAGAGTCATGACTGGGCCGGATAACATTTTCCTGATCGGTCCGATGGGCGTCGGCAAGAGCAGTGTCGGCAAACATCTGGCCACCTCCCTGAACAAGGCCTTTCTCGACTCAGACAGCGAACTGGTCAACCGTACTGGCGCAGATATTCCGCTGATCTTTGAAAAAGAGGGTGAGGAAGGCTTCCGTCACCGTGAATCCGGGATAATTGATGAACTTACCGCCAGACACGGTATCGTCCTGGCGACTGGTGGTGGTGCGATACTGGACGAGGTAAACCGCACCCATCTGGGCTCGCGTGGTTTTGTCATCTACCTCAGTGCCAGTACCGGGCAAATACTGAAACGGACCAAACGGGACAAGAACCGGCCGCTGTTGCAAACACCGGATCCTGCGGCCAGACTCGATGAGCTGATGGCAATCCGGGGGCCTCTGTATCTGGGGCTGGCTGACCTGGTAGTGAATACCGATGGTTGTAACGTCCATGATGTGGTCAGGGAAATCCTCTCACAAATGCAGCCGTCCATTCACACAGGCGGGTAAATCTGACATCATACGGCTTAATGTTTCCTGGTTAGGTAGGTCCCATGAACACCCTGAGCGTCGATCTGGGCGAACGTAGTTACCCCATCTACATTGGCGGCAATCTTATCTCTGATCCGCAATATCTGGCACCGCATATTCGGGGCCGCAAGGTCATGGTGGTAAGTAATGAAACCGTTGCACCGCTGTACCTGGATATGCTGATGGCTGCGCTGTCAGAATTTGACGCCAGCTCGCTGATCCTGCCGGACGGTGAGGAATACAAGACCCTCGAGACAGTGAACCGCATCTTCGATGCGCTGCTTGAACAGCACTATGATCGCCATGCCACGTTAATCGCCCTGGGAGGTGGTGTGATCGGTGATATCACCGGCTTTGCGGCCGCTACTTACCAACGTGGCATCAATTTCATCCAGGTCCCAACCACATTACTTGCACAGGTAGACTCGTCAGTTGGCGGCAAAACCGGCGTAAATCACCCGCTCGGGAAAAACATGATTGGCGCATTCCATCAGCCGCAATGCGTCATCTCCGACACAGATACCCTGGACACACTCGATGACCGGGAGTTAAGTGCTGGCCTGGCCGAGGTGATCAAGTATGGCCTTATCAATGACAAGGGGTTCTTTAGCTGGCTTGAGGACAACATGCAATTATTGCTGCAGCGAGACCCCCATACCCTCACCCGTGCGATCCAGCTATCATGTCAGCACAAGGCCGACATCGTTGCCGCAGATGAAAAGGAACAGGGCAAGCGTGCCCTGCTGAACCTTGGACATACCTTTGGTCATGCTATCGAAACCGGCATGGGATATGGCCGCTGGTTGCATGGTGAGGCCGTGGCGGCGGGGATGTTGCTGGCAGCGGCCCTGTCGAATGCGATGGGATGGATAAAGGCAAGCGATGTTGCACGTATAGAAACCTTGCTTAAGCTGGCCGGGCTCCCGGTCAGGGCACCATCATCCATGTCCGCACAACAATTCGTCGACTTGATGTCAGTGGACAAAAAGGTAATCGACGGAACCATGCGGCTGGTGCTTCTGCAGGACATTGGTCATGCCATCATCACGGATGAATTTGATCCTGACAGGGTGCTGGAGATACTGGACGAGTACCGGGAAAACGCATGACCGAACTGGCGCCATACGCAGCCTCAAACAAAAATACCCGGGGCCGCCGCTTTGACGAGGAACCACCCGCACACCGTTCTGAATACCAGCGTGATCGTGACAGGATCATACACTCCACCGCCTTCCGGCGGCTGGAATACAAGACCCAGGTGTTCGTTAACCATGAGGGTGATCTGTTTCGTACGCGCCTGACACATTCCATTGAAGTAGCACAAATGTCGCGAACCATTGCACGCGTACTGAAGGTCAATGACGACCTGTGTGAAGCCATCGCCCTTGCCCACGACCTTGGACATACACCGTTTGGTCATTCCGGCCAGGAGGCACTGAATGCATGCATGAAGAATCACCACGGATTTGAACACAACCTGCAGTCACTGCGCGTTGTCGATAAGCTGGAGGAAAAATACGCACGGTTCGATGGTCTGAACCTGAGCTTTGAAACACGGGAAGGAATACTCAAGCATTGCTCGATAACGAATGCCAGACAGCTTGGCGATGTCGGTCAGCGTTTTATTGACAAGACCCAGCCGGGCCTGGAAGCACAACTCGTGAATCTGGCTGATGCCATTGCATACAACAGCCATGATGTCGATGACGGGCTACGTGCAGAGCTGATAAATATTGAGCAGCTTTGCGAAGTCAGCATGTTCAGACAATTATTTGACGATGTCAGCAGGGAATACCCGAATCTCGTCCGCAAGCGCATTATCTATGAATGTGTCAGGCGGATGATCGATATGCAGATCCGCGATCTGATCGCCACCAGCAGCCGCCAGATAGAAGCTGCCAGACCACAGGACATTGATGACATCAGAAACCAGTCCCAACCTATGATCCGCTTCAGTGATGAAATGCATGAGTTACAGCTGGAACTGAAACGCTTTCTGCGAGAAAACCTGTATCGTCATTACCGCGTACATCGAATGACTATCAAGGCAGGCCGTATTGTGACCGACCTGTACATTGCATTTTTCGATGACATTCGCACGCTGCCGCCAGAACACCTGGCAAGGGCCCATCAGAGGGAACAACTCAAAGGGGACAGCGGCCGCGCCAGAGTGGTGGCCGACTATATCGCCGGCATGACGGATCGCTACGCGATTGCTGAACACCGGCGACTCTATGACCCGGTACAGCTGACCTGAGTATCAGCTATATAAAACTATTGATTTTATAGACAAAATTCGCAAATAATGCGTATATACATGCAGACCTCCGCGGCCGACGAGATAGCCCCAAAATACTACCAACTCCTGACCCAGGAGGATCTGCTGGAGGGCTGGTGGTTAATTCGTGAATGGGGTGTGCCAGGCGGTCGGATAACCGTCAAGCGCAAACACTTCGACACGTTCGATGATGCCATGGAGGCAATGATGCGTTTTCGTGATAAGCAGTTAAGATGTGGTTTCAAAATAGTGTTTGCGGAAGGCCACACAACAGCCTTATGATAACGCCAGACGAGTATTAAGAAAACGAGCTGACCGTGACTTTTATCTCATCATCACAACCGGCGACAGATCCTTTCTCTACTGCCATAGACGAAAACTGTTTCTTCAGGGCTTCGGGCAGAGACCAGCATCTCAACATGCTGGTGCATTTAACCCAATATAGTGACTTGCTGCTGCTGGTCACTGGCACCCGTGGTATCGGTAAAACCACCTTGTTAAGACAGTTTCTTGGCATGGCGGGTGATAACTGGAATACCTGCGTGGTGGATGCGCGTGACACCCTGGGTAGCCGGACCATGCTTGAGCATATTTGTAATGATCTTGGTATGCGTTCGATGTCGAGTGATGATGATACCCGGCTTGCTGAATTACAACGACACCTGGGAATGCTCAGGGAAAACAGCACTATCCCGATTCTGGTCATCGATGATGCCCACGAATTATCCGACCCTGCACTCGAGTTGATACTCAAGCTGTCAGAGCTTGAAGACGATGAGGGCAAACAACTTCGCATTATTCTTTTCAGTGAACCTTTTGCAGAAGACTTTTTATCTTCACCTGCCATCAAGAACCTGCAGAAACACGCCACCCATACGCTGGAAATCCCATCACTGAATGAGGAAGAGACTGAGGCATATATCCTGCATCGGCTGGGCCTGGCGGGGTTTACCAATGAAGCCAGGTTATTTAATACATCACGCCTGAAAAAGATTGTTAAAAACTCACAGGGTATACCGCTGTTGATTAACAAGGCGGCAAGAGAACTCATTGTGAAACAGACAGGAGAGGCATCAGTCGTCAGTAGCAGGGACAGACTCTTTTCGGGCATATTCGCCGGCAATCGTGGCCGGGCCATTACCGGTCTGGGCGTTATTCTGCTGGCAGCCATTGGCCTCAGTTACATAATACTTCAGGGTGCCTTGTCAGACCTGTTCATCGATAAAAATGAAACTACCATTACCACCCTTGATAGCAGCAGTAAAAACATGCTGGTCATCGGTAAATCCAGGCCGATACCAATAACCCGATCTGAACCTGTAAAACCTGTTATCCCGGATAGCCTGCTAGGTAAAGATAATCAGCAAAAACTGGCACTGGTAGAAAAACAGGTCGCTGAAAGTGAACCTGACGGGAGCGGGGACATGCCCCGGGATGTAGCCGCAACGAATGAAATAAATAAAAATAAACCTGTCATGCTGAAGGATCTTGAAGGTGCAATTATCACCCGCAACAAAACCAACGCCTTCCCGATCGCCGCACCTGAAACATTAATAACCGATAACACAAAAGCAATGGCGGAGCCAGCAAAAGACACGACAGCAGTGGTCACCCCCAAACCCGACAGACTTGCCAGGGCCGTGAATCCGTATGCTGCGGATATACATAAGGCTGACCGCGTAAAGACAAAGCTGGCCACTGCAGCAAAGTCCGGGAAGCTTGCCGGAACCGGCAAGACAGACAGCCTGAATCAAACCAAAACTGAAGCGGTTCCTGCCCGGGAAAAACTTGCGACAACAGATGCCACGCCCACAAGCAAAAAAACAACGCCGCTAAAACCGGCAGCAAAAGCTGACGTTGTGGCAACCGGGCCAGCCACAAACTATAAACAATGGCTACAGAAAAAATCCCGGAAGCATCTCACCTTGCAGCTAATGGGCGCCGGTAACCGCACGCAACTGCAGAAGATGGTCAGACTGTACAAGCTTGGCGACAGAGCAATGATCATTCCTACCTTTGGCAGCAATACATGGTATGTGCTGGTATATGGGATTTTTGCCACACAGAGTGAAGCCCGCGCTGCCATCAGTGGGCTGCCTCTGGCAATGCGCAAGGAAAGACCCTATCTGCGAACCCTCGCCAGTATTCACCCAAATGATGTGCTGCGCAGCCGAAAGATCGCAAGCGTAAAAAAATTACCCACGGTAACCACCAGTAAAGCCGTGGCGCCCACCGTGGTGAAAACACCGCCAAAACCTGTCAGGCCGGCAATCGCAAGGGAAGCCTGGTTACAGTCACAGGACCCCAGCAACTACACCATCATGTTGCTGGGCAGTCATAATGAAGTGACCGCACTGAAATTCATCAAGGACAACAAGTTGCAGGGGAAGGCCGCAATTTTCTATACCTACTATGATCACGACTCCTGGTATGTGGTGCTGTATGGCATCTATCCAGACAAGGCCAGCGCCAAACGGGCCGCCAGCAAGTTATCACGCTTCACCAATGCCAGTGAGCCATGGGTACGTTCCCTGGCCAGTGTGCACACCGATATTGCCCGCGCCAGTCCAATGACACGCTAAGCCGGTTTTCGCCCGTCAGCCCCCTGAACATGTTCAGGGATAAGCTTAAATTATAATATTTTCAATAATTTAGAGCTATTGAACCGCTCTACACCCGGCTGTATACTGTGTGACCTTTTGCCCACAGCGCAATAACAGATTACAATGATCCATGTTTTCCTATAATAAACAACAGGTTATGAGTGACACAGGCCTCTATCGAAGCAACTTTGAGCGGGATAATTGTGGCTTTGGCTTAATTGCCCATATGGACGGACAACCAAGCCATTGGACCGTAGAAACCGCCATACACGCCCTTGAGCGCCTCACTCACCGCGGTGCCATCGCGGCCGATGGCAAAACCGGTGATGGCTGTGGCCTGCTGCTGAAAAAGCCTGACAGCTTCCTGCGCATGGTGGCAGACGAACAAGGTATCCAGCTTGGTGCATTGTATGCTGTCGGCATGGTGTTCCTGAGCCAGCACAAAGGCCAGGCAGAGGCGGCAAAAGACATACTCGAGGAAGAGCTGACCCGGCAAGGTCTGGGCATCCATGGCTGGCGCGAGGTGCCGACGGATGCGGGTGCCTGCGGTGAAGAATCACTCAAGACCCTGCCCGTCATCAGGCAAATCTTTGTTGCTCCGGCAGCGGATATGGACGAGGCCAGCCTCGAACGCCATCTGTTTATTGCGCGCCGCCGTTGCGAAAAGCGCATCGACTCCGCTGATGACACATTTTATATACCGAGCCTGTCTGCAAGAGTCATCTCGTACAAGGGTCTGGTGATGCCAAAATATCTGGCCACCTTTTACAAGGACCTCGATAATGAACAGCTGGAGTCGGCCCTGTGTGTGTTCCACCAACGCTTCTCTACCAACACCTGGCCGCAGTGGCGTCTGGCACAGCCGTTCCGCTATCTGGCCCACAACGGTGAGATAAATACCATCCAGGGCAACCGTTACTGGTCGGTCGCCCGTGGTCACAAGTTTGAGACACCACTGATCCCGAATATGCAGGATGTGATGCCACTGGTCTCAATGCAGGGATCGGATTCCAGCAGCCTGGATAACATGCTCGAGGTATTACTGGCAGGTGGTCAGGGAATCTTCCGCGCCATGCGCCTGCTGATTCCACCAGCCTGGCAAAATCTCGAGAGTCTCGATCCAAACCTGCGCGCCTTTTATGAGATCAATTCGATGCACATGGAACCCTGGGATGGCCCTGCCGGAATCGTCTTGACCGATGGCCGCTATGCCGCCTGTACCATGGATCGGAATGGCCTGCGTCCGGCACGCTGGGTAATCACCAGGGACAGGCACATCACACTGGCCTCTGAGATCGGTGTCTATGATTACAGGCCGGAAGACGTTGTGATGAAGGGCCGCCTGAAACCAGGCCAGATGATAGCGGCGGATACCTTGACTGGCGATTTGCTGTTCCCGGAAGACATCGACAAAATGCTTATGCAACAGCATCCCTATAAAGACTGGCTGGACCAGATACAATGCCTGGAATCCGAGCTGGATGAAGAATGCAACCTTGCCAGATTACCTGATGATGAACTTCGCGTTTATCAGAAACTCTTCCAGGTCAGTAATGAAGAACGTGAAGAGGTCATTCGACCGCTGGCTGAAACAGGTCAGGAGGCCGTGGGTTCAATGGGTGACGATGCGCCACTACCGGTACTATCCAGGAGAGAGCGTTCTTTATTTGATTACTTCCGACAACAATTTGCACAGGTAACCAATCCGCCGATCGATCCAATACGTGAGCAGATTGTCATGTCTCTGGAGACTTGTCTGGGCCGCGAAAAGAACATGTTCGATGAAAGTCCGGAACATGCCAGGCGTATGCTGATAAATTCTCCGGTGTTGTCATTCAGTAAATTCAATAAAGTAATGGCAGTTGGCGACAATGAATATGCGCATGAAATCATTGAGCTGAATTATTCGACCGATACGAACCTGGTGTCGGCGCTGACAGATATCTGTGCCAGGGCTGAATCGGCCGTTACTGGTGGCAAGGTTATCCTGATACTAAGTGATCGCAATATTGCCGAGGACAAGGTGCCAGTACATGCCTTGCTGGCCACCGGCGCGATTCATCACCACCTTATTGAAAAGGGCCTGCGTTGCGATGCCAATATCATCGTGGAAACAGCAACCGCACGCGATTCACATCACTTTGCCGTATTGATTGGATATGGTGCTACTGCCATCTATCCGTACCTTGCCTATGAAGTTCTGGCGGATATGGCGAACGGCAATGATCAGGAAAATATCGCGACCATCACCAATAATTATCGCAAGGGCATTAACAAGGGGTTGTACAAGATCATCTCAAAGATGGGGATCTCAACCATATCCAGTTACCGGGGTGCCCAGCTATTTGAGTCTGTCGGACTAAACAATGAAGTCGTCGATATGTGTTTCCGTGGCACCACCAACCGCATTCAGGGCAGTACCTTTGCAGAACTAGAGGCCGATCAACGCGCCTTGTTAAAGCTGGCCTGGAACAATCGCAAGAGCAACATCCAGGGTGGGCTGCTGCGTTACGTACATGGCGGTGAGGATCATGCCTATAACCCGGAGGTGGTGCAGCTATTGCAAAAGGCCGTCAAAGACGGTGACTATGCCATATACAGGGAATATGCCTCGCTGGTGAATCACCGCCCGGCACTGGCCTTACGTGACCTGTTATGCCTGAAACCAGACAGGCCAGCGATCTCCATTGATGATGTGGAGCCAGTTACCGAGATCGTAAAGCGCTTTGACAGTGCCGCGATGTCGCTCGGGGCACTGTCACCCAATGCCCATGAGACCCTGGCCGCCGCGATGAATGCGCTGGGGGGACGCTCCAACTCCGGTGAGGGCGGTGAAGACCCGCAACGCTATTACAGTGATCGCCGCTCCAAGATCAAGCAAGTGGCCTCAGGCCGCTTCGGCGTGACCCCGGCCTACCTGCGGAGTGCCGAGGTGCTACAGATCAAGATTGCCCAGGGAGCCAAGCCCGGTGAAGGCGGTCAATTGCCTGGCCACAAGGTCAATGGCCTGATCGCCAGGCTGCGATACTGTAAAGAGGGTGTCGGCCTGATCTCACCACCACCACATCATGACATTTATTCGATCGAGGACCTGGCGCAACTGATCTATGACCTGAAGCAGGTCAATCCAGAGGCACTGGTATCGGTCAAACTGGTCGCCGAGGCAGGTGTCGGCACCATTGCTGCCGGCGTTGCCAAGGCCTATGCCGATCTGATCACCATTTCCGGTTACGATGGCGGCACCGGGGCCAGCCCGCTGACCTCGGTCAAGTATGCCGGTAGCCCGTGGGAACTGGGCCTGAGTGAAACCCATCAGACACTACGCGCCAACAACCTGCGTAACAAGGTACGCGTACAGACCGACGGCGGCCTGAAGACTGGTCTTGATGTTATCAAGGCCGCTATCCTTGGCGCAGAGAGTTTTGCTTTTGGTACCGGCCCGATGATTGCTATGGGCTGCAAGTACCTGCGCATCTGTCATCTGAACAACTGCGCTACCGGTGTAGCGACCCAGGACAATGTATTGATCGGTCACTTCATCGGCAAAAAAGAAATGGTCATAAACTATTTCAGCTTCCTCGCCGAGGAAGTCCGTGAGTTACTCGCCGGGCTTGGTTACAGCAAGCTCAGTGAACTGATCGGCCAGACTCGTTTGCTGGAAAAGATCGATGGGGCGACTGCCAAGCAGCGGCACCTCGACCTGTCACCGATTCTGTCAGATGCCGGTGTACCAGAAGACATGCCACAATTTTGTACCGAGCCGTTTAATGAACCCTTTGACAAGGGCGAACTGGCCGAAGTCATGGTGAAGGACGCTCTCGGTGCGATTAAAGAAAAGCGCGGTGGAGAGTTCCACTATAAAGTCAATAACACCAACCGCTCCATCGGCGCACGTCTGTCCGGTGAAATTGCTTTACGTCATGGCAATACCGGTATGGAAGACAACCCGATTACTTTGCGTTTGACAGGTACCGCCGGGCAGAGTTTTGGCGTATGGAATGCCGGTGGTCTGCATATGTACCTCGAAGGTGATGCCAACGACTATGTTGGTAAGGGCATGGCAAGTGGCAAACTGGTGATCTATCCACCCAGGGGCAGTAACTTCGCCAGCCACGAGACCACTATCATAGGCAACACCTGTCTGTATGGCGCCACTGGCGGCAGGATCTATATCTCCGGTCAGGCCGGAGAGCGTTTCTGTGTACGCAACTCCGGCGTCACCACAGTCGTCGAAGGCATTGGTGATCACGGTTGTGAATACATGACCGGCGGTGTGGTCGCCGTACTTGGCAATACCGGGCTGAACTTTGGTGCCGGCATGACGGGTGGTCATGCCTATGTGTATGACGAGAACGACAGCTTCCATGACTGCTACAACCATGATGTCGACATCCACCGTATCGCTCCGGAACACATGGAGGCACACCGTAATTATCTGCGCAAGCTGATAGAAGAATTCGTAAAGGAAACCAGCAGTCCTCGCGGACAATATCTTCTGGACAATTTCTTTGATGCCGTCAAAAAATTCTGGTTGGTCAAACCCAAGGCAGCCACCCTGGAAATGCTGCTGGCAGACCTTCGGGCGGCAGCATAAGCGGCTGTTACATAACGAGACTCAATAAATCAAGATGGGTAATAATTTTCAATTTGTTCAAATCAGGCGTACTGATCCGCAGAAGAAGCCTGCGAATGAACGTATTAGTGAATTTGCCGAGATCTACGATCAATTTGATGCCGATACTGCGGCCTCCCAGGCCGACCGTTGCCTGAATTGTGGTAATCCCTATTGTGAATGGAAGTGCCCGGTACATAACTACATTCCTAACTGGTTACGACTGGTAAATGAAGGCAGGATCATTGAGGCCGCCGAGCTATTGCATAGGACCAATTCGCTGCCGGAGATCTGTGGTCGCATCTGCCCGCAGGATCGCCTGTGTGAAGGTGCCTGTACGCTGGAAGACGGTTTTGGTGCGGTCACTATCGGTGCGATAGAAAAATATATCTCTGACACCGCATTTGCACAGGGCTGGCGACCGGGGCTGGCTCATGTTACTGATAGCGGCAGGCGTGTTGCGGTAATTGGCGCCGGACCAGCTGGTCTCGGTTGTGCCGATGTACTGGCCCGTAATGGTGTCAAGACGATCGTCTATGATCGTTACCCCGAAATTGGCGGCCTGCTGACCTTTGGCATCCCCGAATTCAAGCTGGAGAAAGACATCGTCATACGGCGCCGTGAGATCCTCGAGGAGATGGGTGTCGAGTTCCGGCTTAATACCGAAGTCGGCAAGGACCTGGCGATGTCCGAGCTGATTGACGAATACGATGCCGTCTTTATGGGCATGGGCACCTATACCTATATGCAAGGTGGGCTCCCCGGTGAAGACCTGCCCGGTGTACATGCCGCGCTGGATTTCCTGATAGCCAATATCAATCGTCACCTGGGATTTGAAAAAGATCCGGCAGATTTTATCGACATGCAGGACAAGCGCGTGCTGGTCCTTGGTGGTGGGGATACAGCCATGGACTGTAACCGCACCTCAATTCGCCAAATGGCAGCATCTGTCATCTGCGCCTATCGTCGAGATGAGGCCAACATGCCTGGATCAAGGCGTGAGGTTAAAAATGCCGCTGAAGAGGGCGTCCAGTTCCTGTGGAACCGCCAACCTGTAGAGATTGTCGGTAATGCCCGGGTTGAAGGCGTTAAAGTCGTCACTACTAAAATGGGCGAACCTGATGAGAGGGGTCGCCGCCGCCCTGAAGCCGTCGAGGGATCTGAAGAAATCATCGCGGCCGATAAAGTGGTCATCGCATTTGGCTTCCGTCCCAGCCCGGCTGACTGGATGAGTGAGACCGGCATCGCCCTGGATGATCGTGGTCGCGTCAAGGTCAGTGCTGAACAGGCCTTCATGCAGCAAACAACGAATGAAAAAGTCTTTGCCGGTGGTGATATGGTGCGTGGTTCGGATCTGGTAGTGACCGCCGTTTACGAGGGTCGACAGGCTGCCCAGGGCATCCTCGACTACCTGGAAGGTTGACAACAACGCAAAGGACGCAAAGGCACAGAGACACAAGGTAATCACTGATTGATTCAGCATCTTGATAAAACTTTGTGGTAAATCAACGTCGGCGTGAAAATCAAAATAATGTCTGAGCTGAAAAATGATCGTTTACTGAAAGCACTTTTACGCGAACCCGTGGACGCGACTCCGGTGTGGATCATGCGTCAGGCCGGTCGCTATCTGCCGGAGTATCGTGAAACGCGTAAAAAGGCCGGCAGCTTTTTGAAATTGTGCAAGACACCGGAACTTGCCTGCGAAGTCACCTTGCAGCCGCTCGAACGTTTTGATCTGGATGCGGCGATTTTATTTTCAGATATTCTGACCATCCCGGATGCGATGGGCCTGGGTCTGTACTTTGCAGAGGGTGAAGGCCCGCGTTTTGAGAACCCGGTGCGCAGTGCCGCTGATGTGCAGAAACTCGGTGTGCCGGATCCGGAAGTCGATCTGGGTTATGTAATGAACGCTGTTCGGACCATTCGTGATGCGCTTGGCGGCCGCGTGCCCCTGATTGGTTTTTCAGGCAGCCCCTGGACACTGGCGACCTACATGGTCGAGGGCAGCGGCAGCAGGGAATTTGCAAAAGTGAAGGGCATGATGTTTGATCGGCCTGAATTAATGCACCAGTTGCTGGACGTGACCGCCGATGCGGTAACTGCCTACCTGAATGCACAGATCGCGGCAGGCGCACAGGCAGTCATGATCTTTGATACCTGGGGAGGTATCCTGACACCGCGTGACTACAGGGAGTTCTCGCTTTCTTACATGCAACGAATCGCCGGCAAGCTCACCCGTGAGCATGAAGGACGACGTGTACCCATCATCATGTTCAGTAAAGGCGCCTGTCAGTGGCTGGAGGTGATGGCCGATGCCGGCGCCGATGCCCTCGGGATCGACTGGACCGTAGACATCGGCATGGCTCGCAGGCGCGTCGGTGAACGGGTGGCACTGCAGGGCAATATGGATCCGACCCTGCTGTATGCGTCAACAGAGCGCATTGAGCAGGAAGTTGCCACCATCCTGGAGAGCTTCGGCAGCGGTTCCGGGCATGTCTTTAACCTCGGCCATGGCATTCATCCTGCCATTGAACCGGAAAGAGTCAAGGCGCTGGTCCATGCGGTCCACGCTATCAGTAGACCCTATCATAACTGATCGGCCCGCCTGGCTTCCAGGCTAACCCCATATAAATCAACAAGATATAATGTATCCTGGCGGTAAAATCCGATGCTATCCGAGGTTGTGTTGACTATACTTACGGGTGGACTGTGTCTCGGACGTTGTTCTATATGAATTTCACAGATTTTTTCACATTTAGCAGCCTGCGCAGCCGTGTCGTTGGTATCGCCACGATACTGGCCGTGCTGATCATTTCAGCCGTGTGGTTTGCACAACTGTTTGTCAGTAACGCCAGCAAGACCCGCAGTGTTGGCCTGGAAGAGCGTAATACCTCATCACAACTAAACCGGCAGATCCGTGACGATATGTGGGAAGTAGAGTACGCCTTGCAACTCTACATGCTGTCTCCATCGGTAGCTCTGCAAAAGACCGTACAGGAAAAGCTCAGGCATGCGATCACCACCAGCATCGAACTGCAACAAATGCAGTGGATCAAACTGACCTATCTCGATGACCAGGTAAAGCAACTGGGCGGACACCTCAATAATGTCAGCAACAAGATCAACCGATTGATGGAAGTCCGGCAGAATGCCGAATTGATGTATCCCGGATTAAAGATTGCCAGGAATAAGCTTCTCCCCAGCTATGATCAGTTTATGTCAGCTGTATCACTGGCGATTGAAGAGCTTGAGGAGGACAACGAAGAAGGCAATCATGAATTACAGAGGTTGTTTTACGAGACACAAAAATCATGGCAACAAATGATCGCTACTTTTCGCATATCGCTGGTGGCAAGATTTGCAGCCCTGATTACCGGTGGAATCAAACCACTGGAAGATACTGTAGAAATACATTACCAGCATACCAAATCACTAATCAGTAAATTAAAGCAGGCGCAGGAAGCAGATCGTCTGGGGCTTCAGGCTGCTGATTCTGTTATCGCGATGGAGAAAATATCGGAACAGTGGTTCATTGATTACCACAAGCTCCAGAATATACATAACATTAAATTCTGGCGTAGTGATGTCCCTATCATGAAAGATGTAATCCAGCCTGTCCTGGTAGAGATTCAGTCTCTTTTGAAAGGCATCGATACACATATGGAACAGATCGCAGTCAATGATGTCAGCACGCTTGCAGATGTTTCTGACACTCTTATCAAGATATTATGGGCACTTGGATCAGTATTTCTGCTGTTTATCGGCTTAAGTTATATTTCATTCGAACGGCGTTTGTTATCTCCGATTGAAATGGTTGCAAAAGGCCTGCGAGACGAAGCCAGTGGTAACCAGCCTGCACAGTTGCCTCCCGCATCAATTACAGAGATCCAGTATCTTACTGATGCCTTCCACGAAATGCAGCAGCAGGTACATATACGACAGGATGAACTGGAACATCAGGCCATGCACGATGCCCTCACCCAGCTGCCTAACCGGACCCTGCTACATGATCGAATGCATCATGATATAGAGACGGCCCGACGCAACAACACGCCACTGTCTCTGATCATGATCGACCTGAACAGGTTCAAGGAGATCAATGACACCCTTGGGCATCATACTGGTGACAAGCTGTTACAGATGATCGGCTCCCGGCTATCTTCCCTATTACGCGCATCTGATACCGTCGCCCGTCTGGGGGGCGATGAGTTTGCAATCCTGCTGCCGAACATGGGAAGTGATGACGTCATGCACTCTGCAGCAAAGATCATCAGAGAGATCGAGAAAGTGTATGATGTTGACAGGAAATCCCTGTATATAGGCGCAAGCCTTGGTATCGCATCTTTCCCGGAACATGGCGATACAGCAGATATCCTGATGCAACATGCCGATGTAGCCATGTATATCGCCAAACGCACCAATACGGGTATCTCGCTGTATGACTATGATAAAGACGAACATAGCATCAGTAATCTGTCATTAACAAGCGATCTGAGAGCGGCCATTGATGATGGTTCACTGTATCTTAAATACCAGCCACAATACTCATTAAAGACACGCAGTATTGTCGGTGTTGAAGCACTGTTACGCTGGGATCATCCAGGCCGTGGTCCAGTGCCTCCTGAAGCCATAATCCCGATAGCTGAAAAGTCAGGCGTAATAAAACAGTTGAGCATCTGGGTGTTGAACAAAAGCCTGCAACAGCTGGAACAATGGCAGGAAAACGAAATCAATTTGTCTCTTGCCGTTAACATGTCAACGTGGGATTTAGTTAATCCGGAACTTATTGACAGACTAAAACAACTTCTGAATTTCTGGAACATACCTCCTGATCTGTTAACACTGGAATTTACTGAAAGCGGTATCATGTCCGATCCAAAAAAGGTGCTGGATATCCTGATACAACTCAGTGATATGGGTATTTCCATTGCCATAGATGACTACGGCACAGGATTCTCTTCACTGGCTCACCTGAAGAAGCTGCCGATCAGTTATATAAAGATCGATAAATCATTTGTCATGAATATGGCCGAGGATGATAACAATGCCGTTATTGTTCGCTCCGCAATTGATATGGCGCATAATCTGGGATTCACTGTAGTGGCAGAAGGCGTAGAAACTGAAACCTCACTGAAGCTGCTCGATATACTGGGTTGTGATATTGTCCAGGGCTACTATATGTCTCGTCCGCTGACTGCCTCAGATATTGGTGGGCTAACAGGTTCCAGGAACACCATCCTTCGTGTCATCTGATATGCGGGCTTTAAATAAAAAAACAGGGACATCATCCCTGCTTTTATGCCGATCATTTAATGATCGTTAACGTTGCCGACTGTATGTTACTTTGAGATTCTTGCCACTTGAACAGTTAATCTGGTTCTTCCCCTTAAAGTTACATTTAAGTACATGAAAACTCTTCTCCCAGCCTTCCAGAAAGGGCAGGGCTTCGGGATTCGGCTCATCCAGATCCACCGGCATCACATATAAATAATTGCGCCGATACTTTGCCTGGAAACTTTTGCCGGAACTTGCGGTAATAATTGTCTGCACCTGATAGGTGACATCCGCCTTTTGGCTAACTTCAGATACCGAACTGCTCATGCAGCGAATACTGTCTGATTTGAAGATACAGCGGGTATTGGCCGAGGGAAATTCATTTGCCGGCTTGCCCTTTTTTATCCACAACGTGTTCTTTAGATGTTTTACCATGCTGGCATGGCTCCCTGCCCCTGATTTCAATGCCACCGGCTTGCTGACCACCGGTGCCGGTGCTGGCCTACGCGTCACCCGTGCCGGTCTGCGCACCACCGGTTTTGCCGGGGCAGGAGGAGGGGCTACCGACCTCGATGCCACCTCACGTGACTGACTGGCAATTTCACGCTTGACCACCTTGATGGCCTTGATGGCCGGGTTATAACCAGAATCATTGGCCTTACTGTACCAGCCCAGTGACTTGTTCAGGTCCCTTTTAACGCCCGTACCTGTTTGATATAGACGGCCGATCTGGAACTGGGCAGGACCATAGCCCTTACTGGCGGCCTTGCTTATCCAGGTAAATGCCTTTCTGGCATTCTTGGACGTGCCCTGACCGCGGAGATACAGGCTTCCAATCTTGTACTCGCTCTTCTTGTGACCGGCGTTAGCTGCCTTCAGAAACCATCCAAAGGCCTCGGTTAAATTGACATCGGTACCCTGCCCCTTCATATACATGTTGCCAATTTCGTACATGGCGCGCTTGTTACCCTGTAGTGCCTTATCCAGCTTCTTGCCAAACTGCTCGTTCCAGATGTAATCGCCGGTATCCGCCATGGCATTGGGGGCCAGTGATATAGACAGGGACAAGCTGACTAGCGAGGCTAATAGAAAATACTTAAATCGTTTCATTGTTCACCCGGATTTACGTGCTCCCCCAATATCTATGGGATATTAAAGGGAAAATTATGACTAACACATAAACTAAGGTTAGATCGGCACAGGCGAAACTCAAGGTTGATTCGCTAAATGTTATGATATGCTATATATATCATACAGTTAGCGTAGCACCCTGACGGGTGAATCAACGGATTTGTGACAAAATATTGCCCATCAGGTTCGATGCCTGGCCGAGATAGCCCCCACCAAACAGATTCAGGTGGTTGAGGACATGATACAGGTTATACACGTCCCTTCGGATTGGGTAACCATCAGACAGTGGCCAGGCCTCCTGGTAGGCACTGTAGAAACGCCGGCTAAACCCGCCAAACAGTTCGGTCATGGCGATATCCGCCTCACGGTCTCCGTAATATACGGCAGGATCATAGATCACCGGCTGGGCATCGCTGTCCACAATGACATTCCCGGACCACAGGTCGCCGTGCAGCAACGATGCCTCGGGCCGGTAATCATCGAACAGTGACGATAACGCTGACATTAAACGCTCACCCTCTGTTTGCAGGCTTCCTGCATAGCCGTTGCCTGCCGCCAGCTGCAACTGAAAACCCAGCCGCTGTGTCCGCCAGAATTCCAGCCAGTCCCTGGAGCGGCTATTGCGCTGCTCTGTAGAGCCAATGGTGTTATGCATATGCCAGCCAAAGCCGTCACTGGTATGCTGGTGCATTGCCGCCAGCTGCTGGCCAAATTGCTGCATGGATTTGTCACTGGCGCTGACACGGTGACTGCCAGCGACGATGTACTCCATCACCAGGTAAGCCTGCCGCCCAGCCGTTCCAAAACACAGCGGTAGCGGTACACGTATACTGGCGGAATCCGCTATCTCCTTCAGACCGGCATATTCCGCCTCAAACATAGGCAGTCGGGATGCACTGTTAGTTTTGACAAAGTAATCTTTTCCCTTGCCCTGTAGTTTAAATGCGCTATTGATGCATCCACCGGCAATACTGTGCTGGCCGGTGACCGTAAAGTCCTCGCCGGTCACCTCGCCTATATGCGATGCAATGATCTGCGTTATTTCCATTGCGGCAATGGATCAGGAGAGTTGAATAGACAGGCGTTCGTGCAGTGGACTGGTGCGAGGAAAATGTGCCAACAGGAATTCCATCTGGTCTGCCAACACCCTCTTGCCCTGTAAATAGACATACTCGGCATGGGTAGGCACAAACGGGATAGCCAGTAATTCCATGTCTGCCTGCTCCGGGGTACATCCTGCCTTGTGGTTATTACAACGCTTGCAGGCGGCGACCACATTACTCCAGTTATCTTCGCCACCCCGGCTAATAGGGGTAACATGATCGCGAGACAGATCATGATCAGAAAACTTCTTGCCACAGTACAAACAAAGATGCGCATCCCGCTTGAACAAGGCCCGGTTATTCAGTGGTGGAACATAGTCATGATGACCATGTTTGCGGGCATTACTGCGTCCATAGGTCGCAATGATTGAATTGACATCTATGCTACTTTGCAGGCCCGTCAGTGCGCTGATGCCGCCATGGATACGGTAAAGTAACGAGCCACAGCTATAGGCCACTTGCTGCAGATAATAGAGCTTGGCGGCATCCTGGTAATTGATCCACTCCAGCGGCATACCGGAAATATCAGTCCTGAGGACCTGCTGATGGAACTGGGCAGCAGCAAAAGCAGCCATGCTCTGGCTGTTGCTGCGTGCGGCCTGCTGGCCCTTTTTACGAGAGTGGTGAACCATAACAAAAAAGTACTATTTTTCTACACGTTAGACAAGGTCTCTGGGGGTACTTTCGTATAAATCATCTATACTTGACTAAACCATCTGGACATTATGGACTGATTTATTATTAACGAACAAGAAATCCGGCAGCAACAGGCAGCCCATATGACAGCAGACTCTACACCACAAGCCCGTATACTTGTGGTCGATGATTCTCGGCTGATGCGTCGTGCTATCACCAAGATCCTGAAGAAATGCGAGATCGTTGAGGCGGTTGATGGTGAGGATGGCTGGAACAAACTCAGTGAAGACGACACCATCGAGGTAGTTATCTCGGATCTGTCGATGCCACATCTGGACGGCTTTGGTCTGCTGGATATCATACGTTCTTCCACTATTGAGCATATCCAGAACATCCCGGTAATTATCATCACTGGCGCCGAAGATGATGAAGGCGTCAAAAGCAAGGCCCTGGAAATGGGCGCCTCAGACTTTATAACCAAACCATTTGATTCGGTTCAGTTGAATGCACGTATTAGTGCCCATTCCACGCACAGCAAGACAACGCGTGAACTGAAACATAAATCAGAAGTCCTGCAACAGACCAGGAAAACTGCCCAGGAGCTGAAGCAACAATCAAACATAGACGGCCTGACCAGGCTCACCAATATCAATTATTTCAATTCGCAGGGCGTCAAGGATGTTGCCTACATCAAAAGGCACCGGGGCGAGTTATCTCTGGTAAGGATTGATATCGACGGCTTTGATCAACTGTTCATCAAGCTCGGTAAAGACGTATGCCAGAAAATGCTTATCTCTGTGGCATCCATACTCAATAATAATACCCGAACAGAAGATACTGTATCCAGAATAGGCGTTGCCAAATTCGGAATCATATTGCCTTCTGCCAACGTCATCGGTTCCCGCAAGCTGGCAGGAAGAATCAGGCAACAGATCTATAAACAGGAATTTGATACCAGAGATGGACCTGTGCATATCACTGCCAGCGTTGGACTGATCTCTCCCGAGATAAAACCAGGTATCGAATTTTCTGATATTCTTGAAATCGCCGAGCAGCGCACGGCACTGGCCAGCCTTAGTGGCGGTAACCTGCTCATCGATCGTGATAAAGATGAGCTGCCACCCGAAACTGCTGAAGCGATCAAGGCTGCCATCAATTCACCGCTGCCTTTTGCTGCCACGATCAAGAAGATCGAGATGATAGACGAACCTGGTATTGAGCAAGCCATAAAACTCATTGCCAGTGGCCATGCACAAAAACTGGATCCCCATCTTCCCGCACTGCTACACAAGCTCTTACCTCTACTGGAACTGTGCCAGGACAAGCTCAACATTAATATGGAACTGCTGATAGCCTGGATCAGAAATCAGGACAGCTGATCAGATCACTGACAGGGCGATCCTCGCCTGATTTACAAACTGCATAAAACCGCTGTATATATCCGATGTTACTTCACGTTTACTGCTTGCATTGTCTGCATAGAACAGTCCGACAGGCTTTTCTCCGGCCATCAGGGCGGCAATAACAAAACCATTAGTTTTTGCCGCGTTAAGAAAGTTCTTCGGGATCTGATTATTCCAGCTGGCATCGTTGACATCCGCGACGATCACTTCGTTGCCATTAAGCACGGTCGAGGAAAATATATTCGCCGATCCTTTCAGGGCGACATTAAAGTTTTCCTTCAATCTTTCACCGTCCTTGCCCACCGCAATTCTGCCAACGAGTTGTTTATGATCTGCACTTACCAGGCACAACACGGCACGATCAAAACCAATCGCTTCGGTAATTGCCGTTAATACCCTGACAAAAACCTTATTAGCGCCAAATTTCTTGGTGATCATTTCAGTGATCTCACGCATATAATTCAGCTGTAATTCCAGGTTGCCTGTCGCCGTATCAGCGATGTGGGCTGTAACCGCTGTTTCCAGTGACCCCGGGGATGATTTCTCCCGTGACTTCTTCTGTGAGGTCTCCGGCCTGCTGGCTTCACCTGCCTTTACCGGCGTTCCTTCTGCTGGTGCTTTTACTTTTTTATTAGCAGATGCCTGCGTCTGTTTCTCATCCACAGGCACTTTCTCTGCCGCGGTTTCTTCCGCAGATACTTCTCCCTCAGCAGCCTGCTTCATCGTACTTGTGTAGTATGAGAATTTCCTGACAAACGCATCCCGTGTTTCATCATCAGATGTCTCAATACACGGAGTAAATATCTCTTTTTTCAGACCATACTGCTCGGCAATATCACAGGTACCCTTGAAGGTATCTGACAGCTGTTCCTGAAGCTTCTTTTCCTTTAAACCGGTGACCTTAACCAGGGTATCCATAATATCGTCTACCTTGTAGCGGTCATCATTGTTGACTGAATATACCGCTCCGAACACCTGGCCCGAGAGTGATGCCAGTGCATGGTTAAGGTCACTTTCATTCTTCACGCGTGGGTCAGTGCCCGGGTCAAAACGCTCCATGGTCTGTATCACGGCACCGGGGAATTCCCAGGACCTGGCAATCCGTTTGCCAACTTCGGTCAGGTTGCCCCCCATAGCCTGATTCTGTGCCTCCAGCCAGTTCATGCCTTCGCTGTCCTTAAGGCGCTGGATTTCCTTGTAGTCTTCAGGCATGAAGTTTGCGACCACTATCTGCCCGAGGTTATGCATCAGCGCGCACACATAACTTTCTTCCGGGTTATTGTGGCCACATTCCAGTGCCAGGTCGCGGACAAACCCGGCCGACAACAACGCTGTCACCAGCATGCTATTCATATCGATATCCGGGTTTTCCTGCTGAAAGGATTCCACCATGCGTAGCGTCAGGCTGAGGTTCATCACCGAATCAAACCCCAGTAGCATCACCGCCTGCGAGATAGTGCCTATGCCAATGCCACGACGATTGTAATAGGGGCTGTTCGCCAGTCGCAACAGCTTGGTGCTCAGGTTGGCGTCTTTCATGGCCTCCATGGCCAGGGTCATTGCCGAGCTGTTGGGATTGGCGCTGACCAGCCGCAAACGCTGGCCACTGGCGGAAAATATCGGCAGGTCCCCGCCGGATTTGTCCATCCTTGATTTAAGCCTGATCAGAAAATCGTCAAATTGTTGCGCCATGTAGCTACCATATTGCTTCTGTACAAGCTCTGTATCGGCACCATTAGCGCCACTTTTAGCCT
>BTQY01000003.1:0-103450 GCA_036986115.1 Gammaproteobacteria bacterium | reverse complement strand
GGACCAAACGATCCAAGGGCTGCTTGAGTCGAGATGGTATGCTGCATATGATGTTCAAGCTGGGAATGTGTGCGCAGAAAAAATGGCGACGCTTACGCGGATTTGACACCCTGGCCAAGGTGATTACTGGAGTTAAATTTAAAGATGGAGTCGAGGTGACAGACGTCGATCAGGTCGCCGCTTGATTCAACCGGCTAAACACCACTTTTGACAATAACTCGCAAATAGATCAACTGTCTGTCAAATTAGATTAAATCTAATTTATAAATCACTTAAAACTAATACCCTAACATATTGTAATTATTGCTCTGCTCACACTACAAAGACGAGAATTCAGATCCAACTGGTCACTATATATCCCCTCAAATATATCCACCTTGGGAAAATTAATATTGAAATTGCTTACTAATTGCCTGCCAGGCCACCGATCATCGTTCCTCTGACCGTGCCTGTCCTGACCCAGGTGTTTCTCAATCCCGGCACTTTGTACAATGGTGACTATTAGTGCTATGTAAAGTTGACCATGCTAAAGATCACCCGCAACACCGCCATCCCTGATGATGAAATCGAGCTCTCGGCGATCCGCGCACAGGGGGCAGGAGGCCAGAACGTTAATAAGGTCTCTTCAGCGATTCATCTGCGCTTTGATATCAATGCCTCCTCATTACCCGAACGATACAAGCAACGTCTATTAACCCTGCGCGATCGTCGTATCAACAAGGAGGGTGTCATCATTATCAAGGCACAGCGGTATCGGAGCCAGGAAAAGAACCGCGATGATGCCCTGCAGCGGTTGCAGCAAATTATTCGAAGCGCGACAGCAGTAAGAAAAAACCGGCGACCGACCAGGCCAAGCAAAGGCTCCCAGCAAAGGCGGCTGGACAGCAAGACCCATCGGGGCAGAACAAAGGCGCTGCGGGGCAAGATAATAGAGTAAAACAGTCATTGAGCACCAGTACGAATTCATCCGTCATTGCACACCCGAACAAAGTGACAATGTGTCCTTGGGATACAGGCCGGAGCCCAGAATTCGTAGGTTTGGCTGAGTGCAGCAAAGCCCAGCGGAGCCTGTCATGCCGGACTTGATCCGGCATCCAGTTTTTATATGGGATGACTGGATACCGGCCTTCGCCGGTATGACGATGATCACGCGGGATGACGATGATCACGCGGGATGACGATGATCACGCGGGATGACGATGATCACGCGGGATGACGATGATCACGCGGGATGACGATGTAATTGATTGACAGCATCATTCCTGGAAATTTCGTGGAGATACCTCAGGGCTTGACTCTGTACCCCGGTACAGGGTGTAGACTTGTTCATAACGTATTAGACATACAGAGAATAACGCCATGTCAGAAACCAGCTCATCGGGTCAGAAAGGTTCCATGTTTGCAGCCGGGTTGGCCGCGATTGGCGCATCGCTTTGTTGCGTCGCGCCGCTGGTGCTACTGAGCCTGGGCATCGGCGGTGCCTGGATCAGCACCCTGACGGCGCTGACCCCCTACCGCTGGATATTCATCAGCATCACCGCAGGTTTTCTCGGCTGGGCCTTCTACAAACTCTATATCGCCCCCCGACAATGTGTCTCCGGCGATGCCTGTGCCCTGCCCGGCGTGTTACGTAACCAGCGCATCATTTTCTGGGTCGTTACTGTCGCGTTAATCACGTTAATAACCTTTCCTTACTATGGCCTTATCTTTTTTGAATAAACATTAAAGACATTGATATCAGGAGTAATATCATGAACCGTACCATTCTGGCTTCAATCGTACTTATCTTTACCGTACTGACGACACCGTTCACGCTGGCGGCTGAAACCGCTGCAGCGGCTGGGGCCACTGACAGCAGAACGGTCACACTGGACGTGCAGAACATGACCTGTAGCTTCTGCCCCATTACCGTGCGCAAGTCGCTGGAGAAGGTGCCCGGGGTCAGCAAGGCGACGGCGTCGCTCGAAACCAAGTCTGCCACGGTGACCTTTGATCCCGCCAGGACCAATGTAGAGGCGCTGATCAAGGCGACCACCGATGCCGGTTATCCGTCCACATTGAAAAAATAGATTGAGTACAGGCGTTATATGACTCCGCTACAAATATGCATCATCGGCAGCGGCTCCGCTGCATTTGCAGCCGCCATTAAAGCGTCGGAACAAGGTGCGCAGGTCACCATTATTGAAGGTGCTGATGTCATTGGCGGAACCTGCGTCAATGTGGGTTGTGTGCCGTCCAAGATCCTGATTCGCGCTGCCGGCATCGCGCACATACAAGGTCATCATGCGTTTGCAGGCTTACCACTAAATACCCCAAACATTGATCGCAAGGCAATGCTGGCGCAACAACAGGCCATGGTAGAGAAACTGCGTTACGCCAAGTACGAGAATATTCTGGAAAGCAATCCCGACATTACTCTGCTGCACGGCATGGCGCGACTTAAAGATGCCAACACCCTCATCGTAACCACAGGCGATGGCTCTGAGAAAGAGCTTCAGGCCGATCGAATTCTGTTGGCCGTGGGCGCGAGCCCTGCTATACCGGACCTCCCCGGTTTAACAGACACGCCGTTCTGGACCTCCACCGAGGCGCTTATCGCAGAAAGTGTGCCGCAACATTTGCTGGTACTGGGTGCCTCGGTAGTGGCGCTGGAGCTGGCACAGGCATTCCGTCACTTGGGCGCTGATGTCACCGTCATCGCACGCTCGACATTACTGTCGACGCAGGATCCGGCGATTGGCGAAGGCCTGCAGGCCGCCTTTGAAGAAGAAGGCATCACGATCATGCCAGGCACCTCTGCCGAATCTGTCGACCATGATGGCAAGCACTTTATATTGAAGACCAGTAACGGTGATGTAACAGGGGATCAATTACTGGTCGCTACCGGTCGCGTAGCCAATACCACCACACTGGGTCTGGACAAGGCGGGTGTCAAGACCGGCAAACACGGTGACATCCTCATTGATGATCACATGCGGACCAATGTGGAAAATATCTATGCCGCCGGTGACTGTACCGATCAGCCCCAGTATGTCTATGTGGCTGCCGCCGCCGGCAGCCGTGCCGCACACAACATGACCAACACAGATAAAAGCGATGATGTCGCGATTGATCTGTCGGTGATGCCCGCGGTGGTATTCACCAACCCGCAGGTTGCCACGGCTGGATTGACGCAACAACAGGCCGGCGCACAGGGCATGGAAACAGATAGCCGGCGCCTGGATCTGGACAACGTGCCGCGGGCACTCGCCAACATGGATACCCGGGGATTCATCAAACTGGTCGCTGAAAAAGACAGCGGCCGGGTTGTGGGCTGCCAGATACTCGCGGCCGAGGCCGGAGAGATCATTCAAACGGCCGTGCTTGCAATACGCAATCGCATGACCATTGAAGATCTTGCCGATCAACTGTTCCCTTACCTGACCATGGTCGAAGGCCTGAAGTTATGTGCGCAGACCTTTAATAAAGACGTTAAACAATTGTCGTGTTGTGCCGGCTGATTGAACTAATAAGTTGAACCAGGTGGAGTTAGTCTTGCAAAGCCAGACATTAGTTCCGCCTGCTTCGGCCGGGCTATATACGGGCTATATATAATAGAGTTAAAGAGTACTGCCAACCGCCAGAGGTGACTGGATCAGGCTGTCGGCCTCGGCGAGCACGAATTCCCTGAAGGCCCTGGCCACCGGTGACAGCCGTTTGCTCTTGTGGTTGACCATGTACCAGTGCCGCATGACCGGGAAATCCTGCACATCCAGAACCGCCAGACACCCCGCGGCCAGCTCCAGCTGCAGGGTATGCAGCGAGACAATCCCCAGGCCCAGGCCGGCCTCCACGGCCTGCTTGATCGCTTCATTACTGCTCATCTCCATATCCGCCCTGAGCTCAAGGCCCCGATCCTTAAATACTCGCTGCATGGAGATCCGCGTCCCCGATCCTTGCTCGCGCATGATAAAGGTCTCCTTGCGCAGGGATTTCATCGGGATGCTGGACTGGCTTACCAATGGATGATCCGAGGCAGCGATAATCACCAGCGGGTTATGCAGAAAGGCCTCGGCATCCAGTTCCTTGCCCGCTGGCGGCAGCCCCATGATGACCATATCGGTATCATTGGCGTCCAGGTGGGAGATCAGTCCCGCCCGGTTGGTCACATCCAGGCTCAGGCTCAGCCCCTCATGTCGCTTGTTAAATTCGGCAAACAGTCGCGGCACAAAATAGTTGGCAGTACTGGCGACAGCAATCACCAGACGCCCGCGTCGCAGTCCCTTGAGGTCCTCCAGCACCGCCTCCGCCTCGTTGAGTTGCTGATCCACGGTGCGGCTATAGTGGTACATCTCCGTGCCGGCCTCGGTCAGGAATACCTTCTTGCCCAGCTGTTCGAACAGCGGCAGGCCCAGGTTTTCCTCCAGCTGTTTGATCTGCATCGACACGGCCGGCTGGCTCAAATGCAGCTCCTCGGCGGCCCGCGTGTAGCTAAGGTTGCGCGCAACAGATTCAAAAACCCTTAATTGTCTTAGCGTTAGGTGCATTTTACGGAATGATATACCATAAGTATATGCTTATGGTTTCAATCAGAATATCTTAGTTTCCTTTATGATGCAAGGGGCGTATAGTCGCCACTCCAAGTCACCCCCACGTTGTTAGTGAGCAGATAACCATCTCAGCAATTGGGGCCGGGACACAGATTTATTATTTTACGTTAGGAGCTAAAGCAATGGCATTAGACCAAACCGCACGATATTCAGACCTGAGTCTGGATGAAGAAAAACTGCTTGCCGATGGCAAGCACATCCTGGTGGCATACACCATGACCCCTGCTGATGGCTATGGCTATCTTTCAACAGCCGCTCACTTCGCCGCTGAATCTTCAACCGGTACTAACGTCGAGGTTTGTACGACGGATGACTTTACCAAGGGCGTTGATGCTCTGGTTTACGAAATCGATGAAGCCAAGGGCATCATGAAGATTGCCTACCCGAACGAGCTGTTTGACCGTAACATCATTGACGGTCGCGTTATGATCGTTTCATTTCTGACACTGACCATTGGTAACAATCAGGGTATGGGTGATGTTGCCTGTGCAAAAATGCAGGATTTCTATGTTCCACCCAAGATGCTGCAATTGTTTGATGGTCCTGCAATGGATATCTCTGATTTGTGGCGCATTCTTGGGCGTCCAATCAAAGACGGTGGCTATATTGCCGGCACCATCATCAAGCCGAAGCTGGGCCTGCGTCCCAAGCCTTTTGCTGACGCTGCCTACCAGTTCTGGCTGGGGGGTGACTTCATCAAGAATGATGAGCCTCAGGGTAACCAGGTTTTCTGCCCAACCAAGGAAGTTCTTCCCCTGATTGCGGATTCTTTGGCACGTGCCCAGGATGAGACCGGTGAAGCTAAACTGTTCTCTATGAACATCACAGCTGATGACTATCATGAAATGTGTGCCCGTGCTGATTATGCACTGGAAACTTTCGGTGAAAATGCACCTCACGTTGCCTTCCTGGTCGATGGTTATGTCGGTGGTCCTGGTATGGTCACGACTGCACGTCGCCAGTACCCTGGTCAGTACCTGCATTATCATCGCGCTGGTCACGGCGCGGTAACGTCACCTTCGTCAAAACGTGGTTACACGGCCTACATCCTGGCCAAGATGGCACGTCTGATGGGTGCGTCTGGTATCCATGTCGGTACCATGGGCTATGGCAAGATGGAAGGTGAACAGGACGACAAGATCATCGCCTATATGATTGAGCGTGATGAATGTCAGGGTCCTGTCTACTACCAGAAGTGGTACGGAATGAAACCAACGACTCCGATCATCTCCGGCGGTATGAACGCACTGCGCCTGCCAGGCTTCTTCGAAAACCTGGGCCATGGCAACGTGATCAACACTGCCGGTGGTGGAGCTTATGGTCATATCGATAGCCCGGCTGCCGGTGCAGTGTCTCTGCACCAGGCATACGATTGCTGGAAACAAGGTGCAGACCCAATCGAATACGCGAAAGAACACCAGGAATTTGCTCGTGCATTCGAGTCTTTCCCTGGCGATGCCGACCAAATCTTCCCGGGCTGGCGAGACAAACTGGGCGTTCACAAATAGATGGACGTTTCAGCCCAGGGTTGAAAACAGCAAAGCCCCTGCATGCAGGGGCTTCTTTTCTCTACACATGTAAATAGGATACAAAATAAAGGTTTTCATCTAAAAGGTATTTAACATGACTGACATAGATATCGAACAATACAGGATCGAACAGGAGCCGTATTACGAGCCATTGGGCAGTGAAATCGCTTTGTATGAAGCTGCTTATGCTGCGCGCCTGCCGGTGATGATCAAAGGCCCGACAGGTTGCGGCAAGTCCCGCTTTATAGAATTCATGGCATGGAAACTCCAGAAGCCGTTAATAACAGTGGCCTGTAATGAAGACATGACGGCCTCTGATCTGGTAGGTCGTTATCTGCTGGATGCCAATGGCACACGCTGGCTGGATGGCCCGTTAACCACCGCGGCGCGCATTGGTGCGATTTGTTATCTGGATGAAATTGTCGAGGCGCGTCAGGATACGACGGTGGTCATTCACCCGCTGACCGATCATCGCCGCCAGTTACCGCTGGATAAAAAAGGCGAATTGATCGATGCCCACGCGGATTTCCAGCTGGTGATTTCCTATAACCCGGGTTACCAGAGCTTGATGAAAGACCTGAAACAATCCACCAAACAACGTTTCACCGCGATGGATTTTGACTACCCGGATGCCGAGATTGAGGCCGGTATTGTTGTAAAAGAGACCGGTGTGGATGCGGATACCGCCATGAAGCTGGTCAAGATTGGCGGGGCGGCGCGTAACCTGAAGGGCCATGGCCTGGATGAAGGCGTTTCCACTCGTTTGTTGACCTATGCAGCCACCTTGATAAACAAGGGTATTGCGCCTGTTGATGCCTGTCGTATGGCGCTGGTTCGTCCGATCACTGATGATGCGGATATTCGCAGCACCCTGGATCATGCCATCGATGCTGTTTTTTCGTAAATATTTAAGATCAAAATCTTCAACCACAGAGGACACGGAGGACACGGAGGACACAGAGATTTTTACATTATTATTTTATCTTCTCAATATTATCTATTGTGAAAAATTTAATATGCGAAAAGAAGAACGTTGAATTCATTTAAATAGCAGCATGCACTTTGAATAAATAAAGTTATTAATCTCTTTTCTCTGTGACCTCCGTGTCCTCTGTGGTGAAAAATATTGATGAATACTGAAGAATTACAAGTCTACCGGGATACACTAAAGTGTAGCTTTAAAGATCTGGATGCGGTCTTTGAAGACTGCATGAGCGAGGCCCTGAGCCTGTTGTCCGAACAGGGGGTAAAGGATTATCTGCAGGGCGCCTCACTTGTCTGCATGATCGGTCGTGGCTTTGAACCGGTGCTGGTCTATCTGGAAGAAATGCCCCAGGTAGCCAAACAACTGGGTGAAGCCACACTATCACTGGTGTCACAGACCGTCTGGGAGATTTCCCGCAGCCCCAATGGCAAGGCCATCCCACCGTTTTTACAAACCATTGCAGAAGCAGCCCGCAGGCTCGGCAGTGAAGAACAACTGCGACACTATATCGACATTTTGAAGGACATGATGGAACGTACCACTGGCTCCATTCACGGTTTTCATACCACCATTCCCAGTCCCGGCCTGCCAGAACTGTTGCAACAGGTGCCTTTTTTACTGAACAACCTGTCACTGGAAGGTTTTAAAAACTGGATTGATTATGGCATCCGTAATTACGAAAGCCATCCTGATCGCCAGATAGATTATTTCTGCCTGCAGTCAGCAGACAGCCGCGCCATTTTACAACGCGAGCGCCACGGGACTTTATTTGTCGATAACGAGCGTAAACTGGACTTGTATTTACGCTCTCTGTGGCTGGATCCCGAACACCTTGTACCGTACTCCTCGGCCTTTGATGAATTACGTAAACCCGTTCCATATTATGATGCCTACGGTATTCGTGTGCCAGATGTTTATGATGATAAAGATAACGCCCATGGAAAGATCACCGGTATTGATCGCTACCGTGCGTTACTGGCGCACATTGCTGCACACCGCCGCTGGACCACAGCGATCATTGCAGACAACTTCAGTCCCTTTCAGCGTATTGCCATTGAAACCCTGGAAGACTCGCGAGTTGAATATCTTGCGATGCAGCAATATCCTGGCTTGCGCAAACTGTTCCTGGGCCTGCATCCCAGGCCGAAAGAAGATGCCTGCAAGCCTGCGGAAGAATCCTGTATCCGTCACCGTCTGGCGATGCTGTCCCTGGCGATCCTGGATGGGGAGCACCCTTACAAGGATAAAGACATCCTTGAATTTATCGGCAAATTTCACGAGTTAATGAGTAATGGTGAAGCGGGCACGGCAGACATCGCACAACTCGCCATTTCCTTTGTCGCCAGGACCCGTCGCCAGTCGGATCAGCTGGCCAATGTGCATTTCACTGATACCATAATCGATTATCGGGATGATAACCGTCACATGTGGCGCTTCATTGAAGAAGGTGACGAAGAGGAAATGTTCGAGGAGAAGCGCAAGCTGGAGCCCGAAGAGGCAGAGCCCGAAGGCCTGCCACCACGGCATTATCCGGAATGGGACTACAACACCAATACATATCGACCAGACTGGGTCAGTCTCTATGAAAGCCTGCACCCATCTGGTAATGCCGGGGACATCGACAAGCTGCTGGATAAACATGCCGGCCTGGCCAAACAACTCAAACAGATCCTGGATTTATTAAAACCACAACGGTATGTGCGTGTCCGTTATCAGGAAGAGGGCAGTGAACTGGATCTGGATGTGGCGATTCGTTCCCTGATTGATTTCAAGGGCGGCGCACAACCCGATCCACGTATTAACATGAGCCATCGGCATGATGGTCGTGATATTGCGGTGATGCTGTTACTGGATCTGTCTGCATCACTGGCCGACACTCCGGAAGGCTGCACCCAAACTATCCTGGAGCTTAGCCAGGAAGCGGTGGCCTTATTGGGCTGGGCCATCGAACACCTGGGTGACAAGTTTGCCATTGCCGGTTTCTCGTCAAACACCCGCCACGAAGTGCGCTATCAGCACATCAAGGGCTATAGTGAACCATGGAGTGACACCATCAAGGCACGACTGGCTGCCATGGAAGCCGGCTATTCGACCCGCATGGGTGCTGCACTGCGCCACGCCGCCCATTACCTGGGGGCACAAAAGGCCGATAAGAAACTGCTGTTGATACTAACGGATGGCGAGCCATCAGATATCGATGCGTCAGATGATCGGCTGCTTATTGAGGATGCCCGCAAGGCCGTCCAGGAACTGGACCAGGAGGGTATCTATACCTACTGCATTAATCTGGATCCCCATGCAGACAGTTACGTGGCCGATATCTTCGGCAAGCAGTACACGGTGATAGACCGGATAGAGCGTCTGCCGGAAAAACTGCCGCAATTGTTTATGGCACTGACCGGCTGATCCAGCTGCTCAAACATAATGTAAGCATGTCCGACATGTGAAATAATCGGCACCATGGCAAAGAAAACTGATACCCGGAAACCCGATATAGACGCAATCCGCAAGGACATCGTTTTCCAAAAGACCATCAACGATGTCCCGCTGACCTTTACTACCACCTGGGGACTATTTTCCCCACGGGAGATCGATGAAGGCAGTCTGTTACTGCTAAGGCACATTGACGTAAAGGACACCGACGATTGTCTGGACCTTGGCTGTGGTTATGGAGTGCTCGGCATTACGCTGGCCAAACTCGCACCACAGGGCCACACGCTGATGGTCGATAAAGATTATGTGGCGGTGGACTATGCCGACAGGAATATTCAGGCCAATGCCCTGGATAATTGCGAGGCAGGCTTAAGTAACGGCTTTAGTGATGTCGGCGATCGTCAGTTCGATGTTATCGTCTCGAATATCCCGGCCAAGGTCGGCAAGGAATTACTGCAGATCTTCCTGCACGATGCGCTGGGCCACCTGAAACCCGGCGGTAAAATGGTCGTTGTCACGGTCAGTGGACTGCGGCGTTTTATCGAACGACATTTCAGGGAGATCTTTGGTAACTATAAGAAGTTAAAACAAGGAAAGCACTACACGGTTGCATTGGCTAGCAGGAAAGGCTGAGGTTACTTATCGGTCCTTTAATTAACCAAATAGATTTAGCAGTCAGACCTGAACAAAATTGGCCGCGGCCCCGGTTACCATGGGGTCATCCTGACCTTGCCGATCAAGATAATACTTCACCGCGTTCCTGATGCCGTCCACATCCAGGCCAGACCGGGAAAGTTGTACTTCGCGTTCGGCATGCTCCATAAACTGATCCGGCAAGCCCAGGTTCAGGATTGAAACATTGCTTAAATGACTCGTCAGGCACTCATTGACGGCACTGCCCGCACCACCCGCGATGACGTTGTCTTCCACGGTGACCACCAGCTCATGTGAGGCTGCAAGTTGCAGGATCAGGTCTTCATCCAGTGGTTTGACAAAACGCATGTTGACGACCGTGGCACCCAGTTCATCACCTGCCTGCATAGCCGCGGTGACAACACTGCCAAAGGCCAGGATCAGCACCCGTTCACCGCTGCGTCGCAGCTCCGCCTTGCCGATCGGTATGGCCTCCATTTGCCGCTCTACGCTGACACCCGGGCCCTTGCCCCTTGGATAGCGCACCGAGGCCGGTCCCTCCAGCGTGTAGCCGGTGTACAGCATTTGCCGACATTCATTTTCATCCGCCGGTGCCATGATCACCATGTTCGGAATACAGCGCATGAAACTGTAATCAAAACTGCCGGTATGCGTGGCACCATCGGCACCCACTGAGCCACCGCGGTCCACGGCGAATAATACGGGCAGGTTTTGAATCGCCACATCATGGATCAACTGGTCATAGCCACGTTGCAGGAAGGTCGAATAGATGGCCACCACCGGTTTCAAACCCTCACAGGCGGCACCGGCAGCAAAGGTCACTGCATGTTGTTCTGCGATCCCCACGTCAACATATTGTTCGGGAAAACGCTGCGCGAATTCCACCATGCCGGAGCCTTCTCGCATCGCGGGAGTCACGCCGAGAAGCTTGTCATCCTTCTCGGCCATGTCACACAACCACTGACCGAACACATCACTGTAGCTCGGTGCTGACTTATTGGCCGCCAGCGATAAGCCTTTTTCCGGTTCAAAGGGCCCGACGCCGTGATAGGCCACCGGATCTTCTTCGGCCGGGGCATAGCCCTTGCCCTTCTGCGTCACCACGTGCAAAAAGATAGGCCCATGCATTGACTGGATGTTATGCAACACCTTGACCAGGCTATTCACGTCGTGACCATCGATAGGTCCGTAATAATTAAAACCCATCTCCTCGAACAGGGTCCCCGGGCTGATCATGCCCTTCATGTGTTCTTCAGCCCGGCGGGCGATCTCCTTGACCGGCGGCATGTGTTTTAACACCATCTTGCCACCTTCGCGTACCGAAGACAGCAGCTTACTGGTCAGGATCTTGGTCAGGTAACTCGACATGGCACCGACATTCGGTGAAATGGACATATTGTTGTCATTCAATACCACCAGCATATCGGCATTCAGATCGCCGGCATGATTCAGGGCTTCAAAGGCCATACCGGAGGTCATCGCACCATCACCGATAACGGCGATCACCTTGCGTTGTTTGTCTTCCTTCTTCGCCGCCAGTGCCATACCCAGTGCGGCACTTATCGATGTGCCCGCATGGCCCACGCCGAAACAATCATATTCACTTTCTTCACGGCGTGGAAAACCGGACAAACCGTCTTGTTTGCGCAGTGTATGCATCTGATTGCGACGCCCGGTGAGAATTTTATGCGGATAGGTCTGATGACCGACGTCCCAGATCAGGCGATCCTCCGGCGTATTAAATACATAGTGCAGTGCAATACTAAGTTCCACCGTCCCCAGGCCAGCGGCAAGATGGCCACCACTACCGGCCACCGACTCCACCAGGAACTCGCGGAGTTCATCGGCCAGCGGTAGCAACTGATCCTGCTCCAGCTGTCGAAGATCCGCCGGCTCATCCACCTGGTAAAGTAGCGGGAATTTTTCTGACTGCGTCATAATGGTATGGCTTGAAATTACACTAACGTTTGCAATGTAAAAAACATGGGTGAAGCCCGATTATACCGCTATCCGCCAACTTTGTGATCAGTAATCTACGGCAATAAAATACGCCCATCCCCAAACCCAGGAGACGGGCGTATCCCTTTGATATATATATTTAATATTCGATTACACCGGCCGGCCCTGGGTCATTACCCCAGGCAATCACCCTAGGCGATCACCATGGACGGCTCGACAAAACTGATACCATTGTCACCCATCACCCGCGCCAGAATATTGCGGGTAATCTTGCTGTACTCAGTGATCATGATACCGGTGCCACCTTTCTCGGTACGAACCACCTCGACAGGAATCGAATGGTTGACCTCGTATTCCGGGATGACCAGATGTACCGAGGCATATTCATCCATGCAGATACCCGGGGCCATCTCGATATACATACCACCAAAACTGACATCGCGCGTCTTGCCATTGACCAGACCAATATTGCCTGAGATCAGAATAACATTCAGGTTGACTGACTCTCTTGAATTCCAGCGTTGATCCATTATTCCCTCCTGAACCACAGTTAGGCGCCTGTTTAACACTGCTGCGCTGGTTAAGTTGCCAAATGTACTTTCCTGGACGTGTCGCCACCTCTTCCCTGCCTTCACGACACAAACGAATAGAACAAACAAAGACTAAACACCACACATCACTGAACTATAGATCCCCAGCAAGCAGATATCCAGTAATTCTATTGGGTATTAAATATATTTTATGATGATTTTCTCACTTGATACTCGAGGAGGTTGTCGTACAATGTTGATCCCGTTTATATATTCGCTGCTACTAATACGTTAAATAAATTATACATTACAGGGAAAATTTACCATGTCACGCACCCTCTCCACCATGTTGGCACTCGGTACCAGGGCACCGGAGTTTACTTTGCCGGAACCTGCTACCGGTAAGAATGTCTCGCTCAGTGATATGAACGGCAGCGACGCGCTGCTGGTCGTGTTCATGTGCAACCATTGCCCTTATGTTATCCACTTGCAGCCGGCATTACCCGCCTTAATCAGGGAGTTCCAGGAGAAAGGACTCAAGGCCGTCGCCATCAGCGCCAATGATGTCGACAATTATCCGGATGACTCACCGGATAAAATGATCGCACTGGCTAAGCAGGAAAATTATAGCTTCCCCTATCTATATGATGAATCCCAGGAAGTAGCCAGGCGCTACATGGCAGCATGTACGCCGGACTTTTTTCTGTTCAATGCTGATCGTCGGTTAGTCTATCGGGGCCAGTTCGATGACAGTCGCCCTGGAAATGACCTTCCGGTGACCGGTAACGACCTGCGAAGTGCCATCGGGGCGACCCTGAAGGGGGTTGCGTTGGATCCGCAACAAAAACCCAGTATGGGTTGTAACATCAAGTGGAAAGCAGGTAATGAACCTGATTACTTCAACTAAGTTTACTCATATCCGAGGTGCATGATAATTAACCAGGCTTATAATTAGTTTTTAATTTGCATTCATTTGCGGACTATATTTTATATTACTTGCCACCCGCCGCCCTGGACAAGGCATCCTCTATCCCATCAGGCGCATCAGAGATATTCATGAAAGTAGTCATGGTCAGGTCAGGAAAACTCTGTGCAATACGAAATTTTCCGTGCAGTGCATAGACCTTGTTACCTGAAACCAGCATTTCATAGGGGAGATGGGCCGAGTGCCTGATGTCGGTCTTGTCAACCACTGCCATGACGGCCTTGTCTGACCCCTTGCCGCTTTTGATGGACACACCAAACACGGTTTCCTTCTTGCCGGGGATATCGATGCGATACACCTTGCCGACGCCAGCCTTGCCTGCGGCCAGACCTGCCTCTACCGCCTTGACCGCATCTTCGTAGGATTTATGCTCGGCAAGATCCAGTTGATCCGCAAAATACGGCATAAACACCATGTAGTGGTATTCGCGCAGGTGCAGATCATCCCAGAGATTTTCGGTACCGAAACCCTTAACAAAACCGAGCGCCGCTTTCAGACTCGCATCGACGTCCGTCAACAGACTCTTTAACTGAAACATGCCCGACATCCACTCCGGGTTGACATACGATACCTGCACCTTGTCCCCCACCTGGGTGATGGCAACCCGGATTGCCGCGCCGTAACCGCCATGAGGAGATTTCGCGGCGTTGCTCTTCAGGGTATCGTTGCTCACAACCACCAGATTGACATTACTGTAGGGGGAATATTCACCTACCACGCTAAAACCAGCACCCTGTAGCTTCGACTTTGTCTGACTAGTCACATCAGCCAGCTTGCCTGCCGACTGGCTGGCCAGGTGATACGGCTGGATCCATTTTTTCCCTTCAGCGGCCAGCAACGGGCCTGAAAAAACGATAATTAACAGCGCAGGAATGACATAACGGACCAATCTCATACAGGAATCCTCTTTTCGGCCAGGTAAACAAGATCCCCATTATGGCAGGTCGCGAGGTCTCTGCAAGGGGACGGCAGGAACTGCATTCGAAAACGTTTATTAACGACCGACCACACCCGCCGCCAGTGGTTTGAAACGCATCACCAGGAACGGCGGTTTGGCCTGCATATTCCCGCCGTTCAGTATGGCTGATTTATGCAGTTGATTCGCCACCGTGTAAAGATAGCCATCGGGCCCGTAACTGAAGGCGTCTGGCCAGGATAGCCGCGGATCCTTGATCAGGATGCTATATTTGCGCTGCGAATCAATGATACCAATGGCACTATTGGCCACATCGGTAATATAGATGTTGTTGTCCTTGTCTATAGAAATACCATCACTAATGGGCTTGTCACTATAACGCTCGACGCGGGCGGCGAGCGCTGCCGGCGAAAAGTACGGGTCTAATAGATCCCGGGTCTGTACACGGTACATGCTGCTACCGGTCATCGGTCCGAAATACAACCAGCGCGCATCCTTGTCCAGAGCAATCGGGTTGATGCCGACTTTGGGCTGGACGACAGTACCATCCGGCCGTTTTACGCTCAGTGGCTTGCCATCAATCAGCAGCTCCAGGTCCTCCGGGATGACGCTGATGTGGCCCTGGAGAACCCGACGCGCGGATCCCGTGGCAATATCGACAACAATAATCGCAGCATTACTGCCTTTTGCCGGATCGGCAAGGTAAATCTTCTGATGTTTTTCATCGATGGCCAGATCATTCAAAAATGAACCCTCGACACTGGCGGGGGCCGGTAGATAGATCACCTTGTGCAATTGTTCATTACGCGAATCCCAGGCCACCAGCTTGGGTGTTACCGATGAATTGATGCCGTTATCCAGCATCCAGACAATGCCCTTGCTATCGCTCTGGAGACCAAGCACCGAATCCAGGCTTATTCCCTGCTGGCCCTTAAGGTCGGCACGCTTTTCTGCCATGGCGTTCGGAAACGCCTTCAGGCTGCCGTCCGTCTGTACGATGGCAACACTCATCGAAGGCGAGAAAAACTGGTGCAAACTGATGATGATCTTGCCTTCCGGAGTGACCGTTATATTTCCCGGCGCCTGGGAAACCTCAGCGATGGTTTCAAGCCGGCTATCTGCCCAAACAGGCTGTAATATAAAACTGCTTAGAACGATTAATAATACCTTACTACGCAAGTGTCCCCTCCAGGATAATGGTTAATTAACAATAAAAAAGGGGTGAGCTGTTTGCCCACCCCTTTCGAACCATTAGTCATGATTAAATTTCGCCGAAATCAGCTGATCTTGGGATCCAGCTCACCACTGGCATAACGACCGACCATCTCTTCCAGACTCACCGGCTTGATCCTGGATGCATGACCGGCACAACCAAAGGCTTCATAACGGGCCGTGCAGATTTCCATCATGGCTTCCGTGGAGGCCTTGAGGAACTTGCGAGGATCAAAATTGGAGGCATTCTCAGACAGGTGTCTGCGGATCGCACCGGTAGAGGCCATACGCAGGTCGGTATCGATGTTGACCTTGCGCACACCGTGCTTGATGCCTTCCTGGATCTCTTCCACCGGCACACCATAGGTCTGGCCCATATCACCACCGAAGTCGTTGATGATCTTCAGCCATTCCTGGGGCACCGAAGAAGAGCCGTGCATCACCAGATGAGTATCCGGGATGCGGGCATGGATTTCCTTGATACGGTCAATACGCAGGACTTCGCCCGTTGGTTCCTTGGTGAACTTGTAGGCGCCGTGAGAGGTACCAATCGCAATCGCCAGGGCATCCACACCGGTCGCCTTAACGAATTGCGCCGCCTCTTCAGGATCGGTCAGCAGCAAGCCCAGATCCAGCTTGCCTTCTGCCCCATGACCGTCTTCTTCACCCATTTCACCGGTTTCCAGTGAACCCAGGCAACCCAGTTCACCTTCGACAGTCACGCCGCCGGCATGGGCAAAATCAACAACCGTCTTGCTCACATCAACGTTATATTCAAAGCTGGAAGGTGTCTTCATGTCCGCCATCAAAGAGCCATCCATCATAACGGATGAAAAACCAGACTGAATAGACCGCAGGCAAACCGCCGGCTCTGAACCATGATCCTGGTGCATCGCCACTGGAATATGCGGATACTGCTCAATGGCGGCAATAATCAGGTGCCGCAGGAAAGATTCACCAGCATAGGAACGGGCACCAGCGCTGCCCTGCATGATGACCGGACTGCTGGTCGCATCGGCGGCCCGCATAATCGCATGCACTTGTTCCATGTTGTTAACGTTAAATGCCGGCATACCGAAACTATTTTCAGCAGCATAATCCAGAAGTTGTCTCATTGATATCAGGGCCATCTCGACCTCCTATCCTTACCTGTGGTTAATTAATATTTTGGGTTGATCCCAGTAACATGATTCCATTGCAATGACAGGGTCACTGCAAAAGAACCGGACAATACTACTAAGAATCCTCACTATCCTCTAGCTCACCTACCCGGACAATTTTCATGGCATTTGTGCCACCGGCAACCCCGGTCAAATCACCCTTGGTGAGGATCACCAGATCGCCATCATGTACCGCGCCGCGACGTTTCAACTCGTCAATGGCATCCCGGTTGACCTCCATGTGGTCCGTGGTATTGAACTCAAAACTTACCGGGTACACGCCACGATACAGGGTGACCTTGCGACGGGTGGACACATGCTGGGTCAGCGAATATATCGGAATGCCGGAACTGATCCGCGACATCCACAGCGGTGTGGCGCCTGATTCGGTCAACGCCGCTATCGCCTTGACCCCAAGGTGATTGGCGGTATACATGGAGGCCTTGGCAATCGCCTCATCGACACGATCAAACCTGGTATAACTGCGTCGCTCCGGACCCATGGTGGCCTGTTGACGTTCGGCGCCACGACAGATCCTGTCCATCGCCGCAACGGCCTTGTCCGGGTATTGTCCAATAGCGGTCTCTGCAGACAGCATCACCGCATCGGTGCCATCCAGCACCGCATTGGCCACGTCGAAGACTTCCGCACGGGTCGGTATCTGGCTATCCACCATCGATTGCATCATCTGGGTGGCGGTAATTACCACCCGATCCATCGAACGGGCCTTGTAGATGATCTGTTTTTGTACCCCGGTGAGTTCGGCATCACCGATTTCAACCCCCAGATCGCCCCGGGCAATCATGACCACGTCGGAGACTGCGAGGATCTCTTCGATATTCCTGACCGCCTCGGCACGTTCAATCTTCGCGATAATGCCGCCATGTCCACCGGCCTCACGTAATAACTGACGTGCCTCTTCAATGTCTGCGCCACTACGTGGGAAAGACACGGCAAGATAATCGGCCTGTAACCTGGCAGCGACCTTGATATCAGCACGGTCCTTGTCGGTCAGCGCCCTGGCGGAGAGACCACCACCCTGACGATTTATCCCCTTGTTGTTGGATAGATCACCACCGACAACCACACGGGTAATGATCTTGTCAGGTTTGACATCTTCAACCCATAATTCGATCAGGCCATCATCGAGTAACAACGTATCACCACGATTTACATCTTCAGTGAGGGCCTTGTAGGTAATGCCAACTGCATCAATTGTTCCGTCATTCATGCCCAGGTTGACATCCAGCGTAAACGTCGCACCTTCCTCAAGACAGACCTTGCCTTCTTTGAAACGATCAATCCGGATCTTCGGGCCTTGCAGATCGGCAATTACCCCGACCTGCCGGCCATGGGCCCGGGCACGGTTACGCACAGTTTCTGCGCGGACGACTTGCTCTTCATGATCGCCGTGAGAAAAGTTAATGCGGACGACATCGACACCGGCCTGGATGATCGCGTCCAGCATCTCCGGATCATCGGTGGCGGGTCCCAGGGTGGCTACAATTTTCGTTCTTCTTAACATTTGCCTGGCTATTTACCTTTTGGCTGATTATGCCATCTCCTGTAGCGAGCAGTACCGTTATGAATTTGCCCGTTCCTCAAGCATCGCAACAGCGGGGAGCTTCTTACCTTCCAGAAATTCGAGGAAGGCACCACCGCCGGTTGAAATATAGGATACCTTGTCAGCGATGCCGTATTTATCCACCGCCGCCAGGGTATCGCCACCACCAGCAATGGAAAATGCATCGCTGCCGGCAATCGCCACACCGAGTGTCCTGGTACCCTCACCGAACTGATCAAATTCAAACACACCGACCGGACCATTCCAGACGATAGTCCCCGCCACTTTCATCATCTCTGCAAAATGTGCTGCTGTTTCCGGGCCGATATCAAAGATCATGTCATCATCGGTAACATCTTCCACCTTCTTCACGGTGGCTTGTGTAGACTCAGAAAACTCCTTGCCTACCACAACATCGGTAGGGACAGGGATCTCGCCACCCTTGGCCCTGGCGGCCTCCATCAGCCGTCTGGCTTCAGGGATCAGATCCTTTTCATATAAAGATTTGCCCACATTGTGACCGGCAGCGGCGATAAAGGTATTCGCAATACCACCCCCCGGAATCAGCTGATCCACCACTTGTGACAATGATTCCAGCACCGTCAACTTGGTCGATACCTTGGAACCACCGACGATCGCCACCATGGGACGATGTGGATCATTCAGTGCCTTACCCAATGCCTGCAGCTCGCCCACCAGCAACGGCCCGGCGCAGGCGGTCGCAGCGAATGCACCGGCGCCATGGGTCGAGGCCTGGGCACGATGTGAGGTACCAAAGGCATCCATTACATAGATATCACACAGGGCGGCGTACTGCCTGGACAAGGCTTCATCGTTTTTCTTTTCACCCACATTAAAGCGAACATTTTCCAGCAACACGACTTCCGCATCGTTCAGCGGCGGTGCATTGTCCAGGTAATCCTTGACCAGTTTGACTTCCTTGCCCAGCAGACCGGACATATGCTCGGCAACCGGTTGTAAAGAGAACTCATCGGCAGGCTCGCCTTCTGTCGGGCGACCCAGGTGAGACATGATCATGACCCTGGCGCCTGCCTTGAGACAATGTTCGATCGTCGGCAGGGAGGCACGAATACGTTTGTCGCTGGTGATCTTACCATCTTTGACCGGCACATTCAGGTCCTGGCGAATCAATACCCGCTTGCCAGCCAGATCCAGATCAGTCATCTTTATTACGGACATTCAAAACTCCTGCAAATAAAGCGAGAAATCTCTTCGTAAAAGTATTACTTAAGTAAGCGAGCAATTTTGTTCCAGGGGTAGGCGTGAATAAATTTTCAACGCCTGAAGTGCTCCAGAACAACCTTACTACAAATTAGATCTCTAAAACTAAGAGAGAGATTTTTTTCGCTAGCAAGGCGGAAGGTTAATTTGGGCGCGGAGCGTACACGCTAGTACGTGAGCACCAAATTAACCTGACAATGCCGCTAGCGGGAAAAAGATCCTCTTAGTTTGCGGCTACGTGCTGGACAAAACGCAGCATATTACATGTATAGCCATACTCATTGTCGTACCAGGAAACCAGCTTCACAAAGGTACCATCCAGCGCAATACCGGCGCCTGAATCAAAGATGGATGATTTGCTGCAGCCACGGAAGTCGGTAGAAACCACCTTCTCGTCGGTATAACCCAGGGTTTCGCTCATTGGGCCAGACTCAGAGGCGGCCTTCATGGCCGCACAGATGTCGTCATAACTGGCTTCTTTTTCCAGCTCAACAGTCAGGTCCACCACAGACACGTCTGAAGTCGGTATGCGGAAGGCCATACCCGTCAGCTTGCCATTCAGTTCAGGCAGTACCACGCCAACGGCCTTGGCGGCACCGGTAGAAGAAGGAATGATGTTTTCCAGGATACCACGACCACCGCGCCAGTCTTTCATTGAAGGACCATCCACCGTCTTCTGTGTGGCGGTGGCGGCATGGACCGTGGTCATCAGACCACGCTTGATGCCCCACTTGTCGTTCAGGATCTTGGCGACAGGCGCCAGACAGTTGGTGGTACAGGAAGCCGCCGAAACAATGGACTGACCGGCATAGCTGTCATGGTTAACACCGTGTACGAACATCAGGGTGCCATCCTTTGAAGGTGCAGACATGACGACCTTTTTCGCGCCGGCATTGATATGCTTCTGGCAGGTTTCTTCCGTCAGGAAGAAGCCGGTACATTCGATCACCAGATCAGCACCCACATCGATCCACGCCAGGTTGGACGGGTCACGCTCGGCAGTCAGACGAATCGTCTTGCCGTTGACAACCAGATTGTTGCCATCAACAGCGATGTCGCCGTCAAAGTTACCGTGGACCGAGTCATACTTCAGCATGTAAGCCAGGTAATCTGCTTCCAGCAAATCGTTGATACCAACGACCTCGATATCAGAAAAATCCTTTGCGATAGCACGGAAAACCATACGCCCAATTCGGCCAAAACCATTGATGCCGACTTTAATAGTCATGTTGGAACTCTCCTTAAAATTTATATTTAAAGTTAATAATTATTTGGCTGGAATTTTTAGCTCACAGATTCGACCGCCTTGACCACGTGGTCAACGGTAAAGCCGAAGTGCTCAAACAGTTCACCGGCCGGGGCAGATTCACCAAAACGGTCAATACCAATCACGGTGCCATTCAGGCCGACATACTTGTACCAGCCATCGGTCACCGCCGCTTCAACGGCTACGCGGGCAGTAACAGCTTCAGGTAATACGGATCCTTTATAGGCATCGTCCTGCTTGTCAAACACATTCGTCGATGGCATGGAAACCACGCGGATCTTCTTGCCAGACAACTTCCCGGCAGCTTGCATGGCAATGCCGACTTCGGAGCCCGTCGCGATGATAATGGCGTCCGGGGTACCCTCACAATCCTTCAGCACATAACCGCCCCTGGCGATATTGGCGATCTGCTCATCAGAGCGAGTCTGATGATCCAGGTTCTGGCGTGAGAAGATCAGGCATGAAGGGCCGTCTTTACGTTCGATCGCCTGTTGCCAGGAGACCGCACTTTCCACCGCATCACAGGCGCGCCAGACATTCATGTTCGGGATCATACGCAATGTCGGGATCTGTTCGATGGCCTGGTGAGTCGGACCATCTTCACCCAGACCAATCGAGTCGTGGGTATAGACAAAGATGCTTTGAATCTTCATCAGTGCCGCCATGCGCAGCGCATTACGAGCATACTCCGAGAACATCAGGAAGGTCGCACCAAAAGGCATGACGCCACCGTGCAGCGCCAGACCATTCATGATGGCTGACATGGCAAACTCACGCACACCATAATTCAAATAATTACTCAGTGGCTTGTCCTTGCGCATGGGTTTGTAACCAGACCACTCGGTCAGGTTGGAACAGCCCAGATCAGCCGAACCACCGAAGATCTCCGGCAACAACGGCGCATAGCCTTCGATCGACTTCAGTGAGGCCTTGCGGGACGGAATAGACTCAGCAGCCTCGTTGACAGATTTGATATAGGCAGCTGACTTATCGGCCCAGTCAGCAGGCAACTCGCCCGCCATACGGCGTTCGTATTCCGCGGCCATCTCAGGGAACTGCGCCTTGTAGGCGGCAAACTTTTCATTCCAGCCGGCTTCACTGCTGGCACCGGATTCCCTGGCGTCCCAACCGGCATAAATACTGGCTGGCACATCAAACGCTTCCTGATCCCAGCCGAGTGCGGCCTTGGTCAGATTGATTTCATCCTGTCCCAGCGGCGCGCCATGACAGGCATGGCTGCCGGCCTTGTTTGGTGAACCAAAACCAATGGTGGTCTTGCAGCAAATCATCGTCGGTGCATCGGTCATGGCCCTGGCTGTTTCAATGGCCCTGGCAATGGCTTGTGGATCATGGCCATCTACATTGGGGATCACATGCCAACCGTAAGATTCAAAACGTTTCGGCGTATCGTCAGTAAACCAGCCATCCACATGCCCATCAATGGAAATACCATTGTCATCCCAGAAGGCGATCAGGTTGCCCAGGCCCAGGGTACCGGCCAGTGAACAGGCTTCATGGGAAATGCCTTCCATCAGGCAGCCGTCACCCAGAAACACGTAAGTATGGTGGCTCACAATCTCGTGGTCAGGCTTGTTAAATTCAGCCGCTAGCGCGCGTTCTGCGATGGCCATGCCGACGCCGTTAGTAATGCCCTGGCCCAGTGGCCCGGTGGTGGTTTCCACCCCTGGTGCATAACCATATTCAGGGTGGCCCGGGGTCTTGGAATGAAGCTGACGGAAATCCTTAAGATCGTCGATACTCAGGTCGTAACCGCTCAGGTGCAGCAATGAATAGATCAACATGGATCCATGACCGTTGGACAGGACAAAACGATCCCGGTTTGACCAGTCAGGGTTGGCCGGATTATGAACCATGTAATCGTTCCACAATACTTCGGCGATATCGGCCATGCCCATAGGCGCACCCGGGTGACCGGAATTGGCTTTTTGTATGGCATCCATACTCAAGGCGCGCACGGCGTTAGCTAAATCGCGTCGACTTGGTACAGTATCTTCAGGTTTTGCTGACATAAAATTGCCCTCTTTCACAATACTTTGAAAAATTCTTTATCATTGCTACACCAGGATTACACGGGCTGCTATCGCGGCAGGAATACCTGACCTGACGTCTGCGTTACCGCCGTGTCGGCCCGTAATGTGAAAACTCCCCCAGGACACTCATATCCAAATTTGAATAGGTGCCCAATTTGCAGTTCCTTGGGTAGTGGCGCTTGTCGTTACGGAAAGGTCCCGCCAGTCTCACGTGGGGGGTGGCTCATGTCGCCCCCAGCAGCCATTAGTACTGGCAGCTGAGGCCTCTCACTGGCTCCCAGCGCCTCTGGAAACGTCGTATTGTCCCCTACCCGGCCCCGATGGGCAATAGTTGGATGCGCATTTCCACAGGCTTTGCCATACAATCTCTATATAAGACAATAAATTAGATCATGGTCAGGCGATCCTCTTAGTTATCTATTTATCAATGGGTTATAGCAGGAATGGGGATGAATTACCGGTTTCCTGCGCCTCACAGGCACGTCTGCGCGCAATCACTATCAGGGCTGTCAAAAGGGGCTGGTGGCAAGAATGTCCCTCAGGGCGGTGCACAACGCCGCTGACGGGATCCCTGTGTCATCCTGCGCACATAGACAGATAGAATGAAGCGATCCTCAATCATTCTATTAAATTAATTTGCATCTGAAGTGCAAAATACCAAATTAGTGCTTAACTTACATAAGTATACTAATAAAGAAGTGCTGGAATCTATCAAATATATGAAAAATACTACTTGTAAAACAAATGGTTATAAGAGCATTTCCGGTGGTCGTTATGTGTTGATGGCGGTCTTGTCTATCGCCATGCTATTCGCCTACGGCAATAGCCGTGCGGCTGAATACAATCTGGTGGTCCAGCCGATCCAGCCACCAGACAAGACCCGCAAGGCCTTCGAACCGCTCGCAGAGTATCTCAGTGCCAAGACCGGTCAGACCATCAAACTGGTCACCGCGGTGAACTTCCTGACCTATTGGGAGACCATGAAAAAGAACAACAAATACGACATCATTCTCGATGCGGCACACTTTACCGATTACCGCCGCGAAAAAATGGGTTATGTGGTACTGGCCAAGATCCTGGATGTGGTGAGTTATTCGCTGATCACCGGGGAAGATGAGGCCATTCTCGATGCCGATGAACTGATTGGCAAGCGCGTCGCCACCATGGGCTCGCCAAGCCTCGGTGCGGTGCGTCTCGAAGAAATGTTCCCGAATCCGCTGCGCCAGCCAGTGATCGTTGAGGTCGATAACTCCCTGGATTCATTTGACAGAATAACCAATAATCAGGCCCTGGCAGCGATCGTGCCGACCCCGATGGTGCGTGGCAGGATTGATGTAAATACCGTGACCACCACCGAACAGGTGCCCCACATGGCCCTCTCGGTCTCACCTAAGGTCGATGCCAGCACCCGCAAAAAGATCCGGGATGCCATGGTCAATGCAAGCAAAACCCCTGAAGGCAAGAAACTGCTGGAAGTCTTACGATTTCCTGGCTTTGAAAAGGCCAACAACAAGATCTACGAAGGCTATGCCTCACTGCTGGAAGGTGTCTGGGGATACTAGTTTCAGGCTTCCTAGGGCCACATGGTTATTGATGAGGGGCCCCCGGCCCCTTCTTTCTTTGAATATCGCTGCACACAGAATAGTAAACTTTTCCTTAATCTGGCCGTACATATACGGTAGACTTAGCCGCCTCGCTATTTGCACCCATTAACACTGATATTTTGAAAAGGACGTTACATGGCTGATACCCATTTATTTACCTCTGAATCAGTCTCTGAGGGGCATCCGGACAAGGTCGCTGATCAGGTTTCCGACGCCATTCTGGACGCCATCTTTGAACAGGACCCGAATTCTCGAGTTGCCTGTGAGACCATGATCAACACCGGCATGGTGGTCATTTCAGGTGAAATCACCACCTCGGCACACGTCGAATATACCGATATCGTCAGGAAAACCATTCATCGCATTGGCTACGACAGCGACCGTTTAGGCTTCGATTCGGCGAGTTGCGCGGTACTGACCGCCATTGATAAACAATCCGCAGACATCGCCATGGGCGTAGATGACTCGGATGGCCATGAACAGGGGGCCGGGGATCAGGGGCTGATGTTTGGTTATGCCAGCCATGAGACCGAGGTGCTGATGCCTGCACCGATTACCTATGCCCATCGGCTGGTCAAACGGCAGGCAGAAGTACGCAAAAGCGGTACCCTGGCCTGGCTGCGGCCCGATGCAAAGAGTCAGGTCACCTTTGTATACGAAGACAACAAGCCGGTGGCGGTTAACGCGGTAGTGCTGTCCACCCAGCACGATCCGGATATTTCCCTTGATGAGCTCACCGAAGCCGTGATGGAAGAAATCATCAAACCGGTGTTACCCGCTGAATGGATAAGTAAGGACACGGTCTATCACATTAATCCCACCGGACGTTTTGTGGTTGGCGGCCCGGTCGGTGACTGTGGACTGACCGGACGTAAAATCATCGTTGATACCTATGGTGGTATGGCACGTCACGGTGGTGGGGCCTTCTCTGGCAAGGACCCCTCCAAGGTAGACCGCTCGGCTGCCTATGCCTGCCGCTATGTCGCCAAGAATATTGTTGCCGCCGGCCTGGCGGACCGCTGCGAGATCCAGGTGTCCTATGCGATTGGGGTAGCAGAACCGACCTCCATCAGTATCGAGACCTTCGGTACCTCCAGGATCCCCGAAGATCGCATTGTGATGCTGATACGGGAACATTTCGACCTGCGCCCGAAGGGACTGGTCAAGATGCTGGACCTGCTCAGGCCCATCTATACAGACACAGCGGCTTACGGACACTTCGGTCGTGAAGAAGAAAACTTCACCTGGGAAAAAACCGACAAGGCCGATATGCTGCGTGATGCCGCCGGTATCAAGAGTGCCGTCGCCTGATAACAGCGAGGATCGATTGATAGATTTTTTACTTTGTTTTTCACCTTGCGAGGTGAGCTGATGATCGAGGAGCGTTGCAACCCCGCCACTTGATATGTCGTAAAGATTTTCCTGAACTTACGGAATAATGCTGGCATATCAAGTGGCGAGGCCAGGCTCGGTACTATCAGAATAGCCATAAACTGCGCTCCTGAAACATTAGGAGATCATGACATGAACGCTGTCCCTGAAAACTTCCAGGACTTTAAAGTTGCTGACATTTCCGAGGCCGAATGGGGCCGCAAGGAAATCAGCATCGCCGAGATCGAAATGCCCGGCCTGATGGCCATGCGTGAGGAATACCAGGACGCTCAACCGCTCAAGGGTGCCCGCATCACCGGCAGCCTGCATATGACCATTCAGACCGCGGTACTGATAGAGACCCTGGTGGCGTTAGGTGCCAGTGTCCGCTGGGCCTCGTGTAATATCTATTCGACCCAGGACCATGCCGCAGCGGCGATTGCCACTGAGGGCATCCCGGTATATGCCTGGAAGGGCGAAACCATTGAGGAATACTGGTGGTGTACCGAACAGGCGCTGACATGGCCTGACGGCGGCACCGCCAACATGATCCTGGACGATGGCGGCGATGCCACCCTGTTGATTCATAAGGGTGTTGAGTTTGAAAAAGCAGGTAAGGTCCCCGATGCCCAGCCTGGTGACAATGAAGAGTGGCTCGCCATTCTCGAAGTATTGAAAAGGAATCTGGCATCCAGTCCAGGCAAATGGCAAACCATGGCAAACAACATCAGGGGCGTAACAGAAGAGACCACTACCGGGGTACATCGCCTGTACCACATGGAAGAAGCCAACGAGCTGTTGTTCCCGGCCATGAACGTTAACGATTCAGTCACCAAGAGCAAGTTCGACAACCTGTATGGCTGTCGTGAATCACTGCTGGATGGGATCAAACGGGCTACCGATGTGATGATTGCCAGCAAGATCTGTGTGGTGCTCGGTTATGGCGATGTCGGCAAGGGTTGCACACAGGCCTTCCGTGGCATGGGAGCGACGGTACTGGTGACAGAGATTGACCCCATCTGTGCCCTGCAGGCGGCGATGGAAGGCTATCGTGTGGTCAGCATGGAAGAAGCCGCCCGTATCGGTGACATCTTTGTTACTACCACGGGAAATCTTAGTGTGATCAACCATGATCACATGCAGGCCATGAAGAACGAGGCCATTGTCTGTAATATCGGTCACTTCGATTCCGAGATTGATGTTGCCAGCCTCAAACAATACACCTGGGAAAACATCAAACCACAAGTGGATCACGTCATCTTTCCGGATGGCAAGAAGTTGATCGTACTGGCCGAAGGCCGCCTGGTAAATCTCGGCTGCGCCACCGGCCACCCCAGCTTCGTCATGTCGGCCTCGTTTACCAATCAGACCATCGCGCAAATGGAATTGTTTAACAAGCCCGATGACTATGAAAACAAGGTCTACGTATTACCCAAGTATCTTGATGAAAAAGTGGCCCGCCTGCATCTGCAAAAGATCGGTGTTCAACTGACCAGGATGACCCAGGAGCAGGCCGATTACCTCGCTATCCCGGTTGACGGCCCATACAAACCGGATCACTATCGGTATTAAGGTCATTGGTGATTTGTGAAAAGTAAAACAGGACCAGGGACTCAGGACTAAGTCCTGAACACGGATCACTATTTACCAATAGCTAATCACTAGCCATGAAATCACAACAACAATTCACGCCCACATTTAGCTGCGAGTTTTTCCCGCCCCGCACCGACAAGAGCAGGGACGGCTGGCGCAGCACCCTGCTCGAACTCGGCAAGCTCAATCCTGCCTATTTTTCCTGTACCTATGGTGCTGGCGGTACCACCCAGGAAGGCACCCTTGAAGTGGTGAAAGAGATCATCAGATCAGGTTACCGTGCCGCCCCGCACATCACCTGTATCGGCTCGAGCCGTGAAAAGATCAGTGAATTATTACACACCTATCAGGAGCTTGGCATCAATCGAATCGTTGCGCTACGGGGTGATTTGCCTGATGGTGAAGACACAGTGCGTGAGTTTATGTTCGCCAGTGACCTGGTCGGTTTTATCCGGCAACAAACCGGCGACCATTTTCACATCGAGGTGGCCGCCTACCCGGAGATGCACCCACAGGCGGCAAGCCCTGCGGCAGATCTGGCTAACCTGAAGCTCAAGGTAGATGCTGGTGCCGATTCGATGATCACCCAGTACTTCTTTAATACCGATGCCTACTATCGTTTTATCGATGATGCTGAAGCTGCGGGGATATCCGCGCCCGTCGTGCCAGGCATCATGCCCATTACCAATTGCGCGCAACTGGTCAGCTTCTCAAATATGTGTGGTGCCGAAATCCCCCGCTGGATCCGTATCCGACTGGAGGCCTATGGGGATGACCTCGAATCAATCCGGGCATTCGGCCTGGAGGTAACCACGCAAATGTGTCAGCAATTACTGGATGCCGGTGCACCCGGGCTGCATTTCTATACATTGAATAAAGCCGGGACCACCACTGCTCTGTGGCATAATCTGGGCCTGTAAACATGTCTCGATTATTACTTAACAGCCGCTAATGATGCCTGTTATTTAATCAGGGCAATGCGGATCCCCCGAATCTTTCTGGAGGCATCACTTTCAGCAGAGAGCACAGTTAACCTGTCGGATGATGCCATTACGCATATCATCAGGGTATTGCGATTAAAGGCCGGTGCCAGTCTGATCGTCTTTAATGGTGAAGGTGGCGAGTATATGGCTGTGCTGGACAGTACTGATCGACGGCATGCCACGATTACCATTAGCAGGCACCTCAATCGGAATCCAGAATCTCCACTTCGTGTACAGCTGGCTCAGGGTATATCCAAAGGCGAGCGTATGGATTACACCATACAAAAATCCGTGGAACTGGGTATCTCGAGGATCATACCGATATTCACACAACGTAGTGTTGTGAATTTACAGGGGCAGCGACTGCATAAACGACGCCAACATTGGCAAGGTGTCGTGCAAAGTGCCTGTGAACAATGTGGCAGAAACTTACTGCCTGAAGTCGCCTCTCCGCAACAATTTGATGAATGGATCACAACCACTGATTCTGGAATGAAACTGTTACTGGATCCCGAATCCAGCATGCATATTAACGACCTGCATACACCGGACGGAGTGATTACCCTGCTAGTCGGTCCTGAGGGGGGTCTGGGCAACAGCGAACGCGAACAGGCCAGAGATTGCGGCTTTACCGGTATCAGTCTCGGCCCCCGTATCCTCAGAACAGAAACCGCCGCATTGACGGCACTTGCCGTTATGCATTCTCTCTGGGGTGATATATAGAGTCGTATTTACCTGACGGGTTCCCTCCCGGAGACATCACTTCAGATGCTTGCTCAGCATTTCTTCAATTGCATCAATGTCAGGTATCAGGGCGGGCTCACCATCAATTTCCAGCGTCGCTAAAATGGTGGTCTGGTCGTTACTATTATCAGCCATCTTGACTATGTTCGCGTCCAGTTTGACCAGCTGCGGGATGGCTGATGAAATAATGGCGAAGAAACTGATCTTGCTGTTACCATTTAACGTATTCAGAATAATAAATCTTGATTGGGCGGTAATTTCACCAGCCTTCATTCCACAGGTCAGTTCATACGATACCAGAGGTACCGTTACGCCACGCCATTTCAGTTTACCCAGCAACCATTTCGGCGCCTTGTTGACTGTTTCAAAGGCAGAGGCCGGCACGATCTCGGCGATGGCAACATTAGGCAATACCAACCTGGTAACACCAAGTGGAATAATCTGACTGGCGACAACGCTATCGTCGGCAGTTGTTTTCTTTTTTGTCTTCTTCCCGATCTTCTTTGCTGCCTTCTTTGCAGTCTTCTTCCCGGTCTTCTTATTGCTTGCCTTTGTTGCCATTAGATTATCCTCAATGGAACCCTAAACGTTAAAACGCTCCACCAATTTCTCAGCCAATTGTTCTGGTGTGCCGGAAAAACTGACAACGCCGCAACGACGTGCCGCATCGGGCATACCACTGACGACACAAGTTCCAGCATCCTGCGCCAAAACGGTGGCACCGCGCGCTGCCATCACACGGCAACCCTGCATACCGTCACGACCCATACCACTGAAAATAATGGCACCTGACATTTTGCCGTAGTGAACCGCCATATCGATCATCGCCGCATCAATAGATGGTGTATATATGCCATCAGGATCTGCTGGCTTGAGTAACAGGCACCCACGCTTGTCGACCAGCACCCGTTTATTTACAGGTGTAATCACTACCTGCCGGTGACGCAATTGATGACCAGACTCGGCATACATCACATCAAATTCTGATGAACGATCCAGTTGTCTGGCAAGTAATTCCTCAAAGCCCTTGCCAATATGTTGCGCAAGCACGAAGGCGATGGGCAGATTGCCCGGAATGGCGCCCAGAAACCTGCGTATTGCCTGTGGACCACCTATCGACGAGCCCAGCACCCACACCTGTCTGGCAGCATTATATAAAGAGTGCCGCCTGACCATTTCAACGTTGCGCTCTTCGGGCTGGAGCACGTCTTTGTCGACAGCCTCCGCCATCTCCAACACAGCATCTTCCTCTGGCTCGACCCCCTGTTCACTGGTCTCAGCCTCAGGCTGAACCTCGGCCACCACTTCGGTGGTTGCTTTGCTGGTGGCTGGTTTTCCCATGGACAACAGCTTGTTAATCAGGCTCTTGGCCCAGGGACTGTTTTTGTCAGCCGAATAATCCCTGGAGACAGCACTATCGTTGAATATCACCGGTAACTTCGAGTTCAGGATCTCATCAAAAATTTCCAGGTCATAGTCCACTTCATCATCGAGGTCCAGAACAACGACGTCAGCTTCTTCCGGATGTATATCTTCGATGCTATGCTCCTTGAAGGAGCCGTCCATCACAACATGCATGTCACTGCTTTGAAATAGTGACAACAAGTTTGATCGTTGTTGCGCTGAGTCAGAAATTATAGATACTCGCAACCTGGGTTTCTCTGCGGCTTCCATCATCTCAATGTGGCTTCTTTAGTAAAGATTGTATATTTTCCAGTAGCTCAGATTCTACATAAGGCTTACCAAGATAAGCGTTGACACCGATAGCTTCTGCACGTTGTCTGTGTTTTTCCCCGGTTCGGGAAGTTATCATGATAATCGGGATATCCTTGGTATTGTCATTATTCCGTATATGCGTCGCCAGTTCATAACCATCCATACGAGGCATTTCGATATCCAGCAGGAACAGGTCGGGGATATGCTCCTGCAATTCAGCCACGGCGTCCACCCCGTCTTTTGCAGTAATACAACGAATATTATTTCTTTCCAGTAATCGGGTGGTTACACGGCGCACCGTAATAGAGTCATCCACCACCATCACGGTGATCACCCCGGCTTTCTCTATCTTGGCCTCTTCTTCCAGGACGCTACCATGCTTGGCGACATCCATGATCACCACTGCACTGATATCAAGGATCAGCGCGACACTGCCATCACCAAGGATCGTCGCGCCGGAAATACCATGCACTGTACTGATCTGCGGCCCGACCGGCTTAACCACGATTTCACGGCTGCCCATCAGTCCATCAACCTGCAATGCCACTCGATGGTCGCCGGCGCGCACCAGCAACAATGGCAGCTTCTTGCCTGGCTGCGGAATTTGCGGGGCACTGACACCAAGGATCGAACCAAGATGCATGAACCGGTATACATTCCCGGCATATTCATAACGCGCACCCGGACTGCTATGGAATTTTTTCAACTCATCGCTATCGGCGCGCACTACGTGTTCAACACTCGATAGTGGTATGGCCAAATTTTCTTCACCGACCTGTACCAGCAGTGCACGGTTGACAGACAACGTCAATGGCAGACGAATCGTAAACAGGGTGCCCTGGCCTTGCTCCGAATCGATATGCAGCGAACCACCCAGCTGCTTGATTTCACTACTCACCACATCCATACCGACACCACGACCGGAGATCTGCGTGATCTGGTCAGCAGTACTGAAGCCCGACTCGAGAATAAACTGCATTACCTCATTATCTGTCAGGTCAGAGTCTTTCTTGATCAAACCCCGTTGCATGGCCTTCTTTCGTAGTTTGGCCAGATCGATGCCAGCACCATCATCTGATAGCTGCATGACAACTTCTGACCCTTCCCTGCTCAAGGCCAGATTAACCGCACCCTGGACAGATTTATCGGCCTTTTTACGTTGCGCGGGTGATTCTATACCATGGTCAATAGCGTTTCGCAACATATGGTCCAGCGCGGGCATCATGCGCTCGAGCACGGTACGATCGATCTCGCCATGCTCACCGCTAATGTCGAATTCAACCTCTTTCTTCAGCTCACTACAGGTCTGCCGGACAACGCGGCGCATACGTGGCAGCTGGGTACTCAATGGCACCATGCGCGTGCTCATCAGGCCTTCCTGTAACCCCGTATTGACCCGGGCCTGTTGCAGCAACAGTGTTTCTGTTTCCCTGGCATGACCTTCCAGCAGCCCCTGGATACTGACCAGGTCAGCCACCGTCTCCATCAGACTGCGGGATAATTGCTGCATATAGGAGAAGCGGTCCATTTCAAGGGGGTCAAAATCCTCGTCATACTGACTGTCCTCATTTTCCTTCTCCATGCGATACATGATCTGGGTTTCAGTTTCAATCTCAAACTGGCGTAACTGTTCACGGAGTCGATTGATCGTGGCATCCATTTCAGTGAGGTTGAATTTAAAGACACCGACCTCCTGCTCGATACGGGAACGGTAGATACTCACCTCACCCGCAAAGTTAACCAGGCCATCAAGCATGTCGGCCTTCACCCGGATCTGTTCATGCTGAATGCGTGAGCCATGTCGCCGCTCAATCCGGGAAACTTCTTCTGCCTCTGCCTCTGCCTCAACCAGCTCAACGAATTCTTCCACCTCAGCTGCCGGTGCTTCCGCCTCAACCTCAACCACTTCCTCTGTTGCCGGTACCTTTTCGGTTACTTCTTCAGCGGCCTCTTCTGCTGGTGCCTCATCCAGGGCTTCCACTTCACCCTTCATCTCAACCAGTCGATTGGCCTGTCTGATTAAAACCCCTGCCGGGGTCACGGCCTCGTTTCTGCGAACCTGATTCAGCATCTTCACCAGGGTATCATGGGATTGTTGCATCAGATCAAACATGTGACGTGAAACCATGACCCTGCCTTCGACCACGGCAATGATCATTGACTCCAGGGCATGACTGAGGTCACCGATAGCAACAATATTTGCCATGCGGGCGCCACCCTTGAGGGTATGCAATTCTCGTTGTAGCTGTTGCACCAGGCCATCATTGTCCTGATCATTGATCCAGTTCTGCAGTGTGATCTCACTGGCATCCAGGATCTCATCGCCCTCTTCGAGGAAGATTTCAAGCAACTCATCATCATAATCTTCACTGGCCCCGGCCTCAGTATGCGCAGCCAGTCCGGCAGCAGGCGGGGGAGTATCAGCGGTGGTTGCCTCTTCCTGTTGTTCCAGTTCCATTTCAAGGTCATCATGGAGCTTGTTAATCTCGTCTATCAGCATCTGCTTGTGATGCATCTGGGTATCACCCGAATTCAGGCGAGGAATAACGTCAGTAATTATACCCACGGATTGTTCAATGAAGCTGATGGCTTCCCCGGGAACGCCAACACCATTATCCAGTAACAGCTTTGCATAGCGCTCCAGTGCATTACTGATATCGGCGATATCCATGATATCCGCCATATGGGCACTCCCATGAAGCGTATGCAATGCCCTGAGCAGGTCATCTGTCACCTGCGGTTCATCCACTTCCCTGGCATTTGCCAGGTAATCATTGATCGATTTTATATGTCCGATCGATTCCTTGCTAAAGATCTCCAGCAGTACCGGGTCAATTTCGCCATCAGTTATCCCGGGCTCCTGGATGACAGGGGCAGGTTCTTCATACAAAGAAGAAATATCTTCTTCAGGCAGCGGCAATTCAGACGATGGCTGTTCCGGTTCCGGCGCTGCGGCTGGTTCCTCTACAACTGGCTCCTCTACAGCTGGTTCCTCTGCAGCTGGCATCGGCACCAGCGGCTCAACGGCAGTCCCTGTATCAGACGCCGGGGGTGCGGCGCCAAAATCCAGTTCAATGAACTCCGTCTTGCCGGTCAATTCGTAGGCCTTGTTCGCCAGCGCCTGTACATTGGTATGCGGAATGGTCCCATGTTTAAAATGCTCGACGAGTTCCGGAATCGCCTTGAGTGCCGCAGTCATTGAGTCAAACATTTCCGGGTTATGCGAAGTTGTCCCGTCGATAACACGGTTCATCATGTTTTCAAATGCCCAGGCAAACTCACCAATGACGATAGCGCCGACCATACGGCCGCTACCCTTCAGGGTATGGAAGGATCGACGTACCGTGCTCAGCGCATCCTTATCATCCGGGTTGACCCGCCATTTGGGTAAATACTCGGCAATCGTAGCCATTTCCTCATCAACTTCTTCAAGGAAGATTTCCTTGATGTCATCATCGATCTCATCGGCGGGTGCAGAGATTCTGGCGGGGACCAGTGAAGCGGCGGCTTCCTTCGCAGCCGTATCAGGCTCAGGCGGCCTCTCTGTGAGTGGTGCCCTGGCCGGCTCTTCAGGTAGTGTAAGTTTTTCAACAACGGCCGTTTCATCAGCCGTCCCGATAGCGGGTCCGGTCTCTAGCGTAACTTCAGGCGCAGCCAGGGGCTCATCAGCGATGGTATATCCCAGTTTGGCCAGGCTCTGTGCAGCGATATCCAGAACCGCATCGAGATCAGTGACACCACCTTCATCAACAGCTTCCAGATAATACTCGATACTGCTGATAGTGTCAGCGAGCGCGTTAAGGGTCTCAGGGTTCGGGATGTCTTCCTTATCCAGCAATTCCGTTTGAATATATTCATTACACGTGTGCAGCATTTTTGCTACTCGCGGTAACGTCAATATCGTCAAACTACCTTCAATACTGTGATTTAGCCTGGGGACCTCTTTGAGTAACTTGAATTCCCATGGTGCAGTGACAAAGGCCACAATGGCCTCCTTTACCCTCGCCATATCCACCTTGGCTTCGCGAATAGTCGCACTCAGGACATCCTTGAGGTCTGCATCAGGAAGCCTGTGTGCCGCTTCTTCTTTTACGACTTCGGCCAACTCATCTTCGGGCAACCTGGCACGGCTGTCACTCAAACTGGACTCCACGGCCAGCAAGGTACCGGCGATATCCATCAGTACCGTATCTGTTGCCCTGGCCTCACCACCGAGAATGCGGTTTATCACCTCGGCCTGTTCCTGAATCCGGTTACGCTGGACCCCCATACCCAACATGGCCAGCGTATCAGCCACCTTTTTCAGGGCCTCGGCAATTGGCTCAAGTTCTTTTACTTCCCGATTATCCGAGCGAACATAGATGTCCAGAACATCCTTTACCCAGGTGATGTCTTCCGCCAGGGCAGAATGCACGGTATCCATCACCTCAAGATTTATACCCGTCAGGGACTGCCTCGCCTTGCTCAGTTCATTTTCCGTAGGCAGCATGTTCCTCAGGTTAAAGGCATCCTTGATTTCACCAACAATGCCATCATCAGTATTGGAACTCGCCGTGTAATACAAGAGGTTTTTAATAAGGTCTTCTGCACCATCTTCAGCACCATCTTCACCTGCATCGATCAGTGCCTTGATCTTTCTGTCCACCTGGCCAAGTAACAATTTGACCGAAACGCTGGCCTCAATCCCCTTTTGTATCAGTGCATTGATGACCCCGGTCGTCACCCAGAAAAGCTGCGCCACTGATTCATTCGTAGTGTGCATACGCAGATTATCAATGATATCCGCGAGTATGCCGAGATGCCTGTCTTCATCCTTGCCACGGAACCAGCCGAGTAAACTGATTTGATAGGGATGACGCTTTTTCCTGGCAAGTACACTGATATCAACGTCATCCTGTTCAGGTACCACTGCCGATGGCGCCACTGACAGGTCAGGCGAGAACATCGCCCCTTCTGATAACAGTTTTTTACCACGGCTGGCACGTAAATCATTTAACAGTGGCAACAGCACGACCGGGATATCTTTTTGTCCGGCCTGCAATCGTTCCAGGTAATCTGGTAGTTGCAGGATTGCCCGCATCAGAACTTCAAAGGTCTCTTCCTTGTGGGGGATGGTCTTTTCAAAAAGCGCGATGGCGAGTTTCTCCATCTCCTCGGCAGCCAGGGCCGCGCCATAAAGTTCGACCAGTTTCAGTGTGCCATGTACCTGATGCAGATGGGCCACACAAAACTGCATTTGTGTCTGGTCATCGGTATTCCCAACAAAGGCCTCCAGCGCCAGCCGTGCCTGTTTCAGGGTCTCATCGATCTCACCCTTGACCCAGTTCAGGGAACCATGGTCCATCGGACTCATACATTGCCCTCATTCTCATCTGACCAGTCACCAGCACGGCGATACACCAGAGTGTTCTCATAATAAATCTTCTCAAGCACGCCATTATCCCAACTGATGATCTCACCTGATCCAAGTATCAGGTAACCGCCCGGGAGCAGGTGCTCAACCAGGTTATTCAGAATCTGAAGGCGTTTTTCCCGATTAAAATAAATCAGCAGGTTTTGACAAAAGATAAGATCCATCTTGCCAATGGGGATATTATCCATTTCAAGCACATTCAAACGCATGAAACAGACACGCTTTTTGAGGTCATCATTAACCCGATAGCGGCCTTCATCCACACGAGTCATATACTGGCGCAATACGGTGGCCTCCATCTCGGTAAGCTTACGTGCGTCATACACACCTTCCCTGCCGATAGCTAACGAGGCCATACTGATATCCGAGGCCAGCACACCAAGGTAATACTCAATGCCTTTTTGACGAATAAAATAGTCTACCGCCATCGCAAGGGTGTAAGGTTCCTCGCCAGTGGCACAACCAACGCTCCAGATATTCAGTGATTTACCTGGCTGTTCTATCCATTCAGGTAACATTTTCTCTTTCAGGAAGTTCAGCGCGTTAAAGTGACGGAAAAATCGTGTTTCATGCACCGTCAAACGATCCACCAGAGTGGTCCATTCGATGGCGCCTTTCGCTCCGTTCATAACATGTTCATAATATTCCTGAAAATCATGGCAACCAATCTCACGCATACGAATGGCAAGGTTGGTCAACAGGAAAGAGCGACGTTCATCCGGCAAGACCATACCGGTACGCTGTTCCAGGAGTTCCCTCCATCTCGCATATTGGTCATCGCCCATTTCCAGAACGCCCTTACTCGCGTCCCATAAGGCACCGACAACTTTATCTTGCATCACCACATCGATTGCCTCTACGTATTAGTCCGCTTTAGTCAGGCAACTTGAATCCAGCTACTGATTTTTGTAGTTCGGTCGCGAGTTCTGCCAGATTACCAATCGAGGTGGCCGTTTCATTGCTACCGGCAGAGGTCTGGGTAGTGATTTCCTGAATCACATTCATGGTATCGGAAATATTTGATGCCGCAGATGCCTGCTGCCTTGATACATCCGATATGCTGTGAATCAGGTCAGCCAGTTCGCTGGACACTGTCTCGATCTCGTTCAGAGATTCACCTGCATTCTCGGCAACCTTGGCCCCTGCAACCACGTTGGCAGTACTTTGTTCCATTGAAATAACTGCTTCGTTGGTATCAGTCTGAATGGTCTTAACCAGTGCCTCGATTTGCTTGGTCGCATTACTGGAACGTTCCGCGAGTCGCTGCACTTCGTCAGCAACCACCGCGAAGCCTCGCCCTGCCTCACCGGCCATGGCGGCCTGAATAGCCGCATTCAACGCCAGAATATTGGTCTGGTCAGCAATATCATCGATCAGTCCAACGATGTCACCAATTTCCTGAGTACTTTCACCAAGACGTTTAATACGCTTTGAGGTTTCCTGAATCTGTTCACGGATGGTATCCATACCCCTGATGGTATCCTGCACAGCCGCAGAACCTTTTCGCGCCGTGGCCACAGAACGTTCCGCCACAGTCGCCGAGGCATCTGCATTCTTGGACACCTCTTCAATGGTGACCGCCATTTCGTTAATGGCCGAGCTGGCACCGACGATCTGCTGGGCCTGGTGATCAGAGGCCTCGGCAAGGTGCATCGCCGTCGCCTGGGTTTCCTTGGATGCCGATGCCACCTGAACAGAGGCATCGGTAATCGAGGTCACCAGTTTACGCAGTTGCTCGATAACATAGTTAATAGAGTCGGCGATGGCCCCGGTGATATCTTCGGTCACCGTTGCCTCAACACCCAGGTCACCGGCAGCAAGGTCGCCCATTTCATCCAGCAAGCGCATAATAGCTTCCTGATTCTGACGGGTCTCGCGTTCCGCCGTCTTTTGACGTTGTTGTGCTTCCTGCAACATCTGCCAGCCAAACACAATGATCATCAGGATAGATGCCACTGCCAGGCCACCAGAAAAGAGCGGCATTGAACGAGAGGAGACATAACTGTTATAACCGTCAAGTAATTCAGACAGATTGCCCAGCATCACCAGGCTGGTAGCGGAAATCTTTGCCGCCGCATCGTGCACCATGAATAATTCCGGTGAATTCTCAAGCACGCTACCGATAAGATCACTCACCGCCTTGAAGACTTCATCCACCTCTTCCAGCTTGGAGACCGCATCTTCATCGGTGACCTTCTGAATTCGAAGTCGTCGATCGCCACTGATCATACCTTTCAAGACGCGACCAAACAGCAGGGTATCACGACCAAACCGGTCAGCTGCTGTAGCGGCGCCCTGACCACCCTGGATTACCTTTTGCACGTTATTTGCAATACGCTGGGTCAACATCAGCTGGCGAGCGGCAATATAGATTTGCTGCGGTGATGCGCCGATCTCGATCAGAATACCTACCACCTCATCAGAGAGGGCCAACAAGTTTGGCAGGTTCTCGCCAATTGCCTGAACAGAGACACCCAGTGACAGGATCTTTTCGCGACGTGCCAGGATAGCATCAACATTTTCGCGATAGCTGTCCCATTGTTCTTCAACTGCTTTTCGTTGATCGTTGACGCTGGCAGGTGACGCTGGCAGGCCCGTTTCAGGATTACCGCTGGACATCAGGTTGAATTTGGCTTCAAAGTCACCGCGTTGGGTTTGCAGGCGTTCAAAACCACCCGATTCACCTTGCGCCGCTTCGAGAGCGTTTTTAGACATTTGTTGAGACAACACACGCTGTTCACCCAACAGGTTCACGTATTCAGCATCATGTGCAGAATCCTTGAATACCATGAATGCGGTGATTGCCGTGACAATAACCAGGAAGCCAACAGCAAAGATCCTCCTGTGCAAGGCCTCAAACTTGATGTTTTTTATATCCTGCCTAAAAAAGCCCTGGACACCTAATTTCTTCATAACCCTCTCCTAGCGTACTGCGTAAATCTGATGATCGATTGTCCGTCTCCTGGACATAAATGTATGTTGTCTTGCTCTAAATCCTGTTTACACTGCCACCTGCATGAACAGCGGGCTTTCAACCAGCGAGTACATGCTGAAGATGCCCCATTGCTGTGCATCCTGCGTACATGAACCTCGTAAATAAGTTTTTATAAAATTGTCCACGTTTGGAACTGTTCTACTACGCTCTTCATCCAGAAAATGCTTCAATCCCAACACCTCATCCACCAGCAAACCACTGTAAATACCTGCATGTCTGACCACCAGAATTCGACTGCTTGCTGTCAGGGCTGTCGGCTTCCTGGTGAGATAGCCGCTTAAATCCATAATGGGTAACAGGTTGCCACGTATATTGGCGATACCCTTTACCCATTTTTTTGTACCAGGCACTCGAGACAGGCTTGGATAGGTAAGCAGCTCCACAACCTCGTCCAAAGGCGCCACCAGCTTCAGGTCACCCAGTTTGAAGCCAATACCAACCCAGCCAGTCTTGGCCTCATCTTGCTGAGGTAGTCCGGCCGCATTTAATATTGCGCGTTTCTCAATATCGCGCAACAAATACAATGGGCTAGCTGATTGTTTTTTTGCTTTTGTTGCCATAGTGCTGTTGTCTTGAGTTAGTCCTTATTCATATGACTGCATTAATTTTTGTTACCAGATCTGTTTCTGCAACCGGCTTGGTCAGGTAGTCTCTGGCCCCCTGACGCAGTCCCCAGGCCCTGTCTGTCTCCTGGTTCTTGGTGGTCACTATAATGACCGGGATATTGGCTGTATCAGGATCGTTGGTTAACTGACGGGTCGCCTGGAACCCATTCAGTCCTGGCATCACAACGTCCATCAGGATGGCATCTGGCTTGTCTGACTTGGCCAGAGCGATGCCATCCTCGCCGCTCTCAGCTGATATGATCTCAAAACCATGTTTCTCCAACATGGTCTTCAGTACATGAATCTCTGTTGGTGAATCGTCAACTATTAATACCCGTGGCATTTTCTTCTCTCCGTCTTAACATAAACTGATCTGAATTAGGTAAATCGATAACAATCTATCTACCCGGTTATTTCTATAACGTGCTTTTTGATAGCACCCAGTAATTCGTCTTTGGTAAATGGCTTGGTCAGATATTGTTGAGAACCAACAATCCTGCCCCGCGCCTTGTCGAACAGGCCATCCTTACTGGATAACATGATGACCGGTGTATCCTTATAAACCTGGTTGTTCTTTATGAGGGCACATGTCTGGTAGCCATCCAGTCTTGGCATCATGATGTCCACGAAAATGATGTCCGGATGATTATCTGCAATCATCGACAACGCCTCGAAACCATCCGTGGCGGTGATCACACTGCACCCGGCCTTCTTTAGCAGGGTTTCAGCCGTCCGCCTGATGGTCTTACTATCATCAATTACCATGACCGTAAGGTCAGAAAAGCTTCCGTTTGCGTCTTTATTTGCCACCGTTGTTACCCACACCTACCTTAACTTATTGATTTGTTGATGAATAATTATAAAGTAATCTTGTAAAGTTACCGTTATAACCTTAGTTGAAACTTCAAGAATTCCAACTAATTACCTGTAATAAATCTACTTTTTCAATGATGGCCATATTATCCAGGCCAACCCCACCAAGAAGTCCCCTTGCATCAGATTTGTATCGGATGCCCATATATAGTTAAGCACGTATTTCAGCAACGACTAGTCAATATGCATGCCGGAATGCCAGCAAATTGCGCATATCAGCGCCTTTTAACACCCAGGGGCACAAGTTACGTCAATGGAAGAAAAATAAGCGTTCACTTATCTTTAACCATATAAATAGGTTACCCTAAGATACAAGTCTAGTGCATCATGACGCCTTCAGTGTAATGGCAGTGGCATGGACTGCAATGATTAGCAAAAACCTATGAAAATCAAACACTTACATGCTGTTCCCCATCTGACCATGGCGCCCACCGGGCCGCTCATCACGATTGAGTCAACATTGCTCGAAAATCAGCCTCGAATCGAGTCCTGGTTTCGCAGTCAATGGCTAGCCACCCCGGCACCCTTCTATGCCTCGGTGGACCTGCGCAATGCCGGTTTTAAACTGGCACCAGTGGATACCAATCTGTTCCCGGCCGGCTTTAATAACCTGAATGCCGCCTTTCACCCATTGTGTATCCAGGCGGTGCAATCAGCCATCGAGCGTGTCTGCCCAAAGGCGGTGAAGGTATTACTGATCCCTGAGTCGCATACACGGAATAGCTACTACCTTGAGAGCACCGCCGCACTACAACACATCATGCAGCAGGCCGGATTCGAAGTACGTATCGGCACCCTGCTGGAGGACATTACCGAGGCCACCCCCTTTGAGCTGCCTTCTGGCGGACAACTGCTGCTGGAGCCGCTGCGACGAGAGAAAAACCAGGTGGGCGTCAGTGATTTTTTCCCCTGCATGGTATTACTGAATAATGATCTCAGCAGTGGGCGACCGGCAATCCTGGAAAATCTGGAGAAGCAGAAAATTGTTCCACCATTGGGCCTTGGTTGGCAGGATCGTCTGAAGTCTGCCCATTTCACCCATTACGGCCAGGTTACCAATGAATTCGCCACATTGACCGAACTGGATCCGTGGCTGCTTGACCCGATGTTCCGCAATTGTGGCGAGATCGATTACAAGAAGCGCGAGGGGGAGGATTGCCTGGCAAGAAATGTGGAGGCACTGCTGGTCTCTATCCAGCGCAAATATGATGAATACAGTATCAAACAAAAACCGTTTGTTATCGTCAAGGCGGACGCCGGCACCTATGGTATGGGCATAATGACCGTGCAAAGCAGTAACGAGATCCGTGAACTCAATCGTAAACAACGCAACAAGATGTCTGCCCACAAAGGAGGTGCCCGGGTTTCCAACGTCATTATGCAGGAAGGTGTCTATACCTTTGAATCCTGGGGTGATAAACAGGCAGTGGCCGAGCCTGTGGTTTACATGATGGATCACTTTGTGGTCGGAGGTTTTTACCGCGTACATACTGGTCGCAGCGAGATAGAAAATCTGAACTCTCCCGGGATGCATTTCGAGTCACTGGCATTCGCTGACTCCTGCAATCTCCCTGACAGGATGTTGTCCCCCGGTGCTGAATCAAATCGATTCTATGCCTACGGTGTGATCGCCCGGCTGGCGTTACTGGCAGCGGCCAGAGAAATCAGCGAAATTGCCGGGACAATCTGAACGGAAAACAGCCAATGATCAAACTCGGCATCGTCATGGATCCGATCGGGTCAATCAAGCCGTACAAAGACAGCAGCTTTGCGATGCTACTCGAGGCCCAGAGGCGGGGCTGGAGCATTGCGTATATGGAACTGGGCGATCTGTTCCTGCGTGACGGGGTGGCCTGTGCACGAATGACGGCGATAACGGTCCAGGACGACACGGACAACTGGTATCAGTCGGGTGATATCAGCGAGGCATCTCTGGACACGCTCGATGTGGTGCTGATGCGCAAGGATCCTCCCTATAATGCTGAATATCATTATACCACCCATATGCTGGAACTGGCGGCAGACAAGGGCCCACTGGTGGTCAACGACCCAAGGGGCCTGCGTGATGTCAACGAAAAATTATTTACCGCGTGGTTCCCGGATTGTTGTGTCCCCACCCTGGTGTCACGTGATGTCGATCGGTTCCGCCGTTTTATCGACGAACAGGGTGATATCATTATCAAGCCACTGGGTTTGATGGGGGGTGCCAGTATCTTCCGCATCAGGCAAGGTGACCCCAATATCTCGGTGATTCTTGAAAATATGACCGCGCACGGTCGTGAGGCAGTGATGGCACAGCGATTCATCGCCGAGATCAGTGAAGGTGACAAGCGTATTCTGCTCATCGATGGTGAGCCGGTACCATATGCACTGGCACGGATCCCCGCCAAAGGTGAAACCCGTGGTAATCTCGCCGCCGGTGGTAACGGTGTTGGCGTGGAACTGACCGAACGGGATCGATTCATTGTCTCCCGTGTCGCACCAAAACTTAAAGAAATGGGGCTGATGTTCGTTGGCCTTGATGTAATCGGGAATTTTCTTACTGAAATAAATGTTACCAGCCCTACCTGTATCCGGGAACTGGATAAAATCTATGCCCTGAATATTTCGGCAACCTTACTGGATGTTATTGAAACCCGGCTGAACAAATAAAATATGAATATCATGCGACGCAGGCAGTTCATTACGCCGGTTCTGTTATTATTCGCATCACTGAGCTCCTGTACACCACCGCCACCCGCCAATATCTACCAGGAAACGGTACTGTCCTTTGGTACCATTATTGATATCACCATCGTCGGGGTCGACAGGACGACCGCAGACACGGCCTTCTCCTCCCTGCAGGACGATTTTGCCTATATGCAGGTCACCTGGCACGCATGGCGACCAGGTGGCCTGAGCCGCACCAACTACCTGCTGAGCCTTGGCAGGAACTTTTCACTGGTGCCATCAATACAGCCCCTGATTGAAGCCAGCACGGACCTGTCAGCCAAAAGCCAGGGGTTGTTCAATCCTGCCATTGGCAAGTTGATCGCCCTGTGGGGATTTCAAAGCGATGAGGAACCCGCCCGGCCACCCAGGCCTGACGAGGTCGCCAGGCTGGTCGCGTTAAATCCAGAAATGTCGGATATTTTATATGATGGCCAAATGACTATACGCAGCCGTAACACGGCGGTGCAGATAGACCTTGGCGCCTTTGCCAAGGGCTTTGGTATCGATATGGCCATCGCCCACCTGCAGGAACTCGGGGTGAAAAATGCCATCATCAATGCCGGTGGGGATATGCGTGCGATAGGCAACAAGAACGGCAAGCCCTGGCATATCGGCATACGTAATCCGATCAGCAGTAATGCCAGTGCGGTCATCGCCAGCATCGATCTGCGTGCCGGTGAAGCGATAGTCACCTCCGGAGACTATGAGCGGTATTTTGAATATGAAGGTAAACGTTACCATCACATCATCGACCCGCGTACCGGCTATCCTGCCAGAGGCACGCGCTCTGTGACCGTGATACATTCTTCTGCCGCCGTCGCCGATGCCGCCGCAACTGCCCTGTTTGTGGCTGGCCCGGGTCAGTGGCATGAAATCGCCAGGTCAATGGATATCAAGTTTGTCATGTTAATTGACGAAAATAACCGTATACATATGAACCCTGCCATGGCCAGGCGGATGAAACTGACTGCATCACCTGAGCCGAAAATAATCCTGAGTGAGCCACTCTGATCGATTATGATGCTATCAATTACTAACTACCCTGAATGTCATGGGCACAGCCATCCAGACAACCCGTAAAGACCATCGCATCGCCGCACTCGCGGCCCTGGCCATCACCATTCATATCGCCGAAGCGGCACTACCAAGCCCGATACCCGGCATGAAACCTGGCTTCGCCAACCTCATCACGATTATTGCCCTGATGCAGTTTGGCTGGTCGACGGCCGCCTGGGTAAGCATGCTGCGAGTACTGGGCGGCAGCCTGCTGATCGGAACTTTTTTAAGTCCAACCTTTCTGATGAGTCTGACGGGTGCCATTGCCAGCATATCGGTGCTGTGGCTCGCCATACGTTTGACTCGCACCGGCCTGGGGCACTTTGGTCCGATCGGCTACAGCGTACTGGCCGCCATGGCCCATACGGCAGGACAGTTCAGCGTCGCCTACTGGCTGTTTATCCCCCATCCCGGAATGTTGCGCCTTTTGCCGATTTTGCTGTCGTTGGCGCTGCTGTTTGGGCTAATCAACGGTATAATAAGTTGTATGATTATCAAGCAACTTGGAGTACAAACGGATCAGGGTACCTGACCCAATGAACACCATGACTGCCTACGCGCAACCGCCACATATATCTGCCGCAGACCGCTTCAGTCTGACGTTGTTCTTTGCCGTGGTACTGCACACCATAGTGATCCTGGGCCTGAGTTTCGACTTCAGGAAACCTTTCAACAATGACAACAGCCAGAAATTTGAAGTCACACTGGTAAGCAAACGCAGCCTGGAGGCCCCGGACGATGCCCAGTACCTGGCACAGGCTGATCATAAGGGTGCCGGCAATACCAGAGAAAAGGTACGTGCCTCGACCGATTCAAGGCAATCTTCCGCCATGGTCAACCCAAAGCCGGGAATGACGACAGAAAAAAGACTGGCTGTCAGCAAAAAACGTCGGCCGCAAAGGAGTACCCGACAATTGCTGACGCAACAGCAGTCAAGCTATCAGGTGAAGACCCAGCCCAAACCCAGAAAATCAGTACGGCGGAAAAAGCTCACCGCCAAAGACATTATCCGCAACAGCATGGAGATCGCCAGCCTGGATGCCCAATTACAACAACAGCGTCAAGCTTATGCCAAGTTACCCCGAGTAACCTATATCTCGGCAAATACCAGGGAATATAAATATGCCGCTTACATGGATGCCTGGCGCAAGAAGGTCGAACGCATTGGGGTAATAAATTATCCTGCCGAGGCCAAGCGTCAGCGTATTGTCGGGGCGCCGGTCATTTCGGCAGGCATTAATACCGATGGCAGCATCAAGGAAATCATCCTGAAAAGATCCTCGGGCAACAAGCTAATTGATGCCGGCGCCATCCATATCATCCGGATATCGGCACCGTTTGCGCGGCTACCGAAGAACATCAGCGATGATACAGACGTCCTCTACATCACCCGGACCTGGATATTCAAAAATGGCAACCAACTGTTCTCCAAATAGCGCGGCCTGTCATCAGCCCAGCACTCGCCACAAGGGCCGGCCATGGGCATGAACTCGCTGGCCAATCATTTCCTGATAGCCATGCCCTCGCTGATGGATCCGAACTTTCACCGCAGTGTGACCTATATCTGTGAGCATGATGAGAATGGTGCGATGGGCATCGTGATCAATCGACCGATGGGGGTCCAGCTGATCGAAGTGCTGGCACAAATGGACATCGTTCCAGTCAACGACCGGATTGGTGCCACCGAGGTATTTACTGGTGGGCCTGTGCAGCAGAATCGCGGCTTTGTGTTACACAGCCCGACAGGGCAGTGGGAATCAATGCTGCAAATCACCGATGAGATCGCCATCACCACATCAAAAGATATCCTGGTGGACATTTCCGAAGGACAGGGCCCGGCGGATTGCCTGATCACTCTCGGCTACGCCGGCTGGGGCCCGGGCCAGCTGGAGGCGGAGATGACCGCCAATGACTGGCTGAGCGGCCCGGCGAATGCCCAGATCCTGTTCAATGTCGGTATCGAGGAACGCTGGAAGGCAGCGGCCGCGTTACTCGGCGTTGATCTGGACCTGCTGTCTGACGAAGTGGGTCATTCATGATCTTTCCCCAATGCAGAACAACACCCGTGTCAGCCATCACCACGATTATCATCAAGCATGGTAGCTGAGGGACAACGCACCATCCTCGGCTTTGACTATGGTCTGAAACGGATCGGCGTCGCACTGGGTATGGAAATTACCCGGACTGCCAGACCACTGACCATCGTGGCCTGTCATGATGGCAAGCCGGTCTGGGAAAGTATTAGTGCCCTAATCGAGGAGTGGCATCCTGACCTGCTGGTAGTCGGCCTGCCCGTCACCCTGGAGGGTAACCAACAGGAGATGACCGATTGCTCAAGGTCCTTTGGGCGCAAGCTCAGCGGCAGATATAATCTTCCGGTCCAGCACGTCGATGAGCGCCTGACCACGGTAGAGGCAAAATCCCGTCTGGCCGGGCAAGGCAACCCTGCGGAGGAAGTTGATCATGTGGCCGCACAGATCATCCTTGAAGGCTGGTTCACTGAAAACAGAACGCATAAACACCCCATTTCCAAAAATAATGATTAACTTAAAATTAAAACTCAACCTGGCCATTTTCAGCGGATTGTGTATGTTTATTGGTGGTGTTGCCACCGGCATTGCACTCGGCAGCTGGGTTGGCTACCCGATTGCCGCGGTAGGCTGGGTGGTAATACTGGTGGCCGGAGTGATTCGCTTTGTCTCCGCTGATGGGCCTCCGGCGGAGTAAAACCATCTAACTATTTGATAACATAGTAATTATCTGGGGACAAGCAACTTCTTCTTACGCTTTATACCAGTCCGGTGGGGCTTCATTACCTCTCCATCCCCATTCTCTGCAAAGCATCATCCATTTCGCGGAATCATACTCATCGTAATGGCCTGGCTCTGATAATGTGGTAGCACCATAGCCAAAGTCCGCAAGATGTTTATATAGATCCCCCAGTTCGCTGGTATTTATATTGATAACAACACCACATTCGTAACCAAAGTCTTTCAGCAGTGCTTCGGCCTCAATACGACCACAGGGAAGGTCCAGGGTAAACGGGATCTCAGTATCAATACCGAGTTCCCTTGAAGCGTACTTCAGACTCTGTTGTAACTGCGAGCCTTGCAATTATTTAGCTCTGACGATAACCATCATCGGCCATTGCCTGTTTGGCCATTTCAATATCCAGCTTGTCTGCCGAACGTGATAAATAATATGGTAGCTTGAATGCTTCATCGGCCAGTTTGATGACTTCACCCTGGGTAAGTCGTTTTATAACAGATTCGATGGTTTCCTCGAGATTATCAGGCGGCTTACCACCATAATGTTCTGACATATAATCGAGAAGCTGTTGAATAGTATGCTGACCATCGGCCAACGAGACAACCACGCCCAGCCAGGACTCTAGTGGCGGCGTCTCCTCCTTGGGATTATCCAGATCCACCAGCATCACTTTATCTTTGTGCATGGCAAAGACTACCGTTCGATAGAAATATTTAGATTTGTCCAATGCTCTATTTGACTCTTGGGCAACGACCCTGAATTAGCACAAGCCAGGTCAGGGGTTTTTAACATAGGCATTGGGCCGCATATAGAACCACCAGTTCAGCGCGAGACAAATAGCATAGAATATGGCAAATCCATACAATGCATATTCCGGAGTCACGGCCTTGATTTGTTCACCAAAGACCTTGGGGATAATAAAGGCACCGTAGGCGGCAACGGCCGATGTCCAGCCCAGTACCGGTCCCGCCTGCTCTGCATTGAATACCTGGGAGATGGTCCTGAACGTTGAGCCATTACCTACGCCCGTGGCGGTGAATAAAACAATAAACAAACCAAAGAATGGCCAGAAATATTGCTCCGGGGTGGCCGATTTGTAGGCCGCGGCCATGAAATAAGCTACGCCCAGGGCGGATGCGATCATGACGATGGAAACGATCTGGGTGACCTTCGCGCCCCCGATCTTATCGGCAATCTTGCCTCCCACTGGCCGGATCAAGGCACCGATGAACGGGCCCATCCAGGCATACATCAGGGCACTGGGCCCATTAGGATTAACGGCATCATGTACGAGTACGCCATCAGGTCCCGCCACGTGGGTATACCCGAAGATTACCTTGATCGCCAACGGGAAGGCCGCCGAATAACCAATAAACGAACCAAAGGTCATAGTATAAATCACCGTCATGGCCCAGGTGTGTTTATTGTTAAAGATTTTATATTGTCGCTTCAGGTTTTGCTGCAGTCCGCCCGTGGTGAGATAGCGCATCAGCAACACTGTCGCGATAATCACCAGCGGTAACACAATCCACTTACTTAGCAGTCCTATCCCGGTCGGGGCAGGCAGAAGCAGATACAGGCCCACGGCGGCAGTCACCAGGGCAATAGATAGTAGCCCGGAGATTTTCATGAACGCGGAAATGGGTGAACCCGGGTGCGGCGTAACGGTTTCGGTGACAAGATTGTTCATGCCAAACCAGCCGGCAAAGGCAAGCGGAACCAGGAACAGCAGCCAGAGATATCCGGCATTTTGAATATAGGTGTCGGTTCCGGCGGCAATTTTTCCAATCAGGGTGCCACTGCTGTTGACCAGGACCATTGCATCACCGCCAAACACACTGACGGTCATCATCAACGGTATCAGGATCTGCATGGTGGTAACGCCGAAGTTTCCCAACCCCGCATTGAGTCCCAGGGAGGTCCCTTGCACGCGTTTCGGGAAAAAGAAGCTGATGTTTGACATGGAAGAGGCAAAGTTGCCGCCACCAAAGCCGGAGAGCAGGGCCAGGATCTGAAAAACCCACAGCGGTGTATCTTTATCCTGTAGCGCAATGCCGGCGCCAATGGCGGGAATCATCAACAAGGCCGTGGTGAAGAAAATCGTATTTCTACCACCAGCGATGCGAATGAAGAAAGTGCTGGGGATCCTCAGGGTGGCACCGGTCAAACCGGCAATAGACATGAGCGTAAACAGTTCTACTTTTGAAAACGGAAACCCCAGATTGAGCATCTGTACGGTGATGATGCCCCACATCAGCCAGACGGCGAATCCGCACAAAAGACTGGGGATGGAGATCCAGAGATTTCGCGCTGCTATCTTCTTTCCGGTGGATTCCCAGAACTCATTATCTTCGACTTCCCACTTTGTGATATTACTCATTATTTAGCCTGCTCATAAGTTATTTTGTATTTCTGTCGGCGTGTTTTCACACATCAGATCTTGAATTCATCCTCCGGGTGCTCCTTACGCTCCATACGCATAATCGTATTGTGCATCCAGAACAGGCAGACGACCGAGAGGACCCATATAAACATCCAGGCGCTGGTCCACAGGCCCGTATACTCTAATAAATATCCGAATATAATGGGGCTGAAAAACCCTCCCAGGCCGCCAAGCACGCCCACCATCCCGCCGACTACACCGACTTCCTCAGGATAGTAATCGGGGATAAGCCGGTACACGGCGGCCTTACCAACCCCCCAGACACTGCCTAATACAAGCACAAAGCCCGCAAAGATCCACACATTAGCCTGGAAGTAGATCCGGGTGACACCCTTGGCGAGCAGTTCTCTGCGCTTGACCTGTTGGCCTACCTCCACAACGGGTTCCTGCCAGGTGGATTTGGTTGGAAAGACCACAATGTCATCGTCCAGTTCTTCAAATGACCGGTCGTTAATCTTGAGGGGATATTTTTTCTCGCCGACAGTGACATATTGCTTGGTGACTTCAGTCACCGTACCTGGAATCTTGTTCATAATCCCCTTGCCGGGGGAGTAGATGTCCATTTTCGGTACAATCAACATGAAACTAATGGCCACGGACAGGCCCAGGACCCAGTACATCACCGCCCGGCCACCCCACCTGTCGGCCGCCCAGCCTCCTGCGGCCCGGATCACCCCGGAGGGGAAGCTGAACAGGGCGGCCAGGATACCAGCCGTCACCAGGGGCATGTAATACACATTGACGAAGTAGGGCACCAGCCACTGCGAAAAGGCGACAAAGCAGCCAAAGACCAGAAAATAATACAGACCAAAACGCCACACCCGCAGATCTTTTAATGGCCGCAACATTTCTTTCATGCTTTTTCCATGGGAGGCGGGTTTTTTATTTTCGGCAAAGATTAAAAACAGGGTGCCCATGACGATCAGCATGTAGGCATAATATTTGGGCAACTCACGCCAGCCTTCAATATTGGTGCCATTATCAGTAAACATGTTCAACAGCGTTGGTGCAAAGACCAGGGTCAATGCCGCCCCCGCGTTTCCCGCACCAAAGATGCCCAGGGCCGTGCCCTGATTTTTTTGCGGATACCATACGGAGGTGTAGGCAATGCCAATGGCGAAACTCACCCCGGCCAAGCCAAAACCAAAACCAAGAACGGCAAATTCCCAAAAACTGTCTGCATAAGACAGCATATACATCGGTACAGCGACTATGAAGAGCAATGACGAATAAACAGGTTTGCCGCCAAACTTGTCCGTCAGCATTCCCGCAGGCAGGCGAAATATCGAACCCGTCAGTACCGGGATACCCATCAACCAGCCGATTTCCACGGGCCCCCAGTCAAATACCTGATTGGAGGCCAGAAAAGTCACCAGCACGCCATTCAGCATCCATACCGCAAAACAAATGGTAAATGCCGTGGTGTTTAAAAACAGGGCCTTATGTGACTTGGCAGTTGCAATTTGTTCCACGATGATACCTTATCAGGCCATCACTCTAGTTATTCTTTGGCCGGGTAGCCTGCCATGCTGTGCTGGGTTTGCGGACCCGATCCTTGTCCCAATTCCACATAACAACCTGATACCGGCGCCAGATATAATGGAAAGGTGCTACCAGAAAATGCACCAAACGCGTGAAGGGGATTAAAAGAAAAATCAGGAACGCGCCGATGATATGAAGCTTGATCACAACAGGCAGGGCACTGACTGCCTCGATCTGTGGGTCAAACTTGAAAATAGACCATAAATAAGGCGAGAGATCGGCCGCAAACCACGATGACCCCCAACGATAACCCAGTGCAATCCAGAGACCCAGGATAATTTGAGCCAGTAATATTACTTCGATGGCAACATCCATCCGATTGGTGACCATTTGCAATCTTGCATTAGACCATCGTCTGACTATCAAGATCGTCAACCCTAGCAATATGGATATGCCGAAGGTAAAGCCGATCCCTTCATGCAGGATGAGGCGGACAGGATTACTGTTCCATCGCAACACATCTTCCGGTAATAAAAAGACCAGTAAATGTCCGAGGAATATCAGTATTATTCCAAAATGGAAAGGAACGATACCCCAAAAAACGATTTTTCCCTCGAGAAACTGTGAGGACAAACTCGAATATTTAAATGAGTTCGATTTATAGCGGTAGATCACCCCAACAATAAAAACAGCAATGGCGATGTAGGGGAATGCAATAAACAGGAAGTTGTTCATTGAAGTCATGATATTACCTCTGTCCTATAGTACAAGTGTCTGAAAAACTGGCGCCAGATTTCTCTGCTCTTACTTCTATCTCATTTTCTTTTATTACCGATTGTAAGAAATCACTCGTCGGTTTCGACATGGTCTCTTCGTTAAATGAGAAATCCTGCTTAAGCACAGCGTATAATGCCTTTAGTGCGTACTGGTAAAGCGTTGTAACCTCCCGTCGTTCAGAAGGCGATTCAATCAGGGTCTTGAAGTGTTTCTTGTAGGCCTCATTCTTCTTTTCTACACGTTCCGGAACGAATTCACTGATCATCATTGAAAGAGCAGGCGCAATGATTTCCTGCACCAGTTCGTCGGTCAGCTCATCATCTTTCAATTTCCCCATCAGTCGTAAAAGGTTGGGAAGATGGTCAGCCAGTTCGTGTCGGCAATCATTATTGACAGCAAGATGTTCCCGGTTCAGATTGGCCAGTAGTTCACCCCTTTTGTAGTCGTCTCCAAAAAGGACATAACCAATATCCAGAGTAGTGGCTGACTGGACATCAAATGTGCGGGTAAATAATTCCTGCATTGTCCTCAATTCCTTTTCCGGAAGGAGATCCAGGAACCGCTCAAGCTCGGCGACCGCTTGCGGGTAATTTCCATTTAGAAGATTTATTGTCTTCCTGACCTTTTTCGGAAACTCAAGATCAGGATATACAAACAAATCTGCCATCGAGTGATAGTGGGCTAATAACTTCACTTTACAATCCCCTCTTTGCCGTACCTTCCTTGAAACCAAATCCGGTGCTTCCCTTTACATCGCCTGTGTTTTCCATCATTTCGATGGCATGTTCCCTATGCGCTGCAGGCACCACGAACCGATCATCAAACTTGGCAAGCGAGGTCAAATAATAGATCTCATCTGCACTCTCTGGCGTAAGCCCGACGTCTTTCAGTACCTGCCTGGCCCTTTCTTCAGGTATATCTCCGACTGTTTTCCATCTCCGGTGTATTCTTACCGCCATTAATTTTTTGATGCGCAATTTGATCATTTCCGTATCGCCCGCACTAAACAGATTGGCCATGTACTGCATGGGGAAACGGGCCTGTTCAACGGTCCCCCAGAGTTCTTCGGTACTGGTATCGTAAAGCCATTTATCCGGCCAGTACTTGGAAATATCACCCAGTTTTTCCGCCTGTTCAGAATTATCGACAGTAGTTAGTGATGCCATGACAGGCAGCAATGGTGGCACGTAGAACAGCATCGGCAAGGTGCGGAATTCGGCATGCAGCGGCAGGGCCATTCCCCACTTTTTCACGAACTTGTAAATAGGTGATTTTTGCGCTGCCCTGATGGTTGAATCTGCGACGCCGTTCTTTTTGGCCGATGCAATGACTTCCTCATCAAAAGGATCCATCAGCATGTCCAACTGCTGATCGATCAGCTTGTCCTTGTCCACTGATGCAATTTCATGGATCCGGTCAGCATCATAAAGCATGACACCCAGGTAACGGATACGACCGACACAGGAGTGCATGCAGGCAGGCGCATAACCCGCCTCAATGCGAGGATAACAAAGTATGCATTTCTCGGACTTACCGGTATGCCAGTTGTAATACGCCTTTTTATAAGGGCAGGCAGTGACACACATGCGCCAGGCACGGCAGACCTTCTGGTTAATCAGAACAATGCCGTCTTCCCCTCGCTTATATATCGCACCTGAAGGACAAGATGCAACACAGCCTGGATTCAAACAATGATTACAAATTCTGGGCAGGTAGAAAAAAGCCATCTTCTCCAGTTGAAACATCGCCTGTTGCTCTGCAGGCGTAAGATTCTTCATGTTGACATCATTCCTGGCATAATCCGGCGTGCCACTTAAATCGTCATCCCAGTTTGGACCCATCTTGATGTCCATGGGTTGACCGGTAATCAGGGAAACCGGACGGGCCGTCGGTTGATCTTCACTCGCGGGTGATTCAATCAGATCCAGATATTTATAGGTAAAGGGCTCATAGTAATCATCGATTACCGGCAGATGGGGATTGTGAAAAATATTGCTCAGGCCTTTTTTCTTGCCCGCCCCTCTTAATTTGATATCGTTACCCTTCTTTTCCCAGCCGCCTTTATAGATATCCTGATCTTCCCATTTTCCCGGATAGCCGGTACCCGGTTTGGTCTCTACATTGTTCCACCACATGTACTCGGCGCCTTTGCGGTCTGTCCAGATATTCTTGCAGGCAATCGAGCAGGTATGGCAACCGATGCATTTATCTAAATGAAACACCATAGAAATCTGTGATCGTATATCCATCTTTTTTTTCCTACTTAATATTTGACTTTAAAGAATTTAAAAAACCACTTTATCCATTCTCTTAATAACTACGTGAGTGTCCCTTTGTGGAGCAATCGGGCCCCAGTAATTAAAGTGATAGCTGAATTGACCATAGCCACCAGACAGGTAATTGGGCTTCAGATGAATTCGCGTCACACTGTTATGGCCACCACCACGCCGGCCGCCACGAAGTTGAGATTTCGGAATGCCCACGGTCCTTTCCGGTACGTGATACACAATACAGACCCCGCGAGGAATGCGTGCACTCACCACCGCCCGGGTACAATAGACACCGTGGTCGTTATGCACCTCGACCCAGTCGTTGTCCTGTATACCCATCGTTTCGGCATCGACTTCGCTCATCCAGCAGGGCTCACAACCGCGGGACAGCGTCAGCATGCGCAGGTTCTCCATATAGGTTGAATGGATATGCCATTTACCATGGGGGGTGAGATAGTTAAGTATCAGGGCATCACCATTCTTCAGGGTTTCCTTCAAATCTCCGTAAACCTCCGGCTTTGGTGCCGGTTTGTAGGTTGGGAGATTCTCGCCATAACCAATGTACATTTCATGGTCGAGATAAAAATGCTGGCGACCGGTCAAGGTCCTCCACGGCACCAGCATGTCGTAGTTATAGGTATAGGCACAGTATGCCCTGCCCTCATTCATCAGGCCGGACCACAGCGGAGAGGTGTTGTATCGCCTCGGCTGCGCCTGCAGATCCGCGTAACGAATCTTCACGTCCTCACTGCCTTTTCCCAGATGGACCAGATCCAGGCCGGTCTTCTTCTCCATATTTTCATAGGCCCGGACCGTCAACTTGCCGTTGGTCAGGGTAGAGAGATGGAGCACCGCATTGCAGGCCCATTCATCCTCCTCGATAGAGGGGTAGATCTTGCCTTCAAACTCCCGCGTCGGGAAATGGTTAGATTCAATCATCTCATCGTACTCTGCCTCGCACATGAAATGATTGCCGTGCGCACCCAGGCCTTTTTTCCTGATATTGTCACCCAGGGTGATGTACTTCTCGTAGAGCTTGGTGTAGTCACGATCGACGATGGCAAGCTTGTGCATGGTCTTGCCGGGGATCGCCTCACATTCGCCCTTATACCAGTCTTTGATCTCCGGCTGGGTTATCTCATCGGCCGTGTCATGGGCCAACGGGGCGGCAACAATGTCCTTCTGTGGTTCAGAGAAGTGGGTCTTCGCCAGTTCACTGGTGGCCTTTGCCAGTGCCTTGAAAATATCCCAATCCGTCTTGGATTCCCACACCGGGGCAATAGCCGCCGACAACGGATGGATAAAGGAATGCATATCCGTACTGTTCATATCCGCTTTTTCGTACCAGGAAGCCGCCGGCAGCACGATATCGGAATACAGCGCCGAGGAATCCATGCGGAAATTCAGGTCCACCACCAGGTCCATTTTCCCGACCGGGGCCACATCATGCCACTTCACCTCTTCGGTGTGATCTTCCGAATCCTTGCCGATATCATTGGAGTGCGTACCCAGGTAATGCTTAAAGCAGTATTCATGGCCCTTCATGCTGCCGGTAATCGCATTGCCTCGCCAGATATACCAGACCCTCGGATGGTTTTCCGGGGCCTCGGGGTCGGCGATTGAGTATTCGAGCTCCTTGGATTTCAGTTTTTCCAGGACGGCCTTTTTGATGCCTTCGTTATCCGTGGCACCATTGTTAATTGCGTCTTTGCAAAGTTCAAGTGGATTGGCTTTAAACTGCGGGTAATAAGGCATCCAGCCGTTGCGCACCGACTTGAAGATCGTGTCCGCCGTATGCATGCGGGTCATTTCGTTGTCCGGTACAGTGTTGTATCGGGAATACTGGCCATCATAACGATACTGGCAGGTATTGATGTAATGCCACAACGGTGCCTGCTGCAGCCGAACCGCGTCGTGCCAGTCCTTGGCGAAAGCAATCGTACCCCAGGAGTCCATCGGCGCGAGTTTTTCCTGTCCCACATAGTGGTTAAGCCCACCGCCGTTACGACCGACACAACCGCTTAACATCAGGGCCATCGCCCCGGAGCGGTACATCAGGTTGGCGTGATACCAGTGGTTAATACCAGCGCCAATGATAATCATGCATTTACCCTTGGTTATATTGGCGGTATTGGCCCATTCCCTGGCAAACTGAAGAATTGTTTTAGAATCCACGCCGGTAAATATTTCCTGCCATGCGGGGGTATAGGCGGCGTCCTTGTCGGTATAGTCGTCGGGATAATCTCCCTCAAGACCACGACCCACGCCATATTGGGCCATGATCAAATCATAGACCGTGGTAACCGCCTCAGTCCCCGAGGTGGTATTGACATGTTTGACCGGGACCCCCCTTAGCGATTTGCTATCGAGTCCCCACTCAACAAACTCAGTTTGCAGAACGGCATCATTGTTATTCAGGAACGTCAACGCGGGATCATAAGGCTTATCGTCCACCGTGTTTTCGAGTTTCATGTTCCATTTGCCGGGCTCTTTGTCCCAGCGATGACCCATCGAACCCTTGGGGACCACCAGGCGCTTGTCATTTTCGTCGAAGCTGACGAATTTCCAGTCACCATTGCTGATGTCTCTATATTCTGCAAGCTCTTTGGCACGCAGCAGCCGGCCCGGTTTATAGTGGTCGCCGTCTTTTTCCAGTTTTACCAGGAACGCGCTGTCGGTGTATTGCTTGGCATACTCGAGGAAATAAGGGGTCTGTTTGTCATGATGGAATTCTTTCAGGATGACATGCGAGACCGCCATCCAGAGCGCGCCATCGCTGCCGGCATGCAGGGGGACCCACTGGTCTGCATATTTGCAGACCTGGGAGAAATCGGGAGAGAACACCACCGCCTTGGTGCCGTTATGCCTGGATTCTGCAAAAAAGTGGCAATCCGGTGTGCGCGTCATGTTCAGACACGCCCCCATATCGGCGATCATTTTTGAGTTATACCAGTCTGCGCTTTCACAAACGTCCGTCTGCTCACCCCAGATCTCGGGGAAGGCGGTCGGCAGGTCGCAATACCAATCGTAGAAACTCAGGTTGATCCCACCGAACAGTTGCAGGAAGCGTCCGCCTGCCGCGTAACTGAGCATGGACATGGCCGGGATCGGCGAAAAACCGAAAAGCCTGTCGGGCCCGTACTTCTTGGCGGTATAGATATTCGCGGCCGCCATGAGTTCGAGCACTTCATCCCAGCTGGCGCGCATGAAACCACCCATACCACGCGCCTTTTGATACTTCCGGCGTTTTTCGGTATTGGCCTGCAAAGACTCCCATGCCAGTAACGGGTCACCCGTCTTTTCCTTTTCTTCACGGTAGGCTTCAATCAGTGAGCTTCTGATCAACGGATACTTGATGCGTAGTGGACTATAAAGATACCAGGAATAGGATATTCCTCGCTGACATCCCCGGGGTTCATAAGGCGGGAGTGAATCTTCAAGCAGCGGATAGTCCAGCTGCTGTGTTTCCCAAACCACAATCCCGTCTTTGACATGGATCTGCCAGGAACAACCACCTGTGCAATTCACGCCATGCGTGCTCCTGACAATACGGTCGTGTTGGAAACGATTTCTGTAGAACTCTTCCCACTGCCGAGTTTCTGGTGAAATAATGTCTTTTATCCAGCCCATAATAGATACCCGTTCTTTTGGTTAAACTTGCTTAATCGCAGCCTAAAATCGTGAAACTATATTTCTATTCAGACTTGACCTGTCGATCATATATTTTCTGGTTTACCGAATCTTTTCTCCGTCGCAACCACAGCAGGGAGTAAAATCCAAATAAAATGAATGCGCCTGTTATGCCACTGAGGAGAAGCCCCGTGCCGTAATCTCTTGGCTGTTGATAGGCATGTTGTTCATCGGCATCCTGCAAAAAAGCGACCAGGGAAAATATTTCGGTTTCGCTTAATGCCTTGTCCTTGTAGGCGTGCTCCATCACAGGAAAGGGGGCCTTACCCAAGATGGCCCGTACCCCGGTGCCACCCATTTTAGAAAATACTGTGGTTAATTCCCTGGCCAGAACACCACCGCCTATTACGGCATCATTTTTTACATCGTGACAGGAGATACAGGTTGGTCCGTCGTTCTCAAAACGGATTTTACCCTGAAAAAGTTTCTGTCCCAGGACTATGTCTTCTTTGGACGCGACCTTTTCCTGCTCCTTCGCCTCCTCTTGAATTTCGCCCGGCGTATTCGCCACTTTAATATATGCCAGTACTTCCTTGATTTGCCCTGCTGTTATCGGACTGTCTGGCATGGGGATTTTGTTGAATTTTTCATATACGGCGATTGCATCGGGATCACCGCCTGCAATCACTGATTGTGATGATTTTACAAATTTCTCAAGCCACGCCTGCGATCGCCTGTCATGGACACCCGCCAAATCGGGGCCAACGATGCTGCCACCCCCGATAGAATGGCATCCCGAGCAGGTACTTTGAAAAATTCGTTCGCCAGGCTCCGCCGCGCTGCTGTTTTGTACCGGCCCCAACCAGACAACCATTAAAAGGGCTCCCAAAGCAGGGAGTTGCCATCTACCCGTAGTAAGTTCGATAATCATATTTGCCAACCTTTCAAGCCTAAGACCCCGATCCGTGTAACAAATGAATCCAGCACCCGCTGTGCTTACATGCCATTTTAAAAAACCATTTTCCGCTTATGCTGGTTGCTCTATCAAAGTGCATTTGTATCTCTGATTAATCCTTCTGTTTCATGTTAGTGACTGTGCCCGGCTCTGATTTCGTGACGTCCTTGAGCGGTTGTGCAGACACTGGCGGCCCCGCTGTCCCACTCACCCGGCCTAAAAATTCGCGCATTTCCATCAAGTCCTGAAAATACTCTTCCTCTTTGCCCTGAACATGCTGAATGTGCCCGCGCCACGTTGCGGCCCCATTATTTCCAGGCTCCAGCCAGATACGTGCCACGAAAGACACCTTCATATGTTCTCCGGCCATAGCGCCTAATCCAGCCTTGTCCTCAAAGTGTGATCCTGTATAGCACGCGCTGGTGACACTCCGGTGACACAAAATAGTGAGAAGGGGGAGAAGATAAGTTGCCGGCCCGGCGACGATGGTGCCAACGGCGCCGCGATACCTGCCTGACGCTTTAACCCGCATATTTCGTGAGGGATTCGTGTTCAGGGGCAACCGGTGACACAACCGCCGCAGATAACGACCGTTATACAGGCTTAGACTATTGATATACATGCCGAATTCCATTAACTATGGTCCGCCCTGGTGAAACAGGCGGGGCGGGAGTCTGGGGGGTAATTTGACGCGTCACTGCCGATTTCATCATCCTCTGGTATGCACTCGATAAAACTGTTAGCCTCGCTGTCTGCTCCTGAATAAATTAGTAAAAACATTAGCTTAGCTAAGTAAATATTAATTATTGATGTGTATCAATGCATGAACAATTTTTTCCTTTATAGAATAAAAGGGACTTTTTATTGTTGAGGGTCAGGCGAAGTGATTACACATGCCGCTGATTTGATTGAATTCGCCTCCGATGCCGCCTTCGCTATCGACGCCGATGCCAGGATCGTGGCCTGGAATGCCCCCGCGCAACGCTTGCTTGGCTATACCGCATCCGAGGCGATTGGCAGGTACTGTGGCGATGTGCTGCAGGCCACCCTGCCCGGCGGCGAGCCCCTGTGTCACCCCGATTGTGATATCTGCCGGTCTTTCCGAAACTGCATACCCTACGGCGTGCCCAGCTGCCGTTTGCGGCACCGTAGCGGCAAATGGGTTATGGCCAGTATCGCCTCGGTCGCCATGTCGGGACGGGCCCGCCGTCTGTATGCCGACAAAGTCATGGCCATCATTTTTCTCCGTGATGGGGCGGCGGCAACTCCCGAGCCACAGCAAAATACGCTGCAGATATTTACCCTCGGTGGTTTCGGTATCGTGGTGGGTGGACACAGCATTGATGTCGGCAAGTGGAAGCGCAAACAGGCCGTGACATTGTTGAAATACCTGATTACTCAGCTTGACCGCCCGGTACATCGCGAACGCCTGATCGACTGTCTGTGGCCGGGCGTCGATGAAAAGCATGGCTGGGGCCGCCTCAAAGTTACCATGTATTGTCTACGGCGCGAGTTGCGTATTAATGGCGTAAGCGATGAGGCCGTGAAAACGATCGAAAATGCCTACCTGCTCAGACGCGATGTGATCTGGGTGGACAAAGATGTCTTTGAACGGCTCGTCGCCGAGGGACAAGCATTACAACAACAAGGGCAATGGTGCGATGCCTTGAGCCGCTACAGAGAGGCACGACATCTATATCAGGGCGATTACATGGAAGAAGAAATGTTTTCGGACTGGTGCGCCGAAGAGCGGGCGCGGCTTCATGAACTTTATCTGGAGATGCTGGCCAGGGTTGCGGAATGCTACGCTGAACTTGGCCAGTATGCTCATGCGATACACATCTGTCGCAAGGCCCTGGTTTTCGATCCTTGCCGGGAGAACATCCATTGTGTACTTATGGAGTACCTGGTGAAGGACGGTCGCCCCGATTTGGCGCTGCTCCAGTACCGCCACTGTGAACAGGTCCTGGCCCGGGAGTTTGGCACGGAACCCCTGCACGAGACCCAGCGCCTGTATCGGCAAATTCTCAAGGGGAAAGATGGTGCCCTGGTCAGCGGCTAAGGCCGGCACCGTCACCGGGCAGCGAAATTACAGACGCCCATCAATTACCACAATCAATTAACACTGTCATTCCGGGCGAAACGAAGTGGAGACCCGGTGTACTCCCGTATCATTAATACCATCCCGACAAGCCGGCTTGCGCTGTTTGCTGTTGGGGACGAACACGCCCATGGAAACGGATCAGCCTGACTTCTGGCCCGGGGATCAGGGCGGCCAACACCATAAACCCCTTTATTTATAGACCCTATTAATTCTGAGTTTTTTACAGAATTTAATCAGGGCATCTGCCCATTGCCTAAAGTTCTAAACAAACTGGTCGATGCCCTGAGTAGACCTCCATTAATTGATAGTGACAGGTCTGGTTTGGCGCAATAAAGTTATTGCCATGGAGGGATATAGAATGGTTCATTTTGCAGCGTCTGTAGACATTATGGTGGAACCCTTTTTCGTTTTCATGCTTGTTGAAAATGTTGGGTTTCGATCAAGGCTGAATCCGTATGCTCGTGTGCTTGATTTAATAAAAGAGACCCGGGGACCGATTTCAATCGGAACCACTTTTTGTCATCGGCAGATAATTGAAGGTCACTTAAGTGAGCATCGCAGTATTTGTACGGAGTACGTACCGGGAAACATACTTGAGACTGAATCGGATACCGATCCGCGCTTTAAAGTCCGGCTTACCGTCGATCCAATCCTTGGCGGGGCACGCCTGACACAGGAAGAGAGCTTTGAACTGAGCCCGTTTGTGATGCCGATCCCCACCGCGGATGGTTTAACCGGTAAGTTCTTTCGCCTGATATTTGGCGATAATAAAGTTATTAGACAACCCCCGGAATCTCTCATACAGGAAGAACTGGAACTCGTCACCCATCTGCAACCCAAGCTGGCAATGTGGTTGAGAATAATTAAATTACAACTGGAACACTCGCCCGCCATGTTACTGGCATAGAAACCGGTATCAGGCCGCATTTTAATCCTGCGGGCTGGCAAGCCCGAACAACAGCCCCGACTCGCGCCATATCGAGATTCGAAGGCCGTCAATTTGCAACTCCCCTTCGGTGAATCCGGCGACGGCATCAGAGGCACGGGTTTCATACAAAGTATGGATCCGGCCCTTCTCATCCCTCAATTTGATTTGATTGGCGATTTGACCGCGGATTGAGCAGTAACGCCCGCCGAGTAGCCGCAGTCGTTTAGGATCAACCCGGGCTGAGGCAATGGTAGGGAAATTGAGCCTCGGCATCTTCTTGCGCAATTCCGCGTAACTCCTGACAGCAAACTGCACCTTCTCCTGCTTATGGTGGTTGCGTGCAATCTCTTTGGCGATCGCCTCGGTCAGGCTCGCGCCCGTCAACCCGGGGCCCGGTCCCTCCCCAATCATGCGCCCGAGCGAAAACACACCGATAAAGGCAATCAGGAGAATTAACGTGGTGGCGAGCAAACCACCGCTGGTCCAGATTCGAGGCCAGAGACGCCAGGCAGTGGGTGGCGCTTTCATTTTCCTGTCCACGCCCGTTGAGCTGCTCTCCACCATCGCCGTCAGGCGTGCAAGCGTCTCGGACGAAAGCCGCTTGCTGTTGTAATACTGACTAAGATGTTCACTTAAGCGTTGTTCATTCACGACAAGACCTTCCTCCTTCTCCTTGTTTCAGAAGACTACGCAGTTTGCGGTGGGCCCGATGAATCAGGCTCAGGACCGTCCCGCGCGGACGTCCCGTCAGATCGGCGATTTCCTGTGCGGTATATTCTTGCACGTCCGCAAGGAACAACATCTCCCGCTCTGCGGGCCGCAGTGTGGCAAGCGCGCGGTTCAGCGTTGCTGTGTCGGCGAAGACCGGGGCCTCGCTGCCGGTAGACTGCAGATCGCCTTCCATACCGAGCTCATTGGCGTCAGTCAACGCCTCGAAGACCACCCGTCGCTCGCGGCGGCAAGCGTCGATAAAACGACTTCGAATGGCGGCAAACAGATAACCGCGCTGATGCGGGCCCTTTGCCTGGAGCACGGAGACCCACCCCTCCTGCAGCAGATCCTCGGCACGGGATGCATCATGTGTTAGAGAGAGGGCGTAGCGGAATCCACTCTGGAGAAGTTCCTGAATATCATCAGAGGGATCCCGCATTTCGTTCTCCCGACCGAGGTCAGTTTTCCAGATGATATTTGCGTTTCTTGCCGTCCACAGAGTGGATCACCGCCTGGGTGGCGACCAGCTTGTTACCGTCTGAGAGGACCAAAAAGTCCAGGTCGAACTTGCGTCCCTTCGCATCCACGAGATCGGCGCAGCTGACGTAGAAGTCTCCCTTCTTGACAATGCCATCATGCAGCTTATCGAGCTTGAGTTTATACATTTTGTCTTCCACTGGATCATAGATGCGAAAGGTTTGACCGACGGTCTGGCCGTTGATGAATTCAGACATGCTCGCTTTGATATTGGTGCGCAGATTTCCCTTGATCGACGGATCGTTCGCCGCCCAGCTGGGCAGACTCGCCAGGAACAGGGGCACCAGTGCCGCCGTGATCAGCATTTGTTTGATTTGATTTCTCATGTTTTTATCCTCTCATGAATCGTAGCTTGTGTGGGACCGGCCCTGAAACAACGCCGCAACCGGCCTTCACCTATAGAAACGAGCGAGACAGGCATTTGATTGCAGAAATCGGGGGAAATCGTTACCAGGCGGCGTTTTTCGCTAATATTTGGAATTAAATGGTACCTGGCACGAATGGCGCTTAGTTAAGACCTATAATGCAGTAAATGCCGTCATTCCGGCGCGCCCGAACAAAGTGACCAAGTGCCCTTGGGGTGAAGGCCGGAATCCAGAAAGCGCATGATGTAAACACCCTGGATTCCGGGTCTCCACTTCGTTGCGCCCGGAATGACAGTTTTTAACTAAGTGCCATTCGTACTTGGCACCGATTTACCGATTTAATTAAAGAAAGGCTTGTCTATATAAAAAAGGGGGCATAAAGCCTCCTTTTATTATTTCTTTACATGTTCCATGTGATTACTCCCGATTAATTCCATTAATATCATCAGGTTTTGTATATTAAATTTATTAGTGTGTCAACAGGATCAGCTTGACTGATGAGCGGACAATAATCATGAGCCAACACATATTTTCAACTGGATAGCTTATTATAACGATATGGTATTTTTACCTGTTTTTTAACAAGATTAATTGGCGCAATCTACCGCTTGCCCCTGGGCAGCCGCCATTTGAATTGATGGGGTTGGGTTGGTTTGCTTCGGCCCTGCCGAACAAGCCAGCGAATAACGGCAACATGGGCACACCCTTGTGACAGGGTGTTCATAAAGACCCACTGTCACTTATACTATAGGAAATCAGCGAAGACGGGCTGGGCAATATCTATCCATAAGGCCAGGTTAATATATGACGACAAAAACTGAAGATCCGGGCAACGTCGATGAGATGCTCGAAGACATGGCGGCCAAACTACGTGGCAAAATGGCCTCGCGGCCGGATCCCATCATGATCGGCATCCATACCGGTGGCGTAGTGATCGCCTCCCGTCTGCATGACATGTTGGGGATCGCCGAGCCACTTGGCAGCCTGGATATCTCCTTCTACCGTGATGACTTTAGTCGTATCGGCATGAATCCCCAGGTCAGGCCGTCACAGATACCGATGAGTATTGATGATCGGCACATCATCCTGGTCGACGACGTACTCTACACCGGCCGGACCATCCGCGCCGCCCTCAATGAAATATTCGATTACGGACGCCCGGCATCCGTTTTGCTGGCGGTACTGGTAGAACGCAGCGGTCGGGAACTGCCGGTGGCTGCCGATGTCGTCGGTAAACAACTGGTTCTTAAGTCAAAAGAGCATATAAAACTCACCGAAGCTGATATACTTAGCCTCAGCATAATGGAGACCTAGTGAGTACGAGCCAGAATCCCAGGCAAAATCAGGTGGATGAACAAGGAGCCCTCCGCCATTTCCTAACTATTGAAGGCCTTAAGCGAGAATTATTACTCGATATACTGGATACCGCCGAATCCTTTGCCGGTGTCACTGCCCAAACGGTCAAAAAGGTCCCGCTGCTTCGCGGCAAGACCATTGCCAACCTGTTTTTCGAGGTCTCCACCCGCACCCGCACCACCTTTGAGCTGGCGGCCAAACGTCTCTCTGCCGACGTCCTGAACATCAACATCACCTCCTCCAGTGCCTCGAAGGGGGAAAGCCTGCTGGATACGCTACGCAACCTGGAGGCCATGTACGTCGATATGTTCGTAGTGCGACACAATGACAGCGGCTCGGCGCATTTTATCGCCGGGCATGTGGCCCCGCATGTCAGCGTGATCAATGCCGGCGATGGCCGCCATGCCCACCCGACCCAGGCGATGCTGGACATGTTCACGATTCGCCGCCACAAGCCTGACTTTACCGCCCTCAAGGTCGCCATCGTCGGTGACATCTACCACTCGCGTGTCGCCCGCTCACAAATCCACGCGCTGAATATCCTCGGGGTCCCTGAGATCCGGGTAGTGGCGCCCCGTACCCTGATACCGGGTGGCGCCGAAAACCTTGGTGTGCATGTTTGTGCGGACCTCAACGAATGTATTGAAGACGTCGATGTTGTCATTACCCTGCGCCTGCAGCGCGAACGCATGCAGGGGGCCTTTCTGCCCAGTGAACATGAGTATTTTCACCTGTACGGCCTGACCGAGGAAAAACTCGAATGTATTAAGCCGGATGCGATAGTGATGCATCCCGGCCCCATCAACCGCGGTGTCGAAATGGACTCAGCGGTGGCCGATGGCGAGCGCTCCGTCATTCTGGAGCAGGTCACCAATGGCATCGCGGTACGCATGGCCGTGATGTCGATGTGCATGGCCTCCCGGGCTGACGGTGGTGGCGGGGGAGAAGGATGAAAATCACCTTGCAGGGGGGGCGCGTCATTGACCCGGCCAACAAGATTGATGAACGAATGGACGTACATGTCGCGGCCGGGCAGATCGCCGCCCTCGGCAATGCCCCCGACGGCTTCACGCCCAACCGTATTATTGATGTCAGCGAGCAAATTGTCTGTCCGGGGTTTATCGACCTCGGTGCCCGTCTCAGAGAACCCGGCGACCGGCACAAGGCCACCATCGCTTCAGAGACAGCGGCCGCCGCCAGCGCGGGTATCACCACGCTGATATGCCCACCGGACACCAACCCGGTGGCCGATACGCCTGCGGTGATCGAGTTGATACACACCACCGCCGAGCAGGCCGGTATGGCGCGGATACTTCCGACAGGCGCCATCACCCAGGGGCTGAAGGGCGAACAGCTAAGCGAGATCGCCGCCCTGAAAGAGGCCGGTTGTATCGCGGTCAGCAATATCATGCAGCCCTATTCCAGTACCCAGGTACAGCGTCGGGCATTTGAATATGCCGCGACCTTTGGTCTGAGCATCTTTATTCATCCGCTGGATCAGGGCCTGGCCGCAGGTGGCTGTGCCCATGAAGGCGCCATTTGCACCCGCATGGGACTCACCGGCATACCCGAGGCCGCCGAGACCATGGCCGTCGCCAGAAACCTGGTCATCATCGAACAAACCGGGGTCCGCGCACACTTCGCCAGACTCTCCAGTGCCCGCGCGGCACAAATGATTTCCCGTGCCCGCTATGATGGCCTGCCCATCACGGCCGATGTCGCCGCCCATCAGCTGTTCCTGACCGAGCACGATATTTGGCAATTCAACAGCGAGTGTCATGTGATCCCGCCATTGCGCAGCGATCGGGATCGCGATGGACTGCGAGATGGGCTGGCCCAGGGCGTGATCCAGTGTATCTGCTCGGATCATCAGCCACATGAGGCAGATGCCAAGCTCGCACCATTTCCGAGTACCGAACCTGGAATCAGCGCGCTTGAGACGCTACTGCCGCTGACGCTAAGGATGGTGACCGATGGTGTGCTTGACCTTGGCGATGCCATCGCCACCATTAGTTCACAACCCGCCAGTGTACTGGGCATCGACAGCGGCAACCTCAGTGCCGGCAATGTGGCCGATATCTGTGTGTTTGACCCCGAGCGGGAATGGATCCTGGATGAAGACACCCTGGTAAGCCATGGCCTGAACACCCCCTTCCTGGGCTGGCACCTGAAGGGGCGCGTTACCCACACCCTGCTGGCCGGACGACCTGTGTACGAGCTGAATGATGACTGACCCATGACTGAACAGCAGCCTAATCGCATTTTTGTTGAAGATGCCAGGGTAATATCCCAGCAGGCCTACCAGGGGGATCAGTACGTGCTGCGGCTGCATGCACCGAAGTGTGCAGGCAGCGCGCAGCCCGGTAGCTTTGCCCACCTGCAATGTGATGACAAGCTTCCGATGCGGCGTCCGCTATCTATCATGCGCGTCGATGCATCTGCTGGCTGGGTTGATTTCCTGTACAAGGTAGTGGGTCATGGCACCGGCTTGCTGGCGAAGCGCCAGTGTGACGACAGCATCAGCATCATGGGGCCGATCGGCAAACCGTTTAGCCTCAGCCCACCACATACCCGACCACTATTAATAGGCGGTGGTGTCGGCATCCCGCCAATGGTGTTCCTGGCAGATCATCTAAAGGACCACAAACAGCAATACCATCCCTTTGCCCTCATGGGCTCAGAAGTGCCCTTCCCGTTCCAGGCCAGCCCCTCACAGATGCTGGTGCCGGGAATGCCGGACGGAGTTATTGCCAGTATGCCGTTACTCGAGGACTGGGGGATCCCAGGCCGTCTGACCAGTCTGCAGGGCTACCCGGGGTGTCATCAAGGTTATGTCACCGATCTTGCGCGACTCTGGCTTGAGGCACTGGATGATGCGCAACGCACCGAGGTCATAATCTACAGCTGTGGGCCCCGGCCGATGCTGCAGGCCGTTGCAAAACTGGCCAGAGAATACCGACTGGCGTGTCAGGTCTCACTGGAAGAGTTCATGGCCTGTGGCGTGGGAGGCTGTGCTGGTTGCGCCGTACGGGTGCACACGGCCGACGGTGTTGCGATGAAGCGGGTGTGCGTTGATGGCCCGGTGTTTGATGCCGCCACGGTGTTCAGCGACTAGCGAAGCATTCCGGAATCCGCTTCATCATCCATCAGACTCAGGCCATCGGCTTCTTCGCCCATCTTCTCCAGGGCATGTTCGTCACCAAGTTTGATCATCAGCCGCAGTTCGTTGGTAGAATCAGCCGCGCGTAATGCATCATCGTAGGTCACCATGTCAGAACGGAACAGTTCATACAGGGCCTGATCGAAAGTGCGCATGCCCTGCTGGGTAGACTTCTTCATCAGCTCTTTCAGGTTATGGACCTCGCCTTTGCGGATAAAGTCTGCCGCCAGCGGGGTATTGATCAATACTTCTACTGCCGGTACACGTGCCTTGCCATCCGGTGTCGGTAACAGTTGCTGTGCAATAATGGCCTTCAGGTTCAACGACAAGTCCATCAATAATTGATCACGACGGTCTTCCGGGAAAAAGTTGATCACGCGATCCAGTGCCTGGTTGGCGTTGTTGGCGTGCAAGGTGGCCAGGCACAGGTGACCAGTCTCGGCAAACGCAATCGCATAATCCATGGTCTCGCGAGAACGCACCTCACCGATGAGTATGACATCGGGTGCCTGACGCAGGGTGTTCTTCAGCGCGACCTCAAAGTTATTGGTGTCGATACCGACTTCACGCTGGGTCACAATACAACCCGAATGCTGGTGCACAAATTCGATCGGGTCTTCGATGGTAATAATATGGCCAGTACTGTTCTGGTTACGATAACCGATCATGGCGGCAAGTGATGTCGATTTACCGGTACCGGTACCACCAACAAATAGAATCAGGCCACGCTTGGTCATGGCCAGATTCTTGATAATCGGCGGCAGAGTCAGGCTTTCCAGTGTGGGGATCTTGGTTTCAATCTTGCGCAGCACCATACCGACATTGTTGCGTTGCTGAAAGGCGCTGACACGAAAACGACCAATGCCAGAGGCACTGATCGCAAAGTTACATTCGAGGTCCCGTTCGAATTCTTCCTTCTGTTTGTCGCTCATAATGCCGAGTACGACGTCACGGGCCTGTATCGGGGTGAGTGATTCCTTGGTCACGGGTGACAGCTTGCCATGTACTTTCATGCTGGGTGGTACCCCCGCAGTAATGAACAGGTCAGAAGCATTCTTTTGCACCATCAATTTTAAAAGCGCATCGAATTCCATGTCTTGATTACCTCAATTAGTAATTATGCAAAGGTCTCTTTATTGGCTGCACGCAATCTTGCATCCTGTTTACTGATAATACCCTTGGCCAGCAATTGCTGCAGATTCTGGTCCAGCGTCTGCATTCCCAGGCTCTGACCTGTCTGGATCGCGGAATACATTTGCGCGATCTTGTTTTCACGAATCAGATTACGAATTGCCGGAGTACCCACCATGATCTCGTGGGCAGCAATTCGACCACCGCCCGTTTTCTTCAACAACGTCTGCGAAATGACTGCGCGCAGGGATTCGGACAACATCGCACGTACCATATCCTTTTCTGCGGCCGGAAACACGTCTACCACACGGTCAATGGTCTTGGCTGCCGAGCTGGTATGCAGGGTGCCAAACACCAGGTGACCCGTTTCTGCCGCCGTCAACGCCAGGCGAATGGTCTCAAGATCGCGCATCTCGCCCACCAGGATAATATCCGGGTCTTCACGCAGTGCGCTGCGCAGTGCCTCGTTAAAACCCAGCGTATCACGATGTACCTCACGCTGGTTGATCAGGCACTTTTTACTCTCGTGCACAAATTCGATGGGATCTTCAATAGTCAATATATGCTCGTGTTTGTTTTCGTTAATGTAATCGACCATCGCGGCCAGTGTGGTGGATTTACCGGAACCGGTTGGTCCTGTCACCAGTACCACGCCTCGCGGCTGATCCGACACATCGCGGAATACCGCCGGACAACCCAGTTCTTCCATGGTCAGTATTTTGGAGGGAATGGTTCGAAACACGCCACCGGCACCGCGTTGCTGGTTAAAGGCGTTAACCCGGAAACGGGCCAGACCGGGGATCTCGAAAGAAAAATCGGTCTCGAAGAACTCTTCATAATCTTTACGCTGTTTATCGTTCATGATGTCATAGATCATGTTGTGGACTTCCTTGTGCTCCAGCGATGGCACATTGATGCGGCGGATATCACCGTCAACCCGAATCATGGGAGGCAAGCCCGCCGATAGATGCAGGTCAGATGCATTATTTTTGACCCCAAATGCAAGCAATTCGGCTATATCCATGTAATCCTCCGATTAGAATCCGGTTATAATCTGCATGTTTTCTAGTATGTTATGAGGCATTATGCAGTCGATGCGGTTACCCTGATGCAAGTATAGCGCAAACACCTGATATGACTACGAATCCACTGATTGAGCGGCTACTGGCAGTACGGCAACGGATCCGGCAGGCCGAGCAGGATCACGGCAGGCCGTCTGCCAGCGTCCGCTTACTGGCCGTCAGCAAGACCCGCTCTGTTGATGACATTTTGACCGCGGCAAGTGCCGGTCAACATTGCTTCGGTGAAAACTATCTGCAAGAGGCGTTGCAGAAAATAACTAAAATCAACAATATCAGGACATCTGACAAAAATCGGCATGAGGATCCAGGTCCTGTCGAATGGCATTTTATTGGCCATGTTCAAAGTAACAAGACCAGTGAACTGGCACGGCATTTTGACTGGTTACACACGGTTGACCGGCTTAGAATTGCACAGCGTCTGAGCGACCAGCGAGCAGACCATCTAATGCCGTTGAACCTGACTATCCAGGTCATGATAGACCGGGAAACCGGCAAATCCGGTATCGATGCCGCCGAACTCGCCGAACTGGCCAGCGCTATCATTGAGTTACCACGCCTGCGGCTACGCGGGCTGATGACCATCCCGGCACCACAATCCGATTTTACCGCCCAGCGCCGGCCCTTTCATGTCCTTGCGCAACTGCAACAATCCCTGATAGAGCAGGGCATACCACTGGACACCCTGTCGATGGGGATGTCAGGCGATATGCAGGCCGCCATCGCCGAAGGCGCGACCATGGTACGGATCGGCAGCGATATTTTCGGGCCACGGGCCCCCTTATGATGGCCATCCTTGCTCCACTCCTGTGAAAGCCCGGCCGCATCAGGTATCTTAGCAATCATGAAAACCCGTCAGATTGCATTTATTGGTGGTGGCAACATGGCTCGTAGCCTGATTGCCGGGCTCATCAGCGACGGTTGTGAACCCGCAAATATTCACGTCAGTGATCCACACGAGCATCAGCGACAGTCCTTGCAAGAAGCATTTTCCGTGAACACAACCAGCTCCAATACCCAGGTGTTGCAAGGGGCCGATGTGGTAGTGCTGGCCGTAAAGCCGCAGATCCTGCGGCAGGTCATTGAGGAAATCGCCGACAGCATCAACAAACAGCCGCTGCTGATGGTCTCCATTGTTGCCGGAATACGCATTGATACGATCCAGAACTGGCTAGGCGGCCCGGCCCCGCTGGTACGCACCATGCCCAATACCCCGGCCATGGTGCAGACCGGTGCCACCGGGTTGTTTGCCAATCGTGAAGTCAGTGATGAACAACGTGAGCTGGCCGAATCCATTATGCGCGCCGTTGGGGTGGCCCTGTGGCTGGATGACGAGGAACTGATAGATGCGGTGACTGCGCTGTCGGGAAGCGGGCCAGCCTACTTCTTCCTGGTGATGGAGGCCATGATCAATGCTGGCCAGTCTCTGGGCCTGTCTGCCGAGGTCGCCCGCCTGCTGACATTACAAACAGCGCTGGGTGCGGCCAGGCTGGCCATCGAGAGCGATGCTGATCCGGCCACCTTGAGGCAACGGGTCACTTCCCCGGGTGGCACCACTGAGCGCGCCATTGCCAGCCTGCGCGATGCTCAACTGGAACAACTATTCAGGAATGCCCTGACAGCGGCGCGTGATCGCGCCAGGGAAATATCAGACCAACTTGGAGATACTTGAGATATGGGCGGTGCTTATCTTTCCAACCCGATGGCTTTTTTAATTAACACCCTGTTCGGGTTGTATATCCTGACCTTCATGTTGCGTTTCCTGCTGCAACTGGTGCGGGCAGATTTCTATAATCCATTGTCACAATTTCTGGTCAAAGTGACTAATCCACTGCTTGTCCCTGCCCGGCGTATTATCCCTGGTTGGGGTGGCCTCGATGTTGCTTCGATTGCCATCATGCTGATATTGCAAATGATCGCCCAGACACTGGTTATCCTGGTCTATGGTGCCAGCTTCACCTTTATGACATTGCTCATTATGTCGATCGCGCAACTGGTTTCCCTGGTACTGAATATCTTCTTTGTGACCATCATCATCCAGGTAATACTCAGTTGGGTAAGCCCCAACTCATATAATCCGGTAGTAGGCCTGCTCTACAGCCTGAGTGAGCCCTTACTGCGACCGGCAAGACGACTTATTCCACCCATCGGTGGCATGGACCTGTCGCCAATCGTGGTGCTTATCTTTATACAGCTGCTACAAATGCTGATATTACCACCACTGCAGGGCCTGCTTAGGTGAATCGGTGCCGGGTGAATCGGTGCCGGATCCTTCCCATTCCGCACTGCCGTTGTATAAAACAATCGAGCCGATTGATACAAACCATTGAAAATACGCTATATTATTGATGATTAACCTCGCCATGGAGGCGAGCTCTTTTCACCGCACTAATTTAAAAAATCAATTAATAACAAATACATACAAATATAATAAGATGGATACCGAGGAATTCAAACAGCAAATCTCTGCCTATGCCGAATGGAAATCCGACCTGATCTCGTCAATTCAGACTTACGACGAGTGGCTGGATGACAATGAAATGGCGGATGCCGAGATCAGCCTGCGACTGATCGACATGCTGGATGCGCTGAAGTCCGATCATATTACCATCGCCTTTGTCGCCGAGGTGTCCAGCGGCAAGACTGAATTGATCAACTCGATTTTTTTTGCCGACTATAAACGTCGTCTGCTGCCGTCAGATGCCGGTCGAACCACCATGTGTCCGACAGAACTGATGTATGACAAAAAAGAAGATAATCCGTATATACGTTTATTACCGATCGAAACCCGGCTCGAAGACGTCAGTATCAACGAATACAAACGTTCCCCTTCCATGTGGACCAGGATCGATCTGGACATATCCTCTGCCGACAGCCTGGCCGAGTCCTTGCAGGAAGTCACTAAGGTAAAAATGGTGCCGACAGCCGAAGCCAGGCGACTACGACTGTTTGACGACTGGCTGCATAGCAATACCGGCAGCGACAGTAACCCGCCAGCTGAAGTTGAGATCCCTAAATGGCGCCATGCCCTGATCAGCTTTCCCCACCCGTTGCTGGAACAGGGTCTGATAGTGCTGGATACACCTGGACTTAACGCACTCGGTTCCGAACCCGAGTTGACGCTGAACATGTTACCCAATGCCCAGGCGGTGGTGTTTCTGCTGGCGGCCGATACCGGTGTCACCAAATCCGAGCTGGATATGTGGAAAAACCATATCCAGCCCTATCGCAGTGCCAGGAAAAAAGGCTTGCTGGTGGTACTCAACAAGATCGACACCATGTGGGATGAGCTGAAATCTGATGAGGCCTATCGAAAGAGCCTCTCAGATCAGGTCCGAAAAACTGCCCAGATGCTGAATGTCCCCAATGAAAATGTTTTCCCGGTATCAGCGCAAAAGGCCCTGGTCGCAAAGATCAGAGACGATGCGGCACTGCTGGAAAAAAGCGGCGTGCCCATACTGCAAAACACGTTGATGAAAGATATCCTGCCGGTCAAGCATGCCATCATCCACGATAACGTCGTAGCCGACATCAGTGGCATGGTGGAAAGCTCACTTGATATCATCAAAAATCGTCTCTCCAGGATCGACGACCAGTTTCAGGAACTGCAATCCCTGAGTGGAAAAAATAAAGATGTGATCGAACACCTTCTGACCAAGACCCGCGAAGAACAAAACGTCTATCTGAAAAATGTCGAAAGCCTGCAGAGAAGTCGCCGTGCCTTGTCACAAAACGCAAATGCCATCCTGAACAAACTGAGTCCGAAGTCGATGGATGAGCTGGTGTCATTGACCCGCAAGGAAATGAGCAAGAGCTGGACCACCGCCGGCATGAAAAAAGGCATGAGCATGTTCTTCGACAGCATTCGTCAGTCACTGACCGAAGCGTCTGAACAGGCAGACAAGACCCACAAGCTGGTGCATACGATATACAGGATGTTTCATGAAAAACACGGCTTCGCCGATATCAAGCCGAAGACCTATACTACCAGGCGTTATCAACAGCTGTTTGATCTGTTATATGAAGAGGCCGAGATGTTTCGTAGCAGTCCGGTAACGACCATGACGGAGCAAAGTTTTGTGGTTAAGAAGTTTTTTATTACGCTGGTCAGTCAGGCGAGAAATATTTTCTTTAATGCCTATCATGACGCTGAAAAATGGGCCAAGACTGTTATGTCACCATTGATCACCCAGGTCAGGGATCATAAGAAAGAAATCGAGAAACGCCTGGAAACCCTGCGCAAGATCAGCGAGTCCAGGGAAACACTGAAAGGCAAGATGAGTGAGCTTGAGGCAGCCCGGGACACCCTGAACAAGCAGAAGGATACCTTGCAACAAATGCTGGATGTCTTTAACCGCCCCCTTACCAAAGACAGTTCTGACGAGGCTGCCTGACAACAAGCATTATTTTGTTGTGCTGGCTGGCCTGCCTGCCGTCAATGTTGCGATCCAGTAATGCACTCTTTAGACTACTTTGAATTGATCTAATGCAGGAACTATAAGCACTCATGCCTGAATCCATCCCCGCTGACTCTGTTGGACTGGTCTCACCGAAGACAGCTCACTTTGATGAGCCATTGGTGCTGGACTGTGGCCGCAGCCTGGGTCGGTACGAGATGGTGTATGAGACCTATGGAGAACTGAACGCCTCGGCCAGTAACGCCATATTGATCTGCCATGCGCTTAGCTCGGATCACCATGTCGCCGGTTACCACAGCATGGAAGATAAAAAACCCGGCTGGTGGGAGGCATGTGTCGGCCCCGGAAAACCTATTGATAGCAATCGTTTTTATGTGGTCTGTGCGAATAATCTCGGTGGCTGCAGTGGCTCTAGCGGACCATCCTCCATCAATCCAGATACTGGCAAACCCTATGGTCCGGATTTTCCAATCATCACCGTCAAGGACTGGGTACGTAGCCAGAAGCGCCTCGGTGATATACTGGGGATAAAACAATGGGCAGCGATCGTTGGCGGGAGCCTCGGTGGTATGCAAGTCATACAATGGAGTATCGACTACCCGGATCTGCTGCGTCATGCGCTGGTGATCGCCGCCGCACCCAAATTATCTGCACAGAATATTGCCTTCAACGAGGTAGCAAGGCAGGCGATCATGTCGGATCCCGATTTTCATGAGGGTCGCTACCTGGAGAAAAATACCTTACCGCGTCAAGGCCTGATGCTGGCCCGCATGCTGGGCCACATCACTTACCTGTCGGATGATTCAATGCGCGCGAAATTTGGTCGTGAACTGCGTGAAGGCAAGCTGAATTATGGATTTGATGTGGAATTCCAGGTGGAAAGCTACCTGCGTTACCAGGGCGAGTCATTTGTGGATCGCTTTGATGCCAACACCTACCTGCTGATGACCAAGGCCCTTGACTATTTCGACCCGGCACGTGATTTCAACGACAGCTTGTCGATCGCGCTATCACACGCCAGGGCGGAATTCTTTGTCATGTCATTTACCAGTGACTGGCGTTTTCACCCGGAACGCTCCAGAGAAATAGTCAAGGCATTACATGACAATGGCCTGGTAGTCAGTTATGCAGAAATCGAGTCCCCGCAGGGACACGATGCCTTCCTGTTGCCCATTCCCTATTATCTGGATGTTTTTCGTGCCTATATGAACAGGGCACTGGACGGTGAAGTCTCATGAGTCTGCGCACCGATATGCAAATCATCAGTGAATGGATAGAGCCAGGCAGCCGGGTACTGGATCTTGGCTGTGGTGACGGCACCTTATTACATCACCTGCAGACTCATCAGCAGGTCAGTGGCTATGGCCTGGAGATCGAGACCCAGCATATTATCGAGTGTGTGGCCAGTGGCGTAAACGTGCTGCAGATGGACGTAGATGCGGGTCTCTCGGATTTTGATGAAGATTCTTTCGATTATGTCATCATGACGCAGGCATTGCAGGCCACCCGTCATCCCGACAAGTTACTGGACGAAATTCTCCGGGTTGGCCGGGAGGGTATAGTGACATTTCCGAACTTTGGTCACTGGCGTTCACGCTTGCATCTTTTGATGGGGCACATGCCTGTCACAGCGGCGTTACCATCAGAATGGTACAACACCGAAAATATCCACCTGTGTACCCTGATAGACTTTGAGCGCCTGTGCAAGGATAGAGGAATAAAAATTCTGAAGCGGACCGTGGTGGATCACAGGCACCGCTCAAGTATCGGCATGCGTATACTGCCAAACCTTCTCGGCGAAATTGCCATCTATCGCTTCCAGAGAAAATGACTAAGGTTATGCGGGTAACTGGATTTAGCTGTTCTATATGACTGTTTCACCTGCAGGACCCCACAAGAACCTATAGATACCAAAGTTTGTCTAAACTTACGATATAGGCACGCAAGGAGAACGGCGATAAAAATAATCAGACAATTACTGGTGTTCAGCCTCGGCTTTATTCTGACTTTCGCGGCGGCGGCAAATAATGATTACTCGGTCACCGTTGGCGATCACACCATTCACTACAACACATTCAACAGCAGCACATTACAACCAAATATCGCCAAGGCGTTCGGGATCCCCCGCAGTAACAAGATTGCCGTATTGAATGTGGTCGTAAAAAAAGGCCGTAAGGACTCGGCCCAGGCCAGTGTCAGCGCCACAGCCACCAATCTGAATGGCCAGATGCGCACCATAAACATGCGTAAGGTAATTGATGGTAGTGCAATTTACTATATTGGCGACTTCCGCTTCAGCAATGAGGAAACACTGAAATTCAACATCAAGGTCACGCCTCAGGGGCAGGACAGGGCCACCGAGATTAAATTCAGCCGGCAATTCTTTCCTGGCTAGCTCCTACCTGTCATGGATTACAGACCGGGCCGCGCTGTTTGCGCGGGCCATCAGGTATAACACCAGCAAGATCGCCGGGATCCCCACCACCGAGGCATAAGTAAAGAACACGATATAGCCATAGGCATCCACCACTACCCCGGAAAAACCAGCAATGATCTTTGGCAACAAGGTCATTAAGGAACTGAACAACGCATACTGCGTCGCCGTATAGGCGGTATTGGTCAGGCTGGACAGGTAGGCGATAAATGCCGAGGTCGCGAAGCCGCCACTGAGGTTATCCGCAGCAATCACGGCCGCCAGCAATGTCAGGCTCGGCTCGACACTGGCAAGATAGGCAAACAACAGGTTGGTCACCGCCGTCAGGATCGCACCGGCCAGCAGCGGACGCATCACGCCATAACGCACCACCAATACCCCACCTGCGGCGGCGCCCAGGATGGTCATGAAGAAACCGAATATCTTGGTAATTTCACCGATTTGTGTCTTGGTAAAGCCCATATCAAGATAAAAAGGACCGGCCATGACACCCATGGTAATGTCGCTGATCTTGTACATGCTGATCAGTAACAGTATGACCAGTGCTAGCGTGCCATTTCGCTCAAAGAAGTCCACAAAGGGGCACACGATAGCACCAAGAAACCATGCGGAGATACGCCTGAAGTACGGGTTCCAATGGTGGCTGCCCTGAAGAAAGTGTACAACTCGTTCTTCCTGAACATTGGTGTCTTTACTGATGCTCACCTGCGGCTCAGAAATAATCAGTACGGTTATCATCCCCACAAGGGTCAGTGAGGCCATTATCAAATAAACCTGGGACCAGGGGATCAGATCCGAAAGTATTAGTGCACCAGCACCTGTAACCAGTATCGCGACACGGTATCCAAATACATAGGTGGCCGCCATTGCTCCCTGTAGTTCTTTTTTCACTGCCTCAATACGAAATGCATCTACCGAAACATCCTGAGTTGCAGAACTAAAGGCCACCACCAACGCAAACACAGCCAGCCAGAATAACTCTGTACGAGGATCGGTCATCGCCATGCCGATGAGACCTGCCGCAATGCCCAATTGCGCCAGGATCATCCAGCCACGCCGACGACCCAGCCATTTGCTTAATAACGGTATCTGTAAGCGGTCAATGACAGGTGCCCACATCACCTTGATAGAATAAGTAATGCCCACCCAGCTGAAAAAACCAATCACCGATCGACTGACTTCCGCCTCTTTGAGCCAAAAGGACAAGGTCGTAAACACCAGTAGAAACGGCAGCCCCGCCGAGAAACCCAGGAAGAACATGGTAATGACACGGTGATGTTTATAGACAAGAAAGGCCTGGCGCCAACTGACCTGGGGTTTTAATGAATTATCGTATTGCGGCATAGCTCGTCCATATCACACTCTATGCCGGTAATTTAACACCAAAGGAACATCTGATGGTAAAAATTCCCGGGGGAATATCAAATGTTACCGTTAGAGATCGTAGTCGATAGTCAGGGGCGCATGATCAGAAAACCACTTGCCCTTGTATATGGAAGCCCTGATGACCTTGCTCTCCAGCGCCGGAGTGATGATCTGATAATCGATACGCCATCCCACATTATTTGCCCGTGCATTGCCGCGATTTGACCACCAGGTATACTGATGTGGTCTCTGATCAACCACTCGAAATGCGTCCACAAAACCCATCGGGCCAAACACCTGATCCAGCCAGGCACGTTCCTCCGGCAAACACCCGGAATTTTTCTGGTTACTTTTCCAGTTCTTGATATCAATCTCCTTATGCACAATATTCCAGTCACCACAGATGATGAATTCGCGCTGCTTGCGCCGCATGGATTTGAGTGTCCTGGTGAATCTCTTCATAAAACTGAACTTGACCTGCTGGCGCTCGTCACCAGATGAGCCGGATGGCAGGTAAACTGAAATGACACTGAGCTTGCCATAATCAGCCTGAATGAAACGGCCCTCGGCATCCATATCTTCAAAGCCTTTACCAAGACCACAGATAATCTTGTCAGGCTCCCGCCTGCTGTAGATGGCAACACCGCTATAGCCCTTTTTCTCCGCATCATGGAAATGGCAGTGATAACCCTTCGGACAATGCGTTTCGGGATCGAGCTGAGATTCCTGAGCCCTGGTTTCCTGGATGCAAATGACATCCGCACGCTGTCTGGATAACCATTGTAACAGGCCCTTTTTCTCCGCAGCCCGGATACCATTCACATTGATACTGATGACACGCATAAATATTACCTCAACGAAGTACCCGGATGAAAAAGCGTGTATCATACATCATTGCTCAACAGATTCAGATATATTCAACCATGCAACAATATCAAAAAGATTTTATTCAGTTTGCCATCGAGCATAATGTCCTGCGTTTCGGCGAGTTCTCTCTGAAATCAGGGCGCGTCAGCCCCTATTTTTTTAATGCCGGCCTGTTTAATACCGGTCGTGCCCTGTCAAGGCTGGGCCAGTTTTATGCAAGCGCCATTGTAGATAGTGAGCTGCAATTTGATGTGTTATTCGGCCCGGCTTACAAGGGCATACCGTTGGCGGCAAGCTGTGCGGTTTCGCTGGCAGAACAGCATAACCTGGATCTTCCGTATAGTTTTAATCGCAAAGAAGCTAAGAGTCATGGCGAAGGCGGTTCAATCGTCGGCTCACCATTAAACGGAAAGGTGCTAATCATTGACGATGTAATTACTGCCGGCACCGCTATTCGTGAGGCCATGAATATTATTAATGCGGAGGGAGCAACGCCCGCCGGTGTCATTATTGCACTGGATCGACAGGAGCGTGGCAGCAGAGAATTATCTGCGATACAGGAAGTGGAACAAAATTATAATGTCACGGTATTGAGTATAATCAAACTGGGGCATTTAATTCACTATCTGGGGGAACAACCTGATCAACAGTCCTCACTTGATGCGATCCTCACATACCAGTCAGAGTATGGAATAAATCCAGCCTGAGTTATTCACTGGAATATTATCCGGGTTCAGGTGGTAATCAAGGCGATGCCAACAAAGACTGTTAACACCTCAAATACATGCTTGATCCATTTGTTCCCCTTGCTAATCGCCAGGTGGGCTCCCGTATAGCCCCCCAGCAGAGATCCCAGCAACAGTACCGGAAGCCAGCTCCATTTGATGTCTGCCAACAATCCAAGGGTGATGGCACCGGTGCCGTTCCAGAACATACCGACGAGAATCAGGGTATAGGCCACCGCACGTTTATAATCCAGACCAAACCATCTGACCAGCCACATGGTGACAAACAGCCCTGTACCTGATGTCAATGATCCATTCAGTGCGCCGATCATAAATAACGCTACACCCCCGTATAGATAACCAGTGGAATCACGGTGTACGGGCTTATGCTCAAGCCCAAGATCATGTTTTGACCATGAGTACACACCCAACATCAGCGTCAGAATACCTAATGCGGTGCGGGCATGCCGATCAGGCACCTTGAGAATAATATGTGCGCCCAGGATCACTCCTGGCATACCTGTGGCAAGAATAAACAATGCAAACCATCGCTCCAGACTCTTCTCACGCAAATGCCTGATTGTGGCACCAACGCCAAGCGCCACACTGGCAACCTTATGGGTTGCCAGTGCCACTGAAAAGCCAAGTCCCAGAAAAATCAAGGCTGGCAGTTGCAGCAACCCGGCCCCGCCGCCGGCGAAGGCGGAAAATATATTTGCTATCAACGAGATAATAAACAGTATAAGTTGTTCTAATGGCTGCATTTTTAGTCAGAACTTATAAAGCACTCAAGTGACTAACATAACATGTATGGCTATACTGTAGCCGACAACGCAGATATAACGGAATATAAAAATGACCAGAGCCATTAAGACTTTTTTTATACTGATTGCGGGCATATTTGTTTTTTCAAGTCATCCTGCCGTGGCGGGTTTTAAGTGCTGGACCAACAACGAAGGGGTCCGCGAATGCGGTAACGTGGTGCCACCTGAATTTGCACAAAAGGGGCACGAGGAAATCAGTAGTGGGGGTATTGTTACCAACCGGGTGGAACGCGCAAAGACCAGGGAAGAACTCGACGCACTGGCAAAGGAAAAATCTGCGGAAAGACAAAAATTACGCGCCGCTGAAGAACGGCAGAAAAACGATCGTGTGCTGCTGGATACTTTCAGCAATATAGATGAGATCATCATGACACGGGATGGTAAAATCAACCTGCTCAACAACGAGATTAAAATAACCAGGGGAAACATCGGTAAATTACAGGCAAATTTAAAGGGCCTGCGTAAGAACGCTGCCAACAATGAACGTAATGGCAGAAAGGTGTCTGAAAAGCAACTGGACGCCATCAAAACAACAAAGGCACAAATCCGGAAGTATCAGGCCTTTGTAGACAAAAAAACCAGGGAACGTGAGGAAATGAAAGCGGATTATAAGGCGAAAATATCTCGCTTCAATGAACTCACCGGTAAAACTGTTACACCTGTCTCAGGAAAAACTGCTTCTCAATAGCGCCCATTGATTATCCCAGTTCATTAGCGGTGAGCGCGAAAATTCACTGCGTACGAACTGGTGAAACTTGCCTTCTATTACAACCAGCATCAGGTTCGCAGATATCTGCACAGTATTACCCGTCCCTTCTCCTCGCATTTCACCTTCTCGAAGAATCTGCTTAAATTGAGTTTCTATACGATCAAAAAATTGTCCTGTGCGGGTTCGTAGCCGGGGGTTCTCACCCACCAGGGCATCACCTGCCAGGATCCTGGTCATGCCAGGGTTACGTTCGGCAAATCCGAGCAACATACGCATAATTTTCTCACAACGTGTCATTGCGTCAGTTTCCTCATCCAGGATTTTTGTTATCAGACCAAATACAGAATCCTCAATAAATTCGATCAGGCCCTCATACATTCTGGCCTTACTTGGAAAATGACGATACAGGGCGGCCTCAGTAACTCCCACTGCCCTGGCCAGACCAGCCGTTGTAATTTTCTCCCCCGGATGCCCTTCAAGCTCCCGTGCCAGGCACTCAAGGATATGTCGTTTTCGTGAAGGGCGTTGCTGTTTATCATCTGAAGAAACCTGTGCCATAACCATCCCTCCCATACTATCCTGTGTATTTGCGTTTATCCGTATGTATCAGGCACGCAACAGTGTACCGACACCTTCATCAGTGAAAATTTCCAGTAACACGGCGTGTTCAACCCTGCCATCAATAATGTGTGCAGATTTAACTCCTGACTGCACCGCCTCCATGGCACAACCTATCTTTGGTAACATGCCGCCGTGAATGGTGCCATCTTCAATCATTTTGCTCACGTCATTTGCTGACAGTCCCGTCAGTAATTCACCCTTCTTGTCCAGAAGTCCCTGGGTATTGGTCAGCATGATCAGCTTTTCTGCCTCCATGGTCTCAGCAAATTTTCCTGCAACCAGATCAGCGTTGATATTGTAGGACTGGCCATCCTTGCCCACACCGATAGGCGCGATCACCGGTATAAAGTTACTCTGGATCAGCATATCAATCACGGAAGTCTTGATGCTGGATACTCTTCCTACATGCCCAATATCGATAATTTCAGGCGCATTCATTTCAGGGGCATTGCGGGTGAATGTCATCTTTTCTGCATGAATCAGGTCACCATCTTTTCCTGTCAGGCCTACGGCATTACCACCATGGCGATTGATGAGATTCACAATCTCCTTGTTCACCAGACCGCCAAGCACCATTTCAACAATATCCATGGTCTCGTTGTCAGTTACCCGCATACCATTGATAAACTGGCTCGGCTTGCCGATTTTCTCCAGTAACTGGCCAATTTGTGGGCCGCCACCATGAATAACAATCGGGTTCATGCCTACCAGTTTCATCAATACCACATCACGTGCAAAGCCACTCTTCAGTGCCTCATCAACCATGGCATTGCCACCGTACTTGATGACCACCGTCTTGCCAACGAAACGCTTTATATACGGCAGGGCCTCCGTCAATACACGGGCTATATTTATTGCGGCTTTGGGATCTAGTGACATAATAAATATTAATTAATTATTTAACTCTGCCGTCATCCTAGCAGGCAAGCAGCGATTTACAACTGTATAACCAGAACACTGCCCATATCACTGTGGCTAGAATGGCAACTTAATATCGGGCTGGATGCTCAGCATCAACTCACGGAATTGTGACTGAATACGGGCCAGCGCTGTCTCATTCTTGGCCTCAAAACGCAGTACCAGCGACGGAGTGGTATTCGAGGCGCGTACCAGCCCCCAGCCATCCTGATAATCCACCCGGATCCCGTCAATCGCTGTTACCACCCCGCCATGGAACTCCTGTGCATGTTTGGAGAGCTGTTCCATAAATTTAAAGTTCCCGCCCTCTTCAAACAAAATGTTGAGCTCGGGGGTATTCAGGGCATCGGGCAACTCGCGGAAGGCCTCAGCGGTGCTACGGTCATCAGCAAACACCACCATGGCCTCGAGTAATCTTGCTGCCGCATATATGGCGTCATCAAAGCCAAAATATCTTTCCTTAAAGAATATATGCCCACTCATTTCACCCGCAAGCAGGGCGCCACTTTCCCTCATCTTGGCCTTGATAAAGGAATGTCCGGTCTTGTACATCACTGGCCTGCCACCACTTTCCATAATGATGCGACCCAGATTGCTGGTGCATTTCACGTCATACACAATTTCGGCACCCTGATTACGGGACAACACATCCCTGGCATATACCATCATCAGACGATCTGGCCAGATGATATTACCTTCGGAATCCACGACCCCAATACGATCACCATCGCCATCAAAGGCAAACCCAAGCGATGCACCTTCCTTTTTAACTGCCTCGATCAGATCCTGAAGATTCTCAGGCTTGGCCGGGTCTGGATGATGATTGGGAAAGTGGCCGTCCACATCGCAGTACAGCTCCACTACTTCACAGCCCAGCTCTCTCAGCACTTTCGGGGCGACTCCACCGGCAACACCATTTCCACAGTCCACTACCACCTTGGGGGCGCGGAACAACAACACATCATCGCGGATATATTTCACATATTCATCGACGACATCCATGGTCTTTAAACTACCTTCCCCTTTCAGCAGTCTGCCCTTATCCAGGCGATAGCGCAGATCCTGAATAGCTTCACCCGACAGGGTTTCGTTATCGATCACCATCTTCAAGCCATTATAGTTCGAAGGATTGTGGCTACCGGTGACCATGACACCTGTACCGGTGTTTAAATGGTGCGTCGCGAAATACAACACCGGGGTTGGCACGGTGCCAATAAAAATGACATCGCGCCCGGAGGCCTGCAAGCCTTTAATCAGTGCTTCGGACAGATCTTTACCGGACAGTCTGCCGTCTCGTCCTACCACCACGGTTTGCTGCTGACGCTCACCAGCAACACTGCCAATAGCACGACCAATTTGATAGACCGCATCCGTGGTCAGTGTGTCATCGATAATACCGCGAATATCATAGGCCCTGAAAATGGTCTTGGGGACACTGACTGCCTCTGTCATATCCGCGCTGGCAAGTTGTTGTGTATTGCGGTCTTCAACACTGTCAGATACCTTCGTATCATCGGCAGGCTCATCAATATCAACCTGGATGGGCGGCAGCTCTGCAGCATCTGCAAGAATGTCTATATCTGCAGGGCCCTCCATGCGAGGAAAAACTTCGTCCTCAGAGATCTCTTCGACATTCACATCAGCGCTGGACTGAAACAGAACACCGGCACCACTTTCTATGTCTTTATCAATGGTGAGTTCTTCCTCGGCCTGCTCATGACCCATCAACACCGAACTGGAAGATTTACGTTTCAGTTTCAGCGATGCCAGGGGCAGTTTGATGCGCCTTATCCGTACCAAATAGAACACCACACCAACCAACAGCAGCACGACCACGATCTGGGCGATCATCATGGTAATATCTGTACCAACGGTCAGCTGTAAATTACCGCCTGCCGGCCAGTAAGCCAGTCGCCAGCGACTGCCTATCACCGTGATCTTGGCCGCTACACCCTGGCGGTGTGCTGCGGCACCACGTGATGCAATACTCTGCCGCCCCTGCTGTAGCTCAAGATAACCATCGGAGATTTCGTAATCCGACAGGATTGACTTCAACCATCGAACATCAAAACTCACCAGCACCACAGCAATGACCTTGTCGCCTGTTTCATTCATCACTGGTTGCGCAATATCGATATGTTGCTGCGGGGAACCGTAAGAATGCACCTCTATTGGGGTTTGCTTCATGGTCTCTCCGGCCTTATTGGTAATATCCAGACATGCATAACTTAAGTAGGGAGTGCTGCTGGTATCAATTTCACTAACATCCGGAGATAACACCCGAACTTTCAATGCATACGGGATGCTGTCACGGGTAAGATCCTCGAAGACACGCAACTCAGCATCTTTATTATTGTTAATACTCGTTTTCAGGGAAGCGTAACCCGCGATCGCGGTAAGCCGGTCTCTTGCTTCCTTCAGAGTCGCACCAACCTGCCTGGCAATACTGTCTACCTTGGCCTGATCGTTATGATCTTCATCAGTTGCGGCTGCCTGTTTTACCGGGCCTGTCAAAATCAGGACGGCGATCACCATAAAGGTATTTATGGTTTTTATACTGCCAGCCAGATTACATTTCATTTTAATTTTCATGCAGAACTCAAAGTTACACCCTGATATGGATCAGTGACGACCGGAATGTCCGAAACCGCCTTCGCCACGCAGACTCTCATCAAAGTCAGAGACAATTTCAAAGCCTGCCTGGACCACCGGAATAAAAACCATCTGCGCAATTCTCTCACCTATTTCGATGGTGAATGCCTCATTGCCCCGATTCCAGCAAGAAACAAATACCTGTCCCTGATAATCAGAATCTATTAAACCAACCAGATTACCCAGCACAATGCCATATTTATGACCAAGGCCCGAGCGTGGTAACAATACTGCCGCAAGACCCGGGTCAGCGATATGAATTGCCATACCGGTCGGGATCAGATGTGTTTCGCCCGGTTGAAGCTGCAAAGGTTCATCAAGGCAGGCACGCATATCCAGGCCGGCAGAACCATCCGTTGAGTATTCTGGCAACGGGATGTCCTTCCCCAGACGCTCATCCAGGACCTTAAGCTGAATTTTTGTTTGCATAAAACCTCTCTGCAATAGTTGCTATCAGGCGGCGAGCCAGGCTGGTCTTTCTCTCTTTTGGAAAGCGTTGTTGATCCCCCTCCCAGAACACCTGAACCTCATTATCCTCACTTTCAAAGCCTACACTAATAGCGTCCTCTCCCTGGCCAACTTGATTGCCAACCACCATATCAATGCCTTTGCTTTTACGTTTTTCGCTGGCATAGCGCTCCATATCATTTGTTTCAGCGGCAAAACCCACACTAAAAATGCCTTTTCCTGTGGCGGCCACTGATGCCAGGATGTCCGGCGTGGGTTCAAGGGTTAGTGTCATATCACCCTTGCCACGTTTAATCTTGTGATCACACGATTGTGAAGGCTTGTAATCGGCCACCGCCGCCGTGGCAATAAATATATCGCAACCATCCAATACGGCCATGACCGCATCATACATTTGCTGTGCGCTTCTCACCATCGACAGTTGGGCATTTTCTGGTGCCATTTCATGACTTGGACCGCTCACCAGAATAACTTTAGCACCTGCTTCAACCGCCGCCGTTGCCATCGCATAGCCCATTTTTCCGGAGCTTCGGTTACTGATAAACCGTACCGGGTCGATGTCCTCCCGGGTGGGCCCGGCAGTAATGACCACCGTCAAACCGGTCAGTGAACCGGTTTCAAACAATTGGGCGGTCAGTTCCACCAGGTCCCCGGCCTCAAGCATGCGCCCGGGCCCCACATCGCCACAGGCCTGGCTGCCCTCAGCGGGGCCAAACAGCTTGATACCGCGTTGTTGTAATAACTGGCAATTGTCCCGAGTCGCCATGTCTTCCCACATCGCCTGGTTCATCGCTGGCGCCACCGCCAACGGTGCCTTGCAGGCAAGGCATACCGTGCTCAACAGGTCCTGGGCACGCCCCTGCGCCAGGCGCGCGATAAAATCTGCGCTGGCAGGCGCCACCAGGATCACATCGGCCCATCGGGCCAGTTCGATATGCCCCATACCAGCCTCGGCCTCGGTATCCAGTAGTTCCGTCCTGACGGGCCTGCCGGACAGGGCCTGAAAAGTCATTGGCGTGACGAAGACCTGGGCACCTGTGGTCATCACCACCTGGACCCTGGCGCCCGCCTCAATCAGGCGACGTACCAGTTCCGCGGCCTTATAGGCAGCAACGCTGCCGCTGACCCCGAGCAATATGTTCTTGTGCGCCAGTGACTCCATAGACAGGCAATATTAACAGATATCCTGCGGCACTCCCCACCTGTAGGGCCATCCCCGCAGGATTAGGGATTTAAATCATCAATAATTCCGGCTAGTATGGGTCGAGGTATATGAAGACGTAGCGAGCGAAGCAGTCTTCACACTGACATGGAGGTCATTACAATGCCCATTACTGACTGGCCGCTGGCAGAGCGGCCACGAGAGAAACTTCTTCAACGGGGCCCCGCTGCCCTGTCTGACGCCGAACTACTGGCCATTTTCCTGCGCACCGGCCGACCCGGTGTCACCGCACTGGATCTCGCCAGACAATTACTCATCGACGTCGGTGGTCTGCGCCGTGTCCTGGAGACCCCTGAGGACGTATTGTGTCAGACCAAGGGGGTGGGTCAGAGCAGCTATGTGATATTGCAGGCCGCGCTGGAATTGACGCGCCGGCACCTGGCAGAGAAACTCCAGCGCGAGGACGTCATCAGCTGTCCGCTGGATACCCGCAATTACCTGATGGCCAGGCTCCGACACCATCCACAGGAGATCTTTGCCTGCCTGTTCCTGGACAACCGTCACCGGGTCATTGATTACGAAGAACTGTTTCGCGGCACGATTGATGGCGCCAGCGTCCATCCCCGCGAAGTCGTGCGCAGGGCCATGCAGCACAATGCGGCGGCCGTCATCCTGGCGCATAATCACCCGTCCGGGATTGCCGAGCCCAGCCAGGCGGACCAGCAGCTGACGCGACGACTCCGGGACGCCCTGGGTCTGGTGGATATCCGGGTACTGGACCACCTGGTGATTGGTGACCTGGAGTGCGTGTCATTTGCTGAAAGGGGGCTGTTATAGGCGTTATTTGCCACTGGAAACAGTCCATCTGCTTCCTGAACACCACGCCAGCCCAAATGACGTTCTTAACATATTGATTTTAATATAATAATTATTGCCGACGCCAAACGACCCGACCGCTTGTAACTCTATGGTCATCTTTAGTACAATGCCCCGCCTTCGCCCCCCACAGGTTCGCGCCTGTGGACAGCTGTCGATAATTGCTGCGACAGATTGGCACTACCGGCGAATGCTGTCGGATTATTGTTGGCAGATTATTATTGGCAGATTAAATTTTTTGGAGAAATATGATGTCCAGAGTGTGTCAGGTAACGGGAAAACGCCCCATGGCGGGAAATAACGTCTCCCACGCCAACAACAGAACCAGGCGGCGGTTCCTGCCCAATCTTCATACCCACCGCTTCTGGGTGGAGAGTGAGAACCGTTGGATCAAGCTGCGTCTGAGCTCCAAGGGCATGCGTATCATCGATAAGAACGGTATCGATACCGTTCTGACAGACATGCGCAAGCGCGGTGAAAAAGTTTAATCAGCGAAAAGCTTTAATTAGCGAAAAGGTTTAATTGGGGAAATCGTTATGCGTGAGAAAATCAAACTTGTTTCAAGTGCCGGCACTGGTCACTATTACACCACCACCAAGAACAAGCGCACCATGCCTGAAAAGATGGAGATCAAGAAATTTGATCCGGTGGTCCGCAAACACGTGGTCTACAAGGAAGCCAAGATCAAATAAACTTAGGTACAGTCTATTGATAAAAAGCCCGGTATAAACCGGGCTTTTTTGTGTCACACTAAAGATCCGTGCCTATTGTTTATTTCTCAGTGTTTGCTGAATTGTCGGCCGTTGATGCTTGCTTACATTTTTCCACGAGCCGTAACGCGCGCGCCTTTAAATGCTTTTGATCGGTTCCCTTTGCCACAAGGTTGTAATATTTAATCGCAAGCCCGCAGTTTCCGGCATATCTGTACCTCTGAGCCAGCTCTAATTGCGCGGCAAGCTTCTCATCACCGCTAGCATAGCTTTCTGCCTCTAATAGATAATTCATTGCGTTATCAGAATGTTGTTTTCTTTTTACTTCTGCGGCATTCAGGATGGCGGTGCGGTCCACCTTATTCATTGCCGATTTTGCATTTTTCTCCCCTGCACTAACGACCTTTCTTGCGGCAGTGTCTTCCTGTTGGGCAGCCTTTGCCGCCGTGCTCACCCCGGGAGCTTGAGATTCATTAATTACTGGCAGTGTGTATAGCGGCTCATCCTTATCAATTTTAGAAGTCCCGGAACGGCTAATAATTTCAAGATCGAAATTGATAGCATTCTGAGTTATGGAATAGTTCCCCTGCTTCAGGACAAGCCCTTTACCAGTGAGACCCCCGCCACTAAGAGCAGTCTGAACATTATTATACGGAAATACCCAGGATCCATTACAGAGAAGGGGACAAAGATTGGTGGTACTCACATAAACCGGTATTTTTGAATACATCCAGCTCCTGTCAGAATAACCCTGGTTACTCATCCTGTCCATCTGGCAGGGTGAAAGACGGTCTCTGGGGCCATGGTATGACATGATATTGTTAAAGACCATATCCACCACGTTTTGTTGTGCTGCGGTTAGACTGGCGTAAGGAACGCCATATTGATTTGTAGACAATTGATCAATTGTCCAGTCCTTGTTATCGGGAATGGTATCGGCACAGCCATCGGCGCCGCCGCCTTCATGGGTATGCATAAGGTTGAGGCTATGGCCTGATTCGTGAATAACGGTAGTTGTTCGTATATTCTGGCCGACCATAATAATATCATTATTGGGCGGAAATTTGCTTATAGCACTGCCGGAGCTACCCACTATATACATATTAATTGCGTTAGTGCGCCAGGCGTAAAGGGCTGTGTTACCCAACGCGTCACTGCGTATCTGGTCTCTATTTGTTCCGTTTATGGCGTCATTAAAATGCTGGCTGACCCCGGCAATATTCACTATCTCCACCAGGCCCATGCCAAGTTCACTGAACATATTCCTCAGTACCTCATTCCCCAAATCTATCTGATCATTGACCTCGGCATTGGTATTAATGTCTCCTGAAGCTGGCCGGTTACCATTTGAATCGAGAATAAACTTGACAGAAACCCTGTAAGGAATATCCGCCGCAGCTATCCCGGTCAATAAGAAAAATATACAGGCGCTAATAAAGGTAGTAACTACCCACTTTAGTGGCCCATTGCTTTGTTTCATTGTACGCACCAGGAATAATTCCATCTTCTTCTCCTTGAAGTTATTAAGTAACTAAGGATACAGGCACCAATATCAGTCCTTTTTCTTTACCCTGCGTGGTCAGCAATAAACATTTTCCGGAGACGGTCGGTCTTTAATGATGTGCCAATGATGTGCCAGCGATATGACCGGTGCAGACCCCCCGGTTTTTTTCCACTCATGTACACCATTGCATGAGCAGCACAGCTCAACTTCTGTAAAATGGTTAAATAGCGGGTATACATGAACGATACCCCATCAATAAAGTGGTTCCCCGAATATACATGATGAGGCTATAGTCTGTCACCATGAACCGGGTTTTCAGACCACCACAGACACCGCCTGTCACCGTGGATATCATTATCGAGATACAGGCCGGTGATGACGAGGATAACGGGGATGCCGCCGATAACCGCCGTATCGTGCTGATCGAGCGCCGCAATCCACCACTTGGCTGGGCCTTGCCCGGGGGCTTTGTTGATGAAGGTGAATCCCTGGAAGACGCCGCTCGACGAGAGGCCTTTGAGGAGACCTGCCTCGAGGTCACCCTGGACAGATTGCTGGGGTGCTATTCAGCGCCACATCGGGACAGCCGCTTTCACACGGTCAGCGTGGTCTACATCGCCTCTGCCCGGCCCGGCATGGGGACGCCCCGGGCGGCCGATGATGCGATTAATATCCAGCTGCTAACACCAGACGAGATCACGCTGCCACTGGCGTTTGATCATGATGTCATTCTGGCCGATTACCGCCGCTATCTGCAGAGTGGTCAACTGGCCCCGCTGCGCTGACTTAGTCCCCCCGGCTCAATTCAGGCCTCTCTTGTCAGTAATAGATTGCCCATAGGGTCGCGACGACAGGCCCAGCCGACGGCGACAAAGGTGGTCGATACCCGCTCGGTGATCAGCAGTGGCCCCGGGAGGGTTTTATTGATCGGTAACTGCTCACGAGTATGCATCGGGACCTGCTGCTCGATAGCGTAAAGTCGTACCGGTTGTGGCCTGGCGTCGCCCGACTGCGTCGCATGCATCGCCTGCAACGTCAGTTCATGCCCGACACCGCTGACCGCGACCCGCTGATTCACCAACTCCACAGCCCCGTCCAGACGATGCCCGTAACGGGCTTGATGGGCCTCATGAAAGGCCTGTATCGATGCCTTAATGCCCAGCCAGGGGACATTCAGTGTATAGGACTGGCCGAAATAGCGTAAATCCACACTGGAAGCAGCCTGGATGTCATCGTCTGCCAGCCCCTCGTGGAGCAGTTCCTCCCTGCCAGTATCTTCCAGCAGCTGGAATTCGCGCTGCAACACCGACGGATCCAGTTGTTCAAGCCGGCCCATCACGGTGCGGGACAGTTGCCTGCCTTGTGGGGCCACCAGCATCCCCAGGGCGGATAATACCCCCGCATGTATTGGCACCAGCGCGCAGCCCATCCTGAGGGCCTCTGCCAGTGCACACACATGCAGGCCGCCGGCACCGCCGAAACTCGCCAGGGTAAACTCCGCCGGATCTATACCACGCTGTACCGAGATGACCCGCAGTGCACCGACCATATGCTCATTGGCCACTTGAATGATGCCCAGCGCCGTCTGCTCAATACTGCCGCCCAGCACCCCGGCGAGCACCGCGATGGCCTCGCGCGCCGCCGCCAGCTGCAAGCTCATCTCACCACCTAAAAAGGCTTCTGCGCGCAAACGACCCAGCACCAGATTGGCATCGGTGACGGTCGCCTGCCGACCCCCCTGGGCATAACAGGCAGGACCGGGGGTTGCACCGGCCGACTCAGGCCCCACCTGTAACAGGCCACCCTGATCCACCCGCGCAATAGAGCCACCACCGGCGCCGATGGTGTGTATATCCAGCATCGCCACCGCAACAGGATAAGGGCCAATATGGCCCTCACTGGTCAATTGCATCTGCTGCATCTGGCCATCCACTAAGGCAACGTCGGTAGAGGTGCCGCCCATATCAAAGCTCAGCAGGCGCTCGAGGCCACAGGCACGACCAACATAAGCGGCCCCGGCAAGCCCGCCAGCCGGGCCTGACAGCAACAAATGCACCGCCTGGTCCGCCGCCTGATCCGCCGCGATGGTCTGACCACTGCCCTGCATGACCGATACAGAGGCAGGTCGTATCGTGGCTTGCAGGCGTTGCAGATAGCCCTGCATCAGCGGCCCCACATAGGCATTCAGCCAGGTCGCCAGGCCGCGCTCATACTCCTTGTATTCGGCTAACACCCGCGATGAACACGACACGAAGATGCCATCAAAGCTCGCTTGCAGCCTGGCAGCCAGCGCCTGCTCATGACGAGCATCCAGGAATGAATACAGGAGATTAATGGCGACCGCGCGCGGCTTGAGAGAGGCAATGGCCTCGACAAGACTGTCCAGATCGGACTCGGTCAACGCCTCCACCACACTGCCATCGGCAGCGAGACGCCCGCCCACTTCGAGACACAATTCCCTCGGAAACGGGACCTGCAGCGGCGGTGGCTGCAGGTTATACAGTTCGCGGCGGGCCTGGCGGCCAATACTCAGAACGTCCCTGAGTCCGCGATTGGTGATATAGACAGTACGAACACCCTTGCCTTCCAGCACCGCATTGGTCGCCACGGTAGAGCCATGCACGACGATCAGCCCCTGCCGTATCTGGCCCTTATCGCGCAGTTGCAGATCGTCTATCCCCTGGAGGATGGCCTGTTCAGGGGCGGCCGGCGTAGATAATACCTTGTGTATGCGCAGACGCTCACCATCATAGAGGACAAAATCGGTAAAGGTCCCCCCGGTATCAACACCGAGCAACATAGTGAATTATCCTGTCTGCTTCATCCCGGCTGCTCATGGATGCCGAGATTAACACATAATAATTTCATACCGGCACGGCACCCGAATAGAACGGCAATAGAACCAGAGTGGCACTGGGTGGTCAGAATCGCATAGAATAAACAACGCATAGAATATTCATGGGCCCAATGACCATCAATACAGAAACACTCATCCAGGTCGACCATCTCAGCCGTTATTACGGCGACACCTGCGCAGTCAATGATGTCAGTTTCCATGTCGATCGCGGCGAAGTTGTCGGACTGCTGGGACCCAATGGCGCAGGTAAGACCAGTGCGATGCAAATCATCAGCGGTAACCTGGCACCGAGCACTGGCCAGGTGCGCATCAATGGTATCGATATTCTGGATTCCCCCAAAAAGGCCAAGGCAGAACTGGGTTATCTGCCGGAGCAACCGCCATTGTACAAAGAATTAAGTGTCAACGAGTACCTGAGCTATTGCGCCAGACTCAATCGCGTCAAAAAGACAGACATTGCCGATGCGGTGCACCGCGCCAGGCGGCGCTGCGGTCTTGACGAGGCAGGTGATCGATTAATCGGCAACCTGTCAAAAGGCTTTCAGCAACGGGTCGGCATCGCCCAGGCGATCATCCACAATCCTGCCGTCATTATCCTCGACGAGCCGACCGTGGGACTGGATCCGATTCAGATCCGTGAGATCCGCGAGCTGATCCATGACCTTGGCAAAGAGCACGGCGTGATTCTCTCCACCCATATCCTGCCCGAAGTACAGGCGGTCTGCGATCGCTTCTTGATCATCAACAAGGGCCGCATCGCCATGGCCGAAACAATTGATGATCTGGATGTACAATTACAGGCCCGTAGCCTGATCCTGGCGACACGCCGGCCAATCGTGATCGACGAGCTGTTGACCCTGGACGGGGTTGAAGGGGTGGATGCACTGGATGCAGGCCGCTATCGGATCCATTTCTCACCGGGCAAGGCGGCCATAGATACGGGAAGCCCGACGACGGTGGCCGATACCGTCGCGATCATGGCAGCCAACAATCACTGGGGGCTGTATGAGCTGATACCAGAGCAACTGACCCTGGAGCAGATCTTCATTGATATCACCTGCAAGGAGACCGGGGGAAACGGGGCCGGGTCATGAAAATATTTACCATCGCCAGCCGTGAATTACGCAGTATGTTTTTGTCACCACTCGCCTGGTCAATCCTGGCAGTGGTACAGCTAATTACTGCCTATATGTTTCTGGTGCAACTGGATTTCTATGCCACGCTGCAACCCCGCCTGGCGGCCGTCTCGGGGGCCCCGGGTATCACCCTCATCGTGGTGGGCGGCCTGCTGGATTTTAGTGCAGTGCTGTTGTTGCTGGTCGTACCGATACTCACCATGCGCATGATCGCCGATGAGCGCCGTAGTCAGACCCTGAGCCTGCTGATGTCGGCACCACTGTCCATGACCGAGATCGTCCTTGGCAAGTACCTCGGCATCCTCGGCTTCCTTGGCATCATGCTCGTCATGCTGGCATTAATGCCATTATCGCTCCTCGTGGGGGGCAACCTCGACACGGGCATGATGGCCTCCGGATTTTTCGGCCTTGGCTTGCTACTGGCGGCATTTGCAGCGGTCGGCCTGTTTATGTCATCCCTGACCGTGCAACCGGTCATCGCGGCGATTTCCACCCTGGGCATTTTACTGTTGCTGTGGATCATCGACTGGGCCGGTAGTGGCACCCAGGGTCAGGCAACCGGCAATACGCTGTCGTACCTGTCTTTATTGCAACACTATAAACCCATGCTCCGCGGCGCTTTTAACAGCAGCGATGTCATCTACTACCTGCTATTCATATTCTCGTTCGTGGTACTGACCATACGCCGGCTGGATGCCTATCGCCTGCAACACTAGGGATCGCTACAGACACTTGAGCCCATGAAAGTCACTCGTAAAAGCCGCCTGATAATACGCCTGCAAAACATCGCCTTTGTGCTGCTGTTTTTGACCGTTGTCGGCCTGCTCGGCTGGCTCAGTACCCGCTATACCATTGTCGCTGACTGGACCCAGAGTGGCCGCAATACCCTGTCAGAGGCAAGTGTCAGCCTGCTAAAGACCATTGAAGGCCCGCTGAGTATTACTGCCTTCGTTCGACAAAGTCCCGAGTCAACGACCTTGCGCGGTCGTATTGAGGACATTATTGGTCGCTATCAACGCCATAAGCCGGACATCAACCTGGGCTTCGTCAACCCGGATATCGAACCCCAGTTGATCCGCGATCTGGGCATCAGTGTCGAAGGTGAACTTCTCATCCGCTTTGGGCCGCGCAAAGAAAAGCTGCAGAACCTGACTGAACAGGGGCTGACCAATGCCATCCAGAGGGTCGTGCGCAGCCAGGAAAAATGGGCCATGTTTCTTGAAGGTCATGGAGAACGCAGTCCTCGCGGTCAGGCCAACCACGACGTGGCCGAATTTGTTGAACAGCTAAAGAGCAAGGGGATCCGTGTGCTGACGTTGAACCTGGCCAGGACCAGAGTGATTCCGGATAATACCTCGGTGCTGGTCATCGCCAGCCCGCAGGTGAGTCTGCTGGCAAGCGAATTGCGGACCATCAATGACTACATTGAACGTGGTGGCAGTCTTCTGTGGTTGAGCGATCCTGATCCGCAATCTGGCCCACTATTCGGTATGGACAGCATCGCTGAAAAACTCGGTATAGAGTTTTACCCTGGAACCATTGTCGAGCCCGCCACCCAGACGCTGGGCATTGATGATCCGCGTTTTGCGCTGGTGACCGAATACCCGTCCCACGGGATCACCGCGAATTTCAACCTGGTGACCCTGTTCCCACAGGCCAGTGGTATTGATATGCAGGCCCCCGATAAATCAGATAAATCAGATAAATCAGGTAAATCGGTTGCATCGGATACATCCGGCGACTGGACCAGTATCGCCATCCTGATGTCATCTTCACAAAGCTGGTCTGAAACCGGTGAGATGAATGACAGGATCCAGCTGGACCGGGGTAGCGATATTCCCGGCCCACTAACGATTGGTGTGGCCCTGACCCGAGACCTGCCGGAAGAAGGTAATACAGAAGAAACCAGTACCAGCGAAACGACCCCGGGCAAAACGGATCCAGATGAAGTTAACCCGGATAAAATTAATCCCGATAATATTAATATGGCCGGGCAAGCAAACCCCCGGCTACAGCGTATCGTTGTCATCGGTGATGGTGACTTCATTTCCAACGGCTACCTGGGAAATGGCGGTAACCTGGATCTCGGGCTGCGCATCGTCAACTGGCTGAGCCGTGATGATGACTTTATTTCAATACCGGCGATAACGAGCAGCGATCAAAATCTGCAACTTGGCCCGGTAGCGTCAGGTGTCATTGGTATCGGCTTCCTGCTGGTATTGCCACTAATATTGCTGGCTACCGGGATCGTCATCTGGGTGCGACGTCGCAAGCGTTAATCATGAATACCCGCTGGCTACTCAATCTGGTATTACTGATCCTGGTATCAGTCCTGGTGCTGCTGGCTGTCTATGAACCCGGTAAGAAAGTGCCGATAGTTCGGCCCATCACCCCGCTGATCATTAGTGACATTGATCGCATTAGCATCAAGCGCGGCGATTCGGACATACAATTCAGGAAACAGGCAACACACTGGATCATTACCTCTCCGGTAAAAACCGTTGCCAGCCAGCTGCGGATCAATGGCCTGCTGGGACTGGCCGGGGCGCACAGCTTTGCCAGCTTCGAGGTGGCGCCTGAAGATTTAAAAAAATATGCTATCGGTAAAGGACAGATCACGTTTAATGACACCAGCATTAGTTTTGGTGACGTCGAGGAGGTCAACAAGCGTCGCTACGTGTATGTGAATAACAAGGTCCACCTGATCGTCGACAGCTATTACCACCAGCTGATTACTGACAGTACTTCATTTGTCAGCAGCCGGCTGTTACCGCCCGACAGCAAGATTGCCAGCCTGGGCCTAAAGCCTGTAAAACAGCCCTATCTAAAGCTGCAACGGACAGCGGATGACCGCTGGCGGGTACTACCCGATTCTGTGCTGGCGTCAGCTGAACAGCTCAATCAATTGATCAATACCTGGCAGACCAGCACGGCACTATATGTCAGCAAGGCAAGCGCGGCGCCGTCTGCAGGAACAATAGATATCAGCCTGGTATCAGGCGAGACACTGGCATTTCAGATCATCAAGACAGAAGCGGACGAATTTATCCTGCGTCGCCCGGACATCAAGGTCGACTATCACATGCTGGCTGAGACACGCAAACAGTTGCTGCAATTACCCGCGCTTGAAAACGACCCCGCGCAAGGCAGCACCGATTCATCCAGGGACGCTGCCAATAAATAGCCATCGCAAGTATGCCTGAGCTCCCTGAAGTCGAGACCACCTGTCGGGGCATCGGGCCTCATATCCTCGGGCAACGCATTCAACGCGTGATTATTCGCAATTACCGTCTTCGCTGGCCGATAAGCCGGACCCTGGCAACCACGCTTAAAAAACAAACCGTCATCTCGGTGTCACGACGGGCAAAATATATTCTGATAAGGTTTGATCAGGGCTGCCTGATCCTGCATCTCGGCATGTCTGGCAGTCTGCGCATATTATCTGCGGAGACGGCGGTGCAAAAACATGATCATGTCGACCTGGTATTTGAAAATGGCATCTGTCTGCGTTTTCGGGATCCGCGCCGCTTTGGCAGCATTCACTGGACCCGACAGGACCCAGCGAACCACAAGCTACTCAGGCCACTCGGACCCGAGCCGCTCGACGGGCAACTGGCCGGACATCTCTATACATTGTCCAGGGGGCGCAGAGTGGCCATCAAGCAGTTCATCATGAACTCTCATGTGGTCGTGGGGATTGGTAATATCTATGCCAGCGAGGCCCTGTTTCGTGCCGGGATCCATCCCGGACGCAAGGCTGGGCGCATATCAAAGGCGTCTTATCGTAACTTGTCCACGGCCATCAAGGGGGTCATCAAACAGGCCATTCAGGCGGGTGGGACCACATTGAGAGACTTTAGCTCCAGCGATGGCACCCCTGGCTATTTTGGCCAGTCGTTGAACGTCTATGGCAAGAAGGGCGAACCCTGTAGCGTTTGCGCTACGCCCATTACCCAGCTCATACTGGGTCAGCGAAGCAGTTACTACTGCAAGCAGTGTCAACATTGAACAACCATCGACCATCAATCCGCAACAGGGTGACCAGTGCCTGCCTGCTGCTACTGCTTGTCTCTGCTTACCCTGTCGCCAATGCGGATTCAGCTGCCGCTGCCCCCAGTTCAGCACCCGATATCAGGATCCCGGCAACCCGCCTGCAGGCCGCGCAACTTGGTGTGGTGGTCAATACCAATGATCCACAGAGTATCGCCATCGGTGACTACTATATACTCAAACGACACATCCCCCGTGACAATCTCATCCGGGTGGCCTTGCCGGTCAGGCCATCCATTGGCAGGGATGAATTCAGAGCACTGCAGCTGGCACTGAAAAAAAACACCCCAACGTCTGTGCAGGCCTACGCGCTGGCCTGGACAAAACCCTACCGGGTGGACTGTATGTCGGTCACCAGTGCCATTGCCTTTGGTTATGATAAACAACTTTGTTCGGCAAAACGTTGTGGCGCCACCAAACGCAACCCGCTGTTCAACAGCAACAGCCACCGGCCCTATACCGATCATGGTATTCGCCCCGCGATGATGCTGGCCGCCGATTCTGTGGTGATGGCAAAGCAGTTAATCGATCGGGGCATCCGTGCTGACCAGAGTTTTCCCGACGGCACTGCCTACCTGGTAAAGACATCGGACCAGGCTCGCAGTATTCGCGCTATTGGTTTCCCGCAGGCGGCCCGCTTGCTGGGTGACTACATAAATATTGAACTGGTCGAGGGTGATGCCATCCATGATAAGGACGATGTGTTGTTTTATTTCACCGGCAAGACCTTTGTCGATGACCTGAAGACAAATACTTATCTGCCCGGTGCAATTGCCGACCACCTGACCTCGGCCGGTGGCAGGCTTGACGGAAGCAAACAAATGAGCAGCCTGGAATGGTTGCGTGCCGGCGCCACTGGCAGTTACGGCACGGTGGTTGAACCGTGTAATTTGCTCGCCAAGTTTCCCGATCCGATTCAGGTAATGGGGCAATATTACAGCGGCAATACCCTGATCGAGGCCTACTGGAAGAGCGTGCAGATGCCCGGCGAAGGGGTCTTCATTGGAGAACCACTGGCCAGCCCTTTCGGCGGCTACCGTATCAATCAGCGTGACGGCAACACCATCCTGGAATCGCAGGCAATACGGCCGGGGCTGTACACCCTGTATGGCGCCGTCTCCGGCGTGGGGCCATACCAGATTATTAAAGACAACATCCAGATGAGGTTTGGACCGCAGCAGATCTCGCTCGGCAAGCTGTCGCTGGCACATTACCGGCTGATCAGAAATATATCCGTAGCACCACGTTACCAGTCTATTTTGTTACCGGGAGAATAAGAGGCCAGCAGATGGTGGCCCAGGTAATCAAGTATTCTGATCCCTTGAATTTTTAAAGCCGAGCGCCGAATTCCGGGGCAACTTGCCGGACTCGATAGAGGATGCCGGCGCCATTAATTGGCTGGCCATCCGTGGTAAGAATGATATCCCGCTTATTCTCCTGTTGCTTTTGGTCGCGGAAAGTCTCGAACACCCGTACTCGAGGCCCGCCCGCTTTAATGCGATCCCTGGTGTCGTCCTCGAGCCGATGGCCACCATCATATCCGGTAGAGGCAATTGCGATTCCTGGAAGAGTGTCCCTGAGTACGCCTTCGTCGGTCCCGTGTTCGCTACCGTGGTGAGTGACTTTGAGGACATCGGCTCCAAAGAATTCCGTACCGAACCCATCTCTAAGATCTCTTTCATAGGATTTGTAGGCATCACCGGTAAAAAGAATTCGTGCCCCGTGAAAGCGGAGTTGCAGGAATACGCTGATGTAAGAACGCCTGCCTGAACTACCGGCAAATAAATGGGCCGATATGCCCGGCGCAATAGATTCCTGAATTCTTTCGTCCTCCAGGACGTTATCAACACCCCAGAATGCCGCTGCGCTTCGGTAAGGAGCTAACCATTTCTTGTCGGGATCAAACCAGCCGGGATCGTTGCTTCGATAGATCGTTAGCGGTTTGGTTATGTTAGGTGAAGGGGCTGCAAGAATAGTCGTGAAGGCCTTTGCATGGTCTGAGTGCGGATGGGTGGGGATGATGGCGTCGAGATGCAGGCCGTTGTTTTCGAGATAGGTGACCACGTTTGCCGCCAGAGTTTCGTTAGACCGATCTCCGGTACCCTGGCCACAATCTACCAGCCAGCATTTATTACCAGGAAAGACGAGCAGGATGCACTCGCCCTGACCGCCGTGAAACATCCGTACTTCAAGATGATGTGCGTCGAAGGCGTTTTTCCGCGCCGTGCCTGGATGCACTACTCGCGCTTCATCTGACAAGACCTGGTAATACATCTGGTCTCCACATAATGGGTGCCATAATGGGTGCGCCAGGCACCTATATTCTTTATTCGCTTACTGAGCGTTTAAGAGTTTCTGATACCCACTGATTAATGCTTTTATCTTCTGCCGTAGCACGTGCGGCTATTTCACGGTGCAATCTGGAAGGGATTCGAAGATTAAACTTACCCGAATAATCTTTGATTGGGTTGATCCCCTTCTCTTCACAAACCTCAAGAAATATCTTCAATGAGTTCCTGAACTCCTTTCTGAGACCAGCTGGAGTTTTGCCATAAAAATCTGCACTTCCATTCAGCCCAAGAATTTCTCCCCGAAACTGATCAAGATCAGGATCATATTCGATCTTTGCTTTATAACCTTCAATTTCCATCATATTCATGGCTTCACCTCATATAATTCCAACCACTTGCGAATACTGGCAATAGCCCCTTTGTCCGTATCAGGAGATGGATGTGGTCTATGAAATACTCGAACCTCGCCGAAAAGCACTACAGCAACTCGCGATCCTGCCCTTTCTGACACATCCGCATCCAGAGCTTTAAATAATGCCTCTATATCCACCCATGGGATACTGCCACTCGTTGGTCGTTTGTAGATCAGAGCTAACGTTTTCTGATGCTTACGCTTCACTATTTAATGGTACCATATAATGGTACTATGTCAAGACCTGGGCTATAGGATATAAAAACACCCCATGTATCAATATCTTCAGGAATGCTTACAGCACCTATACGGCACAAATTCCAACGATCTGTTTCCAGATGATTTTAAGAATCCCCATCCCCATATTCTACCCGAGAAAGTCTGGTACAGCTCTATCAGGTACATTACATCATGGCTTGCTCGGGCCAGTTATTAGAGATTAACTGGTGGGCCATATTTTTTTACCTATAGATTTGAATTTAGAAACACCTAATGCGCCTCTCTCGTTTCTAGCTTTTGAGCCTGGCGCTGACAATGCCTCAGTGACAGGGCCTCTTCCGGCCTCATAGATTTCAAATGGCTCAAATTCGTGATCCAAGAGAACTAAAACAACAGTATCCCATTCTTTATCAAGCTGAATACTGCCTACTCGTTGCCCTGTTTTATGATTCTCTGGCAGACACCTGCCTTTAATTTGTACTTTTATTTCTTTTCCATTCTTATTTTGTATGGCGTCATAACCTGCTTGGCGTGCCTCGGCGAGCACTAAACCAAGAAGAGATGCTGCAGTAAATTCCGCAACTTCACCGGTGATACCTAGTGGTTTCCCTGTTAGGGCCTTATAGCGTTTTGCAACGTCTATTGCATCTTTTAATATATTTCGAATCTCTTTGATGTTGGTTGACATTAATTCTTGTTTCTATCGTATTCTATGATTTGCTTTCGCCGCTAGTTTTTGAGCAATGCTTCTGTACTGTTTTCTGTCGTGTGGCCAATTGATGATATTCGCATGACGTGGTGGTATGTCATCAGGATCTAAATTCAAGTCGTTTTCGTATACTGCCTGAGTTTTTATTGTTGTTTCAGCCAGCACGGGCACAGCAATGTTTGTATCGGCCAAACCCCAGATTTCATCCCTATTTAAATCATCAGTTCGGTAAACAGACGTTGTGTAACTGTGCTTCTCAGATGGGCAAAGTACGCTATGGTGGACACGACCGCCCTCTTTAATTTGGCTGCGCTTCGTGACAAACCGGGTCAGATTTTCATCGTCCGTGACGGGACCTGGATAGGCCATTTAATATCCTATGTTAATCAACAAAAAGAGTCCCTAGCAGTTCGTGTAGGCGTGGGTGTAAAGTCTCATCTAATGGTTTGTCACCATAGTCAGAATTATTAATGCCGAACAACGCAGAAAATATGACTGTGTTATCACCGCGCACACTAAAACTCAATGTCCGGTAGGGCTCCAGATACCACTCAAATCCAATCGCCCCATCAGGCTCCGGTGTGATATCCGGTTTCGGATATTGGCTCGGCAACTGCATGTATAGTTCGATAGCATTAATATAAGCTGATTCACTGATCGGTTGAGCACCATATCCATCCCAGTTTTCTGCCTGGCATTCAATAAATATTGGGCAAAGTTCATCCATCGCCCTAATGAGCTTTTTATGGGCTCCGTATTCGGCTGACGTCGCCGATTGCTCGATATCAGACTGATAAGTCTGGGTTATCTGTTTTGCCTCTGAAGATACGCCGCTATCCTTAAAAGGCCACCAATTTACAGCGCAGTTATCACAAGTAGCAAGTGCAGTCATTTTAAAAGCTCCAGCATGTCAGGTGTAATACTTTCAAAAAATATCTCATTCTTAAATTCACGTAGTCCTTCGAGCACCACCCAGATCGAATCACCCAAAGGATCAAATGTTCCTACTTTGATCGCGTCAATATCTAATATTATAGGTATAGTTGGTGGTAAATTGCCATCGGCATCTACATCAAATTCACCCA
>BTQY01000002.1:0-116572 GCA_036986115.1 Gammaproteobacteria bacterium | reverse complement strand
CCGATATGCCGGTTCTGCAAACCGCGCGTGTGCCGCTTTACCATGTGTTCTCCAATCTGATCGACAACGCTATCAAGCATCACGATCGTTGTGATGGTCATCTGCATGTGGCAGTGCAGGATATGGAAAATTTCTATGAATTTAGCGTGGCCGATGATGGTGTGGGGATCGCCCCTGAATTCCATAAAAAAGTCTTTCAGATCTTTCAGACCCTGCAGGCCCGTGACGACGTGGAGAATACCGGGGTGGGTCTGTCGCTGGTGAAGAAGATCGTCGAAGAACAGGGCGGGGAAATCCATCTGCAATCGACGCAAGGCAAAGGTGCGAAGTTCCTCTTTAGCTGGCCAAAAAAAGCAGCGGCGGTGCAATGGATAAACAGAGAAACACGTAAAGAGATTTACAGACATTCAATACATTCAAATCAACAAAAGGAGACAGCATAATGAACCAGCCAGCATACAGCGAGACACCGTTAAGTGAGCTTGATTTTCCACTGGAACGGGATGTATTCCTGCGCACCCTGATCCGGGAGCTGTCCGGCACCCTGGAGGAAGTCGTGGGGATCAGAGAGGCCTCGGGCTTTCTCAGTGTGGTCGGACAACATATGGGGGAATGGATCAACCAGAGCTATAAAGATCTCCTTGGCGTGTCAAAACTGACGCGCGATCAGGTCGTGCAGGCATTGCTTGATCTGAAGGCGCGCATCAAGGGCGATTTTTACGTTATCGAGCAGGACGATGAAAAGATCGTCATGGGTAATCGTGCCTGCCCGTTTGAAGACAAGGTACTTGATCGGACCTGTATGTGCATGATGACCTCCAATGTCTTCGGCTCCATCACGGCCGATAATCTTGGTTATGCCAAGGTAGAGCTGCAACAGACCATCGCCAATGGTGCTCCCGAGTGCCGTGTGGTGGTTTACCTGAAACGCTCCGAGGCGTGCAAGGCTATCGAGGGCAGAGAATATTTTGGAGTCGACGAGGCCTGATGAAATCACAGGACTTTCTTGATCTAACCCACCCACTGCCATATCCCTTTTACCTGGTCTCGGCGGACGGGATTATCCTGGCCGCTAACCCGGCGGCGATCGAGATGCTTGGAATAGATGCCCCGGCATTGAATGGAAAACGGCTGGCCGACCTGGTGACCGATTCTGCCGACCGGGTCAGACGTTACCTGAAAGCCTGCTCGAAGACCCGGCAGTTTGTTCCCGGGGTCCTGACATGGTACACGAAACACGGCGAGCTCCTGGAATCTCGTACCGATGGGGCGGCATTGCTGTCAGCCCCTTATGTCTCACTGCCGCTGGTGCTGTTGCGTTTAAAGCCTAAAGAAGAACATGAAACCAGGTTCGCATTCCTGAACCGCGATCTGGAATCCCTGCGTACTGAACATCTTAGATTGATGGATCAGAAGGACAATCTGGAAGAGCGCATCGCGGAGCGCACTGCGGAACTGGAACGCTCTAATAAAGAACTGGACCAGTTCGCCTACGTGACTTCACACGATTTAAAGGCGCCGTTGCGCGCCATCGCCAACCTCTCGCAATGGATCGAGGAGGACATCAGTGAGCAACTGACCGACGACACCCGCAAGCAGATGGATCTGTTACGTGGTCGGGTGAAGCGCATGGAGGCGCTGATCGACGGTATCCTGCGATACTCGCGGGTCGGGCGCATTGACGTGGATATCGAAACCGTGGATGTGGCGAAGATGCTTGACGAGATTATTGAATCCCAGGTACCACCCGTGGGATTGAGCATTGATATTGGGCCGGACATGCCGGTATTTGACGCCGCCAGCGTCCGCTTGCAGCAGGTGTTCGCCAACCTCATCAGTAATGCCATCAAGTATCACCACCGCGAAGACGGTCACATAGAGATAACCGTGGCCGATAGTGCGGAGTTCTATGAGTTTATTGTGGCCGATGACGGGCCGGGCATCGCCCCCGAGTTTCATGAAAAGATATTCCAGATATTCCAGACACTGCAGGCGAAGGATACCCGGGAAAGTACCGGGGTGGGCCTGACCCTGGTGAAGAAGATCGTCGAGGAGCAGGGCGGGACCATCCGTGTGGAATCCACAGAGGGACAGGGGGCCACTTTCCGTTTCAGCTGGCCGAAACAGCCGGCAGCTGAAACGGGACCGCATCTTGAACAGCCAGTCACAAAAGGAGCCTGTGCATGATGAAAGACAAGAGCATCAACATTCTGCTGGTGGAGGATGACGAGGTGGACGTGATGAATGTGCAACGGGCATTCAAGAAGAACCATATCCTTAACCCTTTGTATGTTGCCGGTAATGGCCTCGAAGCATTGGCCATGTTGCACGGCGATGGTGTAGAGAAAATTGTTCCTATGCCAAAGATCATCTTGCTCGACATCAATATGCCACGGATGAACGGCATCGAGTTCCTGCAGAAACTGCGTACTGAGCCTGAACTGAAGGCGATTTGTATTTTTGTGCTTACCACCTCCAGTGACGATCGGGACAAAATCGCTGCCTATGACCTCAATGTCGCCGGCTATATCCTGAAGCCAGTAGAGCTGGACAATTTCATCGAAGCAGTGAAGACGATGGATCTCTACTGGTCACTACTGGAGTTGCCATGATCCCGGGAAAAGGACAAAGGTCAAAGTGAACAATGACTGACGAGTTAAAAATACTGATCGTTGACGATGACGATGTGGATCGCATGGCGGTGCGTCGGGCATTGAAAACAGGTCTGCCCGATGCCGCCGCCGACGAGGCGGCCAGCGCCGTGGAGGTCCTCGAGTTGTTGCAAACAGGTGACTACGATTGCGTCCTGCTCGATTTCATGTTGCCCGATGGCGACGGGTTTAGCGTGCTGCGCTTGCTGCATGAGGCAGATATTGAAACACCGGTCATCATGCTGACCGGTCAGGGTGATGAACGTCTGGCGGTGGAGTTGCTGCAGGCCGGCGCTTCGGACTACCTGCCCAAATCCCGGATGACGCCGGAGACCCTGACCCACAGCATTCAGAATGCCTTGCGCCTGTATAAAGCGGAAACGGATCGCCGGCGCGTGGAACAGGAATTGCAGGTCGCTCTGGAGCAAAATCAGCAGCAGCTGGTGGCACTGGCAGCCGCCAACGTGCGTACCACCCTGCTTAACGAGGCGCTGGGCGAATTGCAGGGTGCTGATCGGGAGTTACATCACAGCGGCGATCTGGATGCCTTTTACCGGCAGATCATTCGTGATGTGATGGAACTAACCGGCGCCCGCTATGGCGCCTTTGGGGTATTCACAAAAGATGGCACTCTACAGGATTTTATTGCCGAGGGCATGAGCGCCGAGCAGATCCGCCACATTGGCAAGCAGCCGCAAGGTAAAGGTCTGCTGCAGGCCTTTTACCATGAAAAGACTGCCGTGCGGGTTGACAATATTGCGCAGGATCCCCGGCAATGTGGCTTTCCGCCGCAGCATCCGACCATCCACAGTCTGCTGGGGGCACCGCTGCTGGTCAACGAGATAACCCGGGGGGTCATCTACCTGGGCGATAGGCATGATGGCGAGGCCTTTAGTGAAAATGAGGAGATCATCCTGAACCTGTATGCCAAGGACGTGACCCATTTTCTGGAGCGGGATGAATTATGGCGGACCCTGAAAAAGACCGGTGCCCGCCTGCGCTACCTGGTGGATAACAGTCCGGCCATTATCTACAGTGCGGTACCCTCAGGTGATTTCAGGATCACCTTTGTCTGCGAGAATATTACCCGGTTATTAGGTTATGAACCTGACGAAATATTAGCGGATGCGGATTTCTGGTTCGATCACATCCACCCCGACGATCGAACTGCCATGTTTCCCAATCTGCCGAAGTTGTTCAGCGAAGGCCAGCAGACCCACGAGTATCGCTTCCTGCGCAAGGACGGTGAGTATAGCTGGATGCATGACACTCTGCGGGTGATTTGCGATGACAGTGGTAAACCGGTGGAAGTACTGGGCTCGCTGATGGATATCACCGAGCGCAAGCGCATGGAGAGTCGACTGCAGGCAGAAAAGGCCGAGCAACAGGCATTGATCCAGAAACTGCGCGATGCCCAGGAGCAGTTGTTGCAATCGGAGAAAATGGCCTCCATTGGCCAACTGGCCGCCGGTGTGGCCCACGAGATCAACAACCCGGTAGGCTATATCTATTCCAACCTGAATACCTTGCAGGGCCATACCAGCAAATTCATTGAAATGCTCAACCTGTATGAGGTCATCGAACCTTCACCCTCCATCGATTCCGCCATCAGAGACGCGATTAGCGCCAGGCGGGAAGAGCTGGACCTCGATTACCTGAAAGAGGACGTCATTGATCTGGTCAGGGAGTCCCAGGAGGGCATCACCCGGGTCAAGCAGATCGTGCAGGACCTGAAGGACTTCTCTCACGTGGACCAGGCCGAATGGCAGTGGGCCGACCTGCATCGCGGACTGGACAGCACCCTGAACATCGTCAACAACGAAATCAAGTACAAGGCCGAGGTGGTGAAGGAATACCAGGAACTGCCCCCGGTGGAGTGCCTGGCCTCGCAGCTCAACCAGGTATTCATGAATCTGCTGGTCAATGCCGCCCATGCCATGGAAGAGCGTGGCGTGATTACCATCCGCACCGGCACCAGGGATGACTGGGTCTGGGTTGAAATCAGTGACACGGGTAAGGGCATTGATCCTGAACACCTGAAGCGGATATTCGATCCCTTCTTTACCACCAAACCGGTGGGTACTGGTACCGGGCTGGGCCTGTCCCTGTCTTACGGCATCATCAACAAGCATGGTGGGCATATCGAGGTGGATAGCGAGCCGGGCAAGGGCACCACCTTCCGGGTGAGGTTGCCGGTATCGCAGGCGCAGAACTCAGACAAGGACTTGCAAGCGGACGGCCAAACAGACGAACAGGGAGAAGTGTATGACGCGCATAGTACAGGCCAGGCCGCGAAGGTTGAAAGCCGGTAGTGCGTGCGGCGCAAGGCATTAACGACAGGAAAATGTAACCATGAATACGACCAATGCACAGACAGATCCGCAACAGCAGCCACAGCAAGAAATGACCTTGTTATTCGTCGATGATGAGGCAAATATCCTGTCATCTCTGCGGCGGGTGTTCCGCCCGCTGGGATACCGCATCTTTATCGCCCAGAGTGGTGCCGAGGGACTGGCACTCATGGAACAGGAAAATATTGATCTGGTGATATCCGATATGCGTATGCCGGAAATGGATGGCGCGGAGTTCCTGCAACAGGTGAAGCAGCGCTGGCCCGATACCATGCGCATTCTGTTGACCGGCTATGCCGATCTGACCTCCACCATTGCCGTGGTCAATAAGGGCAAGATCTACAGTTATATCAGCAAGCCCTGGGAAGATAACGATATCATCCTGCAGGTCAAACACGCCTTGCAGCAGCGCGAGCTGGAGCAGGAAGGTCGTCGTCTGGAGCTACTCACCCAAAAGCAAAATAAGGAACTCACGGAACTCAATAGTAGTCTGGAGGCCAAGGTAGAGGAACGCACTGAAAAGCTTCATCAGGCCATGGAGGAGCTGGAAACCGCAAACGAATCACTGAAGAAGAGTTATAGCGCCTCGGTGAAGGCCTTTTCCAGTATGGCACAGGTCCGTGAAGGAATATCACCCGGTCATTCAAGGCGGGTCGCAGAGCTGGCGCGCCAGCTGGCCCAGCAGATGGGGCTGGACGAATCCGGGGTGCAGGACGTGCTTTTTGCCGGATTGCTGCACGATATCGGCAAGATCACGCTGTCCGAAGAGATTAATAATAAACCGGTTCATAAACTGACACCCGCAGAGCGGGCCGAGTATAAGAAACACCCTGTCGTTGGGGCAGCCATGTTGATGGCCCTGGAACCATTGCACGAGTCGGCAACGATGATACGCAGCCATCATGAAAACTATGATGGCAAGGGCTTCCCAGACGGACTGAAATTCGATCAGATTCCACTGGGCGCGCGAATACTGGCTGTCGTAAATGCTTATGATGACCTGAGAAGCGGAAGTTTGTGGTCGAAACGACATACTATGAATGAGGCCGTGGATTATCTGGTCAAACACCGCTGCCAGGATTTTGATCCAAAAGTTGTTGATGCATTCTGTGAATTTGTCGGACTTGAGGAGGAGGAAGTTGACGAGACACTCATGCAGGTGAGCACTGACAAGCTGGAATCCGGCATGATCATTGCGCAGGATATACATACGGAAAATGGTGTACTACTGCTCTCGAAAGGCCACATTCTGGATGCACATATTATTGCCAAAATCAGGGAACTTGAGCGCAACACCGGGAACAAGTTTGAAATCACAATCAAGACATGGAAGATGAAGACATAGCCCCTGTATCGCACGAAGGTGGCTGCGTCGATCGGTTTTACAGGTTAAAGAAACGATGACAGGAACATTTGAGACTGATTTGCAATAAAGAAAGATTGTGCATGGGACCGAATCCTTCGCGCAATACAGGAGCTGAAACAATGTATAAAATCATGATCGTGGATGATGAAGAAAACATACTCAAGGCATTGAGGCGTGTACTTGCACGGGAAAAAGGCTGGGAGACAGAATACTTCAGTAGTATTTCGAAAGCCCTGAGACGCGCCAACACCAATAACTTTGATTTATTTCTTTCTGACTACCGCATGCCGGAAATGAACGGTGTCGACTTTCTTTCACAGGTCAAGGAACTGCAACCGGAGGCCGTCCGTCTGATCCTGAGCGGTTTTACCGATCTGGAGGCCCTCATGGGAGCGATAAATGAAGCGCAAATCTTTCGCTTTATCTGCAAACCCTGGGAAGACATTGATCTGCTGGCAACGATGAAGCAGGCACTGCAGCATCGTGCGCTTCTGGTGGAGAACCGGCGACTGGCGGATCAGGTCCGGGCGCAACGCAAACAACTGGACCGGCAACAAGCCGCTCTGGAGGAACTGGAGGCCGAGCACCCGGGGATCACCAGGGTTGATCGGGCGCCCGATGGCTCCATTTTACTGGATGAAAAAAAGATGTGACGGCTGCCGCATCAGGCAGGAATGACTATGGCAGAATTCGATACACACAAAAACAAGCTGACCGTCAAGCTGGTCTACTACGGTCCTGCCCTGAGCGGCAAGACCACCAACCTGATGCGTCTGCACGATCAGCTGCAAGCGGAGCTCAAGGGCGAGATGATGGTACTGGAAACCAACGATGACCGTACCCTGTTTTTTGATCTGTTACCATTGGGCATGACAGCGCCTTCCGGTCTGCTGCTAAAACTGAAACTGTTTACCGTGCCGGGGCAGGTGGCCCATGATAGTACCCGCAAGGCGGTACTGTCCCGTGCCGACGGCGTGGTGTTCGTGGCCGATTCCCAGCGTACCCAGAGCATCAACAATGGTGTCTCTTTCGAGAATCTGGCCGCCAATGCCGCACGCGTCGGTCTCGACTTCGATCACCTTCCAATGGTGGTCCAGTTCAATAAACGGGACCTGCCGGAGGTACTAACGGAGCAGGAGATCCTGGCGCGCTGGCGGGACACACAATGGCCACTGGTGTTCAGCAGCGCCTTGCAGAATAGCGGGGTTGTCGAGACCTTTCAGGAACTGTTGCAGCAGGTGTATCGATCACTGGATGAAGACTATACCCTGGCGAAGCAACATGGTCTGACAGCGGAGATGTTCGTTGCCGGAGTCATGGGTGATGAGTACACACAGGTGCGACGCCGCGTCGCCAATGAACCGTCATCATGAGCGGGCCAGACGGGAATAGTGTCTCCGCGCCGGTGTTTGATCGGGAACTGAGCCTGCAAGCCTTGCTGGAGGGATGCGATCGGGAGCAGCTGATACATGCTCTCGCTGAATTGCTGGGCGTGCCCTTTCGCCTGCTGGCGGTGGAGGGCGATTTCGCCTGCGGTGAAAAACTGGAGTCGGTTGCCGCACGCGCGCCCCTGTGTGTCGAGCTGGAGCCGGTTGCCTACCTGGAAGTGCAGGACAACAAGGGGACGCAGTTGGCCGCCGCCGCCGGTCTTGCGGAGCTGGTGCTGCGCGGTGCGGCCCGTTACCTGATGGTGTCCGGCCTGCATACTCAGACGGTGTTGAGTGACTACGAGGAACTGCAACGCAGACATCAGGCCCTGGAGATATCCGAACAGCGTTACCGGGAATTGACACAGTCTCTCGAGCAGCGGGTCGCCGATCAGGTCGGCACCATCGAGATCACCCAGCGCCAGCTGTATCAGGCGGAAAAACTGGCTGCTGTGGGTCAGTTGGCTGCCGGTGTGGCACACGAGATCAATAATCCCATCGGCTTTGTGATGAGCAATCTGAATACTGCCCGCAGTTATCTTGACGAACTGGCAACCTATGCCGAAAGCCTGCAGCAGAAATCCGCGGCAGCTGCTGCCTGGCGAGAGGCCGGGCTGGATGGTGTGGTCGAGGACTTTCGAGATTTGTTGCAGGAGAGCCTGGAGGGCAGCGAACGTGTGGCGCAGATCGTTCATGACCTGATGGGGTTTTCTAATGATGATGCCATGTCCTGGGAGTCAATCGATATCAATACCTGTGTACAAGCGGCCTGCAATGTGACCTCCGGCGAGATCAGCCGGCATGCAGAATTGCTGACAGATCTGGGTGAACTGCCACCGATCTATTGCCAGCAGGGATCACTGGCACAGGTCCTGCTAAATCTGTTGCTGAATGCCGGCCGGGCCGTCAGGGACGCCGGTAGAGAGGACGGGGAGATTCGCATACAGACCAGACTGGAACCGGGCCATGGCGGTGACACAGACAAGATTTGTATTCGTATTACTGATAACGGCATGGGAATGGCGCCTGAGACAATGGCGCGAGTATTTGATCCCTTTTTTACTACTCATGATGTGGGTGAGGGTACCGGTCTGGGCCTGACCCTTAGCCGGGACATCATCCAGGCCCATCAAGGCCACATTGAAATTGACAGTGAAGCAGGGACAGGAACAACCGTGACTGTTTATCTGCCGGTATCAGATTGAAAAAGAGCTGAAGAGGGGAACAGGAAAGAACATGCGACTGGATTCGATTAATGTCTAATTATGCCACATTGTTCACTGGCGAGCCTTCCGATGATGCTCAAAAGCCGTCCGAGGCACCGCCGGTCTATAGCATCCTGCTGGTGGATGACGAGCCGAACGTGCTGAGTGCGCTGCAGCGCGTTTTCCGCCAGGAGAACTACCATATTCATATCGCCAATAATGCTCTGGAGGCGCTGGAAATCCTCAAGGCGCAGCCCTGCCAACTCATCATCTCCGATTATATGATGCCGGGGATGAGTGGCGGGGATTTACTATGCGAAGTCAAGGAACGCTATCCACAGATCATCCGTATCATGCTCACTGGCCATGCGGATACCAATGCAGTGGTGGCGGCTGTCAAGGAAGGCGCCATTTACAAGTTTATGCTCAAGCCCTGGAATGACGACGACATACGTATCACCGTGGCGCTGGCGCTGGAACAATATGATCTGGTACAGCGCAACCAGGAGCTGGAAAAACAGAATACCGCCAAGGCCAGGGAGATCAGCGCCCTCGCCAAGCTGGCGGTCACTAATCGCAGTCAGCTGGCCATCATGCTGCACAAGCGACAGATGCTCAACGATCATCAGGTGCAGGAATTGTATCAACAGCAGCAGCGGCGCAAGGAGCCGATGGTCAAGCTGATCCTGGAACAGGACTGGGTCAGTGAACGGCAATTCCGCGATATCCTGCGACAGGAATTCATGATTGAGGAAGTGGCGCTGGCCGAGATCCAGATCGATGCGGCGGTGGCGGCCTTGCTGCCGCGCAGCTTTTGCCAGCGCCAGTGGGTGTTGCCATTGCGGCAGGACCAGCGGCGCCTGACCCTGGTTATCGCTGACCCGATGGACAGCGGCCTGCTCGATGAATTGCGTTTTGTGACCGGTATGGAGATAGAGGCCGTGATGGCCCCTGTGGCTGACATTCTGGCCAAGATTGATGATGTCTATGGCGAGGAAATTATTTCGTTTGACGAACTGGAGACCCTGACAGCTGGCTCTGACCCGTTCGAGGGCATCGAGATCATTATCGAGGATGATGATGATATCCCCCTGGAGGTGCTGTTGCGCGGCACCGATGAACCGCCGGCCATCCGGCTGGTCAACGCCATTATCCTGGAGGCGATACGGTTGCGGGCCAGTGATATTCACATTCATCCCCGTACCAAGAGCGTAGTGGTACGCTACCGTATTGATGGCATCCTGGTGGACAAGATCCAGGTGCCGCACAATTTGCATCTGTCGCTGGTATCACGCATCAAGGTAATGGCTGAACTGGATATTACCGAGCGTCGGCGGCCCCAGGATGGCCGAATTACCGTGAAGACGCCGTTGCGGATCCTGGATCTGCGCATCTCCATTCTGCCCACTCTTAACGGGGAAAAGATTGTCATGCGGCTGCTGGATCGTAATGCGGAAGTTTTTAGCATGGACGCACTGGGGCTTTCCGGCACGAACCAGACCACCCTCACTAACGTGGTCAGCAAACCGCAGGGCATTATCCTTGCCACGGGGCCGACGGGCAGTGGTAAAACCTCGACGCTTTATTCCATGCTGCAGTATCAGGCCACACCAGAAAAGAACTATGTCACTATCGAGGACCCCGTCGAATATTACCTGGACATGGCAGGGCAGGTGATGATACGGGAAAAGATCGGCCTGAATTTCAGCACTGTGCTGCGGGCGATCCTGCGCCAGGACCCGGATGTCATTCTGCTGGGGGAGATCCGCGATATAGAAACCGCCGAGGTGGCCTTCCACGCTGCTTTGACGGGGCACCTGGTCTACACTACCTTGCACACCAATTCGGCTATCGCCACTATTGCCCGCTTGTTTGAGTTAGGCGTCAAGACCCACACCATCGCTTCTGCTTTGGAGGCAATTATCGCTCAACGGCTGGTGCGAAAGATCTGCGAAGACTGCCGTGCACCTGTCAAGGCTCCCAGGGATCTAATACACAAGCTGGGGCCTGTGTTCAAGACTAAAGGCATGAAATATTTTCAGGGTAAGGGTTGCAGTACGTGCCACCAGACGGGTTATCATGGCCGTGTCGGTATCTATGAGATCCTGTTGCCCAGTGAAGAGATGCGCCATTTGATCTCATCCGGATCCAGTGTGCGCGAGATAAGCGATATGGCGGCACAGGAAAACTTCACCACCCTGCTTGAAGATGCGCGGGAAAAGGTGCGGCAGGGACAAACAACTCCTCAGGAGGTACTGCGGGTACTCGGTCCGCAGGTATTTGAATAGGCGGAGACCTCTTAGTCCGAAGCTGGTGTTCAAGGTGTGTTATTAATTGTGCACTCCTTATATATGGGTGCCATCCGCTGGTTATCAGGCTGTCATCCATCGATCTAAGCGGTCGAGTTGTGCTCCCTGATTTCAGGACATCTCGATAAATGAACGGGATTGCTCTTATTTAGCGCAGACGGAATTCTTGAGTATTAAGCTACGTTATTTATAAAATTTAGAGTTTTGGTATTTTGCGCCGGATCATTTTGTGTAGTTCCATGATGATCAGTAGTATTAACGCCAGACTGAACAGCTCAAGCCAGTGTTGCGGTGCTATAGGATCGATTTTTAAAACATTACTCAACCAGGGTGTATACATGGCGCCAATATGAACCAGCTGTGCGCCGATAGTGCCAAATAAAAGTAATCGGTTGTCTAACGGGTTTTGATGGAAAACGGATTGGGTTTCCGAACGGCTGTTAAATACCTGGATGTTCTCAAACAAAACCATGAGTAGCAGTGTGCCATTGCGGGCCTCATCGATGCTATATCCCAGATTCAGCAGCCACTGAAAAAGGACAAAGGCCAGCGTGCCTATGACAACGGCTGAAACGACAACGCGCTCAACCATAAGTCGATTGAATATGGGTTCCTTTGGTGATCGGGGCGGGCGTTTTAATTCATCGCCTTCAGCCGGCTCAAAGGCAAGGGCGATGTCCTGGATGCCATTGGTGACCAGGTTTAACCAAAGCAATTGCACGGCAAGTAGTGGTAACGGTAATCCTGTGAACAGGGCCAGTGCGAACAATACCAGTTCAGCAGCACCGGTGGAAATAAGCAGGAATATAACTTTGCGAACATTTGCATATGCAATTCGCCCCTCTTCTACACCAGCAACGATAGATGCAAAGTTATCGTCAGCAATGATCAGGTCAGCAGTTTCACGGGCCAGGTCTGTACCACTTTTCCCCATGGCAACACCCACATGTGCGGCGCGAAGCGCCGGCGCATCATTTGCGCCATCACCACTGACAGCAACAAAGTGGTTCTGGCGTTGCAGGGATTTGACGATATCCAGCTTCTGATGTGGTTCCACGCGCGCGAACACATAGGCATGCTGTGTTAATTCATCAAACTCTCTGGGATTACTGGTCAGGCTCAATTGTTTGCCGGTGACAATGTGTTTTGGATCACTAGCCAACGATAATTCTTTGGCAATAGCAAATGACGTTGCCGGGTGGTCACCGGTTATCATGGCAACTTCAATGCCGGCACCATAACAGGCATTAATTGCTGCATTGGCCTCTACTCGCAATGGATCAATCATGCCAACCAGCCCCAGAAATGTCAGGTTTTTTAAATGCTCTTCTGAAAAAACTTCATCTTCCTGTAGTTTGATTGCGCCGCTGGCCAGGGCCAGGACCCGATAGCCCTGTTCAGCGAGTTGCTGTACTTGTTGTTCAATAATATGTGGCTCGAGTTTAATGTCGTGTTCACCACAGGACATTTTTGAACACATGGGTAGAAGTTTCTCCAGCGCACCCTTGACAAACGCATACTGTAAATCATCTACTTTGTTTAAACTTGCTGCAAACAGACGCTCTGGTTCAAAAGGTATTTCATCCAGTTCGGGACATGAATCAATATTCTCAGAACGTATTACGCCCATCTTGTGGGCCATAACCAGTAATGCAATATCAACGGCATCACCATGCGCGGTCCATTGATGATTCAGATGACCGAGGAAAGCTTCATTTGCTAAAACCGCCGTTTTACACAAGCGATCCAGTCGTGCGCGATCACTATATGGCGTCTGTGAATCTGGCATGATAGTGCCTTCAGGATTAATACCTTCCCCGCTAATGACCCAGAGTTCATCGTCGGGAAGGACAATACGACGGGCAGTGAGCTGGTTAACAGTGAGGGTGCCTGTTTTATCCGTGGCGATAAACGTGCATGAGCCTAAAGCTTCCATGGCAACCAGACGTCGCACGATGACGTTTCGATTTGCCATGCGATGCATGCCTACAGCCAGAGCGACAGTGATGGCAACGGGCAGACCTTCAGGTATGGCGGAGACAGCAAGTGCAACTGATAGCATGAAAATTTCGGACATGGGCATGCCACGGGAGAAAACAATGGCCGCCATAGCAAGCGCTGCCAGGCCGATAATAATTGCTACAAGGTGAGTGAAATTATCCATGCGCACTATAAGTGGCGCCTTGGCGGTTTCTCCTTTTAAAACATCTACTGCAATACGACCGATTTCGGTTGCAAGGGCTGTGCTAACCACCACACCTTTTGCCCTACCACGATTGACAAACGTACTGGCAAAAACCATATTGGTTCGGTCTCCCGGAATGGCATCTACATTGAGGATGCAGTCAGCGTCTTTCAATATTGATAGCGACTCACCTGTCAGTAGTGATTCATCCATATCCAGGCCATGACAGCTTAACAAGCGAATATCTGCTGGCACCCTGTCACCGGATTCCAGCAAAACAATGTCACCCGGCACCAGCTCTTCAGAATTTATTTCATAGGCATCGCCATCGCGTAAAACACGACTGTAGGTTGTGACAAGTTGGGATAGTGCCCTTGCAGCACGTTGTGCGGAATATTCCTGGGCCGTACCAATAATGGCATTGATCAATAAAACGATGAAAATAAAACTTGCATCCAGATGTTCCCCAATGAAAAGCGATAGCAAACCGGCTGCTAATAACACATAAATGAGCGGGCTGGTGAACTGGCGTAAAAATACCCTGAAAATATGGCGGGGTTCTTCCTGTGGTAGTCGATTGGGGCCATATTGTTGCAGGCGGGTGGCGGCATCACTGCTTGTTAAACCATGACTGGCGCTATTTAAGGCCTTGAGTATTTCATCGTTATTACAGGCATGAGGCGCACGAATAGAATAATCGGGAGAATCAGGTGCTTGTTGATGTGTGCTTTGTGCAGTCTCGTTCACAGTAGAGATTTCCGGATAGTTAACAGGCTTCTCAGCTGTTTAAGCTAACACATTTATTTTAGCTTATTTGCCTCATTTCGTGTGCCATGTCCCGTGCCGGAGGATCTGTGGGCCTGAAGGGAGGCATTGACTGAAAATGGGTGTATAACAGGGAAATATTCAGGCATGGCTGGCAGAATTTTGCATGATTTTGCCGGATGTTGCCGGGATCCGGGCGAAAAGTGAGGCGGGCGGGGGTCGCTCGAGTGAAGTTATCGCCCGGCCTGCTTAACGGACAAATCTGGAGGCGATTTCTATTCCTTTGCGGAGTGGCAGGGGCAGTTCCTCGATATCGAGGCTATCCAGCAGGTTTTTAATTTGCAGGCCCATCTCGGTACTGCCTTCGATGACCAGACGACGCTGAAAAAACAGCGTATCCGGATCCACACAGCGGGTCGCCAGTTGTACAAATTCCTTCAAGTGACCACTAATGGCTACTGATTCGTGTGCCTTTCGACTAACGACAATTCTCCCCCACAGGTGGCTGAAGTACCAGATACAATCCATGTCGATGATATGGATTTTGAGATGCTGGCCCTTCAGGAAGTCCAGATCGCCGTCTCGCAGGGCCTCTTTAAATACACGTTGCAGCGTCTGCTCCAGCACCAGCCGCTGTAATGAAAAAGGTGCCTGGAACAGACCCCGTAATAATAGCCGGGGTAATGAGGGAAGATGCTGTCTGTCAAATAGTGGTGAGGTCTGAGGCATTGTAAATGTTAGCTATTTTCAAATATTGAATTGTGTATAAGTATATATCCTAGCCTGTTTTCACTGTATTGACCTACATCAATTCAGCTAGAATGCTATATCACTAAACTCTACTGCCCTGGCTGGTTGTTCTTTTTGACAGAGTCACCCATTGGGTGTAGTTAAGTTAAATGAATCTTCGCGATGTTGTGCATTCTTTTGGCTATGCCATGCAGAAAAAGTATGGCGAGAAGGTCCACAAGATCACCATCAATGCGGCATTCACTTGTCCGAACCGGGATGGCAGTAAAGGTATTGGTGGTTGCACTTTCTGTAATAATGCCTCTTTTAATCCACATGCCCGGGCTCCGTTGAGTGTATGTGAGCAGATTTCATCGGGAAAGCAGGTGATAGCCAGGCGGCTCGGCGCCAAGAAATATATTGCCTACTTTCAGGCTTATACCAACACCTATGCCGATATTCATCGTCTAAAGGCATTATACGATGAGGCGCTGGCCGACAATCAGGTGATTGGGTTGTCTGTTGGTACCCGCCCGGATTGTGTCCCGGATGCGGTACTGGCCTTGCTGGCGGATTATCAACAACGCGGATTTGAGGTGTGGCTTGAACTGGGGCTGCAGTCGGCATTTAATCAGACCCTGGACAGGGTCAATCGTGGCCATCACTTTGAAGACTACGCCAATACGGTAAGACGGGCAAAACGCTATGAGTTGCAGATTTGCACACACCTGATTATTGGTCTGCCTGGAGAAAACGCCGATCACAGCATGGTCTCTTTGAATCGAGTGATGGAAGAGGGGGTACAGGGGATAAAGTTTCATCCTCTGCATGTGGTCAAGGGGACACAGCTGGCCAATCAGTGGCGACGAGGCGAATACAGGGCATTGGAATTTGATGATTATATTATGCAGGCGACCAACCTGGTGATGCATACCCCGGTTGATGTGATCATCCACCGTCTAACCGCGACAGCAGAACAGCGATTGTTGCTGGCGCCAGAATGGTGTGCCCACAAATGGCATGTGCTAAATGCGATACATGAACAGTTGATTGCGACAGGTGCAAAACAGGCCTGCAAACTGACATAAAGGTATGAGGAAATAATGGAATTAGTATGTCCGGCAGGTAATTATCTGTCACTTAAGATGGCGGTCAATGGCGGTGCTGATGCGGTGTATATTGGTTTTAACGATGATACCAATGCACGTTCATTTGCCGGATTAAATTTTAATACGGATAAAATCACCCGGGCAATTGACTATGCCCATCAGCGTAACGTTAAAGTGTTCCTGGCGGTGAATACCTATCCGCAACCGCAGGGATGGGACCGCTGGAAATGCGCTATTGACAGGGCGGCAGAACTCAAGATCGATACGGTTATTGCTGCGGATATTTCCATCCTGGAATATGCCTCAAACCAGTACCCCGATCTGCGATTGCATCTTTCCGTACAGGGCTCTGCCACCAACTATGAGGCGCTGCGCTTCTATCAGCAGAATTTTGGTATTCAACGCGCTGTTTTGCCACGGGTGTTGTCACTGGCACAGGTGAAGCAAGTGGCTGAACACAGTCCCGTGGAACTGGAAGTGTTCGCCTTTGGCAGTCTGTGTATTATGGCCGAGGGCCGTTGTCATCTCTCGTCATATGTTACTGGTGAGTCACCCAACATGAGCGGTGTCTGCTCACCGGCCAAAGCGGTCAAATGGGAGATGATGGATGAGGTACTGGAGTCACGCCTCAATGATGTCCTGATCGACCGGTATCAAAAGGATGAGCATGCCGGTTACCCGACCCTCTGCAAGGGACGTTTCCGGGTCAATCAACAGGTCGTGCATGCCCTGGAAACCCCGACCAGTCTGAATACGCTGGATTTGATTCCAGAGCTGGATGCTATTGGTGTCAAGGCCGTCAAGATTGAGGGCCGACAACGCAGTCCTGCCTATGTGAAAGAGGTCACGGATATCTGGCGGCAGGCGCTGGATCATTATTCAACTGCGGGTGACAAATTCATACCCCGATCGAGCTGGCAGGAAATGCTGGCAAAACTCTCAGAGGGCTCACAAACAACATTAGGGGCCTATTCAAGGCCCTGGCAATGAGGAACGATTGAAATGAGACTGTCAATCGGACCCATTCAATATTACTGGACCCGCCAGACGATTTTTGATTTCTATGATGCGGTTGCTGAAACATCTGTCGATATTCTCTATTTGGGCGAGGTAGTGTGTTCAAAACGCCGGCAACTCAAAACAGCAGACTGGGTGGATCTGGCGAAGCACCTGACACACAAAGGCAAGCAGGTGGTCTTGTCCACCCTGACCCTGATTGAAGCAGAATCCGAACTCAAGACGATGCGCCGAATTTGTCGGCAAGAAGATTTTATGGTTGAGGCCAATGACATGGGTGCGGTGCAGCTGTTAACCGGCAAGCAGGCCGCTTTTGTCACTGGTCCCTTTATAAATATTTATAACGACAAAACGCTGGCCTGTCTTGTGAAGCAGGGCCTTAAGCGCTGGGTCATGCCGGTCGAACTATCCGGCGATGCATTAAAAAAGATATTGAACAACCTGTCCCGCATGGATCTGAATTCCGGGGTGGAGACCGAGGTCTATGCCTATGGACGGTTACCACTGGCCTTTTCAGCGCGCTGTTTTACCGCCCGTGCCCATAGTCTCGCCAAGGACAACTGCGAGTTTATTTGTGGCAATTACCCTGATGGGCTGGAGGTGAATACCCAGGAGAAGCAACGACTCTTTAGTCTCAATGGTATCCAGACACAGTCCGGAGACAAATACAATTTGATCCAGGCTGTCCCCGAAATGCAGGCCATAGGCGTCGATATCGTGCGTCTTAACCCGCAGCTGGAGGGCATGGTCGAGGTGGTGGATACTTTCAGTAAGGCGTGTTCCGGGGAAAGTCATACGCCTGCAGGAGACGAACAATACTGTAATGGTTACTGGTACAGTCAGGAAGGGCTCAGAAAGGTGACTGAACCGGGCAGTATTAAACGCGCATGACGGCAGATACGTACTGCTATTCTATTGAAGACCGGTTATATATCAATCTCACGGACCGCTGCACCCTCGACTGTGACTTCTGTCCAAAGACCCATGATATCTACCGCGTACACCAGCACGATCTCCGTCTGGGGCATTTACCGGATCTGGATGAACTGTTAATGGTTATACCGGATCTGTCGGACTATCGTGAGGTGGTTTTTTGCGGTTTCGGTGAGCCGACCCTGCGGCTGAAGATACTCCTACAGCTGGCTGGCAGAATCAGGCAAGATCAGGATATTGTTATCCGTCTCAATACCGATGGTCTCGGGTCTCTGGTGAATAAACGTAATATCGTCCCTGAACTGGCACAGTGTATCAATGCTGTGTCGGTCTCCATGAATGCACAGAATGAAGTGGTTTACCATCGTCACTGCCGTCCCGCCATGGCGGGTTCCTACGCGGCCATGCTGGAGTTTCTGGCAGAGGCCAGGCGATATATACCCGAGGTAACGGCCACGGCCATCAATGGTCTCGAAGGTGTCGATATCGAGGCGTGCAAGGCCCAGGCCGAGCAGCTGGGGGTGGGTTTCAGGGCCAGAGAACTGGATTTAATTGGTTGAATCGCCACGACGTCTTCACTAAACCAGCCAGAACGTGCTGTTCGAAATATTTCTGAAGTTAACGCACTAAGGAACCTCTGATCTATTCATGAACTTGCATCTCACCTCTAAAATATCCAGCTTCTGCGTTGCGAACCTTCGCAATAGCTGGCTATTACGTGCGATTCGCGCCTTGAATCTGAACATTATAGATGCAATCTGCTTCGTCCAGAATAAATCAGAGGTTCCCTAAGTACATTACTTTAATATCCCGGGTGATGATGAATAGCTATCAATTACTTTCAGATAATTGGCCCGTTCATAAGCGGCAGGGTCAATGGCGTGCTGTTTACTGATCCTGCCCTTGAGTTGTTCGACAGATTCGTATTCATGCTCGTCCAGCCAGGTTGACAGTTCAGCGATAATATCGCTAATTCGGCCAGGGCCATGCTGCAGCAGTTCACTGCACATATGGGTCACATCCGCGCCGGCCAGCAGTGCCTTCAGCACATCCTCTACGGTGTGAAAGCCACCAGTTGCAGCAAGTGAAAGTGTTACCTGACCATGGAGCATGGCGATCCAGCGTATCCTGAGCAGTGATTCATTTGAGGAAGACAAGGACAGGCTGGGTTTCACCTGTAGCGTCTCAAGATCAATATCAGGCAAATAAAAGCGGTTAAACAGCGATAACCCGCCAGCACCAGCTTGTTCCAGCAATTTAGCAAAATACGCAATAGAACTGAATTGTGAGGAAAGCTTCATAGTGATTGGTATAGAGACATGCTTCCTGAGCTCCTGGAGTAATTCAATATAACGTCCTTCGACGGAATCAGATTTCTCTTCTGCACTGGCCGCGATGTAATAGACATTCAGTTCAAGTGCATCGGCACCGGCTTGTTGCAGCTCCTTACCATGGAGCACCCAACCATCGAGCGAGACACCATTCAGGCTGGCGATGATCGGAATATCCAGTTCGGATTTTAACCTGGACAATTGTTCCAGGTAATTATCCAGGCAACCTTTATAGTTTTCCGGGACCGGGCGGAAGCTATCTGCTTCGGCATAGCCGATGGATTGCTGATGTATGAAGCGCAGCAGGTGTTCTTCTTCACAATAGATTTCCTCTTCAAACAGTGAATGCATGACTAGCGCAGAGGCCCCTGCATCTTCGAGTTGTTTTGCTGTATCGATGTTACGGCTAAGCGGCGAAGAAGAGGGCACCAGTGGGTTTGCCAGTTCCAGTCCAAGATATTGGGTATTTAGCTTGGCCATTATGTTTCCTCCTGTGTTTCTTCAGCCGCAGGCCAGGGAATTTCAGACAGGCGTTTGTAATACTCGAATCGTTCAGTGACTTCTTTTTGTGATACTGTCAGGAAGGCTTCAGCATCTTCGGGGTGGGTGTGCCAGAGCATGCTGAAACGGGCCTCTGTCTGGATAAAATCACGATAAGGGATCGATGGTGCTTTTGAATCAAGATGTAACGGGTTTAGCCCCTTTTTTGCGCGCTTCGGATCATAGCGAAACAGTGGCCAGTGACCGCTGTCGACGGCCAGTTGTTGTTGTCGATGATTGTTCTTTAAATCTACGCCATGCGCAATACAGGGGGAATAGGCAATAATCAACGAGGGGCCGGCATGCGCTTCCGCCTCGAGAAAGGCCCGCAGGGTTTGTACATCTTTGGCACCATAGGCGATTTGAGCGACGTAGACATCCTGATAACCCATCGCCATTAGTGCCAGATCTTTCTTCGCTGTTGGTTTGCCTCCGGCAGAGAATTTTGCCACTGTACCGCGTGGTGTCGCCTTGGAGGTTTGCCCGCCGGTATTAGAGTAGACCTCGGTGTCCAGTACCAGGATATTCACATCACGTCCGGATGTCAGCACGTGATCGACACCGCCATATCCAATATCATAGGCCCAGCCGTCACCACCGACGATCCAGACGCTTCTCTTGCACAGGTTGTCGGCAATCGATGTCAGTGTCTGTGCTTCTGACTGCGCCAGGTTACATAAGCCTTTCTTAAGCTGGCTAACACGTTGCCGTTGTTGCTGGATTCCAGCTTCATCCACTTCGTCAGCATCAAGTATGGTATTGGCCAGTTCATCGCCGATGTCTTCCTTTAGTCGCAGTAGTAACTCGCGCGCCTGTTCGCGCTGCTTATCGATAGCTACACGGATCCCCAGACCAAACTCGGCATTGTCTTCAAACAATGAATTCGACCAGGCAGGACCGCGACCCTCAGTATTAGTCGTCCAGGGAGTCGTCGGGAGATTTCCGCCATAGATAGATGAACATCCAGTGGCATTGGCAATGACCATTCTGTCACCAAACAACTGACTGGCGAGTTTTAAATACGGAGTTTCACCACAACCTTCACAGGCACTGGAGAATTCAAATAGTGGTTGAAACAACATCGAGCCTTTGATGGTGGTTGTTTTTACCTGGGTACGATCATATTCCGGCAAGTTTAAAAAGAATTCCCAGTTTTTCCTTTCCTGCTCTCTCAATGGGGCCTGCGCTCCCATATTCAGGGCCTTATGGCTGGCATTGGTTTTGTCACGTATCGGGCAGATGTCTACACAAAGCGCGCAGCCAGTACAATCTTCCGGTGCTACCTGGTAACTAATCTGCATTCCCTTTGGATAGTCTTTCCCACGTATTGCGGCATATTTAAAGCTGGCAGGCGCATCTTTAAGGTGCTCTTCACTAAATAGCTTGCTGCGGATGGCCGCATGCGGGCAGACATACGGGCATTTACCACACTGGGTACACAACTCGGCATCCCATACCGGTAATTCCAGCGCCAGGTTCCGCTTTTCATAGGCGGCTGTTCCCAGCGGAAAAGTGCCATCGACCGGCAGCAGACTGACCGGGATGTCATCGCCACGACCAGCGATAATCTCAGCGGTCACCTGCTGTACAAACCTGGGGGCATCTGAGGGTACGAGTGCAGTCTTTTTAGTCGTCCTGTTGACCTTGTCCGGTATGTTGATTTGATGCAGGCAATTCAGGGTCTCATCAATAGCGCGGAAATTCATGTCTATTATGCGCTGACCTTTCCTGCCATAGGTCTGTTCTACGGCCTGTTTAATCGCATCAATGGCGTCGGCACGTGGCAATATTCTGGAGATTGCAAAGAAACAGGTCTGCATGACTGTATTGATGCGTTTACCCATTCCTGTTCTGGCGGCAACATCATAGGCATCGATTACATGACAACGAATATTCTTGTCGAGGATTTGCTGCTGCATGCGTCCAGGCAGGGTGTCCCAGACGGTATCTGGACTTTCTGCTGTATTTAGCAGGAACACGCTGTCATGCGTGGCCTTGTCGAGCATGTCATAGCGTTCCAGGAACACCGGCTGATGGCAGGCGACAAAATTCGCATCGCCATCACCGATCAGGTAGGTTGAATGTATTGGCCTCGGTCCAAAGCGTAAATGTGACACCGTGACGGCCCCTGCTTTTTTCGAGTCATACACAAAATATCCCTGTGCATACAGTGCAGTGTTTTCACCGATGATCTTGATGCTGTTCTTGTTGGCACTGACCGTGCCATCACTGCCGAGACCATAAAATACTGCCTGAACCGCAGCGTCATTTGCTTTGGTACGGAAGGCAGGATCCCAGTCAATGCTGGTGTTGGTAACATCATCATGAATACCGATTGTGAAATGGTTCTTTGGTGTGTCATGCCGGAGTTCATCGAAAACGGCCTTGACCATGCCTGGGGTAAATTCCTTGGATGACAGCCCATAACGTCCACCAATGACTTTTGGCATTGTCCTGAATCGGGTTTGTGCCCCGCTGACGTCCTGGGCAATTGCGCTAATGACATCTTTATACAGTGGCTCGCCATCGGCACCGGGCTCCTTGGTGCGATCAAGCACGGCGATGGTCCTGCAACTATCCGGCAGCGCAGACAGCAATGCACTCGCCGAGAAGGGACGATACAGGCGCACCTTGAGCAGGCCGGTCTTTTCACCCAGTTCTGCCAGGTGTTCGACTGTTTCTTCAGCAGTCTCGGCCCCTGAACCCATCATAATGATGATACGATCTGCGTTTTTGTCGCCAACATAGTCAAACAGGTGATATTGTCGGCCGGTTAGCCCGAAAAATTGATCCATAATTTCCTGTACGGTGTCCGGCATGGCATCGTAATATTGATTGACGGTTTCCCTGGTCTGAAAATAGATATCGGGGTTTTGTGAGCTGCCACGCAGTACCGGGTGCTCAGGTGACAGCGCCCGACCTCGATGTTCGTTGATGAGTTCATCGCTAATTAACTGCTGCACTACGGCATCATCAATGGTAGTGATCTTGGCGATCTCGTGAGAAGTGCGAAAGCCATCAAAGAAATGCACAATCGGGACACGACTTTGCAACGTGATGGCCTGGGAAATAAGTGCCAAGTCCAGTACTTCCTGCGGTGAGTTCGATACTATGAAGCTAAAGCCAGTGGTGCGCGCTGCCATGACGTCACTATGGTCGCCAAAGATGGACAGGGCCTGCGCTGCCAGTGATCGTGCTGCGACATGAAATACCGTCGGAGATAGTTCACCTGCGATCTTGTACATGTTAGGGATCATTAATAGCAGACCCTGGGATGCCGTGAAGGTCGTGCTCAGCGCACCGGCTTGTAACGCACCGTGAATTGCCCCCGCTGCACCGGCCTCACTTTGCATCTCGATAACATAGGGCACGGTTCCCCAAAGGTTCTTTTGTAAACGCGCTGACCATTCATCGGCCCATTCGCCCATCGGCGAAGCAGGCGTAATCGGATAGATGGCGATGACCTCATTGGTCAGGTGGGCCATCATAGCGGCGGCTTGATTGCCATCAATGGTGGTATGTAATGATTGCGTCATATCTCTCCTGAAAATCAGCTTATGCCAGAAGCCGGTTGTTCGGCGTATCCTGTGGCAGGGAAACTTTACGTCGATCTGCCTACCCTGGCAAATTGTGTATGGATCGAACCAGGGTCTGTCAGAAAATATGCCCATCTCGAAGATATATCCCCTTAAGAAATCTGTGGCTATGCCGATACCCTATTCTGGCATGGGCATATGGCTAGCCACATAGGAGATTATGTAATTGAATCATTGGGTTACAATAACTGAGGGGAGCCTGTTTGAGAAAATTGGTGGTGAAGAGACCATGACCGCAGCCGTTGAAATATTTTATTGCAGGGTGCTCAGTGATTACACGATATGCCATTTCTTTGATGACACGAATATGGAACGCCAACGCAGCAAACAGAGGGCCTTCCTGACGATGGTGTGCGGAGGCCCAGGCAATTATACCGGCATGAACCTGCGTATTGCGCATGCCCCAATGGTGGAAAGAGGCCTGAGTGAAAAACATTTTATTGCTGTGGCCGCGCACCTGAAGGCTGCATTACAGGAACTTGGCGTTGCCGAGGGCCTGATAGACCAGGTGATGGCCATTGTAGACAGTTACCACGATGATGTTCTGAACCTGTGATACAACAAAAGGGATAAAGTTGAGTAAATTTATATTTGAAGGCACCGAGTATGAACGCTTTAACACGGAAACCGTGCTGGATACATTATTACGAAACAAACTAAATATACCGCATTCATGCAAGGGTGGTATCTGTCAGAGCTGTATGATGCGGGCCACTAATGGAAAAATCCCGATAGAGGCGCAAGTGGGCCTCAAAGAGACGTTGTTGGCCCAGGACTACTTTTTACCCTGTTGTTGCCAGCCCGACGGGGAACTGGTGATCGAATCGGTGCATGATGCCGAGATCTATGGTCGCGGTATCATTGTCTCTAAAGCATTGTTGTCGAGCGGGGTCTGCCGTATAGGGCTGAAACCCGCCAATGATCTTTATTATCGTGCCGGCCAGTTCATCAACTTGCGCCGGCGTGATGGCCTCGTCAGGAGTTACTCACTCGCCAGTGTCCCGAAGCTGGATGATACCCTTGAGCTGCATGTGAAACGCATGGAGAATGGCCAGATGAGCAACTGGCTGCTGGATGATGTACAGATCGGGACCGAGCTGGATATCCAGGGACCAAATGGCCGTTGTTATTATCTACCGGGCAATCCGGGCCAGCCGTTGCTGCTCATTGGTACTGGCACCGGGCTGGCGCCGCTTATTGGCATTATCAGGGATGCGTTAATGAGCGGACACCAGGGGGACATCTATCTATATCATGGTAGCCGCAAGCCAGACGGCCTGTACCTGCAAAATGATCTGCATATCATGAGCGAACGGCATCACAACTTCCATTACACCCCCTCCCTGTCGGGACGGGATGTACCGACAGGCTGTATCAGGGGCAGGGCAGACGATATAGCGCTGGCCAGACACACCCGGCTAAATGGTTTTGCTGTTTATCTGTGTGGTGACCCACTGATGGTCAATAGCAGTAAACGCCTGGCCTATCTGGCCGGGGCGAGCATAGAAGATATTCATGCGGATCCGTATGAGATGAAAGACCTGCGTAAGGTCAACAGGGACATGCTGAGCAGCGCCAGTTGTGCATAATCAATCATTGCCTGGTTAACGATATACAAACATTCTCAATGAATGTTAGTCACACACATTGAGTTTGGAATAATCTTTGTCTTGAGGGATGAATCTTTTCATCGCCGGGCTTTGTTTTATTTTCGCTGCACACTCGGTCATTTTTTTCATGGTCGGATTTTTTGATATCTCCTTGCCATAAGAGATGGCTTTATTTTGTGCCGCATCGCGCTTTCCCTGAGCACACAATGATTTAATCTCGGTATCAACCTTTCTGGAACGCATCTCAATCTTTTTTAATTCTGACTGATCAATGTTCTTCATGCATGCCTGTAATTCGCGCATTTGCTGCATTGACTTTTCTATATCGGCTTTGTTCATTCCCTGGTAGTGTGATGCTGCCGTAGCGAATAATGGCGCAATAATCAGAAGCAGGCTGGTTAAGATTTTCATATAAGGCTTACCTGTAAAATAATCGGCTTGTCAGTGTGATAGTGATACCAGGTATAGAATACATACCATAAAGTATTCTCCTGATTAGACCGGGAAGAATGACATACTTACTTATCCATTTTCTTCTGGATAATATGTTGCATGTCTTCATATTCATGGTTCCACTCATCCCGGTAATCACAATCGGTGTAGGCGGCGTAATAGGGCCCGCCCAGTGTGTAGTGGAGCAGGGAGACATCTTTGCTATGCGGGTCATAATCTACCAGGTGGTTCCATCGGTGCGGCAGCTCACCGATTTGGCTGTCATCTCCCAGCCATTTAAACTGGTGCAGTTCCAGGCCACTGGCGGTGTTCACATATTCAGGGGTTAATGCCTTGCACCTGGCATTATTAAACAACATCACACTGGACCAGTTTTTCTTTTCATACCTGGTCTGTTTTTCGCCGAGGAATTTGGTGTCTTCCCTGGGTTGGTGCGTGTGTTGTACAACCTGCACGGCATAGTCTTCATCCCGAAGCGCCCACAGGCTGGCAACGTCATCCAGCATGATCATGTCGTTATCCATAAATATAGAGAAGCCTTCATAGTTGGACAGGTAAGGCACCAGGAAGCGGCTAAACGAGAACTCGGTGGACTGCAATGCATGCAGCTCCCGGTGGAACACATTTTTCAACTGATTCAGGTTTAGCAAGGTGAACTGGACGGGCTCAGAGGCACGTACGTTGATGCTGTGGATGAGCACGCTGGAGACAAGTTCCATGCGTGAGTCATAGCCAATGTATACCGGTATCAAGGCACACTCCTTAACTAATTACGTTATGAATTGAAAAAATCCTGATATAAGCAGGTCATCTGCACGAGAGAAGCAGCCGCTACTGTACTGTAATTCCCCAGTTTAGAAAAGCCTTCATAACAGGCCTTTGCTGCCAATTATGTATGCCTGGCCGTAGCATGCCACAGAAAATACTATACTGATGTGATTCATGGTAAATAGATTTTATGGCAAACATTAAACCTTCGACATTGATCCTCGTATTCCTGGCGGGTATTGTCGTGGCCGTGTTTCTGGTTTTTGCTAACAGCATCTATGTCAGCTGGGTGTCGGGGCGCTACAGGAAAGCCAGCGAGCTGACCGAAGGATTGAATCTGATTCACCAGGCCAGGGTCATGGTGGAACAATCCTATCTGGAGACCGGTGAATGGCCGGATAATAACCGTGACATAGGTTTGCCTGATGAGATAAAGACCAGCAGCAAGGTCATCCAGAGGCTGACGATTTCAGATGGCGGCAAGATCACCCTTACGCTCAGGGCTGGCTTTATGAAGGCGGGAACCCGGCTGGTATATGTACCGGTCAGCAATGAAGTGGCGGCACTGGCTGGCAATGTCTTTTGGGAATGTCGCAGCGACCTTGATGAGGATATTGTGGAGATTCTGGCACTTCGTTGCAGCCCGTTAAATTGATCTTCAGCGGTTGAATCTTTACTCATACATGCGCAACTGGGTCATATTCTATATATAATGATACTCAAATATTTACAGGGTCCGAATAATGCCCGCTATCGACCCGATATATACGCTATCTTATTGATATCATTAAGAATACCATAATAAACCTGATGCTGAGGGGGCGGGTTGGGGTGCGCTTGCGACGTCTGGAAATTTGCCCGGGAGCGCGCGGGGAAGTAACCCACATCAGGTTGAATTAAATGGGTTTTATTCTTTCCCTTTATAGCGTTTCTAACGTATAATTTGACACAACTTCTGTAGTTCATCGCAGGTATAGTATGGCGTTTGCAGATGATGCAGGACAATGACGAATAAGGAACCTTGGGGAAGGGTGACGTTATAATGAAAATAAGAAGAAAAACAATAACTTATCTTCTTTCATTGCTGGTATTCGGCTTCTCCATTGGCTGGATACTACCAGCCAGCGCAGAAGCAGAATATGATGCGCAGAAGGTCTTCGAAGAGGCCGACAAAAAGGCCCGTGCCGGTGAAAATGCCGAGGCCGCCAGGCTATATCAGGGTATTCTGGCCAATAAACCCAGATTAAATCGTGCCCGACTGGAGTTGGCCGTTGCCTATTTTCGTTTAAAGGAACTGAAAAAGGCCAGGGAAGAAGCCGAAAAAGTCCTGAATGACCCAGGCACCCCGGAAAAAGTCAAAATCAATATTCGCAATTTCCTGGCGAATATTCGCGCTGCTGGCCCACAAAATCAATGGACGCCCTATGTCTCAATAGGCTATATGTACGATGACAACGTCAATGTCGGGCCGGGTAGCAGCTCATTTTTGGTAGGCGGTAATGTGATGACAGTCCCGGGAATCGCGCCCAAGAGTGATCATGCGATCACCGCCTATGCCGGGGTGGATCACCAGTACATGTTCAGTAAGACCCGCAAGATTGGCAAGCGGGTGGTGAATGTCATTTGGCAGTCATTGGCCAGTTATTATCGCGTGGATTACGATGATCAGGGGGCGTATGACCTGGACGTGGTTACCTTTGGTACCGGCCCGGCATTTACCGCCATCGACGGTTTCCGCGGTCAACTGATGCTACAGGTCGATTTCATCGACCTGGGCCATGACCGATTTGCGACCTATATCGGCCTGAACCCGTCGATTACCTGGCCGTTTAACAACAAAAAGACAGAATTGACTGCGGAATTGTTGTTCCAGGATCGGGATTATCATCGCCGTGTCGACCGTGGTCGCGATAGTGACCTGATCACTGCCGGGGTAAGCGCGAACCATATTTTTGCCAATGAAAAATGGTCAGTGCAGGGCGGATTATCTTTATTGGACGAAAATTCGCAAGCCAGTCAGTACAGCAACGATGGTTTCGAGATCTATGTTGGCGCCAATCGTCGCTTTGCCAAGAAGGCCAACGTCTATGCCCGCTATACTTACCTGGATCTGGACTACGATGGCCGGGTACCCGGATTTAATCGGGCTCGCAATGAGGACACCGACACCATCCTGGTCGGCTTTAACTATAAGTTATCCCTGGGATTTCTGGATAAGTGGCAAGTTACCGGGAATTACCAGTATACGGATACCGATTCGAATATTAAATTCTACTCATATGACCGCGAACAAGTGGAAATTGCACTTGAACGGACCTTCTAATCATGCTACGTTTCCACTTATATATACCTGAGGGGGTATAAAAATGAAAACATCTAATTTCCTGATTTTTCTAGCATTCTTCGCTATGGCTCAGGCGAATGCCGATTCCGTCAAGGAATGGGGCCATTGGGCCGCAGAAGATGATCCCGCCAAGGCCATTCTGGCAGGTGCTGACCCGGCTGATGTGACGGCACCTTCTGCAGCCGGTCCAGGGCGTCCGTTTAGCCCGGTGAACTTCCCGGTAACAACCGTTACACCATTAAATACGCCACAGACGGGTGGGGCAACTGGTGGGGGCTTTCAGGATCTGGGTAGTGGTGGCAATACGGGTGTTAATACTCGTCGTCGTAGAGGTGGCACAAACGGTCCGACAGATTAAACTGAATTCGTCAGTATGTTTATGTAGCCACTGAGGTACTTGGTGTCTACAAAATAGGTTATACATTAAAATTAAAGATTACACCGTGTCTACGTAGTGTAACTGGGGTGGGAGAAGAAAGATGTACACACATTACAAATCAATTTTGCTTGGGATAACGTTGCTCCTGAGTGCCAATGCTGCTTTTGCGACTATCCTCGCTGGTACCGTTATTGATTTTGAGGATTTAGCTGGTTTGGTTGAAGCGGATGGTTCAACCAGTCTCGGTGAAGGCATCCCTGTCTCCTCAGGCGGTTTTATCTTTACGCCGGGCCCGGTGAATAATACATATACTGATCCCGCTGGTATCGTGGGTCAGCCAAACGATCTGCACGTTTCCAATACTAATCCTAACTGGGCATGGAATGACACAACCATCCTGGGGGGGCATGATGATATTGTCATGACCTGCGAAACTGGTTGCAACTTTGATCTGGTGTACTTTGATTTTGCCGGCGCACCGACAGACTGGGAGGATGACCTGACAATCAGGGGAGTGCGCGGTGATGGTAGCACGGTTGAATATATATATCGGTGGGATAACTACGAGGTGGACGGAATCGTAGATGGTCCGGGTGGTGCGGTCGATTTTCAGACTTATTATGGTATTGCAAATCAGGAAGCAACATTCGCCGATTTTGGATTTACCAATTTAGTCAGCCTTACCTTCGAGCATTACCAGTTAGCGGTCTCATCACCGAGTCATCTTGAGCACTTTAATGTTCAGGGACTTTTTGCGCTGGATGATATTGGTGTTACCGTTGTCCCTGAGCCATCCACCTGGTTACTCTTCGGTATTGGCCTGCTGGGCCTGCTGGTAGCCACCAGGAAGCGCCTGAGCTGATAAACACATCCCCTCATAAAGGAGCCCGCTTTTATGCGGGCTTTTTTATGTGTGTCGGGAAAAGAAAATCAGTCCGCAAATTAACGCAAAAAAAGCAAATAAAATCTGAGAATAGAAATATTAATAATTAACCGCAGAGGTCGCGGAGGACGCCAAGTTTCGTAGGTTGGGCTGAAGCATGAAGCCCAACACGGGAGGCCACGAAATATAATGTGGCTAACATCATTCGGGAAACCCCGTTGGGCTTCGCCATCTCTGATGGTTCAACCCAACCTACCATGACTACTTCACTCACGCGACCCTGGTACATCTCTGTACGTCGCATTCGCGGGCAAAGATCTTTCACCACAGAGGACACGGAGGTTACAGAGAAATATATTCTATGGTGCGAATACTTTTAATATCCCCGTGTCTTCCCAGTGTTCCCCGTGGTAATTCTTTTTGTACCGCGCTACATAGCAGTTCATGTAGGCCGGATTAAACGCGTAGCGTGTATCCGGCGCAGGAGTCTGATTAGGCACCCCGCCTGATACACCCGGCGATGCCGGGTGTATCAGGCCTACAAAAGATCAATAGACTGAATAAATGTTTTCCCTTTTATGAGCTCTCCCTACTGGTATCCTCGGCGTTTTATGACAAGCCTTTATAGATTTGCTTTTTTTGCGTTAATTTGCGGACTGATTTTTCTAATCACAATCGAAACTCTGCGGCGGCATGTCCTCCTGTGGTACACCGAGCAGATATCCCTGTGCGGCATCGATGCCGAGTGATTTGAGTATGTCCAGCTCTTCCCTGGTCTCGACAAACTCAGCAATGATTTGTATCTCCAGACCATGGGCAATCTTCGCCAGTGAACTGATAAAGAACTGGCTATCCTCATTTTCATTAATGTTGCTGATATAGCTGCCATCCACCTTGATGTAATCGACCTTCAGGGATTTGATATAGCCAAATGATGTTGAGCTGCTGCCAAAGTGGTCAATGGAGAAACGGCAGCCGGTTTCGCGAATACTGTTAACTGCCCGGGTAAGAGCGTCCAGATCCGCCACCGTGCCAGTCTCGGAGGTTTCAACAATCAGTTGTGTGGCAATAGTGGATGTTGCCAGCGTATTACACAGCCATTTTATAAAGGCACTATCCAGTATTGAAGAGGGGGACAGGTTGACCGCGAAATGTATGTCTTCAGACAGGGATTTTACGTGTTCTATGGCCTTTTCCACCACCATTTTATCGACGTCATGTACCATGCCATAGTGTTCGGCGACCGGGATAAATATACCGGCCGATACTGGCGGGGTATCAGGATGGGTCTGGATGCGGGGTAATAGTTCGATGTGATGCAGTGCCTTGTCCTGACAGGCATACACCGGCTGAGCATACAGAAAAATCTGCCTTGTTTTAAGCACATCCTGTAATGCCTCTCGCCATTGAGTGGCACCAAGATTCACTCCACCGGATTCAGAGGCCTTTTGTACGTGCCAGCTGTTTTCTCCCTGAGATTCGGCGGCCCGTAGTGCCGCATCGGCCAGGGACAGGAAGTGTTCAGGCGATTGTCCTGGTTCGATATAGGCGACGCCGATATTGGTTGTCGCCATATTCTGATCCACTGAAAGTCTGGTGAATGACTGACTCAGACTTGAGGCAAGAAACTCAGCATCTTCTAATGGTAGGTTCTGTCCCAGGATTGCAAAGTCAGCCCCCGACAGTCTTGCCAGTAACATACGATCGTCATTACCAACAGCATCCTTTATTAATGTGGCAGCATTGCCTAGCAAGGTATCACCGGCCTCGTAGCCATGCTTCTCATTGAAGTTTTTGAAGTCTGCGATTTGTATCAGGAACAATGCGCCGAATGAAAATTCATCGGGATTGTTGACGATATGGTTGAGTCGTTCCTCGAAATTGCGTCGATTGTATAGCCCGGTGACTTCATCTTCGTAGGCGAGCGAACGCATCTTTTCCGTAAGTTCAGTTTGCGAGTTCAGCATATCCTGGACTTTGGTAGTCATCTTGTTCATCGCGATGACGACATGTCGCAGCTCTATAGTCCATGGCAGATTGGGCAGTACTGGAAATTCACGATTGGAAATAGACAAGGCCTGGTTTTCCACCTGTTTTAATGGCGCCAGGATCATGCGCAGCAGGATTGCCGCCAGTATAAAGGCAATGACGCCAGCGATTAGTAACCAGACCCCGGTTGCCTTGGTAGCGTTCCAAAGTTCATTATAGGCATAGCCAGGGTGGCTGCGAACATGCACAGTAGCCAGTTGCTTCCAGCCGGCCATGACTGTTGCGGTGGCTTCAGGGGTCTCCAGTGGTAACAGTGACATAAACCAGGATGGGACACCTTTTACAATGACCTTGATATCCCGTTTGACGAGGTCTTCGCCAGTCGTTTTGGTGACCACTATTTTCTGGAAATAACCACGGTCAAAGACGGCATCTACCATCGAATTCATCGCTGGCAGGTCATCCTTTTTTACATAGTGGGTCAGTGTCAGTCCAAGTGAGGTGGCAGTATCCTGGGCATGGAATTCAAGGCTCTTGTTTATATAGTTTCGTGTGTTCACAATGTTGGCCGACAGAGCGCCAACAAACACCAGAACAAATAATAAGGCGATGATAAGAAAAAGTTGTTGTGATAATCGCATCGTTGAATTCCTGTTGTTATTGAGTTGTCATCCGTTCTCGTAGCTCTTTCCAGCGTTTAATTCGATCAGAACCACCCACCAGTTGTCCGCGACCACGCAGTGACTTGGACAACCAGAGATTGTCACCATTAAAGCTATAGACAGGTATCAGGTCATCCCGCTGAGAGGCGGGCAAAATATCTGCCACCAGGTTGTCCAGCACTATGGGCTCGGCATCAGGCGTGGTGAAATAGGTCAACACCATGTGGGCCTGGTTGATTGTTAACGCCTTGACGTAGGTAATGCGTAATTTTTCTGCGGAAACACCCAGGTGCCGCAGGGTCAGGTACTTTGCGATGGAGAAATCCTCGCAATCACCACCGTTGGTGGCGAGAAACTCAACAGGTGTCGCCCAGTAGTCCATTTCTCCCCAGTGATCCAGATCCGAGACAAATTCCATCTGGTTAAAGAAGTCATTCACCCGCTTGAGTTTCTCTAGTTCAGGTAATCCCTTGAGCTCGGCGGACCCCAGCATCTCATTCCAGTCCTGCAGGCGCTCAGCGGCGGATGAGCCATATTTGTCAGAATAATACTGCAATTTCGACATATCGAACAGGATCTCGGCCGTCGCCAGTAACGATATCATCATCAATAAGGCGATGATGAACGCCTGGCTGCGCTGATGGCTTTTTGAAGCGCTGTATATAAAAAGCATCTAAGTTATTGTAATATAAGATATTATCATTAATTGGATCAGCCTGGCTAGTAGTGCGAGTCTATCTGCTTCGGCACATTATTTTGCTATTCTATCCGTAGCTTGAATTAACAGCATAGACTTCCCTGTAACCTGAGTCACCTGCAAAATAAAAACCAACATCTAAATAGGAATCAATAAGATATAAACAATACCGGGACACTTCCCGGAATTATGGCGGGGTATAGGTGGCCTAACAAGCCCATATTGACGGGTTCAGCGTTCCTGTGATGTTTCGGGCAAGGCCACCGCGGGACACCACAGGGGTGGCCCGAAGGGTTGGTCTGTCAGCGTCCATGGCTGCGTTCCGCCTCTTGCGAAGGACTAAGGCCATTCGCTGCGAGGCGCGTCTTGCCATGAACGCTGACAGACCAACTGAACCCGTCAATATGGGCTTGTTAGGCCACTAGTGACAGTGATCGCTAGGCCGATGGCCGGGATGCTGTTATCATATCCGGCCTTTGGAATAACAAGAGGCGGAGTAATGTCGGATAAACACCCAGTTATCGCTATCACTGGCTCATCAGGTGCAGGTACCACCACGGTCAAGACGGCCTTCGAGCATATCTTCCGTCGGGAGGATATGACCCCACTGGTCATTGAGGGCGACAGCTACCATCGCTTTGATCGAACGGAGATGAAGCAGCAGATTGAAGCGGTTGCCAAACAAGGTAAGAACCTGAGCCATTTTGGCCCGGATGCCAACTTGTTTGCCAAGATTGGCGAAACGTTCAAATTGTATGGCGACAGCGGACAATGTGAACGCCGTTATTATCTGCACAGCGAAGAAGAAGCCGCACCATTTGGTCAGAATCCTGGTGAATTTACTCCGTGGGAGACAGTAGGTGAGGGGACAGATTTGCTGTTTTATGAGGGCCTGCATGGTGGTGTGGCTAATGACAACACGGATGTCTCTACATTTGTGGATCTGCTCATTGGTGTGGTGCCTATCGTCAATCTGGAATGGATCCAGAAGATCCATCGTGATGCGGATCAGCGTGGTTATTCGCCCGAGGCCATTGTGGATACCATCCTGCGTCGTATGTCTGATTACGTCCACTATATTACGCCACAGTTTTCGCGTACAGACATCAACTTTCAGCGTGTCCCCACGGTAGATACTTCTAACCCGTTTATCGCCAGAGATATTCCGACGCCTGATGAAAGCTTTGTGGTTATACGCTTCAGGGATCCGAAGAAAACGGGCGTGGATTTCCCATATCTGTTAAACATGATCCATGATTCTTTTATGTCCCGGCCTAACACCATCGTGGTGCCCGGTGGCAAGATGGGCTTTGCAATGGAAGTGATTCTGACGCCACTGATTCATGAAATGCAGGAAAAAAAGAAGATCCCCTGATAATTCATACTTTAGCCGGGTTGTTCCATTATCGTTTTCTGGCTGGTGACAGTTCCCGGGAGCAATTTGCGCAGTACTTTACAAGGCCTCAATAATTTCAGCACGGAGAACACTTTGTGTGCTGTCATCCAGCATGGAGTGGTGTTCGTCAGTAATATAGAAGATATCTTCAACGCGGTTACCCATTGTGGTGATCTTTGCATTCTGAATATGGATATCATGCTGCTGCAGTATTTTCCCGGTCTTGGCAAGCAATCCCGGCTGGTCAGATGCAATGACTTCCATGATGGTGCGGTTATTATTCTTGTCTTCAGTAAAGATGACTTCCGTGTCGGTCTGGAAATGTTTATGCTGGCGAGGCAACCTGCGACTAACACTGTCCGCGGTTATATCGGGCGAATTTATTTGCTTGTTCAGCGCATTGATGATGACAGATAAATTATTTTCATCACGTATCGTTTTGCCACGCTCATCCAGCACCAGGTAGGTGTCCAGTGTCATGTCGTCTCTTGAGTGTATGATCCTGGCATCTACAATGCTGAGGCCAAGCTGATCCAGTGTGGCAGTGATAGTGGCAAACAGATCTTCACGTATTGTTGTGTATATAAATATAGCTGTGCCACCAGTATCCTCGGGCTCATAGATAAATACCAGTGGCCCGCTGGATGCACCGAATTCTATAATGGCCAGAGTATGGCGGCAGATATCCTGGGGGGAGTATCTTAAAAAATAATCGTCTGTCAGATTTGACCATACTCCATTGACCTTGTCCTCATCGATATCCTGTTCGTGCAGTAATGTTCGCGTATCTGATAATGTTCTGCTGATACGTTCAGACTGGTCAATCGGCTTGTTTAAACCGCGTCGAAAGGCCTGTCTGGTGGAGGTGAACAGGCTCCATAGCAATGCGGCTTTCCATGTGGTCCATAATTCCGGATTCGTTCCGCGTATATCAGCCACGGTCAGTAGATATAGCAGATCCAGGTGCTGTTTGTCGCCAATCTGCTCTGCAAAGTGATTGATGACTTCCGGGTCACTGATATCCTTACGCTGTGCAGTCATCGACATTAATAAATGGTTTTTAACCAGCCAGGAGACCATTTTCGCCTCATACTGATTCATACTGTGCCGCAGGCAGAAATTCATGGCGTCGTCGGCCCCCAGTGTGGAATGATCGCCGCCGCGCCCCTTGGCTATATCATGGTATAACCCCGCTATATACAGGATCTCGGGTTTGTCCAGTGAGCACATGATGTTGCTGCATTGTGGAAATTCATCATAAAACTCCGGCACCATGAAGCGACGCAGATTCCGTACCACGAACAAGGTGTGCTCATCCACAGTGTAGACATGGAACAGGTCATATTGCATTTGGCCAACGATAGCATTGAATTCCGGCAGGTAGGCGGCCAATACACCATAGCGGTTCATGCGCCTCAATTCATGTGTGATTCCCTGAGGTTGTCTGAGTATATCGATAAATAGCTGGCGACAATAAGCATCGCGGCGGAATTCATCATTGATTAGTGGCAGGGCATCTCTGATGAGTCTGATTGTTTCTGCGCGTACGCCCCTGAGTTCACTCCGCTGTTCCAGGATCAGGAAAATCTCCAGCAGGGTAAATGGATTATTTGAAATCACATCGCTTGATGTTACCTCGATATATCCGTTGCGGGACTGGAACCTCGGGTTAATAGGCGATATGGCATGTTTCCTGTCTGCCAGCAGGATGACTTCCTGAAACAGTTGTAACAGCATTTCATTCAGACGGTTTAATTCAACGACTGTCCGGTAGTAGAGTTTCATGAATTGCTCGACGGCGAGCTCATTGTTTTTTCCGGTAAACAGAAACTGTTTGGCCAGTGTATGCTGATGATCAAAAAGCAGCCGATCCTCTCTGCGGCCTGTCAGGTAGTGCAAGGCCATACGGATCTTCCATAGAAACTCCTGGCCATCGATAAGCGACTTGAATTCATTTTCCGTCAGAAACTCATGCTCGACCAGTTCATGCAGGTTATCCACATCGAAATGGCGTTTTACAACCCAGCCGACCATTTGTATATCACGTAAACCACCCGGACCTTCCTTGATGTTTGGCTCCAGATTGTAGGTGGTGTCATAGAATTTGTGATGACGGTTTTGTTGCTCTTTTAACTTGTATTTACAGAAATCCCTGCTTTTCCATAATCTTTTTGGCCCCGTTGCCTTGCGCATTTCATCGTAGATATCTTTAGGGCCTGCAATGAGACGGGCTTCCATCAGGTTGGTGGCGATGGTGATATCATGTCTGGCTTCATACACACAGTCTTTTACTGTCCGGGCACTTTGGCCGACATCAAGGCCAATATCCCACAGGAAGGTATGAAACTGTTCAATGGATGATGCAGAATAATGTTTCTTCTTGCGGGGAAGAAGGATTAATAAATCGATATCGGAGTGTGGATGTAATTCGCCGCGACCGTAGCCACCAACCGCAACCAGGCTGCATGCAGTCTGGCCAGACTCTTCAATAACAATTCGTCTCCAGGCGTGGTCGAGTATTGAGTCAATAAGATCAGAACGGGCTTTTACAAGAGCGTTAACCGACTGATTGTCGAAGAAGGCCTGTTTCAGTTGTTCATTGGCCCTGGCGAGGACATCCCGGTATGCCTTGACGGGATGTTTGTCGGATGATTCAAGATCATCAAGGATATGAGCAAAGTCAAACAAATTAGAGAAGATCCTTTAAATAGGCCACTACAGCGTGTCACCCTCACGGAGAGTTAAGACTTCATGTCCATCTGGTACCACCAGAATCGTATGCTCCCATTGTGCGGACATACTGTGATCTTTGGTGACGACGGTCCAGTTATCTTTCAATAACCTGACATCGTGCTTACCGGCATTAATCATCGGCTCAATGGTAAAGGTCATACCAGTTTGCAGCTCAAGACCCGTGCCGGCTTCGCCGTAGTGCAGGACCTGGGGTTCTTCGTGGAAGTTGACCCCGATGCCATGACCACAGTACTCACGAACCACGGAGCAATTATTTTTTTCGGCGTGCGTTTGTATCGCATGGCCAATATCTCCCAGGCGTATACCAGGCCTGACCATCTCTATACCGATCTTCATGCATTCATAGCTGATTCTTGCAATGCGTTCGCCTATGACGGTGGGACTGCCAGCAAAAAACATGCGACTGGTGTCGCCATGATAGCCGTCCTTGATCACAGTAATGTCGATATTAACAACATCGCCATTTTTCAGCTTCTTCGTCCCCGGGATCCCGTGGCATACCTGATGATTGATGGAGGTACAGATGGATTTTGGAAATCCACGATAATTCAGTGGGGCAGGGATGGCCTGTTGTTCGTTAACGATAAAATCATGGCAAATAGTATCCAGTTCCGCAGTCGTGATCCCTGCCCTGACGTGTTCTTCTATCATCGTCAGAACCTGACCGGCGAGATGGCCAGCGACACGCATTTTCTCGATTTCTTCGGCTGTCTTGATGGAAACGGTCATATAGGCCTCATTTTCAGGTAAAAAGCCGATTTTTTGTCAGAAAACAGGATTTTTCTCCCCTGTGGATTGTTGTAAGCGGCGGTATATGGTATAAATCGCGCGCACTTATTATAGCAACGGATTCGCCGGCACTGTATAGCGAGTAGGCCAGCGAGTATGTAAATAACGAAATCCGAACATACACCGTCACATGACTCCGGGTGCCCGTTAGTAAAATGGAGCAATAAAACCCATGTTTTTTACATGGTTACTATTTGTCCCGACACTAACATCATGGGTTGAGATATGGGGTGTATGCAGGTTTAACCCAACAATTTGGAGAATATAATGTCTAAAGTATCCATGCGTGAGATGCTGGAGGCCGGTGTGCATTTCGGTCATCAGACTCGTTACTGGAACCCCAAGATGTCTCATTACATCTTCGGCGCTCGTAATAAAATTCACATCATTAACCTGGAACATACCCTGCCGCTGTATAACGATGCAGTGAATTTTGCAGGCAAACTGGCTTCCAAAAATGGCAAGATACTTTTTGTCGGAACCAAGCGTGCAGCGCAACAGGTTGTCAAAGAGGAATCGACCAAATGCGGTATGCCCTATGTAAACCATCGCTGGCTGGGTGGCATGCTGACAAACTACAAGACCGTTCGCCAGTCAATTAAACGCCTCAAGGATCTTGAGATCATGGCTGCTGATGGTTCATTCGAGAAAATCAGCAAAAAAGAAGCATTGAACCTTACCCGTGAGCATGAAAAGCTCGAGCGTAGTCTGGGCGGCATCAAGGATATGGGTGGTTTACCAGATGCCTTGTTTGTTATCGATGTGGGCTATGAAAACATTGCTGTGGCAGAAGCCAGGAAACTGGGCATCCCCGTTATCGGTGTTGTAGATACCAATAATGCCCCACAAGGAATTGATTATGTTATTCCGGGTAATGATGATGCGATCCGTGCTATCCGTTTGTATGCCTCTGGTATAGCAACGGCGATATCAGAAGGCCGTGAGATCGTTATGGGTGTTGAAGGTCCGGAAGATGAATTTATCGAGGTGGATGATACTGGCAAGAGTGCTGTCGCTACTACAGGTGAGAAGGTGACCATCAAGACCAGGGGCAAGGTCATTGAATCAGCCGATGAAGCAAAAGAAGAGTCTGCAGATTCAGAAAATTCTGAAGAAGAATCCGGTATAAAGGAAGAGGCAAAACCAAAGACTGTCACCAGGAAAACGGTAGCAAAAAAGGCGACTACCAAGAAAAAGGCCACGACCAGGAAAAAGGTGGCCAAGAAGACAAGCAAAAAAACGACCACGAAGAAATCTACGAAGAAAACCACAAAGAAAACCTCCTGAACAGAACAGGGGCTAGTACTTTGAGACGGTGAATTCTTTGGTCAGAAATTAACAGTAGAGGAACAGTAATATGGCAATTAGCGCTGCACAAGTTAAAGAGCTGCGTGAAAGAACCGGCGCAGGCATGATGGAGTGCAAAAAGGCCCTTGTTGAAAATGAAGGGGATATAGATGGTGCTATTGAGGCTATGCGTAAATCAGGCGCTGCCAAGGCAGACAAAAAAGCTGGCCGTGTAGCGGCAGAAGGTGTCGTCGTTATCGAGAAAAGTCCGGATGGCAATCAGGTGGCGATCGTCGAAATCAACGCTGAAACTGACTTCGTGGCAAAACAGGAATCATTTTCGCAGTTTACTGTAGATGTTGCCAGACGCGTACTCAGCGATAATCCATCCAGCCTGGATGCCCTGGCAGTCATGCCGATCACTGAGGGTGGAGCCACTATCGAGGATACTCGCCAGGAACTGGTTGGCAAGATCGGTGAAAATATCAGTGTCCGTAGATTTGTTCGATTGGAAAGCAGTGGAAATACCTTTGGCGTTTATCAGCATGGTGCCCGTATTGGTGTTATTGTAACGTTGCAAGGCGGTGATGATACCCTGGCGAAAGACATTGCCATGCATATCGCAGCAATCAAGCCAATTTGCGTTTCTGAGACGGATATTCCTGCAGATGTTCTGTCCAGGGAACGGGAAATATTTGTGGCTCAGGCAGCAGAAAGTGGCAAACCGGAAAATATTATCGAGAAAATGGTTGATGGCAAGGTCAAGAAGTTCATTAAAGAAGTCACCCTGCTCGGTCAGTCATTTGTGAAAGATTCTGATATGACCGTGGAAAAACTCCTTTCTAACAAGGGCGCCAGGGTCACTGATTTCATCAGGATGGAAGTTGGTGAAGGCATTGAGAAAAAATCAGAAAATTTCGCCGACGAAGTAATGGCTCAGGCCAAGGGTGAATAATCACGGCAGGTCGCAAGATCAAAGGTTGCATTAAATAAATGTCATCAGACGGTAAACCCATATTTAAACGTATCCTGCTCAAGCTGAGCGGTGAGGCATTAATGGGAGAGGCCGGTCAAGGTATTGATCCTGATATTCTGTTCCGTGTTGCCGGTGAAATTCGTGAACTGACCGGTCTCGGGATTGAAGTTGGCCTAGTCATAGGGGGAGGCAATATCCTTCGGGGCGCCAGCCTCGCTCAATCCGGCATGGACAGGGTAACCGCCGATCATATGGGAATGATGGCTACTGTTATCAATGCACTTTCCATGCAGGATGCCCTGGAAAGAAATGATGTATCGGCACGTGTCATGTCTGCGCTACAGATCCACCAGGTATGTGAAGACTATATTCGCCGTCGTGCGATTCGGCATCTTGAGAAGGGAAGGGTAGTAATCTTTGCTGCCGGTACCGGTAATCCCTTTTTTACCACTGATTCAGCTGCCAGTCTTCGTGCTGTAGAAATTGAGGCTGATACCATGATCAAGGCCACCAAGGTGGATGGTGTTTATTCAGCCGATCCGGTCAAACATCCCGACGCAGAATTCTACAGTATGCTTACCTTTGACGAGGTCATTGCAAAACGTCTGGGGGTCATGGATGCTACCGCTATAATTATGTGTCGAGATCAGAATATGCCATTGCGTGTGTACAATATGACCAGGCCAGGGGCCCTGAAGCGGGTTGTCCTTGGTCAGCAGGAGGGGACCCTTGTGAAGGGTTAATCCAGATGATTGAAGATATAAAAAATGATGCCCGGATCAGAATGGGGAAATCCCTTGATTCGCTGAAGAATGAGCTCGCCAAGGTACGCACAGGGCGTGCTCATCCGAGTATTCTGGATCACATCATGGTTTCCTACTACGATGTGGAAACACCGTTGTCTCAGGTCGCCAGTGTCGCGGTGCAGGATTCCAGGACATTGTCGATAACACCATGGGAAAAAAGCATGGTTCAGTCTATTGAAAAGGCCATCATGTCTTCTGATCTTGGCCTGAATCCGGCAACTGCCGGTACGGTGATCCGATTACCTATGCCACCTCTGACTGAAGAGCGACGCAAGGATCTGATAAAGGTTGTGCGGGGCGAAGCAGAGGCTACACGGGTCGCCGTGCGAAATATCCGGCGCGATGCGAATACGGATTTTAAAGAGCTACTAAAAGAAAAAGAAATTTCTGAAGATGAAGAACATCGGGCAAATGATGATATCCAGAAACTGACGGATGAAAATGTTTCCCAGATCGAAAAGATTCTCCAGGAAAAAGAAAAAGACCTGATGGAAATCTGATCCCTGTAACCATGAGCTCCTCTCCTGATACTCCGGTCGATGATATTGATGTGCTTCCCAGGCATGTTGCCATTGTGATGGATGGCAATGGCCGCTGGGCGGCAAGCCGTAAGCTGCCCAGAATAGCGGGACACCGTTCCGGGGTAAAATCAGTACGCTCCACTATTGAGATGAGTATCGACAAGGGTATCGAGGTATTGACCCTGTTTGCCTTTAGTAGTGAAAACTGGCGTCGTCCCAAGACTGAAGTCAGTTTGTTAATGGAGCTGTTTTTCACGTCTTTACGAGAAGAAACCCGCTCCCTGAACAGGAAGAATGTACGTATCAATGTCATTGGCGACAGAACAGCATTCTCTGCCAAATTGAGAAAACAGATTGAGCAGGCCGAATTCGCCACATCAGAAAACACCGGGTTGGTACTTAATATTGCCGCAAACTATGGTGGCCGATGGGATATTAGCCAGGCGGCAAAGAAAATTGCAGCTGAAGTGGCAGAAGGCAAGATAAATATTGACGATATCTCCCCAGAACTTATGCACGAGAGAACATGCCTGTATGGTATGCCCGAGCTGGATCTCTTTATCAGGACAGGTGGTGATAAACGTATCAGCAATTTTTTGCTTTGGCAGCTTGCATATACAGAGCTGTTTTTCACTGAGACCCTGTGGCCGAATTTCAGGGAAGATGAATATCAAACGGCACTAAACGATTATGCAACACGTCAGCGACGGTTTGGCCAAACCGGTGAACAGGTGGAGAAAATAAAGGGTGCTTAAGCAGCGCCTAATTTCCGCAGCCATACTTATTCCGGCAGTTGTTTGGGCCACACTGTTTCTCCCTACCAGGTATTTTGCTATACCCATGTCCATCTTTCTTGTTATCGCAGCATGGGAATGGGCTCGCCTGGCAACAATAAATTCCAATATTGCACGTATCATATACAGCAGTTTGATCGCGGTAATACTGTTTCTCACCTGGAGACAACTGGCCAATACAGGATTTGTTTATTCTGTGCTGGCCATTGGCGTGACGTGGTGGGGTTACCTGTTTATATGCATTATATTATCAAAATATCATCATATAACCACACAGCGCAGCGATCTAATCCAGGCCATCACAGGCGGGCTGATTGGCCTGTTGATCCTGATGCCGGCGTGGCAGGGGTTATTGCTACTGCACTCCAGCTATGGTCGTGAGTATGTGCTGCTGGTACTTGCCCTTGTGTGGGGTACAGATACCGGGGCCTATATATTTGGAAAACGATTTGGCAAACATAAAATGGCACCTGCCATCAGTCCGGGTAAAACCTGGGAAGGGGTGTTTGGGGGTATGTTGACAGGTATAATCGTGGTACTTGTCGCCGGCCGGATCCTGGCACTGAATATAACTGACAGCATGATTCTTTTGCTGTTGGCAATCATCATGATTATTTTTTCCATTGTGGGTGATTTGGCCATTAGCATCTTTAAACGTTCCCGTGGCCTTAAAGACAGTGGTAACATCATTCCGGGGCATGGGGGGACCCTGGACAGAATAGACAGTCTACTGGCAGCATTTCCGGTATTCGTCAGCGGTTTTATCATTGTGGGGCATATGTTTTGATTGGTATCACCATATTAGGTTCAACTGGCTCTATTGGAACAAGCACTCTGGACGTCATATCCCGCCACAATGATCGATATCGTGTAGTAGCGCTAACGGCGCATCGGGATGTAGTTCGGATGGCCAGGCAATGCCGGCAATTCACACCGACATATGCAGTGATGGCTGATGCTGCTGCTGCGGAGAAACTACAGCAGGCACTAAAACAGGATTGTCCTGATATTAAGGTGCTGTCTGGTATTGAGGGCCTGGAGACAGTCGCCTCCTTGCCAGAAGTCGAGTATGTAATGGCAGCTATTGTCGGTGCGGCAGGACTGTTACCAAATCTGGCGGCAGTCCGGAGTGGGAAACGGGTTTTGCTGGCGAACAAGGAATCACTGGTCATGTCTGGCGACTTGTTTATGGCAGAAGTTCATCGTAACAATGCCACATTATTGCCCATCGATAGTGAACATAATGCAATATTTCAGTGCATGCCTGACGGTTTTCGTGCCGGGGATGCGGCAGAAGGTGTACGCAAAGTGCTGCTGACTGCTTCTGGTGGACCATTCCGTGATTGGCCAGTCGGGGAACTGGCCTCGGTGACACCGCAGCAGGCATGTAACCACCCTAACTGGGACATGGGCAGAAAGATCTCCATTGATTCAGCTACCATGATGAACAAGGGGCTAGAAATCATTGAAGCATGCTGGTTATTCAATCTGAAACCATCTGACATACAGGTTGTCATACATAAACAGAGTATTATCCACTCGATGGTGGAATATGTTGATGGATCTGTATTGGCCCAGTTAGGTAATCCGGATATGAAGACACCAATTGCCTGTTCACTGGCATGGCCGGAACGCATCGAATCAGGTGTTAACAGTCTGGATCTGTTCGAAATTGCACGCCTTGATTTCGAGCCGGCTGATGTAGCCAGATTCCCCTGCCTGAGGCTGGCAATGGAAGCGGTAAGAACCGGTGGCACCGCCCCGACAGTCCTTAATGCCGCTAATGAAATTGCAGTAGATGCCTTCCTTAATAATCATATTTTATTTACCGATATTCCAAAAACGATTGAGATGACACTTGCAGAAATAACTGTCAGGGAAGCAAACAGTATTGATGTGATCCTTGAAGAGGATATGAAAACCAGGCAGATGGCGTCAGGCCTGATCGAAAAATCCCGTCGGAGAACTGCACATTGAGTAATATTTCTTTCATGGTATTGGCCTTTATTGTAGCCATTGGTTTATTAGTGACAGTGCATGAGTTTGGGCATTACTGGGTTGCACGCAAGATGGGGGTCAAGGTGCTGCGTTTTTCTATCGGTTTTGGCAAACCCCTGTATACCTGGAGGCTCGGCCCGGATAATACCGAATATGTCATTGCCATGATCCCGCTTGGTGGTTACGTCAAGATGGCAGATGAACGCGAGGCAGAGGTCGCTACGGAGGATTTACCACGGGCTTTTAACCGGCAGTCAGTTTATAAACGTTTTGCTATTGTATTTGCCGGACCATTGTTTAATTTTATTTTTGCGGTGGTGGCGTACTGGTTGATGTTTGTCATCGGTGTAAACGGTATTACACCGAGGATTGGGGAGGTCATTGAAGGTAGCCCTGCAATGCTTGCCGGTATTCAACCTGCTACTAAAATAATCAGGGTGCAGGGCAGGGACACGCCAACCTGGGAGACGGTCCTGTTTGCAATACTTGATGAGGTAGTTGGTGATGGCGTAATAAATATTACTGTCATGGATGACAATCAACAAACGACTGATCACCAGATACGATTAAGTAATCCGAATGAGGTTTTGAATAAACGTAATATTCTGAAGAGCATTGGTTTTCGCCCCTTCCGTCCACCGATACCAGCCATCATTGGCAAGCTCACCACAGGTGAGCGTGCCGAGGCCGCCGGCCTCAGGCCTGGGGACAGTTTGCTCAGTGCTGACGGCACCAATATCGATGACTGGAGCCAGTGGGTCGAATTTGTTCGGCAACGGCCAGAGCAGGAGATCCGGCTACAGATCCAGAGACAGCAGCAAAAGATCACCCTGAGAATTACCCCAAAATCCATTAAAGACAGTAAAAACAATAGCATAGGATTTATTGGTGCAGCTAATCAAAGACCGGCCGGACGTCCGAAAGGCTATTTTGCTGTGTTACAATATTCGCCTTTCAAGGCCATTGGTCAGGCGCTGGACAAGACCTGGCGTGTCTCGTTGTTGACCGTACGAGTATTGGGCAAAATGCTGGTGGGGGATGCGTCCGTCAAAAACATTAGTGGGCCGATTAGTATCGCCCAGTATGCGGGGTATTCTGCCGCTATAGGCATGGGACAGTATCTTGCGTTTCTTGCCATAGTCAGCATTAGTTTGGGGATATTGAACCTGCTGCCTGTACCTTTGCTGGATGGTGGTCACCTGATGTATTACGCCGTGGAGATGGTGAAGGGAAGCCCGGTCTCAGAGGCGGTACAGATGTTTGGTCAGCGTATCGGGATTGCCTTATTGGGGGCGCTGATGATATTGGCAATCTATAACGATATCGTCAGGTTGTTATAAGTCAGGAAGCACTTGTGTCTGAATTAACGGGCCACAAATAAAATAAGAACTTAGAGCGTTGTATGAAAAGACTATTTAGCATTTTGTTACTTACCTTGTCGTTGATGGCTAATGCGTGGTCATTTGAGTCATTTGTCATTAAGGATATCCGTGTTGAAGGTCTGCAGAGAATATCTGCAGGTACAGTATTTAATTATTTGCCAGTCAAGGTTGGAGAAACATTAACAGAATCTGTTTCCTCTAAGGCCATTCGCTCACTCTTCAAGACCGGCTTCTTCAAGGATGTACGTCTGGAGCGTGATGGTGATGTACTTATAGTCTTTGTCGTCGAACGACCATCCATTTCTGTTATCAAGATCGAAGGTAACAATGATATAGATAGTGAAGAGATGCTTGACGGACTGAAACAAATTGGCCTGGCTGAGGGCCGCGTCTTCGATCGTTCATTACTTGACAAGGTAGAGCAGGAATTACAACGATTGTACTTCAGTCGTGGTAAATATGCTGTTCGAATCAAGTCAACGGTAACACCGTTGGAAAGGAATCGTGTCGGTATATTGATCGATATATCTGAAGGTAAGGTTGCCAAGATCCATCAAATCAATATTGTTGGTAACGAGGTCTTCAGCGATGAAGATTTGCTGGATGAGCTGGAATTATCCACTCCCACCCTGCTTTCGTTTTACACAGGCGTGGATAAGTACTCAAAGCAAAAACTTGCAGCTGATCTGGAAAGAGTGCGTTCCTACTATCTGGATCGCGGCTATATAGGGTTTACGATCGATTCTACCCAGGTATCTATCACGCCCGACAAGAAGGATGTTTACATCACCATTAATGTCACGGAGGGTGATCAGTATACTATTGATAAGGTTAAGCTGGCTGGAGAGCTGGTCCTTGCCAGGGAAAAATTGTTCAAGATGGTTGATGTTCGTGCTGGAGATATTTTTTCACGGAAAACAGCCAATGAAACCAGTGATGACATTAGCAAGGCATTGGGAAGTGAAGGTTATGCCTTTGCTAACGTGAATGCTATTCCAGAAGTTAATGAAGAGAAAAAGACGGTGGCCATGACCTTCTTTATTGATCCTGGCAAGCGTGTCTATGTGCGCAGGATCAATTTCTCTGGAAATACCAGGACCCGTGATGAAGTGCTTAGGCGTGAGATGCGTCAGATGGAAGGCGCCTACGCATCTACTGACAAGATAGAACTGTCTCGCCGCCGACTGGACAGGCTTGCCTATTTTAGTGATGTCACAGTTGAAACACAGGCGGTGCCAGGTGTGGCCGATCAAATGGATGTAAATTATTCGGTGGTGGAGAAACCATCGGGTAATATTCTTGCTGGTCTGGGTTATTCACAGAATCAGGGCATTATATTTAATGCCAGCATTAGCCAGAACAACTTCCTGGGTACGGGAAAACGTATTAGTGTTGGCTTTAATAACAGTGACATTAATACACTCTACAGATTCTCATTTACCAACCCTTACTATACTATGGATGGTGTTAGCCGCAGCTTTGATTTCAACTATCGCAAAACAGATGCGGCACAGGCGAATATAAGTGCTTTCAGAAGTAATGAACTCTCATTTGGCATGGGTTTTGGAATCCCAATATCCGAGTTTGACCGGGCGAATATTTCTGCCCGAATTGAGAATATCAGCATCAGTACATCCTCTAGAACGCCGCTGGAGTATCTGGATTACCTGAGCAAGAATGGCAGTGACTATACTATATTAAAGTTACAGGGAGGCTTAACCCGGAACACACTGAACCGTGGTATATTCCCTGACAGAGGATCCCGCCAGTCACTTAACGGACAGCTCGCTATTGGTCAACTTCAGTACTATAAACTAAGCTATAAGCATACCAAGTATTTGTCTCTGACAAAGTCATTGACGTTGCAGCTTAGGGGAGACCTTGGGTATGGAAACAGTTTCGGCGATACTACCGAATTGCCATTTTACCAGAACTATTATGCCGGTGGTCCACGTTCGGTGAGAGGTTTTTCGGCGAACACCCTGGGGCCGAAAGATATAGCTGATAACCCACTTGGTGGAAACTTCAGGGCTGTTGGTAATGTGGATTTGATTTTTCCAGTGCCATTCATCAAGGACAGCAAGGCCTGGCGATTTACGACATTCTTTGATGCTGGTAATGTATTTAATACAGAAGGTGAAGGAAGTGGCGGTGCAGCTCTCAGATATTCAGCGGGTGTTGGTGTGAGCTGGCTTTCACCATTTGGTGCATTATCAGCAAGCATTGCCGCACCGTTTAATGCCGAAAGCGAAGATACCGTAGAGAACTTCCAGTTTACATTTGGTCAGGGATATTAATTAAGTGGAGAAGTCTTGTGTTTAGTAAAATCAGATTTGTTATAATTTCTTTTATATTGGCGATGAGCACTTTTTCCGGACCTGCATTCGCAGAAATAAAGATTGGTGTTGTTGTTATTGACCGTCTTTTACAGGAGGCCCCACAGGCTGTTGCAGCCCAGAAACGCCTGCAAAGTGAATTTTCCTCAAGAGATAAAAAATTACTGGCAGAACAAAAGAAAACAAAGAAACTTGAAGACAAGTTGCAGCGCGATGGCGCAGTAATGAGTGAGGCAGAAAGAATCAAGACGGAACGCAATATCCGTAACCGCCGCCGTGATTTTCGACGAAAAGCTGAGGAGTTGCGTGAAGACAGGGCCATCCGTGCCAACCAGGAATTGACCAAGTTGCAGAAACTGGTTAATCAGGCGATTAGAGAGGTAGGAAAATCTGAGAAATTCACCGTTATACTTTATGATGGTATTGCCTATGCTAACAAGGGTATTAACATCACAGAAAAAATCCTCGAACGGATGAAGAAACAAGCATCCAAAGCTAAAAAGTAATCCAGAGTGCCGGTGAATCGCAGGTGGCTATTAGCCTAGGTGAACTAACGAACCGAATTGGTGGCACATTAAATGGTGATGCTGATATTTTGATCACCGGTATTGCGTCATTAAAAAATGCCAGGGCTGGCGATTTATCCTTCATCTCAAACAAACGCTACAGGCCCGAGTTACTAAAGACTGCTGCATCGGCAGTTATTGTTCTGCCGGAATTACTTGATGATTGTCCATCCAATTCGATAGTGATGGACGATCCCTACGCAGGCTATGCACTAGCCAGCGGTCTGTTCTACAAGCGTCATGTTGATTCTCTGGGAGTACACCCGTCATCTGTAATAGCAGATGACTGTGTGCTTGGCGAGAATATTACCATTGGCGCCAATTGCGTGATCGAGTCTGGTGTACATCTGGGGAGCAATACTGTTATCGGTCCCGGGTGCTATATCGGGAATGGTGTCTCCATTGGAAATAATGGTTATCTGGCCGCAAATATTTCAATATGTTCTTCTACTAAAATAGGTGATAATGTCATCCTCCATCCCGGGGTCGTGATAGGTGCAGATGGTTTTGGCTTCGCTCGTCATCAGGGAAAATGGCTGAAGATACAGCAGCTGGGGACAGTACTTATTGGAAAGGATGTTGAGATCGGAGCAAATAGTACGATAGACCGTGCATCAATTGATCACACCTTCATAGGTGATGGCGTAAAAATAGATAATCAGGTGCAGGTTGCGCATAATGTCCATATTGGTGATGATACAGTCATTGCGGGATGCGTTGGTATAGGTGGCAGCACAAAAATTGGCAAACGCTGCGCAATTGCCGGCAAGGCGTCTATTGTAGATCATGTGGAAATACACGATGATGTAACGCTTACTGCCGCTACATTTGTAACTGAATCCATACTTGAACCGGGTGTATATTCATCAGGAACAACAGCGCAGCCAAATGCCAGGTGGCGCAGAAATGCCATTCGCTTCAAGCAACTGGACGAGTTACTGAAAACAATAACAAGAACAGAAAAACCAGAATAATTATTATCAGGAACATATTATGGAATCTATGGATATCAATGAAATTCTGAAGCATTTACCGCATCGATATCCTTTTTTGCTTATTGATCGTGTAACAGAGTTCGAGGTTGAAAAGAGGCTGGTTGGTTATAAAAATGTTACCTATAATGAGCCCTTTTTTCTGGGACATTTTCCCTGCCGTCCAGTTATGCCAGGAGTCCTGATCCTTGAGGCCCTGGCACAGGCAACCGGGATACTCGCATTTCGCTCGACGGGGCGTTTACCGGATGCCGGATCATTATATTTTCTGGTAGGTCTGGATAATGCACGTTTTAAAAAACCTGTTGAGCCTGGTGATCAACTGATACTTTCAGTTGATCTGGTAAGAAGGGCTCGTGATATCTGGAAGTTCAGGGGTGAAGCCACTGTAGACGGTAATGTGGTGGCCAGTGCTGATATTCTGTGTGCAGAGCAACGAGGCGATGGGGATTGATTCACACGCCATAGTTGATCCAGAGGCTACGCTCGCTGATGACGTGAGTGTTGGCGCTTTTAGTATTATCGGCCCGAATGTTGAAATTAGTTCAGGGACCTGGATAGGTCCTCACGTTACTATCAATGGCCCAACAAGGATTGGCAAGAACAACAGGATTTTTCAGTATGCCTCCCTGGGTGATGCCCCGCAGGACATGCACTACGAGGGGGAAAATACCAGACTTGATATAGGCGATAACAATATTATTCGTGAATTTGTCACCATGAACCGCGGAACTACCAGTGGTGGCGAGGTAACCAGTCTCGGCGATAATAATTTTATCATGTCCTATGCGCATATAGCCCATGATTGTAAGGTGGGAAATTATACGATCTTTGCCAATAATGCATCACTGGCTGGCCATGTGATTATTTCAGATCATGCGATTCTAAGCGGTTTTACGCTGGTGCACCAGTTTGTCAGCATTGGTGAACATTGCTTTACTGGCATGGGGAGCGCAATTTCAAAAGATGTTCCCCCTTATATGCGTGTAGCAGGTAATCCTGCCAAAGCATTTGGCATGAACTCCGAAGGTTTAAAACGACGTGGCTTTTCAGCAGATGCACTAAGTGATCTGCGAAAGGCTTATAAAATTCTGTATAAATCCAGACTGACCCTGGAAGATGCTGTTAATGCTCTTGAAGAGATGGCTGTAACAAGTAATGAAATAAGTAACATTGTGACGTTCATTAAACAGGCACGTCGTAGTATTATCCGGTGAAGCCGAGATTCTTTTTGATCATACTATTGTTGTGTGGTGATTGCCCATGCGTATTGGAATAATTGCCGGCGAGTCGTCAGGCGATATGTTGGGAGCAGGTCTCATTGCTGCTATCAGGGAAAAATATCCTGATGCCCGGTTTGAAGGGGTGGCAGGAGAACAAATGATTGCCCAGGGGTGTAACGCCCTGTATCCCTCCGATATGCTATCTGTTGTAGGTCTGATTGGGTTCAAACAATATAATGAGTTAAAAAGCGTCAGAAAGAAGCTTATTGAGCATTTTATTAACAACCCTCCTGATGTATTTGTTGGTATTGATGTCCCGGACTTCAATCTTAAGCTTGAAGAAAAACTGCATCATGCAGGGATAAAAACGGTTCAGTATGTCAGCCCGCAGGTATGGGCCTGGCGTCGATATCGGGTCAGGTTAATATCTCGTGCCGTGGATTTATTATTAACATTATTTCCTTTTGAGGATGAATTCTATAAACAACAAAATGTAGAAGTACAGTATGTTGGCCATCCGTTGGCTGACAAACTGGCGCTGGTGCCAGATCGGCATGCAGCACGTGACAGGCTGGGCATCAGTCAGACAGGAGAAATAATTGCCATCTTGCCAGGAAGTCGAATAAGTGAGGTGCGGAATCTTGCCAGTATTTTGCTTGATACCATCGAATGGTGTTTGCAGGAAAAGCCGGACCTGAGATTTCTTATCCCCTTTGCAAGTGGAGCAGTGCGAAAGGAATTTGAATCATCCCAGCAGGGGCGTTTGAGAGATCTTCCGGTGATATTGTTTGAAGGACAGGCACGTTCCGTTATGGAGGCATCAAATGTTGTTTTACTGGCGTCAGGAACGGCAACACTTGAAGCATTAATGATGAAACGGCCCATGGTGGTTACCTACAAGGTATCATCATTGTTTTACTGGTTTATCCAGAGATTGGTAAGGGTCAGACATTTCTCGCTGCCTAATTTGCTGGCTGGTGAGGCTTTGATACCAGAACTGGTACAGAATGACGCCACAGCAGAGAATCTGGGGTTCGCGGTGCTGGATTTTCTGGACAATCCTGGCAAGGTAGAGGAATTAATACAGAGATTCACGCAAATACATGAGACTTTGCGACAGGATACTAACAGGAAGGCAGCTCAGGCAGTATTGGAATTAGCGACTTCATAGATAAGACACTACTGGTATCAGGCTTTAATAATGAATGATTTACCTCAACCCAAGATTCCTCCCGAGGTCAGGTTTATCGCCGGTGTAGATGAGGCCGGGCGTGGTCCACTGGCTGGCCCGGTAGTCGCAGCAGCGGTAATACTGGATCCGTTACAGCCTGTAGACGGGCTGGCAGATTCCAAGCAGTTATCGGCAAAAAGGCGTGAAGAACTGTATGAAGTGATTTTATGCCGTGCCCTGAGCTGGTGTATCGCCCGGGCCAGTGTTGAGGAAATTGATGAACACAATATTCTCCAGGCCACCATGTTGGCAATGCAGCGCGCTATGGCAGGCCTCACGCAAGAGCCTGATTATGCGCTGATTGATGGAAATCGTTGTCCTGCACTTGATTGTCCATCTGAAGCAGTAGTAAAAGGGGATCAACGGGTGGCCTGCATCAGTGCCGCATCCATACTCGCCAAGGTGGACAGGGATCGGGAAATGCTCGACATGGATAATCAATATCCAGGGTATGGTTTTGCATCGCACAAGGGTTATCCAACCAGGGCGCACATCCAGGCCCTCTCAAGTTTGGGTGTTACGCCACTACATCGACGTACTTTTGGTCCGGTGAGAAAGATCATGACAGGGTGTTAAACGGGGTTATGGCGGGTTCTTTTGTCCATTTGCATGTTCATACCGAATATTCCCTGGTAGACAGCATAATTAAAATAAAACCACTGGTTCAGAGCGTGGCAGAGGCCGGTATGCCTGCTGTTGCAGTGACTGATCAGAGCAACCTGTTTGCCATGGTCAAGTTTTATCGTGCCGCTATGGCGGCCGGAGTTAAACCCCTTATTGGTGCCGATCTGTGGGTGGCTGACGAAGAGTCCTCTGCTCCGTCACGCCTGGTAGTCCTGTGCCTGCATCATGACGGCCTGTTACAACTAAACCGCCTGATCACCCGCTCATATACTGAAGGCCAGGTTCGTGGTGTCCCCATAGTGAACAAGGCATGGTTGAATGATGGTACTGATGGTCTGCTGGCATTATCTGGAGGCAGAGACAGTAACATAAGTAAGGCAATCTTTTCAGGTGATATTGAGCTTGCGCAAACATGTATCGATGAGTGGCGGGGAATATTTGCTGACAATTATTATCTCGAGATCCAGCGCACTGGTCGCGAACATGATGAAAACATGCTTCATTCCACAATCGAAATTGCACTCAAGCACGAACTTCCCGTTGTTGCGAGTAATGATGTCCGGTTTCTTGCGGCCAGCGACTATGAAGCCCATGAAGCACGAGTTTGTATACATGAAGGCCGCACACTGAACGATACCCGGCGTATCCATCATTATAGTGAACAGCAATACTTGCGCAGCACGGAAGAAATGCTGGAACTGTTCAGCGATATCCCCGAGGCAATTGAGAACACCATTGAGATTGCCAGACGTTGCAACCTTGAACTGGAGCTGGGGAAGAACTACCTTCCTGAATTTCCGGTGCCGGAGGGAAAGACCGTCGCCGGTTATTTGCAGGAACAGTCCGTAAAAGGTCTCGAGCATCGTTTGCAAGCCATTTACTCTGAACACCCGGAACGGCTCACGGGTGAGCGCAAGATGTATGATGACCGCCTGGAGATGGAACTGAATGTTATTACTGAAATGGATTTTCCGGGGTACTTCCTGATTGTTGCTGACTTCATCGACTGGGCAAAGAAAAATAAAATACCTGTCGGGCCCGGAAGAGGTTCAGGGGCCGGTTCATTAGTGGCGTATGCGTTGGGTATTACTGATCTTGATCCTATTCACTACGAACTTCTGTTCGAACGTTTTTTGAATCCCGAACGGGTATCGATGCCTGATTTTGATGTGGATTTCTGCATGGAACGCAGGGATGAGGTGATTGACTATGTTGCAAGGACCTACGGGCGCAACCAGGTAAGTCAGATCATCACCTATGGCAGTATGGCAGCAAAGGCAGTAATAAGAGATGTTGGTCGTGTATTAGGCCATCCATATGGTTTTGTCGACCAGATTGCCAAGTTAATCCCTTTCGAGATTGGTGTAACCTTAGACAAGGCGCTTGAGCTCGAAGACGAGTTACAACATCGTTATAACGATGATGATGATGTTCATGCCCTGATAGACCTTGCCAAAAAACTTGAAGGCTGTGCCCGAAATGCGGGCAAACATGCAGGTGGCGTGGTGATATCACCCACTGATCTGACTGATTTTACGCCACTATATTGCGAGCAGGGAGCAACTACAACAGTAACCCAGCTTGATAAAGACGATGTCGAAGCCGTAGGACTGGTCAAGTTTGATTTCCTTGGCCTGCGCACCCTGACCATTATCGACTGGGCGATACAGACGATTAATGAAGAACGCAAGCAAACGAACGAAGAACCTCTGGATATCAGCAAGATCGCCATGGACGATAAAAAGTCTTTTGAGCTGTTGAAACGCTGTCAGACAACAGCAGTATTTCAGCTGGAATCCAGGGGGATGAAGGACCTTATCAAGCGCCTGCAGCCGGATACCTTTGAAGAAATTATTGCGCTTGTGGCCCTGTTCAGGCCCGGGCCTCTGCAGTCCGGAATGGTAGATGATTTTATTAATCGTAAACACGGACGCGCAGTCGTCAATTATCCCCATAATGATCTCGAACCCATACTAAAACCAACCTATGGCGTTATCCTGTATCAGGAGCAGGTCATGCAGATCGCCCAGGTGCTGGCCAGATATACGCTGGGAGGTGCAGACTTATTACGCCGTGCGATGGGCAAGAAAAAACCGCAAGAGATGGCCAAGCAGCGGGTGGTATTTACCGATGGCGCAATAAAAAATGGCGTCGAAGAAAGAACTGCAGAATATATTTTTGACCTGATGGAGAAATTTGCGGGCTATGGTTTCAACAAATCACATTCTGCGGCCTATGCGCTTCTTGCTTACCAGACCGCCTGGTTAAAGGCCCATTACCCGGCAGCATTCATGGCGGCTGTGTTATCTGCCGATCTGGATAATACTGACAAGATAGTGACGATTATAGATGAGTGTCGGCACATGAAACTGAAAATAAGACCGCCCGATGTCAATCTCTGCAATCATGTTTTTACTGCCAGTGGGATGGATACAATATTTTACGGGCTTGGCGCCATTAAGGGCGTGGGGGAGTCAGCAATTGAAAGTATCATTCGGTCTCGTAATGAAACAGGCAAGTTTGAGAGTTTATTTGATCTATGCCAGCGAATTAATTTGCGTAAGGCGAACCGCCGCGTTCTGGAGGCAATGATACGGTCGGGTGCCCTGGATAGTCTGGGTCCGGGGCGTGCCACCTTGCTGGCCTCTTTACCCAAGGCATTACAACTGGCTGAGCAGGCATCTCGAAATGCTGAAGCGGGACAGGATGATCTGTTTGGTGGGGGCGAGGCAAGCTTGTCTGGCGATGCGCGATATATAGAGGCAGCAGAATGGGATGAAGAACATCGCCTGTTGGGAGAACGGGATACCCTTGGCCTGTATCTGACAGGGCATCCAATTAACCGTTATGAAGAGGAACTGAAACAGATCACCAGTATGAAACTGGCAGAACTAAAGCCTTCTCGTGACCAAAGCGTGGTGGTGGCTGGCATGGTGATAGCGATGCAAACGAGGAACACCAGGCAAGGTGACCGGATGGCATATATTACACTGGACGATCGCAGTGGCCGGGTTGAGGTGGCGGTCTTTCCCGAGGAATTTCAGAATTATCGTAACCTGTTAACCAAAGACAAGGTACTGGTGATTGACGGTCTGGTGAGCGTGGATGATTATTCCGGGGCCTTTCGTATGCGTGCCAACCGCATATTCGATGTGGATGAGGCTCGTGAGACCTATGCCAGGCATTTATTAATCAAGATTGATAGTGATATCGCTGGCAATGGTTTTCTGAAGAGCCTTGCACAGACGCTGGAGCCATTCCGGGACGGGCGTTGTCAGGTCATGCTGGATTACGTCCATCAGGATGCCCAGGCAAGGATCCCTCTTGGCAAGGGCTGGCGGGTAAAACCCACGGATGAACTGCTAAACCGCCTGAGAAACCTGAGCGGTGCAGACCATGTGCGGGTGATATACTAAACTGATCTATATGTCAGGATCCCTGGCTAAGGTGTATAATAGTCAATATTGACAGATAGCAGGATTTTCGTTGAACCATGGATTTAAATTTTCTTGATTTCGAGCAACCTATTGCCGAGTTAGAGGCAAAAATAGAAGAGCTCCGTTATGTTGGTGAAGACAGCGATATCAATATCAGCGATGAGATCGCCCGCCTGCAGGAAAAGAGCCAGGCGCTAACTGAACAGATCTTTTCCAATCTGACTTCCTGGCAGGTGTCAGCACTGGCCAGGCATCCTCAACGCCCTTATACCAATGACTACATCAAACTGATATTTACCGAGTTCGAGGAATTACATGGTGATCGGAGTTTTGCAGATGATCACGCCATTGTCGGGGGTGTCGCGCGCCTTGATGACAAACCGGTAATGGTAATTGGTCATCAAAAAGGGAGGGACACCAAACAGAAGATCTTCCGGAACTTCGGTATGCCACGTCCCGAAGGCTACCGTAAGGCATTGCGTTTGATGAAAATGGCTGAAAGATTCAGGCTGCCTGTGATTACCTTTATCGACACACCAGGTGCCTACCCCGGCGTGGGGGCAGAAGAACGAAACCAGAGTGAAGCAATTGCAAGAAATCTTCATGTCATGTCTAATTTGAAGGTCCCCCTTATCTGTACGGTAATTGGAGAAGGTGGTTCAGGTGGCGCGCTGGCAGTCGGTGTTGGTGACCGTGTACTGATGATGCAATACAGTACCTATTCAGTGATCTCGCCAGAAGGCTGCGCATCGATCCTGTGGAAGAGCGCAGAAAAGGCACCCGAGGCAGCAGAAGCCATGTGTATTACTTCTGAACGTATCAAAGAGATGAATCTTATCGATACTATTATCAATGAGCCACTTGGTGGGGCTCATCGTGACATGGAGGCCACTGCGCGCAATCTGAAAGAAGCGCTTTGTTCCAGTCTGGATCATCTGTCACAATTACCTGTCGATAAATTACTCGAGGATCGTTATTCACGATTAATGCGGTTCGGTGAGTTTAAAGAGTAACAGGGTACCTGCCAGCGAAGCCATGCAATCTAAACCGGTGAAATCGTGCAATCAAAACCTTCCGGACTCTCTGTGTGACCTGGTTTGCCAGTTATTTCCCGGGATAAAAGACAGCGATACAGGGCATCATGTTATTGTTGCATTAAGTGGCGGCCTGGATTCCAGTGTGCTGTTACATGCAACAAATCGTCTCAAAGAGCCATTGGCAAACCTGAAGGTATCTGCTGTACATGTTCATCATGGCATCAGCGATAAAGCCGATGCCTGGGATTCTCATTGTGAAATGCTGTGTTCACGACTTGCCGTGCCATACCGATGCCTGACAGTGGATGCGCGTGCAGGTGCAGGGGAGAGCCCCGAAGAAAAAGCCCGTGATTGTCGTTATCGGGCCCTTGCCGGTGCTCTGGGCAAGGGCGAGTGTTTGCTGTCTGCCCACCATCAGGATGACCAGGCGGAAACCCTGTTGCTGCAATTACTCAGGGGGGCAGGCCCCCGCGGGTTGGCGGCCATGCCAGAGGTTTCCGTTCTGGGTGAGGGGCGCCTGGTGAGACCATTGCTCGGATTCAGTCGCCAGCAACTTCATGATTATGCCCGTGCTCATGCTATTACCTGGGTCGAAGATGACAGTAATGCCGATACCAGGCTGGATCGTAATTTTCTACGGCATCAGGTGGTACCGTCGCTGAAACAACGCTGGCCAGCCATGGCGGCCACCCTGAGCCGGGCGGCAGGCCATATTGCCGACAGCGCCGCACTGCTGGATGAGCTGGCGGCGATAGATCTGGCCCAATGTCAGGGCAGCGGGGCGTCTGGCGGTGCGGGTGCCACTGAGGGACCTGGCGTATCTGCTTTAGCCGGGCTGGATATGAGGGCCCTTGGCCACCTGCACAGCGATCGTCAGCGAAACCTGTTGCGCTATTGGTTGCGCCAGCTGGGCTTACCGGTGCCGCAGAGCCAGCAGATGCAGCATGTCCTGACGGATGTGCTGCATGCAGGGCCTGATCGGGTCCCTTGCGTACAATGGCCCGGAGTCGAGGTGCGGCGTTACCGCGAGCGTCTGTTTGCGATGCCGCCGCTGTCACTACACGACAGTCACGCCCGCTACGGCTGGAATCTGACGGACCCACTGGCACTGTCCGTCGGCTGCCTGAGGTCAGTCCCGGTCTCCGGGAAGGGCCTGAGGGCAAACCTGGGGGCCACAGGCGTTACCGTGGCCTTTCGCCAGGGCGGTGAGGTATGCCAGCCCGCAGGACGCCAGCACCACCATGATTTGAAGAAGCTGTTTCAGGAGGCCGGCATACCGCCGTGGCAGCGGGACCGTATCCCACTGCTGTATGTTGAAAATGACCTGGCCGCGGTGGCCGGTTTATGGGTGTGTCAGCAGTTTGCCGCCGCAACTAACGAGGCGGGGCTGGAACTGCATTGGCAGGCGAGTTGAGACGGCTTTCTTGCTCGCTAAGCGGCTGTATTGCCTATGATTGTCAGATTTTCCATTGAGGAATTCCTCATATTCGTGTAACTTGTGATCCCGTCTCCGGTTGTTCTTTTGGTGTCGCAAGTTATATGACCAAATTCATCTTTATTACCGGCGGCGTGGTTTCTTCACTGGGTAAGGGGATCGCGTCCGCCTCTCTGGGTGCCATTCTTGAGTCCCATGGCGTTAAAGTCACTCTACTGAAGCTGGATCCCTATATTAATGTCGATCCGGGTACCATGAGCCCATTCCAGCATGGCGAGGTTTTTGTCACCGAAGACGGGGCAGAGACCGATCTGGACCTGGGTCACTATGAGCGTTTTGTGCGCACCACCATGGGTAAGCACAATAATTTCACCACAGGTCAGATCTATGATGAGGTGATCCGCAAGGAACGTCGTGGTGAATATCTCGGAGCCACCGTGCAGGTCATTCCCCACATAACCGACGAGATCAAGCGCAGTGTGATTGCCGGTGCGGGTGACGCAGAAGTGGCGCTGGTAGAGATTGGTGGTACCGTGGGTGACATTGAGTCTCTGCCTTTCCTGGAAGCAATACGACAAATGGGCGTCGAGCTTGGCCGTGAGCGGGTACTTTACATGCACCTGACCCTGTTACCTTACATACCGGTTGCTGGCGAATTAAAAACCAAACCCACGCAACATTCGGTAAAAGAATTACGTTCCATTGGTATTCAGCCGGATATTCTGCTGTGTCGTGCAGATCGAGAAATCCCCGACGACGAGCGCCGCAAGATCGCACTTTTTACCAATGTTCCGGAAGATTCGGTGATTCCACTGGTTGACGTAGATAGTATTTACAAGATACCGAAGATGCTGCATGACGAAGGTCTGGATAATATTGTCGCCAGTAAACTAAAACTTAATACCTCAAAGATTGCTGATTTATCCGAATGGGAAAAGATTGTCGATGACCTGGAACACCCGGAAGGTGAGTGCACTGTGGCCATGGTGGGTAAGTACATGGATCTGACCGAGGCCTACAAGTCTCTGAGTGAAGCATTGAAACATGCCGGTATTCACACCCGGACCAGGGTAAATATCGAATACGTTGATTCGGAAGATATAGAAAAAAATGGCGTGGCATGCCTTACAAATGTTGATGCTATTCTGGTGCCAGGTGGTTTTGGTACCCGTGGCGTCGAGGGCAAGATCAAGGCAGTGGAATATGCCCGTACAAATAAAATACCGTACCTGGGTATTTGCCTGGGAATGCAGGTGGCGGTGATTGAGTACGCCCGGCATGTCGCCGGTCTGGGTGATGCCAACAGTTCTGAATTTAACAAGGACACATCTCATCCGGTGATTGCGCTGATCTCCGAATGGGTAAATCAGGATGGCAGTATTGAACAACGTGATGAACACTCTGATCTGGGTGGCACCATGAGACTGGGTGGGCAGGTATGTGTATTAAAGGCAGACACTATCTCACATGGACTCTATGGCAAGGATATGATTGTGGAACGCCATCGTCACCGTTATGAATTTAATAACACTTATAGAGAAGTCCTGCAGAAGGCAGGGCTGAGATTTGCTGGTCTGTCTGAGGATGGATCATTGATTGAGATGGTGGAGATACCGGATCATCCCTGGTTCGTGGCCTGCCAATTCCATCCGGAGTTTACATCAACTCCTCGAGACGGGCACCCCCTGTTCAGTGGCTTTATACGTGCTGCAGGGATACGACATACATCAACAGATACTGAAGCGGTCGTAGCATAATGAATATTTGTGGTTTCGAGGCTGGTCTGGACAGACCATTCTTTCTTATTGCTGGTCCCTGTGTTGTGGAAAGCGAACAGCTGGCTATTGATAGTGCCGGTACTCTGAAGGAGATCACTGATCGGCTCGGCATTCCCTTTATTTACAAGTCATCCTATGACAAGGCAAATCGTTCATCGCTGCAGAGTTTCCGTGGGCTCGGCATAGAAGAGGGGTTGCGGATCCTTGAAAAAGTCAGGAAAGATATCAATGTTCCGGTGCTTACCGATGTCCATGAAGATACACCTCTTGATGAAGTTGCCGCAGTGGTCGATGTCTTTCAAACACCGGCATTTTTGTGTCGACAGACCAACTTTATTATGAATGTGGCCAGGCAAGGCCTGCCGGTTAATATCAAGAAGGGCCAGTTTCTGGCTCCCTGGGACATGAAAAATGTTGTGGACAAGGCCAGGGCCACAGGTAATAAACAGATCATGGTGTGTGAACGGGGGGTTTCGTTCGGTTATAACAATCTGGTATCGGACATGCGTTCACTCGCTGTCATGCGAGATACCGGTTGCCCGGTCGTGTTTGATGCTACGCATTCGGTGCAGCTGCCGGGAGGACAGGGCACCAGCTCAGGCGGGCAACGCGAGCATGTCCCGGTATTGGCGCGTGCAGCGATTGCTGCCGGAATTTCCGGGGTATTTATGGAGACCCATCCGGATCCTGACAGGGCGCTAAGCGATGGACCGAATGCATGGCCGCTGGATCGTATGGAGAAATTGCTTATCACAATGAAGGCCATTGACGATACTATCAAATCATCAAGCCTGGCGGAACAGGATCTATAGCTACATCCCTGGATTACATCAATGACGCTTTAGGCCAAATCATCTTATAATAAAGAAATATCAGTACAGGACTAAATAAGGAAAGATAAGCAGTATGTCAGACTCAGCATCACAAATCATCAGTGTCCATGGTCGCGAGATCGTGGATTCACGCGGGAATCCCACTGTTGAAGCGGACGTAACACTGTCGTCCGGTGCGATGGGTCGTGCCGCCGTTCCCTCAGGGGCATCGACTGGTTCACGTGAGGCCATTGAGCTGCGCGATGCTGATGCATCACGTTATGGCGGCAAAGGCGTCAGCAAGGCAGTAAGCAATATCAATACAGAAATTAATGAGGCGCTGAAGGGGCATGATGCCACTGATCAGCAGAGCATTGATCGCATCATGCTTGAACTCGATGGCACGCCCAACAAAAGCCGTCTGGGGGCCAATGCCCTGCTGGCAGTTTCGATGGCAACAGCCAGGGCTGCAGCCAATAATGCCGGTGTTGAACTTTATGAATATCTTGGTGGTGACAGATTCACTCTGCCTGTACCGATGATGAATATTATTAATGGTGGCGTCCATGCGGACAACAGCGTGGATCTGCAGGAGTTCATGATCATACCTGTGGGGGCACCATCTGTGACAGAGGCGATACGTTATGGTGCCGAGGTGTTTCATGCACTGAAGAAGGTTTTGAGCGCACGTGGTATGAGTACCGCAGTGGGAGATGAGGGTGGCTTTGCACCGGATCTTCCTTCAAATGAAGCCGCCATCGAGATCATTCTTGAAGCCATCGAAAAGGCTGGCTACAGGGCGGGTCAGGACATCTATCTGGGTATTGATGCTGCGAGTAGTGAGTTTTATAAAGATGGTGCCTATGAACTGGCCTCCGAGGGAAAGACGCTCTCTGCCAGCGAGATGGTGGATCTGTTTGTCAGCTGGGTGGATAAGTACCCGATTATATCTATTGAAGATGGCATGGATGAAGCTGACTGGGAAGGCTGGGCGTTATTGACCGAGAAACTGGGCAACAGGATCCAGTTGGTTGGTGATGATCTGTTTGTGACCAATACCGAAATCCTGAAACGTGGTATTGATGAGAAAATTGCGAATTCAATATTGATCAAGTTAAACCAGATTGGCACCCTGAGCGAAACGCTGGCGGCAATCAATATGGCCATGCAGTCGAATTATACGGTAGTTATATCTCACCGTTCCGGCGAGACTGAAGATACTACGATAGCTGATCTGGCTGTGGCCACCTGTGCAGGCCAGATTAAAACAGGTTCATTGTCGCGTTCTGACCGGATAGCCAAATACAATCAACTGATACGAATTGAAGAACGACTGGGTGATGCGTCAACCTATGCAGGTAAAGATGCATATTCTGGCAAGATCTAGATTTTAAGTCGGGCCATTTGTTTCAGTTATTTGAGGAAGTCAATCGAATAGAATAATCCAATGAAAACATTGACCGTCATTCTCATTACTGTACTACTACTCCTGCAGTACAAGTTATGGTTTGGTGATGATAGCGTTGTTGATGTGTGGCGCCTCGAGAAACAGGTAAAGGAGTTTAGAGCCAGTAATGCTGAGCTGAAGGAACGCAATCGGGCACTGGAGGCAGAGGTCAAGGATCTGAAACAGGGACTGGAAGCGATTGAAGAGCGCTCACGTAGTGAATTGGGTATGGTGCAAAAGGGCGAAACCTTCTACCAGATCATTGAAGATGATTCCGGGCCGATGAAGTGAATACAGAGAAATGAGCACTGAGCAGGTAAACACATGGGTGGTAATTCCGGCGGCGGGAAGTGGCAGCCGTATGGGAGGTGATACACCCAAACAATATCTGCCTCTCGCGGGCAGAACTGTTATTGAACATGCCCTGAGTATTTTTTGCAAGCACGGGTCTATTACTGGAATCTATGTTGCCACTGCCAGCCAGGATCCTCACTGGCATACCCTGGATATTTCCTGTGGAAAAATTCTGCAACGTGTCGATGGCGGTGAGCAGCGGTGCCATTCGGTTATGAACGCCTTGTTGGCAATGGATCAGGCTGGTGATAATGACTGGGTGCTGGTGCATGATGCTGCGCGTCCCTGTTTGAGCCGGGCTGACCTTGATCATTTAATGAATGAGTTATCTGATGAACCTGTGGGCGGCCTGTTAGGCGTCGCAGTTCATGACACCATGAAACGAACAGATAATGATCATAGAGTCCTGCAGACTGTTGACCGTGATAATCTGTGGCATGCCAGTACCCCGCAGATGTTTCGTTATGGGCTGCTAAAATCAGCACTTGCTTCGGCACTGGAAAATGATTACCTGGTAACCGACGAAGCATCCGCCATGGAACTGGCTGGTCATAGCCCTGTTATGGTGCAGAGCCAGGATGGTAATATCAAGATAACCCGTGCCGACGATCTGGCTCTGGCAGAGTTCTATTTGTCACAGGGATGAGTTAAAAATATTTTGAACCGCCGAGGTCGCAGAGGTGCGCAGGGCCATATTGTTAACTGGTTTTTTCTCTGTGACCTTCGCGTCCTCTGCGGTTAACAGTATTATCGGGAAACATGAATCATATGAACCGCCGAGGTCGCAGGGCCATATTGTTAACTGGTTTTTTCTCTGTGACCTTCGCGTCCTCTGCGGTTAACAGCATTATCGGGAAACATGAATCATATGAACCGCTGAGGTCGCAGAGGTGTGGGGGTTGTATGGTTAGTTACATGAGTTTGTTGATAAATCGGTCTATACTGATGGCCGATATGAATAGGAGTTGCGATGAGAATTGGACACGGCTTTGATGCACATGTTTTTAGTGTATCCAGACCCCTGATATTAGGAGGTGTAAACATACCTTATGATCGGGGCCTGATGGCCCATTCTGACGGTGATGTGGTTATCCATGCACTTTGTGACGCTATTCTTGGAGCGGCAGGCATGGGCGATATCGGTGTTCATTTCCCGGACGATAGTGACGCTTTTAAGGATATCGACAGTCGTGAACTGTTGCGCAAGGTGGCTGAACTCATCACCGATGAAGACTTTTATGTATCCAACGTGGATATAACGATTATTGCCCAGTTACCCAGACTGGCTCCCCATATCGATGAAATGAAACAGAATATTTGTCGTGATATCGAACGTGCCCTGCAGGCAGTCAATATCAAGGCAACCACCACCGAGGGAATGGGCTTTACCGGTCGTGGTGAAGGTATCGCTGCGCACGCCGTGGTATTACTCCAGGAGATTGGCGCCTGATTCATGCACCAAACCGGGGAGGCGGGCGACAGTTTGTGCCTGACATTGGGGTGAACAGGCGTGTCTGACAGAATATTAGAAAATAGGATAATGCGATGACTAAAGAAATATATTCACTCTTAACCTGGCTGTTATTACTCTTCATTGTACCGATGGCATCTTCAGCAGATGCTGTTTTTCGTGATCCACAGCCTGTAATTATACACCAACTACCGACCGGCAGTGGGGGCACGCCCATCAGTACTGAAGAACCTTTTGTTTCGCGGGATGGCCGTTTTTTATTCTTTAATACTGCCCAGGATGAAAATCAGAAGGACTTGCATTACGCCGAACGATCGAATGAAAAATGGGTGTATCGCGGAGAGATTGGTCCAAACATCAACACCAAAAAGGAAGTGGAGGGTAATCCAACCATGGATAACCATTATACCTTCTTGTATGTAGATTCCGGAATTGAATCCATGGTTCGGGTTGGCCGATTTGTTCCCGGTACCGGTGAGTTAAAAGATCTAAAGGATTTTACCGGGGTACCCGATAAACAAGTAGAATTATTTGCGCAACAGGTCCATGGCAACATGAGTGTGGAAATCAGTCCCAGTGGAGATGTAATTTATTATTCGAGGGCGTCCTGGGATCTAAATGGTCTCAGTCTGGGATTGATACAGGGGGCTGATATCTTCTTTGTCACTAGATATAACAGGGGTTATGTTTATGATGAGGCAAAATCCAGACGTATCATGAAAAATATCAATTCACCTGAACTGGATTATGCGGCTTCCATCTCATCCGATGGCCTGGAGATCTTCTTCACACGCATGAGCCTGTCAGATATGAAGCCCGGGAAAATACGTTCACGAATATTAATGGCAAAACGGAAAAGCGTATCGGAACCATTTTCCAAACCCGTCGTCATCGAAGCTATTGGCAGAGATAACTTTGTAGAAGGACCATCTATCACCAATGATGGCCGTGAGTTGTATTATCATAAACGCGTTGGCAGGAAATTCAGAATATTCAAGGTGTCACGTTAGAGTATGTTCGATTAATGCTGTTGTGTACTGGCAGGATCACGGGTAATCCTTGTCGATAAGTCGATTAACGAACAGATCGGTACAGTGTTCTCATTTTCACAGAACAATTATCTTTATATAGATCATAAATATAGTGAGAATGGCTCATGTGATTCTCAAGATCACTGCCATGAATGATTGAATAATATAATAGAATGAAAAAAATCAGAAACAATTATTCAAGGCACAATATTTGCTAATGATTGACAATTTAAATTACTGCAACAAACATACCACAAGAATTTTCATTTATTGCTGATCTGGTCAAGATGTCGAACTATTATTAATAATAATTGGCTACATTTTTTCGACTATTGTGGGAGCGAAAAATATGACCGAAATAGAGCCCATGGTGACAATGTGGTATCAGCATCACGATAAGGGCCAGGAGTTTACCGTCGTCGCGGTTGATGACCTCAATGAACTGGTTGAGATCCAGTTGTTTGATGGCAACCTGGAAGAAGTTAGTCTGGATAGCTGGTATGAAATGAATCTCGAAATCATTGAGGAGCCCGAAAACTGGAGTGGCCCGGTTGACTATAGTGAGAAAGATGACCTTGGTGACGAGATCTCAGACACAGATATGGAAGACTGGAATGATCCCCTCGAAGAGATCACCTTCAAACAGGAAGAAATAACAACGGCCATGCTGGATGATAATGACGACTGGGGTGAAGGTATGCAGCAGGAGGAACGTTTCAAAGGAGAGCTCTAAATAACGGTTTCTAAATCATACCCGCACCAATCTTCATGTTTGCCATTCTTCAGGCTTTTCTCAACAAGACATAAACCGCCCCTGTGCCCCCGTCGACAGGACGGGTGGAACAAAAGGCCAGCACATCATCACGCTGTTGCAGCCACATATTCACCTTGTTTTTTAACACCGGCTTCTTCCCAAATGAGCCATGTCCCCTGCCGTGGATAATGCGCACACAGCGTTTGCCGCTGGACTGACAGTCACGCAGAAAATTCGCCAGGCATTGCCTGGCTTCGTTGACGATTTGTCCGTGTAGATCCAGTTCCGCTTCGATGGCAATTTCTCCCCGGCGCAGTTTCTTTACGGTCCTGTGCTGCAGGCCTTCTCGCACGAACAATAGCTCATCACCGGTTTCCACCTCAGCGATGTCTATATTGTCAGACATCATGTCTACCAATACCTGTTCGTCATCCAGTTGGCGTTGTCGTGGCAGCGGCCTGGGCCGCCTGCGCTCATGGTTGACGGTATCAGATGACAATGGTCTGGCGTCATCAACACTCTTGCGGAACAGGGCAGCATCTTCAGCAGAGATTTTGTTCTTGTCATCAGGCATAATAGTGTCTCAAGCGAGGGGGCCAGTGATAATGAACCCAGTGTGACGAATATAGCTGCACCTGGTTTGCGGGTTAGTACCGCTGGGCGATATCCTCTATTATATAGGCCGGGGCTGGCCCTGCCTAATAGCGCTCTGATAGAAAAGGCCCAGTAGACTGAATCCTGATTTATCACCTTGTAAAGAGTACGGACTCCCGATTTCATGAGGATATTACTGAGTAACGATGACGGTTATCTCGCCCGGGGTATTCGCTGTCTGGCGGAAAACCTGAGCGATTTTGCCGATGTCACGGTCGTCGCACCCGAGCGAAATCGCAGTGGTGCCAGTAATTCGCTGACGCTGGATAATCCGCTGCGTGCTACCACTGAGGAGGACGGGGTGATCCGGGTAGACGGGACACCGACGGACTGTGTTCACCTGGCGATTACCGGGTTGTTGGATCATGAACCCGATATGGTCATCGCCGGCATCAATGCCGGAGCCAATCTGGGCGACGATGTGCTTTATTCCGGTACCGTGGCGGCGGCGGTGGAGGGACGATTCCTCGGCTACCCGGCGGTCGCTGTCTCGCTGGCCGGCCAGACGCTTCAACAGCCCCCTCAACATTACGAAACCGCGGCCCAGGTCGCGCGGGTGCTGATTGGCCGCTTAATCGCCGATCCGTTACCGGCAGATACCATATTGAATGTGAATGTTCCGGATGTCCCACTTGCTGAAATCCGCAGCTATGAAGCGACCCGCCTGGGTAATCGGCATAAATCCGAACCCGTGGAAAAGATGATCGATCCCCGTGGTCGTGAAATCTACTGGGTCGGACCGGCCGGAGCAGAGCAGGATGCCGGTGTTGGCACGGATTTTCATGCAATTAATCATAATTGCGTGTCGATTACCCCGTTACAGGTGGATCTCACGCGCTATAACGCGATGGATCAGGTGGCCAGATGGCTGCAGGGCATCAGCTAGTGGGGCCTCGTAGCGGAATTGGTATGACCTCACAACGCACGCGCGATCGCCTGATAGAGCGGTTGCGTAAAGAGGGGATCAGGAATGAAACGGTGCTGAGTGTCATGCGTACCACCCCCAGGCACCTGTTCATGGATGAGGCGATGGCATCACGTGCCTACGAGGATATCGCCTTGCCCATAGGATACTCGCAGACCATCTCGCAGCCCTTTGTGGTGGCCCGAATGACGGAATTACTGCTGGCTGCCGATATCGATGGCGGTGTGAAGAAACTACTGGAAGTGGGTACCGGATCGGGTTACCAGGCCGCCATCCTGTCGCAGCTGGTAGGCGAGGTATTCAGCGTGGATCGGATTGAACCACTAATAAATCAGGCCCGCCAACGTTTTTTTGATCTTAAATATAATAATATCCGCCTCAAGCATGCCGATGGCAACTGGGGCTGGCCAGAGAAGGGCCCCTATGATGGCATCATGGTTACCGCCGCAGCTCCGCACGTGCCGCAAAGTTTGCTGGATCAGCTGGTCATCGGTGCGCGCCTGGTGATCCCGGTCGGTGAATCTGACCTGCAGCAACTGATGGTATTGACTCGTACCCAGGAAGGCTTTGACACGGACCTTCATGAGTATGTGAGTTTTGTGCCGTTACTCGCCGGGACACATTGAGATTGCTGCGATTCAAGCCATTGACGATGTGCCTGCTGGCCTCGATTGCCTTACTGGGACAGACAGGTTGCTCTAGTTCAGGCGGCTATGCGCCGACCACCTCTTCTCAGTCGTCATCTTCCAGATCACCCTATCATGGTGCGAAATCGGCCAAATGGGCCCCGTCAATATACAGGGTAAAAAAAGGCGATACCCTGTATTCCATCGCCTGGCAATTTGGCAGAGATTTCAAGACACTTGCGCGCAATAATGGAATTCGACGCCCGTACACCATCTATGTCGGGCAAAAAATTAAATTAAAATCTGCCAGCAAAGTGGCCATAAAGGCCGCTGCGAAATCGACCTCCCGCCAGCGTCGTTCGGCGGCTTCCAGCCGTCCCAAAGTTGCCCTGGAAAAGCCGGTTAAACTCAGGAAAAAATCAATAAAAACAATAAGTAAGCCAATAAAATGGCGTTGGCCCAGCCAGGGTCGGGTGATCGCGAGCTTTAAGCGCGGCGATCCGCGCCGCAAGGGTCTGGACATCGCCGGCAAGCGTGGTCAGGCCATCCTGGCCGCCGCCAACGGTGAAATTGTTTATTCTGGTAGTGGACTTCTGGGGTTAGGTATGCTTATTATTGTAAAACATGATGAAAGCTACCTAAGTGCTTATGGTCACAACAAAAAGCTCTTAGTGAAGGAGGGCAAAAGGGTCAGGGCGGGACAAAAGATCGCTGAAATGGGAAAAACTGGTACCGACAGGGTGAAATTGCACTTCGAAATAAGGTATAAAGGTAGACCAGTGGATCCCAAAAGATTTTTACCTAAGCATAGATCTCGCTGATGACCCGAAACCTGGGTGACAAACGTCACAGCCCGATGGCGTCAGGTGTCATACGCCACCTAAGACCGATGTTGTACTGTCACCTGTGAGATTCAGGTGAAACCCAGGTTTTAAGTTGTAGCAACCCCGGCCGATAACCGTGTTATCAAAATGTGGTCGGGGTGATAATCGGCGGGAACCCAGCAGGAGGAAACATGGGTACCCTGTAGGTAAAAACCAAAGGTAAGGAGGGTAGGAATGCCGCGTAAACGAGCTGTAGCCCAAAAGTCTGTTACTTATGAAGATCAGATGAAAGAAGAGCAGGCAAGTAAAGCCTCTGAAGACAGTGGGGATAAACTCCTCGAGCCTGTCGAAGAGGAGACCAAAACCTTTGAGGCCGGTGAAACCAGCCGCAAGGAGATGGATGCCACGCGCATGTATCTCAGCGAAATAGGTTTTTCCCCATTACTTTGCGCTGAAGAAGAAGTGTATTTTTCACGCCGCGCACAGCGCGGCTGCCCGGAATCCCGGGCACGCATGATCGAAAGTAATCTGCGTCTGGTGGTCAAAATTGCCCGTCGTTACATGAACCGCGGTCTGGCACTGCTGGACCTGATCGAAGAAGGTAACCTGGGCCTGATCCGCGCCGTCGAAAAGTTTGATCCCGAACGTGGTTTCCGTTTTTCAACCTACGCGACCTGGTGGATAAGGCAAACCATCGAACGCGCCATCATGAACCAGACCCGCACCATCCGTCTGCCGATTCATGTGGTCAAGGAAATGAATATCTATCTGCGGGCCTCTCGTAAACTGGCCCAGACACTGGAACATGAACCCAGACCGGAAGAGATCGCCAAGATGCTCGATAAGCCGGTGGAAAACGTTAAGCGCATGATGAAACTTAACGAGCGGGTAACTTCCGTCGATACCCCGATTAGTCGTGATTCAGAGACCTCATTACTGGAATCCATTCCGGATGAGAGCAATCTGGACCCCTCACAATTACTGCAAAATGATGATGTACAGGACAACATCAATCTGTGGTTATCGCAACTGACAGAAAAGCAACGCGAAGTGGTCGAACGTCGCTTTGGCCTGCACGGCCATGAAGCCACCACCCTGGAAGAAGTCGGCAACGAGATCGGGGTAACCCGTGAACGTGTCCGTCAGATCCAGATCGAGGCACTGCGTCGCCTGCGACATATTCTGGAGAATGAAGGTTTTACCGGCGATATATTGCTGAAATAATTATTAAAGGGCTTGCCAGGACCCCGCACAGAGATTCTGTCGCGGGGTTTTTCTTGTCAAGTGTCCAGGCACCCCACGACCTTGATCTGCCCGACACCTCACATCAGCGGCAACAAAAAGCACAGGAACGAGGAGCGTCACTTTTTGCTGTCCGCCAGATGTGAGTGCTGGCTATTTTACTATGGTTACCTCAGCATTGGCTTCTTTATTATGAATGAAAACCAGATCATTTCCTGAAGCCGACTTATGACAGGCTATACAACCCACTTTTGTCCCTTTGGCTACTCGACCGGCTAACGGCATACCCTTGGGATTGGTATGCAGTTCACCATCAGGCTTATATTTGGCCCAGAACCAGTCATTGTTATCTGAATCATAACCTGCTTCCCGTTTTGCCATAATAGTGATGGCTTTTAAATATTTAGAGCGATTCTCCGTAACAGTTTTAATGCTAACGCCTTTACCGCCATAATTTCGTTTCACTATTACTCGCTTACCATCTATGTTGCCCTCTAATACTTCTCTGACTTTTCCATGTGGCGGCCCACCAACATAAAGCGTTGCTGGCAGTTTGTTTAAACCATTTTTATTCATTTTATCCCAAAGTGCCCTGGCATATGCCACATCATCAGGATTCCCAAATGGCGCTTTCATCTTGCTTTTATCGGCGGCATGGCCAGATAAAGATAGTAGCAATATCGTTAATGACAATATAATTTTCATCATACTAATCCTCTTAGTTGTAGAATAATCAAAAATCTGATTCTGTCGAACTCAATTCCTCATATATCAGTCCTCATATATCAGCTTCGATTTCTCATATCCTGCCTCCTTTCATCTCCATGATACTGACTTAACCTCTCCTTATTCAGAGGATCGACAACTGGAACCCATGATAGTTCAGCTTGTTCAACACTACTCTAAGAATCGTAGGTACCCATAAGAACCATAAATCAGTGCGAATTTACATGGATGTCCCATAATCAATAATTTAAATTATCAACAACCCCGCCGCCACATTCCTGCCTTCGGCCACCAGCAGGTTATAGGTACGGCACGCCGCGCTGGTGTCCATGACCTCGACGCCAATAGCATGCTGGTTAAATATCGTCAGGATGCCTTGCTCAGGAAACTGCAATACCTTGCCGGTACCGAGTAACACCACTTCGGGTGCCATATCGATAATTATTTCTATATGGCCCGTGTCGAGATCACTTATTTTTGTCGGCGCCCAGTTTGCTTCCAGCTGATCCGGCATGATGATGATGCTGCTGGTAATGACCTCCAAATTTACGGTGAATTGTCCTGGCGCATAGGCACGGATCAGATTCGCATCGGTGATATCATCCAGTTCCAGAGGCATGAGTGCCATTTTGCGCTGTCCGGGACTCACGGATCAAGTGCCCTGATTGCTATACAGGCTGCTTCACCAAATAGAGGTTGGTTAAGGCTTTGCCGGAGATATTGTTGTCATGCCGGGCCTGACCCGGTATCCAGTATTTCAAGAGATCACTGGATTCCGGCCTGCGCCCCAAGGGCACTTTGTCACTTCGTTCGGGCGTGCCGGAATGACGAGCGGAAGGATTGTCATGCCGGGCTTGGCCCGGTATCCAGTATTTCCTGAGGGGGCTGGATTCCGGCATTTGCCGGAATGACGCCGTTTAGAATTCAACATAGCCGTTTTGATTGATCATAAGTTCATGTAAAATAAATGGTAATTACAGGGCCCAGGATCACACCGGCCGATGATGTCCTCGGTACAGAGTGGTGCCGCCGTGCTAGTTGCCTGTTTAACAACGGATTTTATGCCAGAACATGATAAATGAGTTTCCCAGAATCAAGCGCCTGCCGCCCTATGTCTTCAATATCGTCAACGAATTGAAGGCCCAGGCGCGTGCCCGTGGCGAGGATATTATCGATTTTGGCATGGGAAACCCGGATCAGCCGACCCCACAGCACATCGTCGATAAACTCAGCGAGGCCGCGCAGCGTCCGGATACCCACCGTTATTCGGTCTCCCGCGGGATACCGCGCCTGCGTCGGGCCATCTGTAACTGGTACAGGGACAAGTTTGCGGTTGATCTGGATCCCGAGACCCAGGCGATTGTGACCATTGGCTCCAAAGAAGGCCTGGCGCACCTGGCACTGGCCACCTGCGGTCCCGGCGACGCGGTAATGGTGCCAAATCCGGCCTATCCGATTCATCCTTACGGTATCGTCATTGCCGGGGCAGACGTCCGCCACGTACCGATAACGGACGAGGAAACCTTTTTTGAAGGGCTCGAGAAGACCATCAAGGATTCCTGGCCGAAGCCAAAGATGCTGATCCTGAATTTCCCGTCCAATCCCACCACCCAGTGTGTGGAGCTGGATTTTTACGAAAAGGTCGTGGCCACTTGCAAGGAACATGAAATCTGGGTGGTGAATGACATTGCCTATGCGGAGATCGTGTTCGATGGTTACAGGGCGCCATCCATATTACAGGTGCCGGGGGCTACTGAAGTGGCGGTCGAGTTTTATTCGTTGTCCAAGAGTTATAACATGCCAGGCTGGCGTGTAGGTTTTATGTGCGGCAATGAAACTCTGGTGGCCGCACTGACCCGCATCAAGTCCTATCTGGACTATGGCATGTTTACGCCAATACAGGTGGCCGCGATTACCGCACTGGAAGGCCCACAGGATTGCGTTGAGGAAATCCGTGAGACCTATCGTTCGCGCCGTGATGTACTTTGTAATGGATTGAATGCCATTGGTTGGCATGTTGAGAAACCAAAAGCCACGATGTTTGTATGGGCGCCTATCCCGGAACAATATAAAGGCATGGGTTCACTGGAGTTCTCCAAGAAATTACTCTCTGATGCCAGGGTCGCTGTATCGCCCGGAATTGGTTTTGGTGAGTACGGAGATAACTACGTGCGTTTTGGACTGATAGAAAATGAACATCGTACCCGCCAGGCAGTGCGTGGCATTCGAGAGATGATACGCCGTGATCAAAAGGCTGTATCAGCAGGAGGTTAACAGTGGAACCCGTTAAGGTTGGATTACTTGGACTGGGCACCGTCGGTTGTGGCACGGTCAATGTACTGTCACGCAACAGTGAAGAGATCACCCGTCGCGCCGGTCGTGGTATCCAGATCACCCATGCTTCGGCACGTGACTTGTCCAGGCCGCGCATTTGCGAGACCAGCGGCATCAAGCTTACCCAGGATCCGATGGAAGTGGTGAACGATCCTGAGGTGGATATCGTGATCGAGCTTATCGGTGGTTATGATCCGGCGAAACAGCTGGTGATGACGGCCATTAATAATGGCAAGCATGTTGTTACTGCCAACAAGGCGCTGATTGCATTGCACGGTGATGAGCTGTTTAGTGCGGCGCAACAAAAGGGCGTCATGGTCGCCTTTGAGGCGGCCGTCGCCGGTGGTATCCCTATCATCAAGGCCATACGGGAAGGCCTTAGCGGAAACAGGATTGAATGGCTCGCGGGAATTATTAATGGCACTGGTAATTTTATACTTACCGAGATGCGTGACAAGGGCCGTGATTTTGCCGATGTGCTTAAAGAAGCACAGGAGCTTGGTTACGCAGAGTCGGACCCAACCTTTGATGTCGAAGGAATCGATGCCGCTCATAAACTGACCATCCTGGCATCGATTGCCTTTGGGGTGCCGTTGCAGTTTGACAAGGTGTATACCGAGGGGATCAGCAAGATCACTCGTGATGATGTCAGCTATGCAGAACAGCTAGGCTATCGCATCAAGCATCTTGGCATTGCACGGCGTGGTAATGGCGGTATTGAATTGAGAGTACATCCGACCCTGATCCCGTACCGGAGACTCATTGCGAATGTGGATGGGGTAATGAATGCTGTGCTGGTCATGGCGGATGCGGTGGGCCCGACGCTGTATTATGGTGCCGGTGCGGGCGCCGATCCGACTGCCTCGGCCGTGGTTGCAGACGTGATCGATGTGGTGCGTGTATTGACCTCGGATCCTGAGAATCGTGTGCCCCATCTGGCCTTCCAGCCCGATGCCCTGTCCGATGAGGCCATTTTGCCGATGGACAGGGTAAATACTGCCTATTACCTGCGGATGCAGGCAGCCGACAAGCCGGGAGTGCTTGCCGAGGTGACTCGTATTCTGGGAGACAGTGGCATCAGTATCGAGGCAATTATTCAGAAAGAGTCTGTAAACGGTGTTGCCGAGGTGCCGATAATCATGTTGACTCATGTGGTCATGGAACAACAAATGAATCAGGCCATCACCGACATCGAGGCCCTCGACAATATCAGCGGCAGTGTGACCCGGATCCGTGTGGAAGATTTATCCAGATAACCATTGAAATCAGGAACAAAACAATGCCATTTAGACAACGCTACACAGGCCTAATTGAACGCTACCGGGATCGCCTGCCGATTCACGATGACACCCACATCATCAGTCTTGGTGAAGGCAACACACCATTGATTCGATTGAGCAACATTCCGGCGTTACTGGATAACGAGGCCGATATCTATATCAAGTATGAAGGCCTGAATCCCACTGGTTCATTCAAGGATCGTGGCATGACCATGGCGGTGACCAAGGCAGTGGAAGAGGGTAGCAAGGCGATCATTTGCGCTTCGACGGGCAATACTTCTGCGGCGGCTGCAGCCTATGCCGCCCGTGCCGGTATTACTGCCTTTGTCTTGATCCCGGATGGCAAGATCGCCATGGGCAAGCTTGCCCAGGCGATAATGCATGGCGCAGTGATAATACAGATCAAGGGGAACTTTGACGCCGGCATGCAACTGGTCAAAGAAGTCGCCAAAGAAGCGCCGGTGACCATAGTCAATTCAATTAACCCGTTTCGTATACAGGGTCAGAAGACAGCGGCCTTTGAGATCATGGAAGAGCTCGGCACGGCACCTGACTATCACTGCATCCCGGTGGGTAATGCCGGCAATATCACCGCGCACTGGATGGGATACACCGAGTACCATGAAAATGGCATTGTTAATAATTTGCCGAAGATGGTCGGTTTCCAGGCATCCGGTGCCGCACCATTTATGCGCGGTGAGATGGTTGATGATCCGGAGACCGTTGCTACCGCGATCCGGATTGGTCATCCACAGAGCTGGGACAAGGCCTGGAAGGTGAAAGAGGAATCCGCTGGCTGGTTTGAAGAATGCAGTGATGAGGAGTTACTGGCGGCGCAAAAACTGTTGGCAGAAAAAGAAGGTATCTTTTGTGAACCTGCTTCGGCAATATCTCTGGCCGGTGCAATGCGCGAGATCAACGCCGGCAAGATTGCTGCCGGCAGCAAGATCGTCTGTACCCTGACCGGTCATGGTCTGAAGGATCCGGACACGGCGATTAAGCAAAGTACTGCACCGATGGTGACCGTGGATGCCACGCTGGCCGAGGTCAAGAGCGTGATCCTGGCCAACATGTCCTAAGGAACCTCTGATCTATTCATGAACTTGCATCTCACCTCTAGAATATCCAGCTTCTGCGTTGCGAACCTTCGCAATAGCTGGCTATTACGTGCGATTCGCGCCTTGAATCTGAACATTTTAGATGCAATCTGCTTCGTCCAGAATAAATCAGAGGTTCCCTAAGCAGCAATGATGTCGGTCCGTTGATGCGAGTACATAAACGCATTGTTCGGCGAGAATCCTATCCGGGGGATCTGCTGGGTGAGGACATCCACCCGATTCTTGCCCGCATTTATGCCGCGCGTAATTTAACAAATATTGCCGAGCTGGACCGGGGACTCGAGAAACTCATACCCTACACCACGTTAAAAGATGTCGATGCGGCGGTGGAGCTGCTGTGTGATGCCGTTATTCATCAACAAAACATCCTGATATTAGCTGATTTTGATGTCGATGGTGCGACTAGTTGTACTGTCGCGCTGCGGGCATTAAGAATGATGGGGGCAGCACACGCCTCTTATCTGGTGCCGAACCGGTTTGAATACGGTTATGGGTTGACGCCGGAAATCGCCGTTGTTGCCAGCAAATATAAACCTGATCTGCTGGTCACTGTGGATAACGGCATATCGAGCATTGATGGTATCGCGGTTGCAAAATCACATGGTATGAAAGTACTGGTGACGGATCATCACCTGCAGGGGGCCCGGCTGCCGGATGCCGATGCCATTGTGAACCCGAATCAAAAAGGCGATGAATTTCCCAGCAAGATGCTGGCGGGTGTCGGGGTCATTTTTTATGTGATGCTGGCATTGCGCGCCAGATTAAAGGGATCCGGCTGGTTTGACAGTAATAATGCGAGCATTCCCAATCTGGCGACGTTACTGGATCTGGTGGCACTTGGCACCGTGGCTGACGTGGTGCCGCTGGATGCGAATAATCGTATTCTGGTAGAACAGGGGCTGCGGCGGATCCGTGCCGGCCAGTGTTGCCCTGGTATCACGGCGCTGCTGAAGATTGCCAGGCGAAATCCGCAGCGGCTGGTGGCGGCGGACATGGGGTTTGCCATTGCACCTCGCCTGAATGCGGCGGGCCGTCTGGATGATATGTCGCTGGGCATTGAGTGTCTGCTAAGCAATGATCAGACCGCTGCTGATCAGTTGGCGGCGCAACTGGATGAGCTGAATCAGCAGCGGCGCCAGATAGAGTCGAAGATGCAATATCAGGCAATCGATATCATTGAGTCACTGCATCTGGACGATGACAACAAGCCACCAGTAGCGTTGTGCCTGTATGACGATCGCTGGCATCAGGGTGTGATTGGTATCCTGGCATCGCGTATCAAGGAGCGACTGCACCGGCCGGTGATCGCGTTTGCCCGGGCCGGCAGGACTGGAGGTGCCAATGATGCCAATGATAACGGCGAAGACAGTGACGAAATCAAGGGCTCGGCGCGCTCGATACCAGGCCTGCATATCCGTGATGCCCTGGATGCCGTGGCGAGCAGATATCCGGCCTTGCTGAACAAGTTTGGTGGTCATGCGATGGCAGCCGGTATGACGATCAGGGCAAAAGACCTGACCGCATTTACGCGGGCGTTTCAGGAGGAAGTCAGCCGAACGATTGCTCCGGAATCACTGCAGGGGATCATCCTGAGTGATGGTGAACTTGGTGCGGATGAATTATCGCTGGTGTTTGCAGAAGGCCTGCGCCGTGGTGGTCCATGGGGACAGGGTTTTCCCGAGCCGATCTTTGACGGCCATTTCCAGATCGTTGACCGGCGCATTGTCGGTGAGAAACATTTGAAGATGTTGCTGCGCGCAGCCAATAGCGAGCAATGTATTGATGCGATTGCCTTTAATATTGTCGATCGTGACTGGCCGAGAGATACCCGCGAGGTGGAGATCGCCTATCGACTGGATGTGAATGAATATCGCGGTGTCCTTAGCCCGCAATTGATTATTGAACAAGTAACGCCGTGTCAGGAATAACAGGCAGTCCGCAAATGAACGCAAATGAACGCAAATAAAACCTGAATATATTAATGCAGGTTGTGCCTGGTCTTGTTGCTATGGGGAAGCAGTATAACGGGTGCTGAAGTATCCGATTCTGTATGCAATAAATACTTATTAGACATGCTGGCATAAACCGCCAGGGCACCAGAAACGTAAAACACATCAATATAAGTATCCATGGCCCCTGTTTACCGTAATGCCGCTTGGTTATTTTTTCTAGCAAAAAAACAAACCGCCGCGTCATTACTAATGCCACTGTTATGGCTGGCGAGGGTGACTTTTTCGGACGACTGGCGTTAGCCTCGGAGGACGAAAAAGGTACCGGAGCCAGCCAAATGAATTGATGATAGTATTTTACCTGGTGACTTGGCGGTTATCCGTCGGATACTGTACACTGACGGGCTAAATTTGCAGGTATTAGATATGCTGGAACTGAACCCAATCTATGGACGTATAAAAGATATGCAAGGGCGCGTGGAGTCCCTGAGGGGGTATCTTTGACTATGATATCAGGCAAGAACGGCTGACAGAGGTTTGTCGGGAGCTTGAAGATCCCGATGTCTGGAACAATCCTGACACTGCCCAGCAACTGGGCAAGGAACGCGCCCAGCTGGAGGCGATAGTCATAACCATCTCAAGGCTTGTGCAGTCCCTGGCAGAGGCCAGTGAGCTATTGTCACTGGCTGAAGAAGAAGACGATGCGGATACCGTCACCGAGATTGAATCGGATCTGAACAGCCTGGAAGAACACCTGCAGACGCTGGAGTTTCGCCGAATGTTTTCCGGCGAGACTGATGCCTGTAATGCCTTCCTGGATATCCAGGCGGGATCAGGCGGGACCGAGGCGCAGGACTGGGCCGAGATGCTGTTGCGCATGTACCTGCGTTGGGCAGAAAAACATGGCTTCAAGGCCGAGCTGATGGAGGCCTCAGCCGGTGAAGTGGCAGGCATAAAGAGTGCCACTATCAAGATTGAGGGTGACCATGCCTTTGGCTGGCTACGCACAGAAATTGGCGTGCATCGGCTGGTGCGCAAGTCGCCATTTGACTCAGGCAATCGCCGCCACACCTCGTTTGCGTCGGTGTTTGTGTCACCGGAAGTAGATGATGATATCGAGGTGGACATCAATCCAGCCGATCTGCGTATTGATACCTATCGTGCCTCGGGGGCCGGTGGTCAGCACGTTAACCGTACCGATTCGGCCGTACGCATTACGCATAATCCGACTGGTATGGTGGTGCAGTGTCAGAATGACCGTTCCCAGCACAAGAACAAGGCCCAGGCGATGAAACAGCTAAAGGCCAAATTATATGAGCTGGAGATACAAAAACGCAACGCCGACAAGCAGGCGCTGGAAGAGACCAAGTCAGATATTGGCTGGGGCAGCCAGATCCGTTCCTATGTACTGGACCAGTCACGCATCAAGGATTTGCGTACCAGTGTCGAGACGGGTAATACTCAGGCGGTGCTGGACGGTGATCTGGATCAATTTATTGAGGCCAGCCTGAAGAGTGGCCTGTAATGGCAGGAAATAATGATGACAGCCGGTGTTTGGTATGAATGACAAAAACAACGCAGAGAATGATGAGCATGAACAGATTGCCCAGCGTTACGCCAAGCTGAAGGCATTACGTGAACAGGGAAATCCGTTTCCGAATGATTTTCGGCGCAACGTGGTCGCGGGTGAACTGCATGCCGAGTATGGCGAAAAGACCAGGGAAGAGCTTGATGCCAGTCCTGTGAGGGTGAAGATTGCTGGCCGAATGATGACCCGTCGGGTGATGGGTAAGCTGAGCTTTGCACATATCAAGGACATGTCCGGGCAGATCCAGCTTTATGTTGCCAGGGATGAATTAGCAGAAGGCGTCTACAACACGCAGTTTAAAAAATGGGATCTGGGTGACATCATCGGTGCCGAAGGGGTGATCACCAAGACAGACAAGGGTGAACTTTCTGTGCGTGTCGATAATGTACGCCTGTTGACCAAGGCGCTACGGCCGTTACCGGACAAGTATCATGGTCTGCAGGATCAGGAAACAAGATACCGTCAGCGTTATCTTGATTTGATCATGAATGACGATACGCGCAAGACCTTTCAGGTGCGTGCACAAGCGGTGCAATATATTCGTGAGTATTTGACTGAGCGTGGTTTTCTTGAAGTCGAGACCCCGATGATGCAGGCGATCCCCGGTGGTGCCGCAGCAAAGCCCTTTACGACATTCCATAATGCGCTGGATATCGAACTCTTCATGCGTATTGCCCCGGAGTTGTATCTGAAGCGTTTGGTGGTCGGTGGGTTTGAAAAGGTGTTTGAAATCAATCGTAACTTCCGTAATGAAGGCCTGTCGACACGACATAATCCGGAATTCACCATGCTGGAGTTTTATGAGGCCTATGCTGACTATCATCACCTGATGGATTTGACTGAAGATATGCTGCGCGGTTTGTCGCAACAGGTGACTGGTGGTACTACGATCATCTATCAGGGTGAACAATACGATTTTGCTAAAGCGTTTACTCGTATGACAGTCAGCGGGTCTATATTGCATTTCAATCCGGACCTGAGCGAGGCGGACATCAGTGATCTGGATGCTGCGCGCAAGGTTGCAGAAGGACTGGGCATCCTGTTAAAGGACTCCTACGGCCTCGGTAAAATACAGATCGAGATCTTCGAGAAGACCGTCGAGCATCGACTGAAGGATCCGACCTTCATCACGGCGTATCCGACCGAAGTATCACCATTGGCACGGCGCAATGATGAGGATCCGTTTGTGACGGATCGCTTCGAGTTCTTTGTCGGTGGTCGCGAGATCGCCAATGGTTTCTCGGAATTGAATGATGCACAGGATCAGGCCGAACGTTTTCGTGCCCAGGTCGATGAGAAAGAGGCCGGAGATGAGGAAGCGATGTTCTATGATGAAGATTACGTGGTCGCACTGGAACACGGTATGCCGCCCACCGCCGGTGAGGGCATCGGAATAGATCGGCTGGTAATGTTGTTGACCGATTCGCCGTCTATCCGGGACGTGCTGCTGTTCCCGCATATGCGGCCGCAAGGAAACTAGTTAACCAGTTAACCAGTTAACCAGTTAACCGGGGCACCACCTGTGCAGACGCATGCTGGTTGTTGCCTGGTTTATTACCGTTGTTTTCTTTGATATTTATTTACTAGCAGAAGCAGCAGTATGCCCATCATGAACAACACGATACTGGCCGGCTCGGGTACCGGGGTTACTGCATTGAGAGCGGCAGCGCCAAGTACGAGATGTCCCAGCGCAGAGGGGTGAATACTATCCCAAAAGAGGTAGCTATTCGGGTCGGAGCAGACATTAGTCCCATCATAACAGGCATCAGTTACATTCGTTAGACCAACCGATGCAGGAAAAGCTGTCAAATCATTAAATAATGAAAATACATCCATGCCGATGATGTTATTTGCATTATACGCACCGAGTATGGAATCTAATGCGGTATTGAATGAGCCTGATAGTAGTGAGGCAAAACCAGCGATATCCGGATCGGTCAGTGCGCGAGTGCGGACACCTGGAAGCAGGCTAAAATCAGGTAAATTGGGTACCAGAATATTATTGGCGCCCGCAGTTGTTAGCGCACCTATCATTTGAGATATGTCTGTTGCTGCTGCCGATACAGTATTTTGCAGGATAGAACTGGCTTGTCCTGGCGTGGATTGAGCCGCGTCAATGGCAGCTAGCAGGTTATTGCCACCAGAAAACACGACATACAGGGCATCTGGATCGAGGGCAGGAGTACTTCCGATGAATGAATTGATCTGATTTGTCACACCAAAGGGCAGATCCAGTGGAAAAGAACCCGTTAGAGCGCCAGCAATAGCATAGTTGTTGCCTCCAAAAATTGATGGTGACAACGTCAGGCCCAGATTGAACGCAAGATGTTCTGCGTAGGTAGGCCCATTAGAGAATCGTCCCGCAAAATATGGGTCACCTGGCAGTGCGCCAAGGGTAAGCGCGGATAAATTACCTGAATCGGACAGACTGTCACCGAAAACGTATATATCACTATAAAGGGCCGCTGATACGTTTAAAGGTATCAGCAGACATATTGCCAGAATAATTCCCGGAAGATTCTTTTTGATATCCATATTGATATGCATTTCCCTGAATAATAATGGACACTCGCCAGATTTAATCATGGCTGAGGCTGTATCGGATCCTTGAATTCTACGGCTGAAGAATTATGGATAATTCAGGGTATATTACCTATCAAACTGGTACGGTGGCAAGCATTAATCAGGCACACAGTGTCTGCTGAATTTCATTCATCTCTTCGGCGACACCCTCAAGGTCGATCACACTGACCTCAGGATCCAGCCCCAGCTTCATGAACGATGGTACGCCAGACAGGTCCATTGACGCCAAACGATGGCTAGTACCCATGTGGGACTGGATGTTGGCAACTTGCACGATATCCACATAGTCCGGTCCATCCCCGGGAGATACCCGCGTCAGGTCTTCGTGTTTAGCCGCCACCTGTACGATCTCATCCGGAAATTGCCATGCCTTCAGAATATCCTGCCCTATCTCTGTGTGCAGTTCCTCGATGACCTTGTCCAGCAGTTCTTCATTCTCCAGCAGTTCGGGGATCTCTTCTGCCTGTACCAGCAATGGCAGGGCGCCAATATCATGTACCAGGCCGGCGAGCATGGCGATATCTGCCTTGATTTTCGGGTACAGGGTGGACAGGGCACTGCTAATGGCGGCGACCGTGGTATTATGTTCCCACAGATCGCGTAAACGCTTGTCTGTTACATCAGAGGTTGCCTGAAACATTTGTTGCATCACCAGGCTGGTGGCCAGGTTCCGTACCACCATTTGCCCCAGTCTTGTGATCGCGATCTGGATGTTATCCACCGGGTTATTTCCCCGATATAACGGGCTGTTGGATACCTGGATGAGTCTCGCCGACAGGGCCGTATCCGAACTGATGACATCTGCGACGTCCCGTATCGTGGCGTCTTCATCCTCCACAACGTCTCGTATTTTTAGTGCGACTTCTGGCAGGGTAGGCAGGGTCAGACGGTTATTGGCAATATCTGCTTTAAGTGTGGCAAGAATATCTTCTTCTGCGGTCACCTTGATTTCTCCCGACGCTGGCGATGTCAAAAATGTTATCGGTCAGCACCTGTAAAGCATTAGACTCAGCGCAGAAACCAGGCCGACATCATTAGTTGTCAGCCACTTCAACTTTATAAGGTAACTCATTGATTATTAAGGTGGGACCCTGTGGGTTATTCAGGTGTACCGGGATGCCGCTGTCTGCCACAGATATCTGCAATACCATCAGCATGTCACAGCCGCCTTGCGGAGCCGACTGGGCATCAACGATCTTGCCTGCCGCCTGATTCCCCCCGCTGGTCCCGGCATACAGATTGTCACCCGGGGTCGGCGGGATATCGCATTCCGCATGTGCCAGGTACATACGTCGCTTCAGTTTGCCCAGGTATTGCATACGAGCGACGATTTCCTGCCCCGGGTAACAGCCCTTGGTGAAACTCAGGCCACCGACGGCCTGAAGATTGACCATTTGCGGCACGAATGCCTCGCTGGTTTGTGTGTATATTGTTGCTATACCAGCCTGAATATCCAGGTAGGAGCAGCTGTTAGGACCACATGGCGTATGCGTCTTCAGCATGGAAAGCCACAGTGCCTGGCATTCCTCCACAGGGCCACTGATCAGATAGCGGTGCTGTTGTCCCGCTAGCCGGATGATGCTTAGTCCCCCGGAGCGGCTGACCTGATTAATTGCCGCGGGTACTGATGCAGTGTATTTCGACAGCATACGGGTACTATTGGGGCCATGGATACCGATACAGCAGTGCTCATTGCTGACATCCTCAAGGGTTGCCCTGGTGATCAATATAAACATTTGCAGGCGCTTCAGGGTGCTGTCCAGCAGCTCGGCGGGCAGATAGATAAAATAGTCATTTCCGAGCCGGGCAATACGGAAACTGACCAACATTCTGCCTTTGGGGGTGCAATAGGCATTGAGCTGTGAATCCCCGTCATTGAGCGCATTCACATCATTGGTGAACTGGTTTTGCAGAAACACGCCAGCCTCTTCACCGCTGACACGGATCACGGCCATGTTGGTCAGGGCCGAGATAATATCACTGCCAGCGGTGGCCCTGATTTCTGACTCAGGGTCGCCGAAACCCAGCAGGCTGCCGTCTTGCAGGCTGCCGCCATTGTTGACCAGGAAATTTAACCATTTGTCATTCATGCCGATAATTCATCATACCCCGTATATGTAATGAGTATTTACCAACCCCCCAGGTTATAACCATTTTATTAATAGGGGTAAAAGGCTATCATGACAGCCATTATATCGCCTGGCGGGATAAATTTGACATAACCGGACTCGAATTAGGCTAACCTATATCTACATGGCAAATAACAAAAAAACCGTCATATACCTGAATCTGTTCCTGATCAGGTTCCCGATGACTGCCATCCTGTCCATTGGCCACCGCATTAGTGGTGTGCTGTTATTTTTGTGTATCCCTTTGCTGATCTATCTGCTGGAACTCTCCATGCTGGATGCGGCCAGCTTTAGTACCGTCGCGCAGTTGCTGGACAGTACCATCGTCCGATGGTTGCTGGTGTTTTTGATCTGGGCATTTGCGCATCATTTTTATTCCGGTCTGCGTTTCCTGTTACTGGATATGGATATCGGCATGGGGAAAGTGGCGTCGAAAAAGACCGCCTGGGTCGTCATGCTGGCCGGGATCGCCACCACATTAGTGTCGGCGTGGTGCCTGTTATGAAGTATGTGACCCAGGGACTGCGAATGTGGTTACTGCAGCGCCTCACTGCGGTGTATATGGTGCTGTTCTTTGTCTTCATGCTGGGTTACTTTTTTACCGGAGACAAGTTGACATTTGCCAACTGGACTCTGTTTATGAGCCATCCATTGACCACCACGGCGTGGGTATTGTTTTTTCTTTCCTTGTTACTGCATGCATGGGTCGGGATGCGCGATGCCATCATGGACTATGTGAATACCTTCTGGGTGAAACTGTTTGTATTATCAATGCTGGCCGTTGGACTAATATCGATGGGGATATGGGCCATCAGGGTCTTGCTGATGGCAGGGAGTATGAGATGACGCAGCCTGAAAAACGTAAATTTGATTCACTGGTGATCGGTGCCGGTGGTGCTGGCCTGCGCGCGGCGCTGCAGATGTCCCAGGCCGATGCCTCGGTGGCGGTGGTTTCCAAGGTATTCCCAACGCGGTCGCATACCGTGGCAGCACAGGGCGGTGTAAATGCCGCGCTCGCCAATTCGCTCGAGGACAACTGGCACTGGCACATGTTTGATACGGTCAAGGGCAGTGATTATCTCGGTGATCAGGATGCGATTGAATACATGTGCCGCGCAGCACCGAAAGTTGTCTATGAACTGGAGCACTTCGGTGTGCCGTTCTCACGCCTGGACAATGGCCGGATCTATCAGCGACCGTTTGGTGGTCAGAGCCGAAACTTTGGCGGTGAACAGGCCGCACGCACCTGTGCCGCGGCCGACCGCACTGGTCACGCGATACTGCATACGCTTTACCAGCAAAACATCCGTGCCAAGACGCATTTCTTTGACGAATACTTTGCCGTGGACCTGATAAAAGATGATGAGGGTTATATCCTTGGTGCGCTGGTGTTTGATATCAAAACCGGTGATCCATTGATCATCGAGGCCAAGACCACCTTGCTGGCGACCGGTGGCGCGGGCCAGCTGTTCCGTACCAATACCAACGCATTGATCAATACCGGCGACGGTATGGGCATGGCATTGCGTGCTGGCATGCCGCTACAGGACATGGAGTTCTTCCAGTTCCACCCGACGGGCATAGCCGGCAAGGGCATGCTGATCACCGAAGGCGTCCGGGGCGAGGGTGGTTACCTGGTCAATAATGATGGCGAGCGTTTCATGGAACGCTATGCACCACGTGCCAAAGACCTGGCTAGCCGCGATGTGGTCAGCCGTTCTATCTATCTGGAAGTCAAGGAAGGTCGGGGTTGCGGCCCGAATAAAGATCATGTGATGCTGAAACTGGATCATCTTGGCCCGGATGTGATCAAGAAACGTCTGCCAGGGATCCGTGATTCCTGTCTAACGTTTCTGAAGATGGACCCGATCGAGGTGCCGATACCCGTCTATCCAACGGCCCATTACACCATGGGCGGTGTGCCGACGAATCGCTATGGGCAGGTGTTGCTGCCGGTGTCGATGGGGGAAGAAGAGGCCCCGGGATTATATGCCGCTGGAGAATGTGCCTGTGTCTCTGTCCACGGCGCCAATCGTCTCGGCGGGAACTCACTGCTGGATATCCTGGTGTTCGGCCGTGCCTCGGCAAACCATATAATCGGTTACCTGCGTGAGAACCGCTATCATCGGCCGCTCAATCAGGACAGCATTGATATGGCAATGCAACGCCTGGGCCGCTGGGATCAACGGGGTGACGGCATTACTGTGGATGAGCTGCGGCAAAAACTGCAGCGTGTGATGGAAGAGCATTGTGGTGTGTTCCGTAGCAGGGATGTGCTCGAGGAAGGTGTCGTCAAGGTCCGGGAGATCGAGGCACAGATGCCGGATGTGCGGCTGCAGGACCACAGCCGGATATTTAATACCGCACGAGTTGAGGCACTGGAGCTGGAGAATTTACTCGATATTGCCCTGGCAACAGTGGTCTCTGCCGCGGCGCGTGAGGAAAGCCGTGGTGCGCATTCACGTGTGGACTTTCCGAAACGTGACGATGAACATTGGATGAAACACAGCCTGTATTCTAAAGACGATTCCAAACTGGAATTCAAACCGGTACGCACCAGACCAATCACTGTGGATTCGTTCCCGCCAAAGGAAAGGGTGTACTAAAGGTAACGACCATGCATTTTAGTATCTATCGTTACAATCCGGATGTAGATGGCAAGCCCTACATGCAGGAGTATCAGCTCGACAACATCGAGCCCGGCATGATGCTGCTCGATGCCTTGTTATTAATCAAGGCCGATGATGAGACCTTGAGTTTCCGGCGTTCCTGTGGCGAAGGTGTGTGCGGCTCCGATGGTATGAATATCAATGGTCGTAACGGCCTGGCTTGTATTACGCCAATGGCAGAGTTGAAAGAACCGGTTACACTGCGTCCGTTGCCAGGCATGCCAGTGGACCGTGACCTGATTGTGGATCTGACCCAGTTTTATAACCATTACCGCTATATAAAACCTTATTTAGTGATCAATGATCCACAGCCCGAAGTGGAGCGCCTGCAATCGCCGGAACAGCGCGATAAGCTTGATGGCTTGTATGAATGCGTGTTGTGCGCCTGTTGCTCGACATCCTGCCCGACGTTCTGGTGGAACCCGGACAAATTCCTCGGGCCGGCGGCATTATTACAATCGTATCGTTTTCTGGTAGACAGCCGCGACCAGGCCACCGAAGAAAGACTCGAAGCACTGGAAGGGCCGTTCAAGCTGTTCCGCTGTCGCACCATAATGAATTGCGTGGATGTGTGCCCAAAAGGACTGAACCCGACCAAGGCCATTGGCCTGATCAAGAAAATGATGATCGAGAGTTCGATATGAGGGCCATATGATGACGGGCGCAGATAATAACGAGTATTCACGGCTGATGTGGCAGTGCCGCCGTGGTATGCTGGAACTTGATACCTTGTTACAGGGTTACCTGAAAAAATGTTATCCGAACCTCACGAAAGAGGACAAGGAAAAATTCTGCAGGTTACTGGAACATCATGATCAGGACCTGTTGTGGTACCTGATGGGCTATGAAACACCCAGGGAAGGGGAATTAATCGATGTCATCAACAGGATCCGCGACAGCGTTTGAGATCTATCCGCGCACGTCATCCCGATTTACCATTCTGATGTCACTGCTGCATCTACTATCGCTGGCCGCCGTGGTCAGTGTTGTCCAGACGATCACCTTGCCGGGCGTGATCATCATCAGCGCCGCTGTCCTTGCCAGTCTCTATTTAAACCTGCTCAGGCAAAACCGGATCCAGCGGATCTTGTGGCAAGGTGATAATCGCTGGCAACTCACCCTGACTGACGGAAGGGAACTAAGTGCAGAAATACTCGGCGATAGTATCGTGCTACCGTACCTGGTCATTCTGAATTTCAGGTTGCCGCAACAACCCATGTTGCATCGCCGAAGGAGCAAGGTGATATTCCCGGATGCACTCAGCGAAGAAAAATTCAGGCAATTGCGCGTGTGCCTGCGGCTGATGGTGAATTTTTAGGATCTATTTCAGATCTTCAAGGGGGCAGAACACCTGAAATGTTTAATCGGAGACTTCGGAGAAGGCGATGCCTCTGGAGCCTAATGCATCTTTCAGCTTTGTCATTAATATTACTGAATCCTTCCAACGATCAGATAACTCCTTGCCCTCGCTATTGACAATGGCGTAATCCTGTAGCAACTCCATTATAAAGGGGAACTCGCTGCCTGGCGGGGCCCTGTCCAGCCATAATGTCATTGTCTTCACCCAGGTAGCAAGTGCAAAATCAATCTCTTTTTTATAGACACCAAGAATGGGTAATTGTATTTGCTCGCCATTACTGACTCGGCCGTGCGCGGCGGCAGTTCTTTGCAGGATACAATCCAGCAGGGCTTTTAAATCATCCTCCGGATTAAAGATGAGATCTCCTGTCACCTGCATATGGGACATATCCAGCAGCAATTCCACATCATGTCCCTGGATGAGTTCTACCGTTCTAACGAGGTCCTGAGTCGCGGTTCTGCGATGTGTCTCTAAAAAACACGGTAACTCAAGCTCGTCGGACCTGGCAATAATAATATCCAGCAGACCGCCTGCCTGCGACACCGGCCACCAGCTTCTTCCAAGTTTGTATCTTAGATATTCTGCCCCCGCCTCCTTGGCAGCCTCCCATCGATCGCGGATCTGGTCCTCGTTTTGAACACTGGTGACTGCAGCCCCGAGACGCAAGCCATGGTCCTTTATACACGCGACTAATTCCCCATCAGTATAATTTACTGTTTCCAGCCAACTAAAGCCGTTTTTACGCAATTGCGAGATCAACTGTGCAGGGGGAAGACCCAGGCCGGACAGTGCCCCTTCAGCAAAACCAAAGCCTATTTGGGATGTAGCGTTTGTCGATTCAGGATAGTGGCTCATTTACAGGTATCTAATAAAATTCGAACGCCGCATATATTAACAAAGCCAGCCGGCAGGTACGAACTAACCGGGCAGGGCACGGTTTTCTCTAAATATAGACTGAATTAATGGGGTCAGAGCAATTGCGCTGGTTTTGATACAGATGGAAGTATTCAGAATCATTGGAACTATTCTAAAACCGCACCTGATGGTGCGGTTGAGCGTAAAATAGTGAGCAAATGGGATGAGCAATAACATTGCTATTTAAGCCGGATCATGTAGTATTTCTGCTACGGGATAATGACAATCACATTGGAGGTGCCGATGTCTTTTTCTCGCCAAGAACTTCCTTCCTGTTAACGTTATTTGCTTGCTTTCACGATGTGTTTTTCCGTTATGTGTGTGAAGAACACAGTTTTATTGTTCAAGGATAAATTCCTGTCGATATTGTGTATATGGAATATATATTCAAGGAGAAGATAATGAAAACACAACAATATTTCCGAGTAATCATCAAGACCATTATAGTATTGCTGGCTTTACAGCTATCTATTTCTGCCCATGCACTGAGTTTAATGCGAGGAACCGCTACTAATCTGACTGGTGCATTAGGGAACGTACAGGTCAATTATGTAGATGATTCTGTCAGCATGACCGGCTATTTGGACAATACTGGCCTGGTCTTATTAACTAACCCGGCTAATTACATTGCCGCACGTCGTATTCAGTATGATCTTCATAACCAGGCCGGCAATGGTTCGATTTTTAGTTTCCGTGTTGACTATCAGCCTGGCACAACAGTTATTGGCGCTTTAGATCCACAAGGGTTTTATGATGGTAGTGGCACAAATAATACCTATTGGGGTGGTATTGCATATACAACTCTTTTTGATGCCGGTTTTGGGACGTATAACTACAACACAGCCTATGCTGGTGAATGGGAAATAGAATATATGCCAGGCTATGTCACCTGGAGGCATCTTGGAAATGGTTTCTTCCCGGATACAGCCACTGGTTTGACGAACTTTGGCTTCAATCCTACCTTTGCGCTGTATTTTGATCCCTCCACTCAGTTTGGCTTACAACCCGCTGATGTGACCGGGCGTCTCGTGACAGGTGCCCCGGTCTCTTCAATTGGAACGGTGTTGTCTGCAGTGCCTGAGCCTTCTACCTATTTATTATTTGGTATGGGGCTGCTTGGATTAATTGTCATTAGCAGACATAAAAAAATAACATAGTCCCTGTATAAGAGTTTTATATTAAATAGTCGGTGGTATTTATCACCGACTATTTTTTTCGGGCCAACAGAGCCAGATACCTCATGTAGTAAAATATTCTTATCTTAGTATGCTTTGTAGTGAAGCGATCCTTAATCGCTGGTGGTAAAATATTATTGTTTAGGGGTTCTTTTCTCTGTGACCTCCGTGTCCTCTGTGGTGCAATAAGGTTTTGATTTCTTCTGCCGAAGAAATAAGATTGTGTCGAAGGCGCAGTAATCAATAAAACCTTTGCGGATCACTGCGACCTCTGCGGTTAAATATTTTTGTTTAAGCCGGATACGCGCGTGACGCTTAATCCGGCCTACTTGCCGTGTCTAAATCGCCGTGTTCAACAAAGCCTTTGCGGATCACTGCGACCTCTGCGGTAAAATATTATTATCTTAAGTATGAGTTTCAAGTATTCTGTCCTTTTGAAACTCTCTAGCCAGTCTTAATCGTTGACTGTTCCCGATAAAAGTTGTCGGGTATAAGGATGGTATTCTCTGCCGTGTCGCTGGTCCCGGGATAATCCAGCGTATAGTGAATACCGCGACTTTCCTTTCTGGCAATGGCGCTGCGAATGATGAGATCAGAGACGACGGCCAGATTACGCAACTCCAGCAGGTCGTTGCTGACGCGGAAGTTGCCATAATACTCGAGGATCTCCTTCAACAATAAATCCACGCGTCTCCTGGCACGTTGCAGGCGTTTGTTGGTACGCACGATGCCGACGTAGTCCCACATAAAACGGCGCAGTTCATCCCAGTTATGCGATACCACGACTTCTTCATCTGAATCGGTGACACGACTCTCATCCCAGTAGGGGATATCGGGTATCGGCGGGGCGGTATTGATGGTGCTGTTTATGTGCCTGGCAGAGGCGTGGCCATATACCAGGCATTCCAGTAACGAGTTACTCGCCAGACGGTTGGCGCCGTGCAGTCCTGTGTGGGCAGTCTCACCAATCGCATACAGGCCACCGATATCGGTGTGGCCATGTTGATTGGTCATGACGCCACCACAGGTGTAGTGTGCCGCCGGCACCACCGGGATCGGTCCTTTGGTCATATCAAAACCAAAGGTTAAACATTTCTGATAAATGTTCGGGAAATGGCGCTGGATAAAATCGGCCGGTTTATGGCTGATATCCAGGTATACACAGTCCTGACCAAGTCGTTTCATTTCATTATCGATGGCGCGGGCAACGATATCACGCGGGGCGAGTTCGGCGCGTTTATCATAATTTTCCATGAAGCGGGTACCGTCTGCCAGCAATAGCCGCCCACCTTCACCTCGAATTGCCTCGGTGACCAGCATCGATTTGGCCTTTGGGTGATACAGGTAGGTCGGGTGGAACTGAATGAATTCCATGTTGGCGACCCGACAGCCTGCGCGCCAGGCCATGGCGATGCCATCACCGGTAGAGACATCCGGATTGCTGGTATACAGATATACCTTGCTGGCACCGCCAGTGGCCAGCACGGTACTCCTGGCCGTAAATGTTTTTACTTTGCCGGCATTACGATCCAGCACGTAGGCACCGACGCAACGCTGCTCTGCATAACCCAGCTTGGCGGTGGTGATCAGATCAATCGCGATGTGTTGCTCATGTATGTCGATATTCGGATGCTGGCGGACTTGCTGTTCCAGTCGGGTTTCGACCACCTTGCCGGTGGCATCAAGGGCATGGATCACGCGGCGATGACTGTGGCCACCTTCGCGCGTCAGGTGATAACCGCTGTCGCCCTCGGCGTCATCCTTGCTGAATTCCACCCCCTGCTCGATCAACCAGCGGATGATGTCAGCGCCATGTTCGACCGTATAGCGGACCGAGGACTCGGAGCACAGGCCTGCGCCGGCATTCAGCGTGTCCGCGATATGCGCCTCAATGGAATCACTGCTGTCCAGCACAGCAGCGATGCCGCCCTGGGCATAATAGCTGCAGCCTTCCTTTAACGGGGCCTTCGCTAGCACGGCCACCCGGGCCGTTTTGGCCAGACGCAGGGCCAGTGACAAACCGGCAACGCCGCTGCCAATAATTAGCACATCATGACTAATGCACTGATTCATATAGAGAAAATAATAATTTCTCGGCTTGATTGAGTCTGGGTCATGTCAATATGGACAATCCTTTGGTGGCATCTCATGCCGCGAACCGTCAGAATATACTACTTATGTTTTTTTGCGAACTAAATAATACGACTATTGTCTATGAATACAGGAAGATGGTGCCGATATTTCGGTCATCTCGGGGGCACTAGATGAGCGCCAGGGAAGTGGATCAGGCACTCGTCGAGCGGGTCCAGAAAGGTGACAAAAAGGCCTTTGATGTACTGGTGCTCAAATATCAGCATAAAGTGCTGAAGTTGATCGGCCGATACATACACGACCCCAGTGAATCGATGGATGTGGCACAGGAGGCCTTTATCAAGGCCTATCGCGCCTTACCAGGATTTCGCGGTGACAGTGCTTTTTACACCTGGTTGTACCGCATTGCCATCAACACGGCAAAGAACCATCTGGTCGCCAGGGGCCGTCGTCCGCCGAGTGCGGACATTGATGCCAGTGACGCAGAGCAGTTTGATGGTGATGGTGCCATGGCGTTGAAAGAGCATGCGACTCCTGAGCAACTGATATTCAGGGACGAACTGGAAAAGGCGATTCTGGAGGCGATTGGTGTCTTACCCGAGGACCTGCGTACCGCCATTATGTTACGTGAATTCGAGGGAATGAGTTACGAGGAAATTGCCGAGGCAATGGAATGTCCTGTTGGAACGGTGCGCTCACGAATATTTCGCGCACGCGAAGCCATTGAAGTGCGGATTAAACCGATGTTGGGGCCGGAATGAGCCAGAATGAGATTGAGTAGATGTAGCTGGTGAATGTGATGAGTGACATTAAAGAACAGATTTCTGCATTTGTAGATAGTGAACTCGATAGTAACGAGGTTGATGCCCTGTGTGATGAACTCATCGTCAATGAAGAGTTGCAGGCGCAATGGGAACACTACCACCTGATTAGTTCAGCTATCAGGCATGAGCTTGCTGACAATGTGCTCAATGATTTACCGCAACGGGTTTCTGCAGCGTTGAAGGATGAACCTACTGCGCTTGCGCCAAAGCACTATTTACCCAGTGTGCGTTCAATGACACGTCACGTCGCCAGCTTTGCCATTGCCGCCTCTATAACAGCCGTGGCGATACTCGGTATTCAGTACTACACTGCACCCGTTGCCCCGGAAGCAATTCATGTTGCTGCTACGCCACAGGAATCTGAGTGGGTCAGGGTATCTGGCACACGCTGGGACATGAATAAACCTGCCGTGGAATCACAACTGAATGCCTATCTGGTCAAGCATAATGAATATGCCACTGGTGCAAGCACCAGCGGCATGCTGCCTTATGTAAACATTGTCAGTTACGACACCAAAGTGAAGCCTGTGCCGAACAAGAAATGATCCTTGCCAGGAAATCCCTAGCGATATTCTTCTGCGCATTCTTACCCGGTTCGCTGCTGGCAGACATGTCATCAGTGCAGGGCTGGCTGGATCGTATGTCACAAGCCGGTCGCTCATTAAATTACGAAGGCACATTTGTCTATCAGCACCACAAGAAGCTTGAGACCATGCGCATTGTGCACAAGGTTGATGAATATGGAGAACGTGAAAGGTTAATGTCTCTCGAAGGTGCCGCCAGAGAGATCATACGAAACAATAAGTCAGTCACTTGTATATTGCCTGATGACAAGGCGGTGATGGTTGATAAAAGCCGACCAAAGAAATCCTTTACTTCAGCATTCCCTGACAGCTTTGAGAAGTTGGCGCCGTACTACCATTTCTCAATGCAGGGCCATGAACGTGTTGCCGGGCTGGATACCCGTATCATCACTATCAAGCCCAAGGACAAATTTCGCTATGGCTATCGGCTGTGGCTGGAAAACGAGACAGGCCTGCTCTTGAAATCCGAGAAGCTGGATGAGAATGCAGTACCCATTGAAAAGATTGTGTTCACCAGTATCCGTATCAACAAGTCTATTGAGGATGATGATCTCAGGCCACAGACCAGTGGACGGGAGTTTACCTGGTATACCGAAAAGGACAAGGATATCCTGATGCAACCAAAGGACAGTCCGTGGAAGGTCGACAAGCTGCCGGTTGGTTTCATATTAAAGCATTACAATACGCATGATCTCCCTGATAGTAACGAACAGATCAAACATATCGTATTTACTGACGGGCTGGCATGGATATCTGTCTATATAGAGCCACTCAGTCATAGCAAGGAATTCTTGCAGGGGGAATCTCATATGGGTGCTGTATCGGCCTACGGCAGGGTGATCGGTGACTACCATGTGACTGTGGTCGGCGAAGTCCCGTCTGAAACAGCACGTATGATGGGTGACTCTGTTCGTTTTACGGGGACAATGGCATCAAAATAACAGATGATCGAAGAATCAGCACAGGTTATTCGGATCCATGACGATTTTGCCTGGATAGAGACGCGGCGCAAAAGTGCCTGTGGTGGTTGTGCGGTGAACAAGGGGTGCGGTATTTCAGTGCTGGTACAGTTATTCGGTAAACGAAGAACTGAAGTCAAGGTGCTTAATAATATTGATGCATGCGTCGGGGATGACGTTATTATTGGTATCGAGGAGAACGCCCTGGTGAACGGCTCCCTGGCCGTATATGCGGTCCCTGTTATTAGCATGATCAGCGGTGCTATATTGGGCGAACTTCTGGCGCAATACTGGTCAATACAAAATATTGAGGCGGCATCTATTGCCGGCGGTCTTGTCGGGCTTGCAGCCGGGTTCCAGTGGGTTAAAGGTTTTACCCGACGGGTTAGTCGCGACACGCATTATCAGCCAGTCATTTTACGCAAGATCGTCAAAGGTGTCGCCTTTGGTAATGTCAAAATTCATAATGAGAATTAATGCAAAGCAGGTGTAATGATGAGAATTAATATCGCCAGAAATATAGGCACAATTGTATTGTTATTTGTACTTGGCGCTGTTGCTGATGTATACGCCAGTGGATTGCCAGACTTTGTCGCCCTCGCGGAGAAGAATGGGCCCGCTGTCGTCAATATCAGTACCACGCAGAAGATCCTGCGATCAAGGCCGCAATTCAATATACCTGATTTGCCGGAAAACAGCCCCTTCAATGATTTCTTTGAGAAGTTTTTTGGTGAAAACAACAATATGCCACGGGAGTTTGATTCCAAGTCACTGGGTTCCGGCTTCATCATTTCCAGCGATGGCTACATCATCACTAATAACCACGTAATAAAGGATGCAGACGAGATTATTGTCAGGTTAGGTGATCGTCGTGAAGTGCCGGCAAAAGTTGTTGGTGCTGACGAGCGAAGTGATATTGCGCTACTTAAGGTAGATGCCAAAGGCCTTCCTGTGGTCAAGATCGGTAACGCAGAAAGTTTGAAAGTTGGCGAGTGGGTGCTCGCGATAGGATCGCCATTTGGTTTTGACCATTCAGTTACCGCGGGGATTGTCAGCGCCAAGGGCCGCAATCTGCCCAGCGAAAATTACGTGCCCTTTATCCAGACTGATGTCGCCATCAATCCGGGAAACTCAGGTGGGCCACTATTTAACCTTGATGGTGAAGTCATCGGTGTGAACTCACAGATATACAGCCGCACCGGTGGGTTCATGGGGCTGTCATTCGCTATTCCAATTGAAGTGGCCATGGACGTGGTTAATCAGTTAAAGACCAAGGGACACGTTTCACGTGGTTGGCTGGGCGTATTGATACAGGATGTGACCAGAGAGCTTGCTGAATCATTTGGTATGGACAAGCCGCATGGCGCGCTGGTGTCGCGTGTCCTGCCAGATAGTCCTGCTGCAGATGCCGGATTCAAGATTGGTGATGTGATCGTCAACTATAATGGCAGTATGATCGATCGTTCCGGGGACTTGCCACCAGTGGTTGGCAGAACAGCAATCGGCAAGAAGGTGCCGGTGAAAGTGATTCGCAATGGGAAACGGGTGACCTTGAAGGTCAAGATCGGTGAGTTGCCGGGAGAGGATGAATTAAAGGTAGCTTCATCATCCGGGAGCGCAACAGATAACCAGCTAAATATACAGGTTACCAATCTGACTGCTGAAATGCGGAGCAAACTTGGTGTGCAGAACCATGGTGTACTGGTCAAGACAGTCAAAAGTGGAGCGGCATTTGATGCAGGCATCAGAAAAGGTGATGTGATATTGCGTCTGAACAATACCAAGGTGAAAAATACCGGGCACTTTACCGAGATTGTCAAAGGGCTGCCGAAGAACAAATCTGTGCCGGTACTGGTACAACGCCGCGGTGGACCCATCTTCCTGGCACTGAAGGTCAAAGATGGCAAAAAATGACCGGATGGCCCGCTTTGTTCTGTATGAGCGCAGCGGCTGTCACTTGTGTGATGATATGCGCGAATCACTCAGGTCATTGCAGCAACAGCTGACAACAGCGTAGAGGTCATTAATATCGAGAGCCGGCCCGATCTGGAACGCAAATATGCTGAAATCATCCCGGTACTGAACCGGGGAGATCGGGAGGTATGCCATTATTATCTCGATGAGAATGCCCTGAAACAGTCATTGCCAGGGTAAATTTTGACCCCGTCTCGCTAAAGCCCCACAATGCGGCTCTCTATTCTCGGACAGGCCCCTCGGGACGCCTGTCTTTAATATGCATGCATCCATTTATATAAGTATTATTACAGGGCCTGGAACTTGGTAGATCAGACGCACATACGTAATTTTTCCATCATCGCCCACATTGACCATGGTAAATCTACCCTGGCCGACCGGTTTATCCAGACTTGTGGTGGCCTGACTGAGCGAGAGATGTCCGAGCAAGTGCTCGATTCGATGGATCTCGAACGTGAGCGAGGCATCACCATCAAGGCACAAAGTGTATCGCTGGATTATCAGGCCGACGATGGCCAGAACTATCAACTGAATTTCATCGATACTCCCGGGCATGTGGATTTTTCCTATGAAGTTTCCCGCTCTCTGGCTGCCTGTGAAGGTGCGTTGCTGGTCGTCGATGCAGCCCAGGGGGTGGAGGCACAGAGCGTTGCCAACTGTTATACCGCCATGGAACTTGGTCTGGAAGTCTTGCCCGTGCTGAACAAGATAGACCTGCCTTCGGCCGATCCGGGCAAGGTAATCGTCGAGATCGAGGAGATCATAGGTATCGAAGCGAAAGATGCCGTTCGTACCAGTGCCAAGACCGGACAGGGGATCCATGAATTACTGGAAGAACTTGTCACGCTGATCCCTGCTCCTGCAGGTGATGAGCAGGCACCATTACAGGCGCTCATCATCGATTCCTGGTTTGATAATTATGTGGGGGTCATATCCCTGGTGAGGGTCGTCAATGGCAGCATCTCACCAAAACAGAAGTTGCAGGTGATCTCGACAGGCCGTAGTTATCAAGTCGAGAAAGTCGGTGTCTTTACACCAAAACGTAAAGACACGGATGTCTTATCGACAGGTGAAGTGGGTTACATCATCGCAGGCATCAAGGAGATCGAAGGCGTTCCCGTGGGCGATACGCTGACCCTGGCAGACAGGCCTGCCGATGGGCCATTGCCAGGGTTCCAGAAAATCCAGCCGAAAGTATTTGCCGGAATGTTCCCGGTAAGCTCTGATGATTTCGAGACATTTCGTGAGGCATTGCAAAAGCTCCATCTGAATGATGCGGCATTGTTTTATGAGCCGGAATCTTCAGAGGCCCTGGGGTTTGGATTCCGCTGCGGCTTCCTTGGTATGCTGCACATGGAAATTATTCAGCAACGTCTGGAAAGGGAATATGATCTGAATCTGATCACTACTGCGCCGACGGTGATCTATGAAATTCTCACAACAGACGGTGAGTCAGTGTATATCGATAACCCGGCAAAATTACCGGTGGTCAATAAAATTGCTGAATTGCGGGAGCCGATTATCCTCGCAAATATTCTGGTTCCACAGGATTATCTGGGGGCAGTGATCAGCCTGTGCATTGAAAAACGGGGTGTACAAAAGAAAATGCAGTATATGGGCAACCAGATTAACCTTGCTTATGAACTGCCGATGAATGAGGTGGTTATGGATTTCTTCGACAGGCTGAAATCGGTCAGTCGTGGTTATGCATCGTTTGACTATCATTTTGTACGCTTTCAGAGCGCGGATCTGGTAAAGTTGGATATACTTATCAATGCCGAGCGGGTCGATGCGCTGTCAGTTATTGTGCATCGAAACATTGCCCAGACACGGGGGCGGGAGTTCGCAGAGAAATTGCGTGAATTAATACCCCGGCAGATGTTCGACGTGGCAATTCAATCCGCTATCGGCGGGCAGATTATCGCACGTACTACAGTCAAGGCATTGCGCAAAAACGTTACTGCAAAGTGTTATGGTGGTGATGTGACGCGTAAACGTAAATTGCTCGAAAAACAAAAAGAGGGAAAGAAGCGGATGAAGCGGTTTGGTTCAGTTGAAATACCACAGGAAGCCTTTATGGCAGTGTTAAAGGTAGGGAAGAAATAATGGATTTTGATTTTGCAGCATTTCTGGTTTTGGCTACAGTAATTTGTGGTGCCATTTGGGCCGTTGACGCCTTCTATTTTTCAAGATTTCGTGACGGGGAAAAGAAGCAACCGATCATTGTTGAATACGCACGATCTTTTTTTCCGGTCTTTTTAATCGTTCTGTTGTTACGATCATTTCTGGTGGAGCCATTCAAAATCCCGTCAGGATCGATGATGCCGACGCTGTTAAGCGGTGATTTTATCCTGGTCAGTAAATTCAGCTATGGTATACGCTTGCCAGTGTTAAATGCCAAAATCATTGATGTTGGAGAGCCCCGGCGAGGTGACGTCATGGTATTTCGCTTTCCTGAGGATCCCAGCACGAATTTTATCAAACGTGTCATAGGGTTGCCTGGCGACAAGGTTGCGTATTTCAATAAAATACTCTATATCAATGATACACCGATGGAACAGAAACTGCTTGGAACCTATTTCGGTATTGGCGATGCAGCGAGAATGAACGGTGCCAGTCACCGTCTGGAGAAACTTGAGAATGTGGAACACCAGATCCTGATCCGCGACCGGGTGACGCCACAAGGTTTTGAATTTACTGTCCCCGAGGGCGAATTCTTTGTTTTAGGGGACAATCGGGACAACAGTAATGATAGCCGCTACTGGGGAACCGTGCCCGAGGCCAACCTGGTAGGCAGGGCATTTATGATCTGGATGAACTGGAATTCGGCAGATACATCCGTTACCTGGAGCAGAATTGGCACTGTGATTAACTAACGTCACTACAATTACGAGGCATTGCTATGAATACAAGAAACAGACAAAAGGGTGTGACCGCAATTGGCTGGCTAATTATTCTTTTGCTGATCGGTTTCTTCAGTCTTGTTACAATTAAACTTGTTCCAGTATATATTACCCATTATGGGGTTGTGCAGGTGGTGGATAAATTCTCCAGGACACCGGGCTTAATCGGCATGAGCAAGGCCAAGATGTATGACAAGATCGCAGCAAACTTGTCTATCAATAGTATCCGTGGTATTAACACCAAAAAAATAATGAAGATCAAGAAGAGTGGTGGCATAGTTACGTTTACGATTGACTACACACCGCGCCGGCCATTATTTGGTAACGTCGGTGTGTATATAGAATTCAAGAAAGTTATCACATCGAAATAATTAAACGGAGTGCTGGTTATTTGTCTGATACGTTAGGCAGTCTGAGTGAACGCCTGGGCTATACTTTTCGTGATCAGTCCTTTCTGGGTCAGGCCCTGACCCATCGCAGTCTTGGATCTCACAATAATGAACGCCTGGAATTCCTTGGGGATTCCATTCTGAACTTCGTCATTGCGGATGAGTTATATAAGAAGTTCCCGAATGAGGATGAAGGTGCACTGAGTCGCATGCGTGCAAGTATTGTTCGGGGCGAGACCTTAAGCATCGTCGCCATGTCACTCGGCCTGGGCGACCATATACGACTTGGGCCTGGCGAGCTAAAAAGTGGTGGTCACCGGCGAAAGTCAATATTGGCTGATACAGTAGAAGCCATTATTGGCGCAGTTTATCGGGATGCCGATTTTGCCAGTAGTCGTGAACTGATATTGTTACTGTTTACAGAGCAACTTGATGCGGTGGTTCCTGGGCCAGGACTGAAGGATCCAAAATCCAGACTACAGGAATATTTACAGGGCAAACAAAAACCACTCCCTGAGTACAGGGTCACCAACATATCAGGTCAGCAACATTCGCAGGTATTTACCATAGAATGCCATGTTGATGGGCTTGACAAGGTGGGGGCAGGGACTGGAAGCAGCCGAAGGCAGGCAGAGCAGGCAGCTGCAGACATGGCGTACCAGATGCTCATAAATAATGAGTGATTCCGGTGCATCCCGTTGTGGCTACATTGCCATTGTTGGGCGACCTAACGTAGGCAAATCGACACTCCTGAATCGTATCCTTGGCCAGAAACTAAGCATAACTTCTTCAAAACGGCAAACCACACGTCACCAGATCCTCGGCATTAAAACTGAGAATAATGTCCAGTCGATTTACGTAGACACACCTGGCATGCATCATGGATCAAAACGTGCGATGAATCGATACATGAACAAGGCGGCAACGGCCGTGTTGTATGATGTCGATGTTATCGTGCTGGTGGTTGAAGGACTCCGTTGGGATGATGAGGATGACTATGCGCTGGGAAAAGTGGCCACGCTGGACAAGCCGGTTATCCTGGCAGTCAATAAGGTGGACTTGATCAGGGAAAAGGAGTCCCTGTTACCTCACCTGGACAAGCTCGCAGGAAAGGCAGATTTTAATGAGGTGATACCGTTATCCTCAAAGACAGGTATCAATACAGATGTGCTTGAGCAAAAGATTGCTGGCTTGCTGCCGAAAGGTGAATACCAGTATCAGGAAGGCCAGATAACAGACAGGAGTGAGCGTTTCTTTGCTGCGGAGATCATACGTGAAAAATTGATGCGCAGACTCGGGCAGGAGATTCCCTATGCGCTGACGGTAGAGATTGAGAAGTTTGAGATTAAAGGGGGCACTACCCATATCAATGCAGTGGTCTGGGTGGAGAAAGGCAGCCAGAAGAAAATAGTCATCGGTAAATCCGGTGAGGGCATGAAGGAAGTCGGTCGCCAGGCCAGGCTGGACATGCAGAAGATGTTCGATTGCAAGGTGTATCTGGAGATCTGGGTCAAGGTCAGGGAGGGCTGGTCTGATGATGTAAGGGCACTAAAGAGCTTTGGATATGAGAATTAGCCAAACAATTACCTCGCCAGCCCGGGTGCTCACCTGAATTCTCTGAACCCTGAAATATCACCTTCAAGCGGGCATACGGATCGGTTATTATCCGGGTAAGAATTTCCTGAGACCTGTCAGATAATGATCGAATCCAGGCGGCGTGTCGCCACAGAACCAGCCTATGTGTTGCACCAGTATCCATACAGGAACACCAGTATGTTGGTAGAAATGGTGACGCAGTCCTATGGGCGCGTCGCCTTGATTGCCAGGGGCGCGCGCTCAGCCAAATCCAGGCTCCAGGGTGTTTTGCAGCCCTTCCAGTCACTATTTGTGTCCTGGTCTGGCAAGGGTGACCTGTATACCCTGGTGTCAGCTGAGACCAGCAGTGGTGGCTCGGTCTTGTCAGGTGCGGGGTTGATGAGTGGCCTGTACATGAATGAATTAATGCTGCGTTTATTGCACAGACATGACCCACATGCATCGGTATTCAACATATATCAGGCGACTATTCGTCTTATTGCCGAGGCAGACCGTCACTATCCGGGACGGGACAACCGTACCACTGCCATGTTGTGGCATGAACGCGCATTGAGATTGTTCGAAAAGGCCCTGTTATCCGAGTTGGGGTATGCTCTGAACCTGGGTCACGATGTCGAGTCGGGTGAAGCTATTCTGGCAGACCGGGAGTATGCTTATTTGCCAATGCGTGGTCCGGTTTTGCTGGAGAATGCCGCTGGAACTGGCGTCAAGATAAGTGGCAGGTCATTATTGGCATTTAAAGAGGACGATCTGGAAGATGGCATTGTAATGCAGGAAACCAAACGACTTATGCGAACAGTCATTGACAGTCATTTGGGCGGCAAGCCATTAAATAGTCGCGCCATGTTCGCCAGCATGATGGCCGTTTGCAGCGAACACACGGGATGTGATTCCTGAAATGAGCGAAATATTACTTGGCGTCAATATTGATCATGTGGCGACGTTGCGTCAGGCACGTATGACTGCTTATCCAGATCCAATACAGGCAGCAGTGGATGCCGAGGCCGCTGGCGCAGATGCGATCACCCTTCATCTGCGAGAAGACCGGCGTCATATACAGGATGCGGATGTTGAAATCATGCGTGAGGCCTTGCAAACACGCATGAACCTGGAAATGGCAGTGACTGACGAGATGCTGTCCATTGCAGAACGAATCCGGCCCGAGGACTGTTGTCTGGTGCCAGAGAAGCGGGAAGAGCTTACGACTGAGGGGGGTCTTGACGTGGCAGGGCAGCAGGGCAGGATAACAATTGCCTGCCAACGCCTGGCGGAGGCAGGGGTCAGGGTTTCGTTGTTTATCGATGCGGACAAGCAACAGATAGACGCCGCACTGGCGTGTGGTGCGCCGGTCATCGAAATACATACAGGGCATTATTCAGATGCAAATCCCGGAGAACAGCGACAGATGGAATTACAGAAGATCACCGAGGCTGTTCGTTATGCACATGCGGCCGGGTTGCATGTGAATGCCGGCCATGGATTAAACTATGATGATGTTATGCCGGTTGCCGCGATAGCGGAAATCCGTGAACTGAATATAGGTCATTCAATCATCAGTCGGGCTGTTTTTAGCGGAATAAAAACGGCCGTCAGTGAGATGCGGCGTATCATGCAGCAGGCCAGGGCGGGTTGATGATATACGGTATTGGCACAGATATCGTCAGGGTCAGCCGCATGCAAAATGACCTGGAGCGTTTTGGCGACAAGCTCGCGCGACGGATACTGACTGAGCATGAGCTGGCTGACTTTAACAGTAGCAATAGTCAGGCACATTTTCTCGCCAAACGATTTGCTGCCAAGGAAGCGACTGCAAAGGCAATGGGGATCGGTTTTAGTCATGGCTTGTTCCTGAATCATATTGGTGTTCTTCACGACGAATATGGCAAGCCAGTGCTGGAGTTCTATGGCAGGGCAGCGGAATTACGGGAGGAACTCGGCATCGGAGACAGCCATGTCAGCCTCGCGGATGAGGAAGATGTCGCGGTTGCGTTTGTGACGCTGTTATCAGTTTAGATACGAGTTCCGAATTCCTGACCACCTGAAAAACGGGCGAAGTTAAATTCATATGTCGTACCATGGCAAAGATGTATTCCGCCTTCGGCAAGACACGCTGTAAATACGTCCCTGTAGGCTCGAGGGCCGCGTCCATGCGGCCCACGGTCCTGCCGAAGGCGGAATGCATCTCTACCTGAAAGGTTGTGCCAACCGTAGTCATGGCAGGTTGGGTTGAGCCATTGGAGATGGCGAAGCCCAACGAGGTTTTATTGAAACAAATCAGTCCGCAAATGCGACGTACAGGGACGTACTAGTGTCGCGCGAGGCAGGATGCCGGTAGCGACCACGCAAATAAAATCTAAATATATCTATGCAGGTTGAAGAGTCATTGGCCTGATACCTGGCACTCTTTTCTAAAATTTCGCCACTTCAAGCAGGCGCTTGATCTCATGTTCCAGATCGGCAAGCTCGATTTTGATATTATTGATGCCACCGTCCTTTATTTTCAATCCCAGGTTATTGGCGGCGCGGCGCAGGGCAGGGACACCGGTGTATTGGGTTGAACCATTAATCTTGTGGACCAGTTGATACAGCCGCTCGGCATTACCGGCATGATAGGCGGAGGAGACGTCTGCCATTTGTCCTGGCAGCTCGGCGATTAGCAAGCCGAACAGATCCTCTGCCAGAGACTTGTCACCGGCCGCCAGTTGCAGTGATTCATCCGGGTCATAGGCCGGTAATGGGTTAGATGTCGTGGAATCTTCCATGATCTGTATGCCTCCCGCCTATTAATAATCCATATAGGGTACAATCCGGCTATGAATTTGCCAACCATAGAATCATTTATCGGCAATACTCCGCTGGTACGGCTACAGCGGCTGCCTGGTGAGACCAGCAATACCTTGCTGGTCAAGCTGGAAGGCAATAACCCTGCCGGTTCAGTCAAGGACAGGCCGGCCATGAGCATGATCCGGGGGGCAGAAGAGCGTGGCGAAATAACACCAGGAGACATCCTGATCGAAGCCACCAGTGGAAATACGGGTATCGCCATGGCCATGGCGGCGGCCATCCGCGGTTACCGGATGATCCTGATCATGCCTGAGCATATGAGCCTTGAGAGACGGCAGATTATGCAGGCATTTGGTGCGAAAATTGTTCTAACCTCGCGCGAAGGCAGTATGGAGGAGGCCATCGACCTGTCAAGAAAGATGGAATCACAGGGTCAGGGCAAGGTCCTGGATCAATTCTCCAACCCGGACAACCCGCTGGCACATTATGCAGCTACTGGCCCTGAAATCTGGCGTGATACACAGGGCAAGGTGACCCACTTTGTCAGTTCAATGGGGACCACCGGCACTATCATGGGAACATCGCGTTACCTGAAGGAACGCAGTGATACTATCCAGATCGTTGGCGTGCATCCTGATGATGAGGCGTCTATTCCTGGTATTCGCCGCTGGCCGAAGGAATATGAACCCAAAATATATGATGAGAGCAAAGTGGACACCATTATCAGAGTGAGCCAGCAAGAGGCCGAGGACACCACCCGGGCACTTGCCCGCAAGGAGGGTATCTTTGCCGGCATATCATCGGGTGGTGCTGTCGCCGCGGCACTGAGATTATCTGCCAGCGTGGAAAACGCCGTTATCGTGACTATCGTCTGTGACCGGGGTGATCGCTACCTGTCTACCGGCGTATTTCCGGAATAGGCACCAGGGCAGGGGACGGAACAATGAATGTCTTTGTGTTTGATATCGAAACAGTCCCCGATATAGAGGGTGGTCGTCGTTTATATGATCTGGACGGTTTGAGTGATAAAGATATTGCGAATGTTTTATTTAACAAGCGACGTCAGGAAACCGGTAATAGTGAATTTCTTCGCTTACATCTGCATCGTGTCTGTGCCATATCGGCGGTATACCGAAACAGATCTGGCGTAAAAGTCTGGTCATTAGGTAGCCCCGATTCGTCAGAAGAAGAGCTGGTGAAAAGGTTTTTCGAAGGGGTGGAAAAATTCACCCCCACGCTGGTTTCCTGGAACGGCTCCGGATTTGATCTCCCGGTACTGCACTACCGCGCCCTGTTCCATGGCATTCAGGCAAGCCGATACTGGGAGTCCGGGCAACATGACAAGGAATTTAAATGGAACAATTATCTAAGTCGTTTTCATAGTCGGCACCTGGATCTAATGGATGTTCTGGCCGGTTACCAGCTGCGCGCGAATGCGCCGCTGGATCAGGTTGCCACGATGCTGGGGTTTCCGGGGAAAATGGGTATGGATGGTTCCAGAGTGTGGGATGCCTGGCTAGATGGCGATATTGAGGGCATCAGGAACTACTGTGAAACGGATGTCCTGAACACCTACCTGGTATATTTAAGATTTGAGCTAATGCGCGGTAACCTGACGAAAAAGGAATATGACAGTGAATGTCAGATGCTCAGGGATGAACTGATGCGCGAAGCCAAACCCCACCTGACAGAATTTCATGATGCATGGTCCGGGTAAATAATGTTTCAGGGCACACTTCAGTAAATTAATGTCACGTCGCAGAAAAAGAAAACCATTACCATCCGATCCGGTTAGTGCAACGATCGAGTCACTGTCTCACGATGGTCGTGGTGTCACCCATATTGATGGCAAGGCGACCTTTATCGATGGGGCACTGCCTGGCGAAGAGATCCGCTTCAAATACACCAGGGTATCCCGGAAATATGACGAGGGTAGCGTCATAGACATTGTCCATAGCTCAACGCATCGAGTCGAGCCGCATTGTCGCCATTTTTCTATATGTGGCGGCTGTAGCCTGCAGCATATGGATCCTTCTGCACAGATCGCCTCCAAGCAGGACGTCTTGCTGAGCAACCTGAAACACATAGGTAACGTGTCACCAGAATCAGTATTATCTCCATTAACCGGTCCATACTGGGGTTATCGAAACAAGGCCCGCCTCGGTGCCCGCTATGTGCAGAAGAAAAATAGATTACTGGTTGGGTTCCGTGAGAAGCGCAACAGCTTTATCGCCGACCTGTGTCGCTGTGAAGTCCTGGATGAACGTATCGGCGGACGCCTTGAAGAACTGGCCGGGGTGATCTCGTCACTGGGGAATTTCAAATATATACCGCAAATAGAGGTGGCTGCGACGCAGTCACAAATGGCCCTTGTCTTCAGGTGCCTGCAGCCTTTTACAGAGCAAGACAAAGATCGGCTGACAGAATTTGGCAAGCAGTTTGATTTTCAGATCTACCAGCAGCCAGGTGGCCCGGAAAGTATAACCCTGATATGGCCTGAGGAGGCCACATTGAGTTATCGTCTCGATGCGTATGATGTGGAGTTGTTTTTTAAGCCGGGTGATTTCACCCAGGTGAATTCCATGATCAATGAGTCTATGGTCAGGCAGGCAATAGAATTGTTATCGCTGCAGTCTGATGACACAGTACTGGATTTATTTTGTGGTATTGGTAACTTTACGCTGCCGATGGCAAGGGTCGCCGGTTCTGTGACAGGAATCGAGGGATCTGAGGATCTGCTCAGGCGCGCCAGCGACAATGCAAGACGAAATAACCTTGAGAATGTAGACTTTGTTAATGAAAATTTATATCGTGACGATATAGGTATGGCCGGATTTCTGAATAATTCGTATAATAAAGTATTACTGGATCCGCCCAGAAGCGGGGCCAGGGAAGTGATAGAAGAATTACATCATGTCGGCGCGGGATCCATTGTCTATGTATCATGTAATACAGCCACGCTGGCAAGAGATGCAGGTAAGCTTGTTAACGATCATGGTTATAAACTGGTGTCAGCAGGTGTTATGGACATGTTTCCACATACTGCGCATGTCGAGTCTATGGTGTTATTTAAAAAAACATCTTAATGATAAAAACTCTCGAACCGCTGAGATCGCAGAGGTGCGCAGGGTGGATTAGTTGATTATATTTCCTCCGTGCCCTCTGTGGTAAAAAGTAATATAATGTATGGCTATGACTATTAATAAGCACGACACAGTAAGGGCGATCGAATGGAAAAACGATCGTTTGTATTTGCTCGATCAACGCTTGTTGCCGGATACCCGTAAAGAACTGGAATATACAGATGTTGCCAGTGTTGCAACGGCGATTACTGATATGGTCGTGCGCGGTGCCCCGGCGATTGGTATTACGGCGGCCTTTGGGGTGGTGATTGCCGCCAGGCGGCGATACCAGCAATCAACGACTGACTGGAAGGAGTTGATTGAAGAAGATTTGTCCATGCTCGCCGCTTCGAGGCCTACGGCAATCAACCTGTTCTGGGCGATTGAGCGTATGCGTGAGCTTATCAATGCTATTGATGCTGATCCGGTCAGTATATTACTGAATGAAGCGAAGCGTATACATGATGAAGATATTGCCGCCAATTATCGTATGGGCGAGCTTGCCCTGGGACTGATCCAGGACCACAGCAGTGTATTGACACATTGTAATGCGGGATCGCTTGCTACCGGCGGATACGGCACAGCACTGGGTGTGATACGGGCGTGCTGGACAGCTGGCAAACTTGATTCAGTGTACGCCGATGAGACCAGGCCCTGGTTGCAAGGCTCGAGGCTGACCGCATGGGAACTGTTACAGGATCAGATCCCGGTGACACTGATTGCTGAAGGTGCGGCATCGATGCTTATGCAGCAGCGCATGATTAGCTGGATTATTGTCGGCTCGGATCGGATCGCCGCCAATGGTGATGTGGCCAATAAGATTGGTACCTATAATCTGGCCATCAGTGCACGTTATCATGGGGTTAAATTTATGGTGGTGGCGCCGACCTCGACCATAGCGATGCAAACGCCGACCGGCAAAGATATCCCGATAGAGTTTCGTGATGCCGATGAGTTGCTGTCCCTGTCAGGCCAGCCGGTGGCGGCCAGCGGGGCCGAGGCATGGAATCCGGTGTTTGATGTTACCCCGGCCAGCCTGGTGGACGTGATCGTCACTGAAAAGGGCCTGATCCAGGCCCCGGATGAAGCCAAAATACACGCCCTGATGAGGGCCTGATATTTACCCTGAAAATTCCTGTTTTTTCTCGATTTTCCACATACTTATGAGCCCTTTCCGGGTGCGTTTACGAGCCCGGATATGGTATAATTTCGGGCTAATTGAGCTGTGCTTTGGGCTGCTATCAGGGCTGCCAGATAGCATGCAGGGGATACCGGGCGATGCCCGGCGGACATCGCATTACAGCTTTAAAAAAACCATGTAAGTATTTATATTATAAGTAATTATTCATGACCGAGATCGCCCGAGAAGTACTTCCCATCAATATCGAGGAAGAGCTGAAACAGTCCTACATGGAATACGCCATGAGCGTCATTGTGGGCCGAGCACTGCCGGATGTCAGGGATGGCCTGAAACCTGTACATCGTCGCGTCCTGTACGCCATGAACGTGCTTAATAACGACTGGAACAAGCCATACAAGAAATCCGCCCGCGTGGTCGGCGATGTGATTGGTAAGTACCATCCACATGGCGACACCGCGGTCTATGACACCATCGTGCGTATGGCCCAGCCCTTTTCCTTGCGCTACATGCTGGTGGACGGGCAGGGCAACTTCGGCTCGGTGGACGGTGATGCCCCAGCGGCCATGCGCTACACCGAAGTGCGCATGTCGAAGATTGCGCATGAGTTACTCGCTGACCTGGAGAAGGAAACGGTCGATTTTGTCCCGACCTATGACGAGTCAGATATTGAACCCACCGTTATGCCCACACGGGTGCCTAACCTGCTGGTGAATGGTTCATCCGGTATTGCGGTCGGTATGGCCACCAATATTCCGCCACACAATCTGTGCGAAGTGATCAGCGCGACACTGGCATTGATCGATGCTCCGGAAATCACTATCAGCGGTCTGATGGAGCATGTGCCGGGCCCGGATTTTCCTACTGCCGGTATCATCAATGGATCCCGGGGCATCCGTGAGGCCTACCGCACTGGCCGGGGCCGGATATACATGCGTGCCCGCACGGAAATTGAAACGCATGACAAGACTGGCAAGCAGAGCATTATTATTGGCGAGCTTCCTTACCAGGTGAACAAGGCGCGGCTAATAGAAAAGATTGCCGAACTGGTAAAAGATAAACGCATCGAAGGCATAAGAGAACTTCGCGACGAGTCGGACAAAGATGGCATGCGTGTCGTTATCGAGCTTCGCAAGGGCGAGGTGGTCGACGTAGTACTGAATAATCTGTATCAGCATACCCAGATGCAGAATGTTTTTGGTATCAATATTGTCGCGCTGGACAATGGCCAGCCAAAAATACTCAACCTGAAGCAGTTACTGGAAGCTTTCCTGCGTCATCGTCGCGAGATTATTACCCGGCGGACCGTCTTTGATTTGCGCAAGGCCCGTGAGCGCACTCATACCCTGGAAGGACTGACCGTTGCGTTGGAGAATATTGACCCGGTAATTGCCCTTATCAAGGCATCCAAGTCACCCGCGGAAGCAAAGCGGGCGTTGATGGCCCAGACCTGGCAACCTGGTGTTGTGACCAGGATGCTGGAACGTGCAGGTGATACGGCCTCTCGTCCGGAAGGACTGGATAAATCTTTTGGTCTGGTTGACGGCAGCTACAGATTGTCAGAGGTCCAGGCGCAATCCATCCTCGAAATGCGATTGAACAAACTAACCGGACTCGAACAGGAGAAGATCACCAGTGAGTTTGGCGAACTACTTGATGTTATCAAGGACCTGCTGGAGATTATCACCGATCCTGAGCGGCTGCTGCAGGTCATACGTGATGAACTGACCAGTATCCGGGAAGAATATGGTGATGAACGTCGTACAGAGATAATCGAAACCCAGGTCGACCTGCAGCTCGAGGATCTCATCAATGAAGAAGATGTTGTCGTTACCTTATCGCATGAAGGTTACGTCAAATCGCAGCCACTCGATTCCTATCGCGCACAACGGCGCGGTGGGCGCGGCAAGACGGCGACCAGTGTCAAGGATGAGGACTTTGTTGATAATCTATTTGTTGCCAGCACTCATGACACGATTCTGTGTTTCTCCAGTCGTGGACGGGTTTACTGGAAAAAGGTCTATGAAGTGCCGCAGGCCGGACGTACTGCCAGAGGTAAACCCATTGTAAACCTGCTTCCACTGGAAGAGGGCGAACGCATAAACGCTATTCTGCCGATTCGTGAATACAGCGAAGAGCAATATGTCTTTATGGCGACTTCCAGCGGTACGGTAAAAAAGACGCGCTTGACCGAGTTTTCACGTCCCCGAGCCAGTGGTATCATTGCAGTAGAATTGCGTAAGAACGATCAGCTGGTCGGCGTGGATATTACGGATGGCACTCGTGATGCCCTGCTATTCAGTAGTGCCGGCAAGGTAATTCGCTTCAGTGAAGATACTGTCAGGCCGATGGGCCGTGCTGCCTGCGGTGTACGTGGCCTGAAGCTTCAGAAAGGGCAGAAAGTCATTTCCCTGATTATCTCTGACAGTGAAGCCTCTGATGCAATATTGACGGCCACAGAATTTGGTTTTGGCAAGCGTACTGCCCTAAGTGACTACCCATGTCATGGCCGTGGCGGTCAGGGGGTCATCTCGATTCAGACCACAGAACGTAATGGCATAGTAGTCAGTGCCGTTTCTGCGCATGAAGATGATGAAGTCATGCTGATCACCAGTGGTGGTACCCTGGTGCGCACCCGGGTTGAAGAAGTCTCTGTCATGGGGCGTAACACACAGGGTGTCCGTTTGATCCGGCTGGATGAAGGTGAGTCACTTGTCGGCATGGAACGTATCGTCGACGATCATAATGGTACCGAATAGCGCCGGCAGCTGAAATTGTAGTACCTCAGCAGTACAATCTGTTGTCATTCAGTTAACAGGAAAATCTGGAAGGGTAATAAATGTCACGTGTAATCAATTTCAGTGCAGGGCCAGCGAACCTGCCAGAGGCAGTGTTAAAACAGGCAGGTGAAGAACTGCTTGACTGGCATGGCAGCGGAGTGTCGGTGATGGAGATGAGTCATCGCGGCAAGGAGTTCATGTCTATCGCCGCCGAGGCAGAGCAGGACCTCAGGGAGATCATGGCCATACCCGATACCTACAAGGTACTGTTTCTGCAGGGTGGGGCATCCAGTCAGTTCGCGATGGTGCCGATTAACCTGTTACGTGGCAAGAACACGGCCGACTATATCAATACAGGTTCATGGTCAAAGAAGGCCATTGCCGAGGCCAGACGGTATTGCGATGTCAATGTGGTGGCCTCGACTGAAGGTGATGGATATAACTATGCGCCTGATCAGGGAAGCCTGGATCTGAATAGTGATGCCGCCTATTTGCATTACACGCCGAATGAAACCATCCAGGGTGTGGAGTTTTCGTATGTTCCGCAGACCGGTGAGGTGCCATTGGTGGCTGATATGTCGTCAACAATATTGTCTCGTCCAGTGGATGTCAGTCGTTATGGGGTCATTTATGCGGGGGCACAAAAAAACATCGGGCCTGCTGGTCTGACCGTCGTCATCGTGCGCGAGGATCTAATCGGCCAGGCCCTTCCTGGCCAGCCGACTATGTTTGATTACAAGGTATTTTCTGATGGTGGGTCCATGTATAACACACCACCAACTTATGGCTGGTACCTGGCTGGTCTGGTATTCAAGTGGATCAAGGCACAAGGCGGGCTTGATAAAATAGCGGAGACCAATCAGCGTAAGGCCGCTAAGTTATATGCTGCCATTGATGCCTCGGATTTCTACAGCAATCCGGTTGCAGAAGATTGTCGATCATGGATGAACGTGCCTTTTATTTTGAAAGATGCGGCCCTGGATGCAAGCTTCCTGACAGGGGCCGGCGAGGCAGGGCTGGTCACCCTGAAGGGGCACCGCTCCGTAGGCGGGATGCGTGCCAGCATCTATAATGCTATGCCTGAGGCGGGTATTGATGCGCTTGTCAGCTTCATGGCAGATTTTGAGAAACGTAATGGTTAGTTAGGTGTTCCTATACGGCGACCGGTCAGATTTTGTTAGAGACCTTGCTGTCATACCGGGCTAGACCCGGTATCCAGTACTTCATGAGGTGGCTGGATTCCGGCCTTCGCCGGAATGACGAGTAAGCCGGAATGACGAGTAAGCCGGAATGACGAGTAAGCCGGAATGACGAGCAAGAACGAATGGTGATGATCCAGGAACAGTGATTTAGCCAGTCCTTAACAGGTAAGTTAACAAACGAAAAACAGGATTGATGATGCACAAGATTTTGACACTAAATAATATATCGGTGGTCGGTCTGGACAGGCTGTCTCGTGAGATTTATGAAATCGCTTCGGAGATCCAGCACCCTGATGCCATACTGCTTCGTTCATACAACATGCACGATATGGAGATTCCTGGCAGCCTGAAGGCCGTCGGCCGTGCAGGGGCTGGCGTCAATAATATTCCGATTGATGCCATGAGTGCGAAGGGCATACCGGTGTTCAATGCACCAGGTGCCAATGCCAATGCGGTAAAAGAGCTGGTCGTGGCGGGGATGTTACTGGCGGCAAGAAATATCTGTCAGGCATGGGATTACGCCAGCAATCTCGAAGGAGATGATAGTCAGATCCACAAGCAGACCGAGGCCGGGAAAAAACAGTATGCCGGTTTCGAGTTGCCCGGACGTACCCTTGGGGTCATCGGGCTGGGGGCGATTGGTGTCAAGGTTGCCAATGTTGCCCTGAAGCTTGGTATGAATGTTATCGGTTTTGACCCGCAGATCACGGTGCAAAGCGCCTGGAAACTGTCGTCCGAGGTCCAGCAGGGCACCAGCGTTGACGATTTACTATCAAAGGCAGATTTTGTGTCGCTGCATGTGCCGCTGGTGGGCGCCACCAGGGGCATGATTAACGAGGCAAGACTGGGGAATATGAAGACTGACGCGACTATTCTGAATTTCTCCCGGGACGGGATCGTCGATGATGACGCGGTGCTCAAGGCGCTGAATTCAGGACAGTTACATGCCTATGTGTGTGATTTCCCAAGCAACCTGCTGAAGCAGAATGAACGGGTCATAACCCTGCCGCACCTTGGGGCATCGACCAGAGAGGCCGAAGACAATTGTGCCATTATGGTGGCGGATCAAATCAGGGATTTCCTGGAAAACGGCAATATCGTAAATTCGGTGAATTTTCCGTTGGTGCAAATGCCGCGAAATGGTGGCTATCGACTGGCTATTGCCAACTCAAACGTGCCGAATATGGTGGGCCAGATTTCGACGAAGCTGGCGGATGCTGGCTTAAATATTGTTGACATGTTAAATAAATCGAAGGGTGATATAGCCTATACCCTGGTGGATGTCGACGTCGAGGTCCCGGACGATGTACTGGAGGCCATCCGCAAGATTGACGGGGTGCTGTCGGTAAGGGCGCTGCAATCAATATAAAATGTTCAGGTAAATTATGAACAAGGAAGAACTGAAAAAGATACGAGAACGTATTGATGAACTGGATACCGCGATTCAGTCATTGATCAATGAGCGTGCGTCCTGTGCCCAGGAGGTTGCCAGGATAAAGAATGAAGCCGGCGACAGCGCTACATTTTATCGTCCCGGCCGGGAAGCCGATATTCTTCGCAGCATCAAGGAACGCAATCAGGGGCCCCTGAGCAATGAAGAAATGGCGAGGCTGTTTCGGGAGATCATGTCTGCCTGTCTGGCTCTGGAACAGCCATTAAGTATTGCCTACCTGGGACCCGAAGGGACTTTTACCCAATCGGCTGCGCTGAAGCACTTCGGTCATTCAGTGACCACGGTATCGATGTCATCCATCGATGAAGTGTTCCGTGAAGTAGAATCGGGTGCTGCCAATTATGGTGTCGTGCCGGTGGAAAATTCCACCGAAGGTATGATCACCCATACGCTGGACAGTTTCGTTAATTCGTCGCTGAAGATCTGCGGTGAAGTTGAATTACGTATTCATCATCATCTGTTATCCAGGGCGGACAATCTGGCCGATATCAGGACAGTGGTGTCACATTCCCAGTCTCTGGCTCAGTGCAGAGAGTGGCTGGATGCTAATCTTTCCAGCTGTGAGCGACTGGCGGTCAGCAGTAATGCAGAAGCGGCACGGATGATAAAGGAAGACAGGACCAGGGCGGCGATTGCCGGTGAAACAGCGGCAGAGATCTATGGACTCGATATTCTGGCAAAGAACATCGAGGATGAGCCGGATAATACCACCCGTTTTCTGGTGATTGGCAAGCAGATCGTTTCCGCGACCGGTGTGGACAAGACCTCTTTGCTGGTATCTGCTGATAATACGTCCGGTGCCCTGTCGAGGTTGCTGCAACCTTTAGCGGACAACTCAGTGAGTATGACTCGCATAGAATCGAGACCGTCTCGTCAGGGGATGTGGGAATACATCTTCTTTATTGATCTGGAGGGCCATGTGGATGACGAGAATGTCAGTAATGCGCTAAAGCAGCTTAAACAGGGGGCTGCATTATTAAAGGTGTTGGGCTCCTATCCCAGGGCAGTGCTTTAATCCAATGGTCGACCCAATGATTGATATCCTGCAGCTTGCTAACCCGGGAGTCAGGTCTCTGCGTCCCTATGCACCGGGTAAGCCGCTGCAGGAACTTGAGCGGGAGTATGGTGTGACGGATGCCATTAAGCTGGCATCCAATGAGAATCCGCTAGGCCCAGGTAAACAGGTTGTGGATTCACTGCATCAGGCCATGGAGACATTGCCGCGATACCCCGACGGTAACGGTTTTGATTTAAAGGTCGCGCTGGCCGCCAAACACCAGCTGGATGTTAGCCAGATCACCCTCGGTAATGGTTCCAGTGATGTGCTCGAATTTGTACTGCGGGCCTTCGTCAGCCCTGAACACGAGGTAGTATTCTATGAGCATGCGTTCGCCATGTACCCGATTTCTACGCAGACCATTGGTGCCAGGGCAGTGGTTACGCCGGCCATCAGGGACCCGGCCAACAGTGACCTGTACGGACATGATCTGTCTGCCATGGCAGATGCCATCACCGACAAAACCCGCGTTGTGTTTATCGCGAACCCGAACAATCCGACCGGGACCTGGATCGACAGCGGCTCGCTGGAGACCTTTATAAAGGGGCTTCCACAACACGTCATGGTGGTGATCGATGAGGCATACTATGAATATGCCCGGGATTTCCTGGATGAGAACGAGTACCCGGAAACTATGGGCTGGTTGCAGAAATACCCGAATCTGGTGGTGACCCGCACGTTCTCCAAGGCCTATGGGCTGGCTGGCTTACGCATTGGCTATTCAGTATCGAGTCCTGAGGTGGCCGATCTGCTGAATCGGGTGCGTCCGCCGTTTAACGTGAACGCCCTGGCGCTGGCAGCTGCCGAGGCGGCGTTGTCTGATCAGGACCATCTGACTAACAGTATTGAGCTGAATCATTCAGGATGCGCGCAATTATGCGCTGCTTTTGATGAGATGGGTCTTGCCTGGCTGGCCACGGCCGCCAACTTTGTGCTGCTGGATGTGGGCAAAAGCGGCGCTGATGTCTATGAAAAGTTGCTATATCATGGAGTTATCGTACGACCCGTGGGCAACTATAATCTGCCCAGCCACCTGCGAGTGACCATTGGACTGGAGCAGGAAAACCGGCGTTTTATTCAGGCGTTAAA
>BTQY01000001.1:0-123496 GCA_036986115.1 Gammaproteobacteria bacterium | reverse complement strand
GGATGAGTGTTATTATAAAAATTCATTGGGCTTTCTCCTTTTTGGGTTTGGTCGCCTTCAGTTTAGCGAATGTCGCTAAGCTGGGGGAGAAGGCTCAATGAGTATCAAGGCGCTTGTTCGGACATTCACTGTGCTGCGTTCATGCCGCACAGCTTGGTCGTTAGAGCAAAAAAGGAATATTGCATGTCAGAGCTATCAAAGAAGCTAATGACAGAAGGACACAAAGGTGTTCATGAACAGTTTGACTGTGTATATGCGGCAACGCTCGCGTATAAATCTTTAAAATATGACGGAGATCCCCTTAGCACAGCACTGCGGACACATCATAAGAAAATCATCAAAAACGAAATTAAGCAATCAACGCGAAAGATAGGATTCAAACCAGGATTTTTGACATCAGGGTTGGGATTTTACGCATACGGATTCTGGGAGGTAATCGTGAATGACCGGCTTGGTTCGAATATCACACCAGAAAGACTAACTGAGTTCACGGATGATATGCTGGTGCACATGGCAGATCATTTGGAAGAGCAATTCCATAACGAAGGCAGAGCGGACTCAATAGGATTCCTAAAAACTCTTTTTTAGTGCATAGTAATGTGGCTATTCGATAAGTTGAGGTGATTTGTGTTAGGTTCAGTTTTATTGATTGGTATATTGATTTGTGGCTACCTAAATCTTTCGCCGTGGATATTGATACCTGGAACGATAGTGGCAGCGTTTATAGGAATTCACTATCCCCCCGGGAAAGCTCAGATGGCGAAAGAACGCGGTATCTACTGGCAGGTGCTTTTGTCTTCACTCCCATTACAGGGGGCTTTAGTGGCGATTCTTTTTGGGGTTGGGTGGGGTGTTAGCGTTCTGTCTGATTGATTCCAAATATCGTAAAACCGAATCAACTGCCAAAGAAATGGGTGACCGCGTTTCTCCGTTAATCTCACATAAGCAATGAATCAGATGAAGATATTTGACAAGCTATTCGGAAGAAGTGAACCCAGCGAACTGGTATTCAAGTCATGCATAGCTGCATTTGAATACGAATTGGAAACTAATCCTTGTCGCAGTCCTTCACCTAGCGATTTAGTGATGGGTATCGTTTTACACTCATACAAGCGAAAAGATGGAGTCCAGTACGCGCATGTCCTTTCCAACGTCGTTTCCAAGCCATTAAGTGAGGCAGAGGTTTTGGAGTGGCTTCCCGGAGTTGAGCCACACACTTTACCAGAGGAGTTAATGAATCTTACGAAAGGCATTGGAACAATTGTTTCTAATGCTAGTTGTGTAGACAATGTTCCGCAATTAGGGGTTGGTGATTTCGTCGCTGTGCAATTATCTATGGTAATGCCAAGTGGAACCCCGATGGGTATTATCATCCAGGCAGCACAGCCTATTCTTAATCCTGAATATGGCTGGAAGAGTCGATGATGCAAGATCCGCATGTGAATTTGAGAAATGTGGTCAGGTCTTGACCCCATGACCTAATACTGAGCTTGGTCGTTATGTGCTACAAGGCATTCTTTAAGCGTAAGTGTTTATGGAAAGGTCGAAAATCTTTATCTGTATGAAGAAGAGAAAGTTTGTTTTGAATACAAAAGGTAGCAATTATTGTATCGACTGTTTTTCTGACCGTAATGCCTTTTTTTCTTAATAGTCTAAAATTGTCAGCGCTCTTGATAGCAATATTAGTATCTAGCATATTGAAAATAGTTAAAGAGGTAAGAAGACTTATAGCCGTTTTGTAGTCTTTGTCATTTCTGAAGCCCTGGAGAACCTCGGCTAAGGTTAGATCACCGGTGGAAATTGGTTCTGCTCCCAGCAACGAATCAAGCCTTTCGACTTCAGGGGACGTTTTACCATTAAAATAATCGATCCAAACGCTCGAATCTACGAAAATCATCTATTAGTTCTCATTCCTTTGAGGTCGCCTGTCCATTTCAGCTTACCTTTAAATTGCTTAATATTTTCTTGTTTTTTAAGTTTAATCAATGCTTTAAGGCCAAGCTCAACTACTTCACGTTTTGTTTTCGTTTCGGAGAGTTTAAGTGCCTCGTCCATGAGTTCATCATCTATTACAATATTTGTTCGCATAGCACACCAGTGTGTATAAATTAAGGATAATATACACATCTAAGCATATTGGGGTTATAATTTCAAGAATGGGCGCGCACAATAGATCCAAAGAATCAGGTTCCAGGCACCATTTACTCTATTGCAGTTAGCTAGATACTAAGACTGGCGAGGACGACGTACAGGGACGTACTAGTGAATTGCCGGATACGCCCTGCGGGCTTAATTCGGCCTACAAAAAAATGACGGGTTACGTCTGCTTCTTCTGCGCAAAGGCAGTCAATCAACCCGGCCTATTCACCGGCCACGGTCATGCCATCAACAAGCACTGAGCCGGTGCGGATGTTGCTGCGTGTCTCGACATCATTACCTACCGCCGCCACTGACATAAACAGCTCTTTCAGGTTCCCCGCCACGGTAATTTCCTCGACCGGGTACTGGATCTCGCCCGCTTCGACCCAGAAGCCCGTGGCGCCGCGTGAATAATCACCGGTAACAATATTGACCCCCTGGCCCATCACTTCAGTCAGCAGCAGGCCGGTATCCATTTCCTTTAATAAGCCTTCGAGATCATGTTCGCCGGGCCGGATCAGCAGGTTGTGTACGCCGCCGGCATTGCCGGTGCTGGTCATGCCGAGTTTTCTTGCCGAATAACTGTCGAGCACATAGCCTTGCAGGATACCGTCTTCCACCAGCAGCCGTTGCCGGGTCGCCACACCTTCGCTATCAAAAGGGGCACTGCCCATGGCGCCTTTCAGGTGCGGCTGCTCCTGAATGTGGATGTTATCGCTGAATACCTGCTTGCCAAGATGGTCCAGCAGGAAACTCGACTGCCGGTACAGACTGCTGCCGCGAATGGCCGAGATAAAATGCCCCCAGAAACCATTGGCAATGTCCGCCGCGAATATCACCGGCGTCTGCATGGTCCTGATACGTCGTCCGTTCAGGCGCCGCAGGGTCCGCCTGGCCGCGGTCTGGCCGATGGACTCGGCACTATCCAGCTGGCTCCGGTCACGGCTGACGTCATACCAGTAGTCACGTTGCATGCCGCCCTGGCCATCGGCATCCTGACCGATCACGGCACAGCTCAGGCTATGGCTGGTGCTTGCATAGCCGCCGCAAAAACCGTGGCTGTTAGCATAAGCGCGATATGCCTGATGGCTCGACAACGTCGCCCCTTCAGAATTGATTATACGTGCGTCCAGCTCTCGTGCCGCCGCTTCACAGCGTGTCGCCATATCAACTGCCTCATCCATGGACAGCTTCCATGGATGGCACAGATCCAGATCGGGTATGTCTGTTGCCATCAACCTGGCGTCGGCAAGACCAGAGAACTCATCTTCTGCGGTGTATCGCGCAATGCTGCATGCCGCCCTGACAGTATCCTCGAGTGCCTTTGGAGAAAAATCCGTGGTGCTCGAGGTTCCCTTGCGCTTGCCAAAATAAACCGTCACCCCCATGCCCTTGTCACGATTATGTTCGACAGTTTCCACCTCTCCCATACGGACCGTCACATTCAGGCCTGATTCAATGCTGATGCCGGCCTCGGCGGCGCTTGCACCCGATTCGGCGGCTTCCTTAAGGATGCTATGAACGATTTCCTTAAGCTGCCCGGGTTGGTATTGCGGGCTATCGGTTTCGGTTAATTCTGACATTAGGCTATTTTTCCACCATGTTAGTGCTTATACTTGAGTTATAAATACAATGCTTTCAGATAATAAGGCCTATCGCATGCTATTAAACGCAACACTGAAATACATCAAAATAAAAGAATCCCTTTTGCTTGTTTTACTTATGTCCTTTTCATCCTGGGCCGCTGCGCTTGGCCTGGGGGACATCACCGTACACTCTGCCCTGGGTGAGCCCCTGAAGGCAGAGATCAGTGTGTTCGCCTCGGCTGCAGAACTTGACACTAACATTAAAGTCAAACTTGCCTCCCGGAAAAACTATCTGCGTGCCGGCTTGCAACGCGCCTCGGTATTGTCATACCTGAGATTTAGCCTGGTACAGACCGATGAGGGTAAAAGCATCATCAAGGTGGTTTCCCGTAAGCCCGTCAATGAACCGACTATTTCCTTTATCATCGAGGTCGACTGGGGTGGTGGTCATCTAGTGAGACAGTACTCCGCCTTCCTTGATCCCAGAAAATAGTTATCGGACAAACAGTCACCCGGTTTCGGTACCGCCGACTGTCAGCTCGTCAATCCGCATTGTCGGCTGGCCAACGCCGACAGGGACCTGCTGGCCTTCTTTACCACAGGTACCAACGCCGGTATCCAGGGCCAGATCATCGCCTACCATGGACACCCGGGTAAGTACGTCAGGACCATTGCCAATCAGGGTCGCACCCTTGACCGGCCTGGTTACTTTACCGTTTTCAATCAGGTAGGCTTCACTGGCTGAAAATACAAATTTACCCGAGGTAATATCCACCTGGCCGCCAGCAAAATTAACCGCATAGAGCCCTTTGTCGACAGACTGGATAATCTCGTCGGCTGAATATTTTCCAGGCAGCATATAGGTGTTCGTCATGCGCGGCATTGGCAGATGCGCATAGGACTCGCGTCTGCCATTACCGGTAGATTTCACCCCCATCAGCCTGGCATTCATTTTGTCCTGCATGTATCCCATCAGAATACCATTTTCAATCAGCACGGTGTTCTCACTGGGCACACCTTCATCATCGATACTCAGTGAGCCACGGCGGTCCACAATGGTACCGTCATCGACGACCGTACAACTCTCGGTGGCCACCCTTTCACCGATACGCCCTGAAAATGCAGAACTTCCCTTGCGATTAAAGTCACCTTCCAGGCCATGCCCGATCGCTTCATGCAGTAATACGCCAGGCCAGCCCGGACCAAGCACCACCGTCATGCTCCCCGCCGGTGCAGCAACAGCATCCAGATTCACCAGCGCCTGCCGCACCGCTTCACGTGCATATCCCAGGGCGCGATCCTCATCGAGGAAATATCCATAGCCGACACGGCCACCGCCTCCCGACGAACCCCTTTCACGCTTGCCATTTTGCTCGACGATCACGGACACATTCAGCCGCACCAGTGGGCGAACATCACCCGCCAGGGTGCCGTCGGTAGCAGCCACCAGGATAGTATCGTGGACCCCCGCCAGGCTCACAATAACCTGCGTCACCCGGTTATCCTGCCTGCGCGCCTCGACATCAAGTTTGTGCAATAAATCTATCTTGGCTTCATCACTCATACTGGTGAGTGGATTAAGCGGCTGATACAGGGTCAATACCCGGTTTCCCTGCCAGCTGCTGACCTTGCCCTGTTTCCCCGACTGTGCAATCGTACGCGCCGCTGTCGCTGCCTGTGTCAGTGCAGGTAAGATAATTTCATCCGAATAGGCAAAACCGGTTTTCTCGCCGCTGATAGCACGAACACCAACACCTTGCTCAATGCCATATCTTCCCTCTTTTACAATGCCGTCTTCAAGCATCCATGATTCATGGTGGCTTGCCTGGAAATACAGATCAGCATCATCCACCGCGTGACTCATCACGTTATCCAGCACATTTTGCAGGTCAGCTTCGGCAAGCCCTGCCGGTGCCAGCAGTGTTTGCCTGGCAATATCTATTTCATTGCCCTGTTTTCTCATGGCAGGTTACAGGGCATGCGTCGATGTGCAATTGTCGGGAAGGTGCGTCTGGTACTGCTGACATTTTCCATATCTATGTCAGCGCAAACAAAACCGGAGCCACTGGGTAATTCATCCAGTATGGCCCCCCAGGGATCGATAATGACACTGTGGCCATGGGTCTCACGGCCATTCACGTGGTAACCCCCCTGTGCAGAGGCAATCACATAGGAGAGGTTTTCTATTGCCCGGGCCCTCAACAGGGACTCCCAATGCGCCTTGCCAGTAATCGCGGTAAAGGCAGAAGGCAGCGCGAGGACTTCCATGCCATCATCCAGCATGCGGCGAAATAATTCCGGAAAACGAAGGTCATAGCAGACAGCGAGCCCGAGTCGGCCAAACGGGGTGTCGACAACCACCACTTTTTCACCAGGTTCAATGGTCTCGGACTCAATATAGTGTTCACCCGTTTCCTGGATTTCGACATCAAACAGGTGGATCTTGTCATAGCGTGCGACACGTTCCCCTTTATCATTAAACAACAGGCAACTGGCACTCACTTTTTCGGGATTATCCGTCAGCAATGGAACCGTACCGCCCACCAGCCAGATAGCATGCCTTTCCGCTTCCATGGCAAGAAAATCCTGTATCGGTCCCTCACCATCCGACTCTTTAATGCCGACCTTGTCCTGTTCGGTTATGCCCATCATGGCAAAATTCTCTGGCAAGACAATCAGGCCTGCGCCGGTAGCGGCGGCGTCGCTGATAAGGCGAGATACTTCAGTTAAATTTGCACTGATATTTGGCCCCGAGGCCATTTGTATAGCTGCTACAGTCCCCACATCATTTTCCTGTTATTATTTCAACAAACAATATAATGACATCATCTCTTTCCATCCCCGGCCTTAATTGCAACCGTCTTGAGGAAATTCCCAGAGATACCAGCCAGTCATGCAACTCCTGTCCCCAGATACTGCCATCATCGCCACCAGGGTGCTGGATGACCAGAAGTGACTTCGGGCTATCCATAAGCTCTTTTACCGCCATGGACAAGGCCTGATATTTTACCAATGTTTCACCATTACGCGGCCTGGCCCATTCCTCGGCGGTAATGGTGTAAACGGTCTCCTTGCTGAAGCTGACAACTGGAAAGATCAACAATAAAATAATGACGTACTTCATGCCTTCAAGGATACCATGACATCATTGGCCACGCAGCCGCCAGAAACCATTATTAACCACACAATGCTGCATTTATTCGGCTTCCATTGTCTGTTCCAGTTCCGCTGACTGTGGTTGCGCATCTTCCTGCCCGGGTTTCTTGACAGGCTCAACCTTCGGATCATCCCAGGTACCACGTATTGTATATTCAGTACGGGTAACATCCTCCATCCCTGGCTTCAACAGGAATCGCTCAATCGCGAGAACGGCAGCACCGACTATCGGACCACCAATCAAGGCACTTGCCAGTGGTAAACTTGCCGTCACCTTTGGAGACACCGATACATACTGATCGTAATCCTTGGCCACCAGGCCGATACGGCCATATAAATTAATTGTTGCTGAAGGCGCTTCCATCTTCAGGTCATTGGTATAGGCATTACCCTTTTCTATTTCAAATTCACCATTGATGGTATCAAAGGCAAAACCCTTCTTGAAAAGATCACTGAAATCCAGGGTCAGTCTTCGTTCCAGGGTCGACAGGCTGAGCAGCCCGAATATTCTTCCAGCGCCCGGATCAATATCGATAAGCCGGCCCCTTTTAAGCTTCATACTCAATGAACCATCAAGTTCTGACAAGGAAAAGTTCTTTGGCGATGCCGGCCATTGGGCAGTTATTTCAACTTTGCCGGTACCTGAATCAAACGTATCGGTAAAGTCAAAACGGTTCAGGGTCTTGCCAACATCCCTGGTCTTAATCTTCATGGTCAGCCTGGTGTTGTGTAAGCCATCTTCGATAACCCAGTCACCAAACCCCGATACCCACCCTTCATCGAATCCGATATTGATTTTCTCGATCACCATACCCCTGGAATAAGGTGAAGTCTGTATTAACAAACTGCCAAAGGACCGGCCATTATAGATAAATTCCTTGCTATTGATGATCATGGCCGGAATGGATCTCGGATCGACAATCTCCCTGGCCTGGACCCCGGCTGTGTCAAGCAAATCCACTTTCTGCACGGAAAGCCGGTTCAACGCTATTTTTACCGGACGGGAATGAATGCTGTTATTCCAGTCAATCGTACCTGAGAGGTCCTTTGAGTCCAGTATTGCCTGCCAGTCAGTGCCGTCACTCGCAATATTGATATTCAGCTTCTCGAATGTCTGCTCAAGTAGCAGCATTTTGGAAAGCGACAGATCAACCCTGTTTAGCAACTCGCCGAGACCTGTGCCTGACGAATCGGGGGCATCCTTTTTCGCCTTTGCTTCAGACATCAGGAATTCTCCCCAGGCATCCAGATTCAGAAAATCGATGGCCCCGGTCACAATCACTCCGGGTTCCAGTATTTCATTCACCTCGCCAGCAAAACTCAATTCTCCCCGTTCAACGACAACACCATCACTCCTTTCTTCAATAATAAACCTGCCATTTAGCCTTTTCCCGTATTTAAAGCCCACGGACCTGCGTGGCATTTCATTTGATACTGCCACGTCCTTGATTAAATAAGTATCAATAGTCAGTTTGCGGGCTTCGTTCTCGGGCTTGCCCATCGGGGCCGGCATGGCCATTGTAATGCCAAGCAGGTCTGACTCGATATGGAGATCGGCGGAAAGATCATTTATCCATTCTGTTTCCGGAATGGTCAGTTTAATTTTCCAGTCCGAACTGCCTGATGCATAGGAAAGCAATGTATTATCCATCTTTTTACGAATGTCATTGATAGACAAACGTGAACTGGCCTCGATGATGACGGCCTCTTTTATGATCTCATCGGTATTTTTATTGGTAAAGACAGATTTATATACATCAACACTGGCAGGCTTCCCCAGTAAGTTTGCCTTGATAGCTTTTGCTGACATTTCATCTTCAGTAAAATCCAGGGCCCCCTTCACATTTTTGACGGAGACATCCCAGCCTTTCATTGTGATGCTATTGTCATTGAAGTGCAGCTTACCTTTCAATCTGGCGGGCCTGTCATCTACGGGGATCTTCATATCAAGATCCAGCTGACTGGTTCCAGTGACTTCCAGGTCAAGCATGTAGTTGCCAAAGTCCTCGCCCAGAGGGCTCTTGGCAATAAATTGCAATACATCGTTCAGGCTGCCGTCGGCACTGCCCTTTATATTAACCACTATATCGTCAGCATCCAGATCAGCGATGCTTGCGGTTACATTGTGGACTGTAGAACCCAGAATCTTGCCGGTCTCTGCAGTAATGACCATGGTACGCCCGACAAATACGACCTCGCCATTGATTTCCTCTATCCTTGGCCAGGCCTTATCGTAATCAAGAATAGCGTCTGTCACATTGAATTTGACTTCGAATTTCCCCTTGCCGTTATCAAAGGGAAAATCCGACAGTTTCCCTCTTAACAACATGCCCCCCCAGGTGACATTGCCGTCGATGATTGATTCATCGAGCCAGGCAATAGATTCCTTTGACATAACATTTATGGGCAGATATTTAGAGGTGCTTGCACCCTTACCACCTTCATATTCTGCGACCATGTTTATATAGGGCGATGAGCCATCATCTGGAATATCCAGCACCATACTGACAGTACCCTGAAGATCATCGTTCTTTAATTTCAGGCCCTCAGATTTTATTTTCCATACTCCACCTTCATGGGCCCAGGCGACCTTACCTGCTAATGCTTTCACTGTGACCGGATCGCGAAACATCAAACCGATATCAATCATCATTGAGCTGGCATTCAGGTTTATTTCCCCGTTCTTGCCATCGACCCAGATATCTCCTGCCAGGCCGCCAACAGTAGGAAATTGTTTCCAGCTATTCATGGCCAGATCCCTGAATTTAATATTGAGATCGTATTTCTGTAATGCCGGTTTACTGTCGGAATAGTGGAGCTTTACATCTGAAAGATCCCCTCGTAACTGAAGCTTCTCCAATGCCTCTTTTATCTCCCCTTTTGCAATACCAGTTACAAGAAATAAATCACTAATATCCTGTATGCGAAGATAGTCTCCTTCAATCAGGATTTCCTTGTCTTTCTTTGATGCCGATATCTTTAAATCTGTTTCTTCCCAGGGACTGCCATTTCTGATGACCTTGAGATTCTCAACATCCAGCCCCCACCAATTGCCTTTCTCGTTCCATTTAAACTCCCCCGACAACAAATCAAATGCAACTGGTTTAGATTTTCCCTGGCCCTTAAATTCAAGGTCACTAACATTAAACTGTCCCTCCAGCGAGCCCAGTTTCCCCTGACTCCATTCACTCGTCAGGTCAATATCCGCGACACCCTTTGTAATAGCTGTTGGCAACTGCTGCACACTGGACCATTCACTGATCTTGATGGCAGTCCCTCTGGCCTGTAATTCGCCTACCCAGGCATCTGGCCTTGACAGGTCTCCAGTGAACTCAACGACAAACTCAAAATTTTCTCCAAGCGATTCCGGAATATTCAGATTGCCCTTGAAAATATGATCATCCGCCTGACTTTCCAGTCGCATATTAATATTGGAAAAATGCAGCGTTCTGCCGTCCTTCCTGTTGTTTTGCCAATGAACATCCCCGTTCTCAATACTGAGCTCGGGCTGACTGAACAGCCATTGATACAAAACATTGTCAGCGACCCCCTCCGTCTCAATAGCGGGAAGATCAAACCCCTCAACCGTAATTCTCCCATCCTTGTGATTAATAATAGAGATCTTCGCACCAACGATACTCAGGCTGCCTGTTACCAGATCACCCTCCTTGAGACTCTTCCATAAATCGATACCGACACGTGCCTCTCCAAAGCGCAGTAGCAGGGTCTTGTTGTCGTCATCAAATAACTGGACCTCGTGGAGCCTCAACACAGGACTCATACCTTCCCAACTTGCATCCATGGACTCGATCTTTACAGGCTGATCAAGCAGATCAGTGAGTAGCGCTTCCACGTCGGACCGGTATTCATGGGCAAGTGGCAACAATAGCTGAATCAGACTCAGCAATAATGCGGCTGCGATAACAGCACCCAGCCCGATATACCAGGCTCTTTCCCAGAGATATTTGGCAATCTTGCGCACTAAACAGTTACCCCGACATCATCCTGCCGACATGATAATAAAGCACACCCTGTATTTTCTGTTTCAAACATGTTCTTCACATTAACACAACATCAAACTGTTCCTGGGTATACAAGGTTTCCACCTGGAACTTGATAGGTTTACCGATAAACTCTTCCAGTGCCGCAATACTTGTGGATTCTTCATCCAGCAACTGGTCGACCACCTCTTGTGAAGCCAGCACCAGAAATTTCTGTGCATCAAATGCCCTGGCTTCCCTTAATATTTCCCTGAACACCTCAAAACAGACAGTCTCTACCGATTTAATCGTTCCCCGGCCCTCGCAGACAGGGCATGACACACACAACACATGCTCGAGACTTTCACGGGTTCGTTTTCGGGTCATTTCGACAAGGCCAAGCGACGATACCTGGCTGATATGACATTTCACATGGTCCTTATCAAGCGCCTTTTCCAGGGAACGAAGCACCTGGCGCTTGTGTTCCTCCTCCAGCATATCGATAAAATCCAGAATTATGATCCCGCCCAGATTTCTTAAACGTAACTGCCTGGCAATAGCCAGGCTTGCTTCCAGATTAGTTTTAAATATGGTTTCTTCCAGATTTCTGTGGCCAACGAATGCCCCGGTATTGACATCAATAGTTGTCATGGCCTCAGTCTGATCAATAATCAGATAGCCTCCGGATTTCAACTGCACTTTCTTCTCAAGGGCCTTCTGAATCTCGTCTTCCACGGAATACAGATCAAAGATTGGCCGTTCACCCGGGTAATACTCAATCTTGCTGGCCACCTCGGGTACATAGTTAATGGCAAAGTCAACAGCTTTCTGATGTGTCTCTCTGGAATCTATCCTGATTCTTTCAAGATCCGGTCTCACCTGATCACGCAGTGTCCGCATAATCAGGGGAAAGTCTTCATGAATAATTTCACCACAGTTCTCGGCGATATTACGCTCGAGTACCGTTTTCCATAAACGCTGTAAAAACTCCATATCCTCGTGAAGGTCTGTCTCATCAACGCCTTCAGCAGCAGTTCGAATAATAAAACCACCCTGGGTATTCTCGCCCATTGCATCAAGAATGATTTTCCTGAGTCGGATCCGCTCGTCTTCATCCTCAATTCTCTGGGAAACGCCAACTGTATCTGTATCAGGAAGAAAAACAAGATAACGGGATGGAATAGAAATGTTCGTTGTTAGTCTTGCACCCTTGGTTCCTAATGGATCTTTTACCACCTGGACCATCAGTTCCTGCCCGTCATTCAGCACATCATTGATGTTATCGGTAGCTGGCTTTCCATTCAGCTCGCTGTTGTCTCCCTGCCTTGCAAATGTAATATCCGAAACATGCAAAAAAGCAGCGCGTTCGTGACCAACGTCGACAAAGGCAGCCTGCATCCCGGGCAACACACGAACAACCTTGCCACGGCAGATATTCCCCACCAGACCACGCTTGCTTGCGCGCTCTATATACACCTCCTGCAACATGCCATTTTCCACCACGGCAACACGTGTTTCATTAGGTGTTACATTTATCAGAATTTCTCCACTCATGACCCTGTTGTGTTACATACCTTTATGCCGTAATCAATGAGAAGCTCGCCAGTTTCGTATAGTGGCAACCCCATGACACCAGAATAGCTTCCTTCCATGTGTGAAATAAATATTGCAGCCATTCCCTGGATGCCGTATGCCCCGGCCTTATCCAGAGGCTCGCCACTTTTCACATAACATTCGCGTTCCTCAATTCCAATGTCCCTGAAACGGACTGTATTTACATTCAGGCAACTCAGCTCCCTGTCACCGACCAGCGCCACTGCTGTCAGCACCCTGTGCTGCCTGCCACTTAGCCGCGCCAGCATCTCCATGGCATGCGCATCGTCCCGGGGCTTGCCGAGTATAAGGTCACCCAGCACGACCACCGTATCAGCGCCTAACACCGGGATAGTGGTGTCTTTGCGCTGGCCAACTTTATCCAAACCTGCTCTTGCCTTGTCCAGCGCCAGGCGGACAACAAAATCTTCAACTGTCTCGTTGCCCAGCATAACTTCTTCCACATCCACAGCAACAACTTCAAAATCAATTCCTATCTGCGCCAGTAATTGCTGCCTTCTTGGTGACGAAGATGCCAGATAAGCCTGAATTTCACTCATTCCCCGTACCTGCCCTACTGGCGGTGATATGGATGATTCATAATAATACTGTGTGCCCTGTATAGCTGCTCGGCAAGCACTACCCTGACCATAGGATGTGGCATCGTCAGCATGGATAAAGACCAAAGCACATCAGCGCGGTCCCGGACGCTTTTAGAACATCCTTCCGGACCTCCAACGAGTACAGCAATATCCCTGCCCTGTTGCATCCAGTCCTGCATTTTATTTGCCAATTGCTCTGTTGACCATTGTGTCCCCTGTACGTCAGTAACTATCACCAGGCATCCCTTTGGGATCGCAGCCAATAATCGTTCACCTTCATGTTCCAGTGCCCGTTGTATGTCGGCACCCTTGCCCCTTTTCCCTGCTGTAATTTCTGTCAGTTGCATACCACATGACCCGGGCATGCGCCGGCTGTATTCATCGAAACCTTCGCTGACCCACGAGGGCATGTTTTTACCAACAGCGATCAGGTGGATATGCATGACTATTGCCCTGCCTCAGGTGTCAGCGGCTTCCTTTCCCTTGTCCAGTAATTCCAGCTTCCATAACTTTTCAAGATTGTAAAAATCACGTATTTCCGGGAGCATGACATGCACAACGATATCGCCCAGATCTACCAGCACCCACTCACCATAGTTCTCCCCTTCTACACCCAGCGGCGTAATACCATGTTGTTTTGCACATGATATAACATTGTTTGCGAGGGCCTTTACCTGCCGGGTTGATGTGCCGGACACAATTACCATGGCATCAGTAAATGATGACATATCCTTTAGATTAATATATTCAATAGCTTCGCCCTTTAAATCTTCCAGGGCATCAATCACCAGCGTTTTTAGCTCATCAATTTCCATACTCATATTTCTCTATATATAGATTCTATTACTGTGTATATATTCCAGCACCCCGTCGGGCAACAGATATCGTGGTGATATCCCCTCCGATAGCATTTTCCTGATAGCTGAGGACGAAATATCCAGCTGGCTAACCCCGCAAAATAGTATTCTGCCCGCATGACTGGCCTGAAGTTCCTGCAGATCTTCTGCCTGCCGCGACACCACCTCATTTTGTAATACACTTTCAAAATCCCTGCCCGCACCAGGGCGTTGCATTACCACAATATGAGCCAGCTCAAACAGGCGTTGCCACTCATGCCAGGAAGGTAATCCGGCAAAGGCGTCCATTCCCAGAAGCAGACAGATTGGTGTCTCTCCTGTCTCCGCTGTTAACGATTCAAGTGTCGTTACCATATACGAGACACCCTCTCTGCGGATCTCACTATCATCCACAACAAATATTTCTGTGTTCGCCAGTGCCAGTTCCAACATGGCAATACGCTGGTCACTATTTGCCGTTGGTACTTCTCGGTGTGGGGGAATACCGCCAGGAATGAATCGCACTTGCTGCAGTTGCAGCGCACTACTGATCTCCAAAGCACATCTGAGGTGGCCATAGTGAACAGGATCAAAACTACCGCCCAGGACACCTATCATGAGGACAAGTGACTGCTCTGAAATTGAATGTGGGGAACTGCAATGAAGCAGTTGTAAGAACAGGGCCTAAAGTGCATATCAGACTATTCTCGAATATGCCCATCACCCAAAACAATAAACTTCTGTGATGTCAGCCCCTCAAGTCCTACCGGGCCACGGGCATGAATTTTATCTGTACTGATACCGATCTCGGCACCCAACCCATACTCGAAGCCATCCGCAAAGCGTGTAGACGCATTGACCATGACAGAGCTGGAATCTACCTCGTTAAGGAAGCGTTGGGCCCTGGAATAATTCTCTGTGATAATAGATTCAGTATGCGCCGAACTATGCTGGAAAATATGATCCATGGCTTCATCAAGCCCTTCCACAACCCTGATAGATAAAACAGGCGCAAGGTATTCTTCATCCCAGTCCTGCTCACTGGCTTGCGCTATATTATCAACGACATCAGCGAGAACCGCGCATGTCGCAGGACAGCCTCGTAATTCCACCCCCTCCTGCTGATACATCTTTGCCAGACCAGGCAAGACTCTTTTGGCAATCCCCTCGGCAACGAGTAATGTTTCCATAGTATTGCAGGTACCATAACGCTGGGTCTTGGCATTAAATGCCACACGGGTAGCCTTGTCGATATCAGCATCATCATCTATGTAAACGTGACAGACACCATGCAGGTGTTTAATAACCGGTACGCATGCCTCACTCATGATGCGTTCAATCAGGCCCTTTCCACCACGAGGTATAATGACATCAACATACTCAGTCATGGTAATGAGTTCACCCACCGCTGCCCGGTCTGTTGTCTCGATAACAATAACTCCATCAGCAGGCAAGCCGGCATCCTTTAACCCCTGTCCGATACAGGTAGCGATGGCGAGGTTACTGTGACTGGCTTCTGAGCCCCCCCGCAGAATGGCTGCATTACCTGATTTGAGACACAACGCGGCGGCATCTGCGGTCACATTCGGTCTGGATTCGTAAATGATGCCAATGACGCCGAGAGGTACGCGCATACGACCCACACGAATACCTGAAGGCCGGGATTTCAAATCAGTGATCTCGCCAATGGGATCTCCCAGCGCAGCAATCTGTTTGAGTCCCTCGATCATCGAATCAATGCGATCAGTGGTCAACTCGAGACGATCCAGCATGGCACTGTCCAGACCCCGTTCCTTACCTGCAAGCAGATCACGTTGATTGGCTTCAGACAATATGTCTCGCGCCGTGTCCAGACGCGATGCGATGCACAGCAAGGCCTGGTTCTTTTGCGAGGTGCTGGCCCTGGCCATCTGGCGTGATGCGGCCCGGGCGCGACTACCCACGCCCTGCATATAGGCCTTAACATCGGAATTGGCATTCATCACCGCACTCATCTCACTATTTCTCTATGTTATATCTTCAGGGTTATATCTTCAGGTTTTTGATGGTTCGCAATCAGGCCCCCTGCTCAAACCCGAGGCAGGGCTGGCGGGCCGATTACTGTATGGGCAGGCGCAGCCGCAACCCCGCTACCTTCAGGGCCAATTGTAACAGTTCATCCCAGGCATTACCTACCGCCTGGCCCTTTATCATCCGGTCAATACGGCCCGCATGTACCAGCAGGATCTGCCATCGGGCCGCTGAGAATCTTGATAATGCTTTGCTAATCAATGGTTTACGTTTTGCCCAGACGTGATGGCCAGACATGACCGCATCGGCCGACTGGCCCTCGGCCTCGCGGGCCATCATCGCCAGCTCACGAATTTCCTTGCTGAGGGCCCATAAAATCAGTACCGGTTCCACTCCCTCCTGCCGAAGCCTCGGCAACACCCGAGACACCCGGGTTGAATCGCCCGCCAGTGCCGCATCCGCCAGCTTGAAGACGTCATAACGGGCACTGTCTGTCACGCCCTCAAGGGCCTGTTCAGTACTGAGTTGTCCTTCACCATACAACAGGCGCAGTTTTTCGATGTCCTGGGTGGCCGCCAGCAGATTACCTTCGGCCCGATCCACCAGGATATTGACTGTCTCCGTGTCTGCCTGTAACCCGGCACGTTGCAGCCGCTGCATGATAAAGTGTGGCAGTTGTGCCCTTTCCACGGGCCAGACCTGGCACAACACGCCACTGTCCTGTACCGCTTTTACCCAACGTGTCTTGATGGCGCTTCGATCCAGCCTGGCACTGATGATTAACAACACGATATCTTCGGCAGGATTTTCCAGGTAGGCCTGAATCACCTTACGGCCGGCGTCTCCGGGTTTGGCAGTCGGCAGGCGTAACTCGATAAGGCGTCGATCCGCAAACAGCGACAGGGCATCCATCGACTGTGCGAACCCGGACCAGTCAAATCCACTTTCCACGTAAAAGACTTCACGACCGCTAAAGCCGGCTTCTCTGGCCGTGTGACGAATCAGATCTGTGGCTTCACACATGAGCAGTGGCTCATCACCACTGAGAAGATAGACAGGGGCAAGGCCCTGCTTCAGTTGATTGCCGAGTTGTGCGGAAGCAATTTTCATGGCCTGGTAGCTGCTTTGTAAAGAGTACTAGGAGAGTGCAACCATTGAAAACAATGTCTTGATTATCAGGAGCCCCCGGCTTGCGCACGCATTCGACGTAAAATTTGCTGTACCGCCGCCTGTCTCATTTCTGAAAACACCAGTTGTTCTTCCGAGGCCTCAGCATGAACACTGGTGGGATCAAAAATATAGTCACGCACCAGACTCACCGTCTGCTTCTCAATCAGAGGCTTGCCGTTTGAATCAGATACATTGAAAACTACACTATAAAATAATTCAAACTCGCGAACCTTGCCGGTCGTGGCAGACACAGAGAGCACACGCCGCTTGCGGTTGGCTGAGATAATGGTCAACACGGATGTGCTACTGGCATCCTCTAGTGGCACCTTGACGCCAGCGGCCTTCAGGGCGCCGCGCAAATCAACCGCCAGCGGGTTGTTCCAGCGCACGCCTTCAACGGACATTTGACGCATCGACGCGGGTAACTTGTCTACATCAAAAGATCCTCGCAGATGAAACCCGCACCCGGACAGGGTGGAGAACAGTAGCAATACCGGGATTATTCTTATCAACATACTGTTAACCTTCTACTTCTTTGTGTGTTTCCCATTTTGTCTATTATCGGGTTCAGGATACAACGATATTGACCAGCTTGTTTGGCACCACAATAATTTTTCGTACCTGCCTGCCTTTAATAAAACGTTGAACATTGTCATCGCCAAGGGCCGCATCTTCAATTTGTTGTTGTTCGGCACCTGCCGCAATATTGATCTTGCCACGCAGCTTGCCGTTGACCTGGACCACGATCTCTATATTATCACGCAGTAGCGCCTGTGGATCGGCTTGTGGCCAATTCGCATCCAATAGTGCACCGCCAACACCGCCCAGACCCCACAAGGCATGGCAAATATGCGGCACTATTGGAGCCAACATCCTGATTAATATATCTATTCCTTCTGCAAGCAGGGCGTCATAAGTGTTACCAACGGTGCCGCTGTGACGTGCGCTGGCGACATCATATAGCAGGTTGAGCAGCTTCATCCCTGCCGACACCACGGTATTAAACTGATATTTGGCAAAATCCCGGTTGGATTGCTGCAGCAGGCAATGCACCTCGTGGCGCCATTTCCTGCAGTCCGCATCCGCATTCTGCCAGTCGACAGCCGGCACGTTCCCAGGCCCTTTCCAGGCGGCCAGCAGGTCCAGGTGGTCATTATCGGTGACGAGTTTCCAGAAGCGCTTCAGAAAACGCGATGCCCCTTCAACGGCATTACCATTCCATTCCAGCGACTGTTCCGGCGGGGCGGCAAACATGGTGAACAGACGCACGGTATCGGCACCGTATTTTCCCACCAGCTCCTGTGGGTCGACGGTGTTGCCCCTGGACTTGGACATCTTGGAACCATCCTTTAGCACCATGCCCTGGGTCAGCAATCTGCTGAAGGGCTCATTACTGGTAATCAGTCCGGCATCACGCATTAATTTATGAAAGAAGCGTGCATACAGCAAATGTAAAATGGCATGTTCAATACCGCCAACATACTGGTCTACCGGTAACCAGTAATCGGCACGCTGGTCCAGCATGCTCTCGCCCTGGTCATAACTCGCATAGCGGGCGTAATACCAGGAGGATTCCATGAAGGTATCAAAGGTATCTGTCTCGCGCTGCGCATCATGACCACACTCGGGGCAGGTGGTCTGATAAAATGCCGGCATCTTCTTGATAGGAGAACCCTCACCATCAATGACCACCTCTTCCGGTAATACCACTGGCAGCTGATCTTCAGGTACCGGTACGACACCACAATCCGGGCAGTTGATCATCGGGATCGGCGCACCCCAGTAACGTTGCCGCGAGACACCCCAGTCACGTAAACGATAGTTCACCCGCACCCTGCCGCGATCATTCTTTTCCAGGTAAGCGGCAATGGCATCAAAGGCCTGCCTGAAGTTCAAGCCGGTAAACTCAGCAGAATTTACCAGCACGCCTTTATCGACATGGGCGGCATCGCTCACCAGTGCATCCACATCGCCGTCATACCCCTCAGGTGTAATGACGACCCTGATCGGAATCTGATACTTTTGCGCAAATTCCCAGTCACGTTGATCGTGGGCAGGGACTGCCATCACCGCCCCCTCGCCATAGCCAATCAGTACAAAATTGGCGACATAAACCGGTACCTGTTCGCCACTGATCGGGTGGATGGCCTTCAGGCCCAGATCCAGCCCACGTTTTTCCAGCGCCTCGATGCTTGCCTCGGAGGTGCCGGCATGTTCGCACTCTTTGATAAAGGCGGCGATATCGGCATTGTCACGGGCAACTTCAGTGGCAAGGGCGTGTTCAGGTGCGACCGCGACATAGCTGACACCCATCAGCGTATCCGGGCGAGTGGTAAACACCTTGAGCCCGGTGTCTTGCCCTTCGATACCGAAGACAACTTCGATCCCTTTGGATCGGCCAATCCAGTTGCGCTGCATGGTGCGGACCTTTTCCGGCCAGTCCGGCAGATTATCCAGCTCGGTGAGCAGCTCATCCGCGTAGGCGGTGATCTTCATAAACCACTGCGGGATCTCTTTGCGCTCCACCGCGGTATCACAGCGCCAGCAACAACCATCAATGACCTGCTCGTTGGCCAGCACCGTCATGTCATTCGGGCACCAGTTCACCGCGGCGGTCTTTTTGTACACCAGGTCCTTTTTGTATAACTGGATAAACAACCACTGCTCCCAGCGATAATAGTCAGGATCACAGGTTGCCAGTTCCCGCTGCCAGTCATAGGCAAATCCCAGCTGCTTCAGCTGGGTACGCATATAATCGATGTTCTCGCGGGTCCAGCGGGCGGGGGGCACATTGTTTTTCATGGCCGCGTTTTCCGCCGGCATTCCAAAGGCATCCCAGCCCATCGGCTGCAGGACATTCTTGCCCTGCATACGCTGATAGCGTGAGATTACATCACCAATGGTGTAATTTCGGACATGCCCCATGTGCAGGCGGCCACTGGGGTAAGGGAACATCGACAAACAATAAAATTTCTCGCCTTCAGAGGACTCAGACATCTTGAAGCTCTGCTCCTCATCCCAGTAATCCTGAGCCTGTTGCTCAATTTCCCGGGGGTGGTAAACGTGGCTAGTCACTGATTTTCCTTGACCTTATTCTGGCACCGGTATTTAAAGCGTGTAAGGATACCCCAGGGGGACAGATGGCCACAACAATCCGTCAAATATTGTGCCTGTTTGACATCCACCGGGCACCCACAGACATGCTATTCTGAAAGTATCAGCATCAGGAGGGGCCCGCCATGAAACAGACAGCCGAAGACAATAAAAACGGAGACCAGCAAAAACCCGCCATCAGCGCCGTTGGGGACAAGATGCTGAAGGCATATCAGGACATGCTCAGCTTCATCAACAAGACCATTGATGATGTTATTGAGCAGGCAGATAAAGCGGCCATCCCGACCCTGGAGAGCAACCTGGAAAAGGCAAAACAACAGGCATCAGAACTGGGTGAACTGAGTCGTGAAGAGGCAGATAAAGTCGCCGCCTACCTGAAACGAGACCTGCAGGAGGCCGGGCAGTTTCTCAGTGAGAGCGGTGGAGCCATCCGTGACTGGTTCAAATTTGACGTGGCCCTGGTGGAAGACCGGTTTCTGGAAACATTCACCCGAATGGCTGACCAGACCCATATTGAACTGGAGAAACTCGAACATCAGGCCAACATCATTGGTGAATGGCATACCGGTGAAATCACCGGTATCGGTACCTTCCGTTGCAGTGGCTGCGGCAAAGAATTGCATTTTCATCAACCTGGCCACATCCCTCCCTGCCCCACTTGCCATGGCACGGTATTTAATCGGGCATCAAAACAGGACTAGTCAATCACAGGATTATTGCTGCGCCTCGCGCTAGCAGGAGTAACATCATGTTACAAAATTCCATTAAAGCATTCACGCTGTTACTGGTATTATTATTTCATTCGCTACAAAACGTACAGGCCGCTATTCCACAAAGTATAAACTACCAGGGTTATTTAACTGATCCATCCGGTGTTGCACTTGATGGTTCTTTCAGCATTAAATTCAGCCTTTACAATGTCAATGCGGGTGGTATTGCATTATGGACTAACACAAAAACTGTTAATGTGAGTAAAGGATTATTCTCGATCGAACTTGGGGGCGGCACATTCCCCCCCAATCTGTTTGATAATCCGCTATGGTTAGGTATTAATGTGGCTGCCGATGGTGAAATGTCGCCACGAACTGCACTCACATCCGCTGGTTTTGCGTTTAAGGCAGATGATGCCAATACCGTCGGTGGGATCAGTCCTGCCACACTCGATCAGTCAGCGCATGTCAGTGATACCGGTAATCCGCATAATGTAACCGCATCGCAACTAGGGCTTAATACAGGCTCTCGCCAAATTTATAGCTATAACCAATATTGTGCTCCGGATGAGGGGGTAACATTCAACGCCACGTGTGAGACAATATCCTGCGCTTACACCAGGACATCGTATGGGTGCGGTTTTGGGATATGCTATAATTATACCTACTATTACTATACCTGCTCAGGCAGCTGTCCTACCACAAATCTGGCTCCGGTTAGTTGCTCTAATCAATTTGAAGGTTATCTGGTGAAGTAACTAATTTGCCTGAAAAAAATATTCTGTTCGATTAGTGGCTATCACACTTTCCGCACTCGCCAGCCGGCTTAGTCACGGTATTTCCGGACAACGGCAACTGTTTGCGTGGATCGGTCAATATTGCCTGTAAATAAGGCTGCAACAGTGCCTCGACCTGCTCCCTGACAAGACATTGGGCCTTATCACCGCCTTTGGTCACTGGCCAGCGCATCGGCAGGAGTTCGGGCTCGATCGCAATCACGATCGCCCCACAACCGCAGGGACAGTGGTGCAAAGACAGCGGTTCACCGGACAAATACCAGGGCTTTTCCCGATACACCAGGCGATTGACGATCTCCAGCATCGCCCAGTTGTCCTGCAGGGCCATATCCAGATCACGGTGGAGGCCGAAATGCTGGGACACATCATGGACAATAACCACATCAAGTTGATGACGGCAGCAAATGGAATCGGTCGGTGCAAAATCAATCAAGGCGCCATCACAATAGTATTCGCCATCGATCCTGACGGGGTCATAAAAGATTGGCATGGCGGCGCTGGCCGTTATGCGCGGGGCAAGTTCACCTTCGGAGAACACCACCTTCTTGCCGGTGCCCAGATTAATGGCCAGGACATGAAACGGGTACAGGCATTCCTCAAAGGTATTCACGGAAAGGTTGTCGCGGGTAAATTGCAGGGCAGCATTTGTGCGCGACAGGCCGGTATAGCCGCGTCCCCTGTGTGCGGTCATTTCCCAGAGAAAACGAGGCAGTGAGTCCGGTGTCCAGAAGGAGCGGCTGGTAATTCTGGCCATGGTCTCGAGCCAGTGCTCCAGTAAAGTACCGCTGGCGAGAACACCACTGACCAGGGCACCGGCACTGCAACCGGCACTGGCGGACACCGGGATCCCCATGCCCTGTATTGCCTGCATAAACCCGGTGTGTGCAAACACGCCACGCACACCGCCGGAACTCAGCACAACGCCGATGCGAGGTGTCGCGGGATCGTTAGATTCCTGCCCTTGCATGCCGCATTTAGCTGGCGATCTTTTCGCGCGCCGCAAAGAAATTATAGATCGGTACCCAGATCAGCGCGAACAACCAGCCGTAGGCCCAGGTTTCAACGAACCCCAGGATGAAACTCTGCAAGCTCAACCATTCAAAGCCGGGCAGCAGAGTACGCCAGGCGGTATACATCGCATACTCCGGCAACAGCAGATCCCACAATACACAAAGTGTGAATGTTATGGCCAGTAGCAGACTGCTGGCATGGCCGACCGCCAGCAGTGAAATTCCAGTTTTCATTGCTCACCTCCAGTACTTTCAACCACTTGATGCAGATATTTTTCAGGCTCAGCCTCAAACTGGTCGAGACAATTACGGGAACAGAACCGGTATAGCTGACCATCGTGCATCTTCCCATAGCCCTGGTTCACATCAACTTCCATGCCGCACACCGGATCAGTTGCTTTTACTTCGCTGTCTGCTCCATGGCTATGGCCACCATGACCCCCGCGGCCCATGTGCGCACCGCAACCGTGGCGCATCATGAGAAAGAACAGACCACCGATGACAAGAAATGAGAGTAAACCTTCCATCATTACCTCCTGACCGGCATGCCGCCGGCATATTTAGTCATGCTCCCCATTTCCCCGACACCTTCAGCGCCGGCGGCACCGGTGTCGTAAAGAGCGCTTTCCATTGATACCAGGGCGGAAAGAATCCCGGCACCCGGTGCATATAGTCTGCATACTGTTCGCCAAATTGCTTCAACATGTGACGTTCCTCAGAATACGCCAGACGCACATAGGCATATAGCAGTATTGGCGCCATCAATATTGTCAGCAGTGTCGGCCATTGCACCAGGAAACCGCTAATGACCAGAAACAGACCGGTGTACTGTGGATGCCGCATGTAGGCATAGTGGCCTTCTGTGAGCATGCGTCCGCGTGCACTATGCACTTGCTGCCAGCCCCTGGAAAGCAGCAGATAGCCAGCCACCATCAACACCAGACTGGTACCCATTACCAGTGCCCAGGCCAGCGTAGAACCACCAAAAGCCACCACCCACAGATGGCCGAATTTATGGTTGAATGGTTGCAGAACAGGATAGGCATCACCCAGCCAACCGGTGAGCAGATAGATGGTCAGCGGAAAGCCGTACATTTCGCTGAACAGTGCCAGCAGAAATGCAGTAACCACACCCAGGTTGCGCCATTCCGCGAATCCCTTCGGCGGCAGAAAACCTAAAAAGAAAAACAGGAACAGGCCGACATTAAATACCGCGATCACCCACATGCCGTAGGCATATTCCTGTCCCATGACTACCTATCCCGATCAACACTACGGTGCCTGTAAAGATCATCACGCCGCAGCGGTACGGGTTGCAAGTGGTGCTGGTGACCCGCCAGGACCTGGTACAGGCCGGTGCTGCCCTCATCGAAATAAAAGGCACAGCCAGCCATATATAACCGCCATAACCGGTATGTCACTTCACTCGAATAGCGTATTGCCTGGTCACGTTTTGCCTCCAGTACACGCACCCAGTGGCGCAGGGTCAGTGCATAATGCAGGCGCAGGCCTTCGACATCCAGGGTTTCGAAACCGGCGAGTTCCATCGCGGCGGTCACGTCACTGATACGCGCCAGTTCACCATCTGGAAAGATATAGCGGTTCATGAAGCGGGTCAGTGTCGAGCGTTCCCAGCCCGTCTCACTGGTAATACCGTGATTCAGAAACAGGCCATTGGGCTTGAGTACCCGTCGGACGGTGCCGAAATAGGTCGGGAAGTTCTTGACGCCAACATGCTCAAACATGCCGACACTGACCACGCGGTCATATTGTGCATCCTCCGGCAGATCACGATAATCCAGCAATTCGATACGGACCTGCTGTTCCAGGCCGGTGGCACGCACCCGCTCCTGTGCAAATCGTTGCTGCTCCTGACTGAGCGTGATGCCGTGTACCTGCACCCCGTAATGGCGCGCAGCCCACAAGGCCAGCGCACCCCAGCCACAGCCGACATCCAGCAGTGTCTGTCCCGGCTCCAGCCGCAACTTGCGACACAAGTAATCCAGTTTATCCTGCTGTGCCCCGGCCAGGGATTGATCGGTGGAACTGAAATAGGCACAGGAGTACACCATTTCCGGGTCCAGCCAGAGCTGGTAGAAATTGTTGCTCACATCGTAATGGTGCGCGATGCTGGCCTGGGAATTCTGATGCTCGGACCTTTTTGCACGCCAACTGCGCGTAGCGCCGTTGCGGGCCCGCCTCGGCAGCCGCAGGGCCTGATACAACAGGTGCAGCCGGGTACCCAGGGACAGATGCAGGTTGGCCAGGGTCGTCTGGAGCTCAAACAGGGTCTCCAGATCGCCTTCCACGTCAATGTCACCGCTAAGATAGCTGTCTGCGAGCCGCAGCAAACTTCGGTGCAGGATCAGTTCGCGCAATGCACCAGGTTTTTTGAAAACAACGGTACAGGGCGCATCAAATGTACCGTGTGCAAGCGTGCCGTCCCAGAGTCGAATGGCGATATCGCCACGGTAATCCGCGAGAAGCGTTGAAACAATCTCAGCGCCAATTTTCGAGAGACTGTCACTTGTTGAAGTGGCTGAAACACCGGTGAGCGCAGTGGTCTGGAGCGCATTGAATTTTTTTTCTGTGGATTCCATTTGTTGCCTCCTTACAGTGAGATCAATATCAGGAAACGGCTGTGTTTTGCTACTCTATGGGTAAGTCTATAACCTGTACGTTAGGCATAGGTCAAGCTTTTCTACCTTTACCGTTTGAGATGAAATAAATCCCTGTCACGGACGTCTGACAGAATATGCGTACTGACGAAAAACCACAGTAAATATATCCAATATTTACAAACAATTCAAAGAACTACCGAGAATGCCGGGCAAGGCCTTAAAAAACTGTGCCAACTTCGCGACCCTGGCACTGGCGACGGCTGGCTGTCCCGGATATTGGCCGCTATGAAACCAAAAACCCGGGCACCGTTCACGAGATTGAAGTATTTATCTATGATGAAAAAGGCAGAAAGAGCAGGCGGATTTCATGCCCGAGGGAAACTGCTCTGAACGGGCCTCAGCCAACTAACCTGATTCAGGATGTTGCTTGCTATGGCTGGTTTTCTGCCTTGATTTGGGCACCGCTATAAAACGTTTTTGCTGCACGAAGTGAGGGAAGTTGAAATTACCGTATTGGTAAGTTTATAGTTGTAGTTACTCTTCACCGCACCATTAGGAAGCCATATGAAATATCGGTTCATGATAGTAACTGCGTGTTTGCTCATCTCCGGCCAGAGCTTTGCGGTATCAGTGCCAGCAAGCGTTAGTCCGCAATGGCTGATTAACAATATAAATCAGACTGACCTGGCAATTATTGAAGTATCTGATGAGGTGGACTTTACTTTTAATGGGCATATACCGGGTAGTGTGGTTACCAACAAAAGCGCATGGCGTTATGTCGACAGCGATGGGGCGCTGGTGCGCTTATCGGTTGACAAGCTGGCAGATAAAATCCGTAAACTGGGTATTAACGATAACGATGGTGTGGTGATTTACTACAAAGGTAACAACACAGATGAAATATTGGGCGCATTCTATCTGTACTGGCTGTTTCACTTGTTGGGATATACCAACGTCGGCGTGCTCGATGAAGGATGGCATGGCTGGTTAGCCGCTGATGGTCCGATAGAAGATGACAGCGATGCTGTTCAGGCGGGCAACTTCGTCGCACGACCAATACTTGCGCTGGAAATTACAACAGATGAACTAGCCAAAATACGCGAACATTATTTACTGGTGGATGGCCGGCCAGCAACCCACTTTGAAGGATTAAGCAAGTTTCAGGCCAATCCGCGTTACGGGCGCATCCCGGGTAGCGTCAATCAGCCATGGGAGGATTACATGCGCAAGGCCGACAATGGACGGTTGTATGCCAAGGCACCGAAAATACCAGGGCTGCTCGCACGCATGAAAATCAATCCCGACAGGCCGATGCTGCTGACCTGTCTGGGTGGCACTGGCTCAGCATTTAATTATGCCATGTTCTATGCAGCAGGTTACCGCAACCTGCGAGTGGATGATGCCGCGTTAAGGCGTTGGAACGTAAGGCTGCTCCCGTTGGAAAACACGAATCTTGGCAAGTCCAGTGAGAAATGATGACATGGGATTCTGCATGATGGGATGGTATTCAGATTGATTTATACACTGCCGTTAAGACCATCAGGCTGATTTTATACTCACTACTGCTGACTTGTACTAATATTTTTCAGGAATACTGATTAGCCAGGATCAGGAAATCCTTGACCTGTGAGCTGCACATAGGTTCTACCCTTATGATTTAATGAGTGCGTAACTCGATGTTAAAACAGGAAATTATTTGCATCCTGTTGCAATATGGCTGTCATCTGGGCAGTTGATACCAGGCAATTAGCTGGTTATTGGCAAAATCCCCATAATATTCAAGGTGAAAGCCATATAGTGGTTGTAGTGAATTAAAATTAAAACGATTAATATAATGAAATGAGGCTAAAACCTGCGGCTCGTACGCATTGGCCATCAGCTAACAGGGCAACAGGTCAGGCATAAACTTAAACGCTGCAATCAGAATAGTACAGCTAACATGTAACAGGAGAACTTAATGGAAGGCGCATCAATATGGTATGTCATTTTGTCAGGTTTTAGCCTGGCAGTAGTTCTGGGTATCGTGGTTCACAAAACCAATTTCTGCACCATGGGGGCGATTTCAGACTGGGTCAATATGGGCGATAAGGGGCGAATGTATGCATGGCTATTAGCTATTGCTGTTGCCATGTCTGGGGTCCTGTTGCTTGAACAACTCGGCATCATCAATCTTGATATGACCATGCCACCGTATCGCACCGCCAATTTTGCCTGGATCCGTTATTTGCTGGGTGGCCTTATTTTTGGTGTTGGCATGACGCTGGCAGGTGGTTGCGTCAACAAGACGCTGATTCGTATCGGTGGCGGTAATATGAAGTCGTTGTTTGTGTTGTTTATCGGTGGGATTTTTGCCTTCCTGATGACCAAGACGGATTTCTATCATTACGGTTTTCATATCTGGATGTCACCATTGACGATTGATTTGCAAAATTATGGCATGAATAGTCAACAGATCACCACAATGGTGGGCAGTCTGTTCGGTGTCGCAGACAGTAACTGGTTTCACCCATTGGCAGCCGCATTAATTATACTGACGTTCCTGTACTTTATTTTTCGTTCGCGTGATTTCCTCAGTCGCTTCGATAATATATTAGGTGGGACAGTCGTTGGCCTGATAGTTGTGGCCGGCTGGTACGTTACAGCTGGACCATTAGGTCAGGAGGCGGTTGAGGCCGCCAGTTTTATGGACTCACCACCACCGGGTGTCGGCGCCATGTCATTCACTTTTGTTAATCCAATGGGTGAAACGCTCTATTATCTTGCTAATCCTCTGGAAATATCACTGATTACTTTCGGTGTTGCTATTCTTGTTGGTGTGATTGTGGGTTCCTTTATCTATGCTTTATTTACCGGCAACCTGCGATTTGAATGGTTTAGTTCGATGAAGGATCTCGTACGTTATCTTTTTGGTGGCATATTAATGGGTATCGGTGGTGTGCTGGCAATGGGTTGTACCTTTGGACAGGGAATTACAGGTTTCTCTACCCTTGCATTGGGTTCGCTGGTTGCCTTTGCATCATTTATTCTTGGCTGTGCGATAACGATGAAGTTTGAATACTATCGTATGGTCTATGAGGACGCCAGTGTGATGGATGCATTACTGGCAGCACTGGCCGATGTTCGTTTGATACCGCGTATAGGAAAACTGAAACAGGTAAGTTAATATGAGAACGGTTAATCCAGATGCCAGGATGAGTAAAAGACAGACACTTTTCTTCACGGCAGTGTGTATGATGTTTTTCAGTGCCGCATTTGCTGCGTCAGACAAACAGTCAGATAAACAGGCTGTCCCCGTGGCGCATGGTTTCGGTACTGATCCATCACGATATTATGTGCCGAAAAAAGCCATCGATACCACTGAGATACCTAATATCGTGCTTAAGGAAACGGACAAGGCCGATGCCCCGCTGCCTTATTTTAAGGTGGCAAACGATACCTATTTTTTCTTTGGTAACATCGCGGAAGTGGATCAGTACAATCGTGGCTGGAATGGCAATGCTGGTTTTGTAGTGACGAACGATGGGGTGGTTGTGATCGATTCGCTGGGTACCCCTAAACTCGGCAAGCGTATGATCGCCACCATTCGTTCGGTCACCAATAAACCAGTCAAATATCTCATTGTTACCCACAACCACCCGGATCATTCCTACGGTGCCAATGCTTTTCGCCAGCTAGGTGGCGTTAAGGTAATCGCCCACATCGGGACACTGGATTATATTCGTTCGGAAAAAATCGATAGTTCAGCTGCTTTTCGTCGTACCTTTATCAAACCGGACATGGCTGGATTTGCCGGAGTTGGTCCTGATATTCCCATTAGCGGCAAACTGTTTTCCAGTTATACGCTAAAGACTGGCGGCAGAACATTTGAAATTTACAATGTTGGCAAACATCATTCGTATGGTGATTTGGTGGTATACCAACCAGGGCAACAAGTTGTGTGGATCTCGGATTTGGCTTTTAATCAGCGCACCACGTATATGGGTGATGGTAATTCTTTGCGTGCCATTGAGGCCCAGGACTGGTTACTGAAGAAATTTGCCAAGGTTAAATTAATGATCCCCGGTCATGGCAGTGCGCAAACATCGCCATTCCCTATGGTCAAGCGAACACAATCTTATATTAAAAGATTACGCGCAGCCATGCGTAAGGCAATTGCCAATGATGTCGATTTATTAAACGCGGTAGACCAGACAGATTTCAAAGACTGGCGCAGTACACGCCTGTATAAACTTAACCAACGCGCCAATGCTAATTTTGTCTACCGTGAACTGGAGATGGAAGATTTCGAATGAGCAGCAATCTGGCGCGTTCATGTTTACTCTGTGCGTATAAGCCCAGGCCAGAAATTATTCACTAATGTAGCTGAATCCCTTTTCCTGTAATTCCATCAGGTCTATCGCACCAGCCGGTACGACCTTGGCATAAGCGACAATATCTTCTTTGCCCCAGTTAAGTGACTTCATGGTGCTATGACAGATGTGAAAGGCCACTCCGTAAGCAGCCAGTGAGCCTGCTCTTTCCTGATGCTCTTTGGAAATAGGTCTGATCGGGTTCTTTCCCAACAGGTTCACGCCACGGCCGAATGTTGTGATAACTATTTCAACATCATCACCATATTTTCTCAGCATCACTCCCGCTGAAAACAAAATATGACCCAGATACTCTGGTTCAACTTTATTGCATTGGAAGACTACTTTATGCGCAGAGGAATCGTTAAAATGAGAATCAGTATGATGTGCCTGAACTTTAGTCGTGACCATGCCGGCACCGAAAAGCCCGGCGGCCTGCAGGAATGCTCGACGGAAACGATTGTATTTAGACATATATCTTTCCCATTAACTTAATCTTTAATATGTAAGTATAGACAACAACAGCTTCTATGGAGTTCCAGTGCCAGTAAAAAGAAAAAATATGTAATAATATCGCAGTTATAACCCTGTTATAATTTCACGTATAAATTATATTCATTCGAATAATTAAATAATATTGATAAAGAACAACACTTTTCGGGATACTAATGCACACCCCATAACTGCATGGCAGATCCTTTTAAGCTTTACTCACCCGATTCCCGGATTATGACTGTTTTTGTATGGTTATATTGTCAGACAGACCTGACTCATTAATTTGATTTTTGGAATAATTCTATTTTCATTCCGTCATCATTCTTCAATATATATTGAACCCGGATGGATTGTTGTTTGCCGCCAATCATGGGCTTTAATATCTTTATTTCAATTGATTCAGGCGCGGTAATGACTATCTTGGATGCATCAGCAGCAGCAATGTTACCGATAGACTCGATGATGCTGCTATATTTATCGATACCTGTGTTAGCGAGTTTAAAAACCAATGTGGGTTTGCTTTCGTAGCTTGCCATTTTGTGTGTCGCCTCACTGGATTTTTCAAGCGAAACCAGCTTGAACCCTGAGCCCTTAAAGACACTTGATACTTTTTTGAAACTCAATTCTGAAGAACTGTGAAAATTCACTTGACCCGATTTCAGGTCAACATTAACCGTTTCGGCATTAACGCCCGGGATCTTTGCAATACTTTTACTCACACCATAAACACAAAATGCACAGACCATACCTTTCACCTTGCCCTGGTAAATAAATTCTTTGGCAAAACTGGGTGTGCTGGCCATAGCAAGCAGAAGTATTACAAGTAATTTTATTTTCATGTCGGGGCCCTTGCCTTGCATATATCTGGATTGAGTCTTATTCTGGATAGAAATCACCTGGCTTGCAAATAATTTCAGGAACAACGAAAAAATGTACTGATTTACCCTGGACCTGGAGCCAGCCCCGGCAAGGACATATTGTCTTGACCTGTGAGTAACACATAGGTTCTACACTCTGGTGCAAGAGTTTGAATATCACCTGGGTAGTGCCAGCGCGACAGGGGGTCTGCAGCTCGGTCGCTACGGAGCGCCCGAACAAAGTGCAGAAGTGCCCTTGGGGTGCGTTCATGCGCCCGCGACATTTGTACTTCCTGTACATCATGCCCCTGGGGTACATCCACGCACCCACGACACGAGTGAATTCCTTCGCGTCATCGCGACCCTTGCCAGTGGCGGCCAGTGACCGCCTTTTATCCGATACCGCTGGCCTTTATCATTACAATTTGGTAAAACACTTGACCTGTAAGTAACACTTAGGTTCTACACTTGGCTTTATTGGTAGAGTCACATTTTGATCGTCCAGCAAGGATGGTAGCAGTCGATCGGTAACCGAATTCTTTACTCATACGAAAAGGAGATTAATCATGAATACATTCAAATTCGTACTACTCGGTGGGGCCGCCATGTTGGCCCCGCTGACATCACTGGCAAGTCCGACCGTATACATACCGCTGGGCTCTGCGAATGAAATACTGATCGTGGATGCGGCGACGGACAAGACAATCGGCAAGATCAGTGGTTTCAAAAATATTCACGGCCTGTCATTGACCCCCAATGGCGAATACCTGGTTGCGGGCTCCAACGATGAGGTGGTAGCGGGTCGACCGAAAATGGGGGGACATGGAATGATGTCATCCGGGAAAACGGCAGGACATGCAATGATGTCATCCAAGACTGGTAAGCCAAAATCTGCTGCATCAACGATGGCGAAGCCTGCCGGAGTATCCGAGGCGGATCATAAGAAACATCATCCCCAACCGGGTGCTGATAAAAAGACACAGGATCATTCGGCGATGGGCGGCAAGCCGAAGGCAACAACCGAGCCTCCGGTGAAGAAGGACCATGCCAACATGAGCAAATCCGGCCAGTCCAAGATGAAAAAACCCAAAGGCATGTCAGATGCTGATCATAAAAAGCACCATGCAGCACAGAAAGGTGGTTTGCTCCCCGCAGTGGGTATCAGCACTGTCTCACTGATCCGGGTGGCGGATAACAAACTGGAAACCACCATCAAGGTCAGGGGGATGGCGCATCACACCTTTGTTACACCAGATGGGAAGTATGCCGTATCTGCTCACACGACTGCCGGGACGATTAGTCTGATTGATCTGGCAACCAAGAAGATATTTCGCAACATCTACACCGGGCCACAACCGAACTATGTCGTGTTTGCCGATGGCGGTGCGCAGATGTACGTGAGTAATGCGGGTAATAACACACTCAGCGTCATCGATACCAAAAACTGGATCGTCAGCAGGAACATACTGGTTGGCAAAGGCCCGGAACACATCCTGATGTCTCCGGACGAAAAATTCGTCTATACCAATAATGGCCGCGGTGGAACGATATCCAAGGTTTCGCTGGAAAAACTCAAAGTGGTAAAAACATTTACCATTGGCAATAAACCCCATGGCATTGATATCTCGGCGGATGGCAAGACCTTGTTTGCCAGCGCCAAGAAGGACAACAAGCTGGTCGCTCTCGATGTCAAAACCGGCAAGGTGCGTACCCTGAAGCTCGATCCGGCGCCCTATCATGTCAAGGTGATCGGTAACACCGGCAAGATCTACGTATCCAGCAGGAAAAAACCCTTCGTCTGGGTCGTTGACGCGAAACAACTCAAGGTGATCGGTAAGATTACGGTGCGTGGCGAGGGCCACCAGATGGTCGTCGTCAACTGAGGGGCTTTATAACCTGAGAAATGCTATCCGCCTGCGGTGCAGTGACATCGCAGGCGGTTTCTCATTGCCAGGCCATGTCACAGCAGTTGGCTGCGATGGGAAAATAAGTAAAGCCAGTCCAGGCATATGCTCCTGAGCTATATTTTTTCTATCTCCTGCAGTTTAAACAGGTGGTCTAACCAAAGATTAGATATCCCCTCCTGTAACCGGTTTTGTCCGAGTCTGTCTTTCCAGTTATCCAGATCAACCATATGCAGGGGCTGATCTTGCCATGAGCAACTAAAGACGGCTTTGGTGCGTTTGCCGGTTTGTGGGTCTATTTGCCATTGTAAACATTGCGAGCAAACCCCTTTTAGCATGCATTGCATTGGTGTACTGATGGATGCGGTGACGTTCAGGCCGACCTTGGGCATGGTGTTCATTAATTTACTTTCGTATATATCGCGCAGACTGCGTACCAGTTCCTGATTACCGACGATGATAATTCTATCAATGTCTTTAGCCGCAAACGTATTATTAATATCACCAGGAAGTGAGCCATCTGAAAACTGATTAACAACATCCAGTAAGTCACCGCATGTGGAGATATCATGGGGACGACTGGATTTTATCAATTCACCTTTTTTGACATTCCACACTATATTTGTTGCTGATTGCTCCAGTTGTTGCTGGCAAAACAACTCATCGGCAGAATCAAGATGCAGGATAAAGCACACTTTATTAGCTGCTTCGAGCATGGCTGGCCCAACACCCAGAATATGCGGGATGCAAAGTGTATCGCCGACTATCAGGATATTTTCCCTGTTATCCGGAATTCTCATACGTACCCCACTTGGGCCCATCAGGGAAACAGGATCGCCTTTTTTCAAGGTGGCGCAGATTCTTGAGCTCGTGCCCTTTTCCATTATCATGAGAGAAACCAGGCCTTTTTCCTTATCGACCAGAGCGCCTGTTAGCGCCATAGTTTCCGTTTGTAATGTGGTATCACCAATAACGGGCGCTGAACTTTCATAGTTCTGTAGACGAAAAAATTGTCCGGGTTTGAAACGCCTTGCCGCCATCGGCGCCTGGATTCTCAATTCAAGCGTTGTTGGATTATGTCGGATAACATCGTCGATAGTGGCAGTAAAAAGCCACGCGATCTTTTTACTGAATGCCTGGTATGTCTCCTCATTACCTTGTTGCGATGCAAGTTGACCAAAAGATGCCACTATTTCAGGATACACCCGCATGCCGGATGCAACCGCTTTTACGACATTGCCATTAAACACCGGGTGAGTGTCTCCGATAAATGTGACGCGGTGATTTAGCTTGCTGTCCTGATCCTCATAGGAGGTAAATGCACCAAAATTGTCTTTCTTGATATGTTCTGCGGTCGGTGTTGATATCAGTTTATTGTTTTCCAGATTAAACGTTTGATAATGGCCGTTTTCCTTTAAAAACCTTTTTGGATGTTCGAATGAATAGGCCACATTAGGTCGTGCCCCTGTAGCGGCAAAGATACCGCGAGCAGGCAAATCGAACTTTTTATCTGTATTGTACCAATTCCCATCTTTATCTTTTTCGCGCACTACACATAGCAACGATTCGCAATGACCGAACTGATCGACTTTGACTTCGAGAGGTTCGATGCCGGCCGCATAATAAATACCTTCTTCCAGCGCCTTCCTGACTTCTTCATGGTTACTCCGGTACGCGGGTGATTCATTCATATTTCGTCTGTAGGCAACAGTGACACCACCCCAGCTTCGGATCAAAGAAATAAAATCCGGTTCTTCTTTTTTGCTCGATGCCCGCTGACGTTCTTCTTTTACCAGGTTCCCATGGGCAAGTTGTTCTTCCAGAATCAATCGCGACACTTCATCTAACTGCTGGTAGATTGCGTCCTTTCCAATGGTCTCTACCAGTTTTTCAAATCGGTAGAGCAACTTTTCTACTTGCTGAATGTAATAGGCCTGGACTTCCGTTGCCGTGTCGATGCCAGTCAGACCGCCACCGATGACAACTGCGGGTAACCTGATTTGTAAATTAGCCAGGCTGGAGGCCTTGGCCGCACCGCTAAGCTGCAAGGCCATAAGAAAATCATTTGCCTGTCGCATTCCGGGCGCCAAACTCCCGGGCACGGGTAAGGCCTGCGGCAGACCAGCACCGACTGCAATAGCGACATGGTCAAAACCCAGTTCCCAGGCATCTTCCACTCTAATGGTTCCACCGAAACGTACAGCACCAAATACCTGGAAATAAGGCCGGCGCATCAGTGTGAGATAGATTAATTTTAGAAAATTCTTGTCCCAACGTACGGTAATGCCATATTCTGTGACACCGCCAAAACCGGTCATGATTCGTTCGTCTAACTGATCTTCTATGTCACTGTAATGTTCAACAGGGTTGTCGATGAGTGTCCGCGGAAGTGGTTCGATTTTCAGACCATCCGTGCCGACCACTGCGAACCCTTCCATCAAAAGATGGTGTGCCAGCGTAAATCCGGAGGGGCCCATACCTGTAATAAGCACGTTTAAGCCATTGTAAGGCTTAGGCAACCATTGTTTCTGTCTTAACGGATTCCAACGGGTCAACAGGTCATATATTTCCACACCCCAGGGCAGTGACAACACGTCGGTGAGACAGCGTGTTTCAATTTCGGGGATGTTAACCGGTTCCTGCTTTTGATAAATACACCCCTTCATGCAATCGTTACAAATCCGGTGCCCCGTTGAAGGACACATAGGATTGTCAATCATGATCGTTGCAAGGGCCGCGATTGCATGGCCGTCTCGCTTAAGCGCCTGCATTTCAGATATCTTTTCACCTAGTGGGCAGCCAGTGAGTGTTACATCAAGTGGATTTTTTTTGAATCCTTTTTCCGGCTCACCTTTTTTTTCGTGAAAGCCTTTCGAACAGTAATCACCTTCATTCTTGTGACAGTAAACGCAGTAATTGACTTCATTCTGTATCTGGCGGGCATTCATTCGTGTGTCGGTGAGTTTGAAGCCATCACGTAATCTATAATTATCGGGTTGCGCTTGTAAGCGATTGAATTTGTCTCCTGCAAGTTCCTGCACAGGTACTAACGATGCGTAATCCAGACCTTGCGGCAGTTGAAAGCAGACCCAGTCGCTGACCCTGGTTTGTCCCTCAGGGGTGGTCATGGCACGAATGCACCAGCGTGTTAACAATTCAATCTGGTCTTTATTGTTATCCTGGTCAGATAGCAAAAGCTCACCAAGCAACGACACGGCCCGTTCCTGATCCGGGTCATCTATTGTGTGTTCTGCGAGCGCCTGATCCAGCCAGCGGTCAAGCTCATCAAAGGTTTCAATCGCTTCTTTTTTTAACAGGCGTCGTCGTGCGCGCCGCAGCACAAAGGTCTTTTTGAATGAGATAATGACATCGTGGGAAAGAGTGCTTTCTCTTGCCTGCCTGGTTTCTTCTTTAATTTCAAATAGTTCAGCGACAAATGCTTCAAGTATTGGTGCACAGGAAAGAACCAGCAGACTGGTGGACAAGGATCCCCCCGCTATGGGATCAGCTTTAGAACGATAGTCCAGTAATTGTGAGTAAAGGACCTCATCTGATTGTTTCAGATAGAGAACAAACTCATTATCGAGTTTTTGTAAACCATCTTGCGTAAACAGATCTTTATAAGTAAATCCTGATATACCAAGTTTTTTTCTCTGCATCACTTCGCTCAAATAGTTAAACCATGCGCTTTTCAGCAGGCTAGGATTGTAAAGGTATTATTTATTGAAAAATAGACTTTTTCTTACGCAGTTCATCCGCAAAGAACTTGGTTTTCAGGGGGATTAGTATCTTCGGATAGAGCTTATTCCGATAAAACCTGTTCATTACAATGTTTTTCAACCGGCGCTACAAATCCATACCAATAAACAACATCAGCACCCATATCATTCGATTAAACAAACCAGGGGATAAAGGCTCAGGTCCTGCACTGCAACATTTGCAGCCCACGTGTTATTATAGGGTTAGAGCAGTGTTTTTCTACAGGGATGCACCAGGATATTGTAACTATGAAAAGAAAATTAACGAGCCTGCCAATTTTACTGGCGGTAACAATGTTATCGGCCTGTGATTCAGGTGATCTGTCAGAAACGAACATGCCGCAGAATAAACCGGCACAGGCCACGGTGCAGCCGCCAGCGCCGATGCAGGAGCAGGAGCAAGTGTTGGCGCCGTCAGCCTCTCAGGATACAGCACCGCCACTGACCGGTGAAGCCCTGTACACCAGTGACAAGGCGCCGGATTCGATGCTTTACGATAAACCCAAACAGGTGATTGACGGGGTCTGGTCAGCGATCGGTTCGTTTGCGCCGGCCCGCTATGAGAACTCTGGACATAACAATAACCTGTCTTTCATTGTGACCTCTGATGGTGTTCTGGTTGTCAACGCCGGTGCCAACTATTTGCTGGCGAAGGCCTTACACACAGAGATCAAAAAGATCACCGATCAGCCGGTTAAGTTTGTGGTGCTGGAAAATGCGCAGGGCCATGCCATGCTGGGTTCAAACTACTGGCAGGAACAGGGCGCTACCGTGATTGCACATGAAGACGCAGTGCAAGAGATTAAAGATACTTCATTTGCGGTTTTTGAGGAAATGAAACGGGTGATGAAGGAAAAGGCGGAGGGGACAAAGGTGACCCTGCCTGATGAGAGCTTTAAACACAACAAAGTTATCGAAATGGGCGGCGTACGCTTTGAATTGATTCACCTGGGACCGACACACAGCCCTGGAGATATTGTTGTCTGGCTGCCACAAAAACGCCTGGTGGTCTCAGGTGACATGGCATTTCATCAGCGCATGTTGCCCCTTTTCGAATATACAGATACCGCCGCCTGGATAAAAACCTGGGACAAGTTTGCAGCACTGGGGGCGGAATACGTCATTCCGGGGCACGGTGAGGCGACCAATATGGCCAAGGTCACACGTTATACAAGAGACTACCTGGTTTATTTACGCACGAAGGTAGCCGAGTTGATCGAAAATGGCGGGACACTTCAGGATGCCTACAATATCGATCAGTCTGCCTATATAAATTTACCAACAGCCGAATTTCTGGCCAAGCGGAATGCCGGACAGGTCTTTCAGTCGATGGAGTTTGAGTAAACGCTGAAAGCAGGATAAAACATAGTCAGCAATGAAGGGGCAGATCTTTCCACATCATGAGGAAGTTAGAATGATACAACGAATTACCAAGAGAGCGATGACATACAGACTCATAGCGTTGATCGGAGTCATATTTATTCTATCGGTTGAGACTGCGTATTCTATGGAGGTTAATGAACTTATGACCTCTCTTGGACTAATGCAGCTTCATGAAAAGAATACAGCACCAGATTTCACGTTAAAAGATCTTAATAATAACACGGTTAAGCTGAGCGATTTTCGAGGTAAACTGGTCCTCCTGAATTTTATGGACACCGGATGCCACTGGTGTAAAAAGGAGATGCCCCATCTGCAAAAGCTTTATGACCAATTCAAAGGCCGGGACTTTGTTATTGTAGTTGTCTTTACCGACCGGAGAGGAGCGAAGGCAGTGGTACCTTTTATGAAGAAATCTGGATATACCTTCTTCACCGATTCCGGGCTGCTGGATCCCACCGGGCGTGTGAGCATTATGTACAGGGTTACCGGGACCCCTACCTCCTATTTGCTCGATCAGGAGGGAAGGATAATCGCCTGGGGAGCCGGCTATCGGGAGTGGTCCAGGAAGGAGGCCCTCAATTTAATTGAAAAACTTCTTATATCCAAAAACTAAAGTAAAAAGTTAATGCGGCTGGTTTGCTTCGGCCCGGCCGAACACGCCGGTTCGTGGTGGTGCTGGTAATGGTAATGATAAAAGTGCCCGTCAGAAATAATACTTCAGTGCAAGCTGGACGAAGCTGTCCTCGCGCAGAGATCCCAGCAGCGGGTCTTTTTTTGCGTCCATAAAGACGTATGCGTCCAGTTCCGCTTTCCACCTGTCACCGATTCTGCGGCTTGCTTCTAACTGAAATACCGAGGAATGATTGTCGATGTCCTGAATGAATGCGGCCAATACCTCGGAGGAGTCTGCATCGTTAAAAGCCAGGCGCACTCCAATCAAATAGTCATTATTAAGGAAGGTATTAGATCGACTGCTGATATAATCACCGACAGCAGGCGCCCTTGTATCCGCACCGAAATTTCGGCTGTCATACATATACTCTACGATCAGGCCAAGGTCCGTGCCGCGCAAGCCAGGCCCTGAAAATGTATATTCAATGCCCGCATCCACAGCATAGTAACTACCGTCTGCCTGCCCATGGCGGTAGATGGCCTCCAGTTTCCATAACCAGGCTTCATCGGTGTACTGCAGGTCAAGGCCGGTCTGGTTGATGATTTCATAAAACGGGATGATGTTGAGGTTTCCATTAGTGTCAACTCCGGCAAGATAGGCAGGCTCCCGGGTTGTCCCGTAGAAGTCGGAGATGCCGATGTCCAGATTCCCTATGGTGTTGCTGTAGCGGACCGCGTAGTCGACATGATGCTCCCTGGCTTCATTTTCGTACACTGCCCCACGCCCGCTATCGATAAACGTGTCAAAACGCAGCCGCCCCGCGCGTCCCGGAAACGTTCGCTCGCGAAAATAGGGAAGGACAAAGAAGTCAAAGGTCCCTTTATCGGTCAGTAGCGTAAGGTTGACCATTGGCTGGCCCAACTTCTCTTCCCCGTCAATCGACTCAACCAGGTCGGTTTGATTGATAATGTCAACGAGATGGCTCGCTTCTGTTACGCCCCAAAAGACCTTCCCGATTCCGACCCTGAGTTCGTAGTTTTCCCTGGGCCAGAGCAACATGGCCTCCCTGATGTCGGCGTGCGTTCGTTGCTTGTCCGCGCTGTCATATCGGTAAAAGGGGACAAAGGTGAACGAGCGTCCGTCTGCCCACTCCTGATAAAACTCAGGCTGAGTAGCGATCGAGGCGCTGTTCTGTTGTTGCCCTGCGTAGAGCGGATTGCTGGGGGAGTATCTTACTTCCATTTCCCCCCAGCCCCCGAGTTCAACCGCCATGACTGAACTGGAAACGCCGGCCAGAATTGTCAAAAGAAAATTCGCGGATTTCATAAGCGGGATTATAGCTAAAGCATCAACGCATGCGTTTCAGACGGTTTTGTGTAAAATCTTTGTCCTTCAGCCCGTTCCTGAACTTGAATTCTTCATACACCAGTCTGGTTTTCTTGCCCGTCTGTTGATTGACCATGTACATGTTGTGGGAGCGCCAGTATTTACCAAGATGTTGCTTGTACTCACCGAAGGTGAGCGTCTTCAGTAGATCGTCCTTGCGGTCGTAATAGTCGATACGTTGCAGGCGGTACTCATCCTTGTCGTACCAGGCGACCTGACGAGTGTAGCCCGAGTTCTTGTACAGCGGCCGCTGTTCCAGCACAAAGCATTCAGACTTGCCACAGGGCTCGTCGCGCAGCCATTTATAATCATATTTCTTCAGCTCCTGGGAACTGATGTCCTCATAGGCAAACTCGCTGCCCATGAAGGGGCCGGATTTGTTGCTCGATGAGATACGTTTGACGCGTTTCAACGCCGGCAGGTAAAGCCACTGGTCATCCGCTTCCAGGATATGCGCGTAGCTCAGCAGTGCCGTGCCCTTGACGTCACGCGGAACCTCGAAAACCACCAGTGACTTGTCACCGTCATTTTCGTCCGCCGCTTCAAGTATCTCCATACGCAGCCGGCGTTCGCTTTGTTTCCCCTGACGGTTCTCCAGGATCATCCTTAAGGTCGTCTTGCTGTCACCGAAGCCGCGGTCACGGCGATCCCACTCGCGGGCGACGGCTTCACCCCTGGCCAGCGGATCCTCGACGGCAATGCTCAGCACAGGTACTGCGAACGTCATTACGGCAGCAATACTCAACATAATGGCTCTCATGATTTCTCCCTACTCATAGTCGTTACCCTGATGACCATCACCAGGACCAGGGTCCGTCAATCCACGGCGGTGCCGGTCCTTTTACGTGCACACAAAAGCGGCCCGGACCCTGCCCGGTGACAGCGCGGACACGGATCTGTTACCAGACCCTCTGCCCGCTCGCACCTTTCGGATCCGGGACGTTCACTGCCTCCTGTCAGTCAGCAAAAAGCCGTTATGCGTGCCCGTGACCGTGCCCCGCCGTTGGCGTCGTCTTCTGCAAGGTAACCGCCAGGGCGGTACCACCGATCAGAAGGCCCACAATGATCTGGTTCCACATCGGGCCTGTCTGATTCGAAAAGCCCAGGAAAAACGGCGCGATGATCAACCAGAGTCCCAGGAACAGGTTAGTATATTCCTCCCACAACTGCGGGCGGGCGAGTGCCACGCTTGCAAATATCGCCACCGCCGTGCCGGTCAGATAGGAGTTGAATGCGGCCACATCATTAACGACGCCGATGCCAAACACCGGCGAGAGCACAAGCCACACACCCAGCAGGACAATTGCCCAGTCTTGCCATCGTAGCTCTTTCATCACACACCTCCTTTGTTCCTCCACAGAGCTATCCACGATGGGTAGCTCTCTAGAACATATCTTATATATAGCACCTATGTGTAACATACAGGTCAATAACCCATCAGACATAGCGTCCTGATGCTCCTCCTTATGGCGTGATCATGTGGTGGCGAGGCCCTTCTCCCGGCAGGTAGCGCAGCTGCATTGTTTGTCTTTGTCCATAAACATTAATAACGCTGGCAGCAGCAGGAAATCCATCGTCAGGGCCACGCCAACGGCCATGATAGTGAGTATGCCCATGTCCACATTTAGTTTGTAACTGGAAAAGGCCAGCACAGAAAAGCCGGCGATCATGATCAAGGTGGTCACCCACAGCGCCTGGCCGACACGGGAAAAGCTGTAGCGAATGGCGTCGTGGGTGCCCAGATTGTGTTCGCGTTTGGCGCGGCGATACTTGCTGAGTATATGCACCGTGTCGTCGACGATGAGCCCCATACTGGTGGCCGTGATCATGGAAGCGATGATGCCGATCTCACCAACAAAAATCGCCCATAATCCAAAGGTGATCAGTACCGGCAGGAAGTTGGGGATCAGACTGATCAGGCCCAGGCGGATGCTGCGCAGGGCGAAGACAAGTGTGATGGAAATCAGCACGAAGGCCAGGGCGGTGCCACCCAACATGCCGATAATATTCCGCATCGCAAGATTCACGAACATAACAATCGTACCTGTTGCCCTGGCCTGCATGGCTGGTGGCATGTTTTCCGAAAGCCAGATCTCGCCACGCTCAATCAGCGCGATGATCTTTTTCTGCGGAATGGTATCCAGGGTTGCCGTCAGGCGGGTCGCGGATTTGTCCAGATCAATCTGGCTGTTGAGATCCAGACCGTAGGGCAGGGACATTTCGTATAACAACAAATATTGGGCCGCCAGCTCGCGCTTGTCTGGCAATCGGTACCAGTCGGGGTCGTCGGCATGCATGGATTTGTTCAGGCGTTTCATCACATCAGTAAAGCTGCTGACATGGGTAATCTCCGGCTGTGCCCGCAGCCAGGCCGCAAAGGCCTCCAGTCGTTGCAGATATTTGGGGTCCGAGATGCCACCAGACTCGCCGGAATCGACGGAATATTCCAGCACATAAGGGCCCGTCAGGTTGGCGGTGGCGAAATCCGTATCGACACGAAACGGAATACTTTCGTCAAACCACTGGATAAAGCGGTCATCCAGCTCGAGACGGGGGATGAACGATATGATGATAAGGCTCAGGGTCATCATGCCCCAGAACATCGGCACGCGCCGCCCAACCACGAAGTCGCCGAAGCGTTCCATGGCCAGGCGCCGGTCACTGGTTTGCGCTCGAATTCGCAGCGGCAGGATTGACACCAGTGCCGGCAGGAAGGTCATGGAGAATAGCCACGCCGCGGCCACACCGATGGCAGTGATATTGCCGAGGTCGTTAAATGGTGGTGAATCAGAAAAATTGAGACTGAGGAAACCAATACCCGTCGTCAATGTGGTCAGAAACACCGGCTCGGCATTGATGTTCAGGCTTTCCACCAGGGCGTCATGTTTCGAGCGGCCGGCATGCATTTCCTGGAAGCTGGTCAACAGGATATGCACACTATCGGCGATGGCAAGGGTAAGAATGATGATCGGCGACAACGCGGTCGACGCGTTCATCTTGATACCGAGCCAGGACATGAGGCCCAGGGCGGTGACGACCGACAGGCTGACCACCAGCAGCGTCGCTACGGTACCCGAAACCGAGCGCAACAGCACCAGCAGCAGCGTGATCATCAGGCCGTACATTATCGGCACCAGCACATAGGAATCCGATTCACTGACCTGGATCTCCGCGGCACTGAAAATGGAGATGCCGGTAAGCGCCACCGTCAGGCCGGGATGGGTGGTGCGCAATTCCGCGGTCAATTTTTCGGCATAGGCCACGGATTCCGGCAGGTGGCTGGTATGCTCAGTGCCGGGAAACTGCAGGGTCACCGAGACGCCAGTGGTACCGCCATCGTATGAGATCAAACGTCCTGCCAGCACCGGTTCCTGCAGCGCCACGGCCCTGATCCGTGCCAGGCCGGCGGCATCCAGCGCCAGCGGCCTGGCCACCAGGTTGGCCACCGTCAGGTCGTCACCATTGGCCTCGGTGTGCTGGTAATTGGTGACAGAGTCCACGCGAATGGAATAAGGGATCTGCCAGGCCTTTTGGGTCAGTTGTCTGACGATCTCCAGGGTCTCACGGGTGAAAATGTTTTTGTCCTTCGGCTGCAGGACGAAAAGAATATTCTCGGTATTGGTATAGGTGTTTTCCAGTTCTTCAAAGGCAATAAGTTCGACATTGTCTTTACCGAAATAGACTTTGTAATCGGCGGTGAATGCGAAATTGCGCAAACCGTAACCGGCAGCCGTGACGGCAAGCAGGCACGCTATCAGTACCGGCCAGCGCCAGCGTAGCAGCCAGTGGGCATAGGCACGAACAAATTGTCTAGTCAGCTGTTGTATGACAATATCCTTTGTCTCTGGGAACGGTCGCGCTGGTCATGGCGCTGGTAACGGTAACCGCGCCCGCCCGGGCATGGCCCCCATGCCAGGGAACAATTTGCCGCATGATCGCATCCTGCAATAAATGGGCGATAGTGTGGCCCCACTAGTTCACAATTATTGTTTAGTACCAGCTTATATTAGCAACAATTGTTCTCTGGGCCCAATTCACGCACGCATATTGCCAGCACTGAAGATTACACGCGTTTTATTCAGGGGGATCTTGAGGCAGTAATGGATGTCCATGATTACAATCAGCCACGGTGGACTAACGACCGGTGGCACCGACACCGCAAACACGGGCAGCGGAATCATCCAAAGAAACACGATGGACAAGGATCAGCCGTTTCACCAAAACCGTGAAAAAATGGAACGTTCCCTTTGTCCGTCAGGCTAATAAGGGGTGTGGCTACCGAAAAACCAGCCGGACGGAGCAGCCACTCTGTTGAACGGCTGCTCCCAGGCTCCTCACCCCCTACCGGTTGCGGGTGGTGCACCTTTTATTTTTATGCCGTTGGAGAACTTCGCCGGTATCTTTTTGATGACCTCATTTTTCCTGGTATCAATCACAAGAATATAATCGCCGAACCAGCTGGTGGCGTAGAGGTACTTGCCATCGTCGACAAAAGCCAGGTTGTGCGTGCCGCCTTTACCGATTGGGATCCGCTTGATTACCTTGTTGGTTGTAGCATCCACTACCGGAATTTCATCGGTTTTGTTAAGGGAGAAGTAGATGTACTTACCGTTTGGATGGAAGTAGGCGATGTTTGCGCCTTTGCCGGTCGGTATCCGCGCGACGACCTTGTATGTGGCCGTGTTGATTACTGCGTGGGTGCCATCTTTCATATTACCAACGTAGGCATATTTGCCGTCCGGGGAAAAACGGATGTTATGCGTCCCGGCACCGGACTTAATTGTGGCGACTACTTTATTTAGAGCGGTATCAATGACAGACACCGTTCCGGCCTTGGTGTTACCTACCCAGACAAACTTGCCATCCCTGGTCATACGCACGCCGTTCGCTTTGGCGCCCGTGGGTATGGTCTTAATGACCTTGTTAGTGGCCGTATCAATTACAGCAACATGACCAGGCTTTCGGGCGGTGACGTAGACATACTTGCCGTCCGGGGTAATGGCGGGATCATGGGAGCCTCCGCCAGTTTTAATGGTGGCGACGACCTCAAGCTTGGCGAGATCGATTACTGATGTAGAATTGTCTTTGGTATTGGCCACATAGGCATATTTTCCGTCGGGCGTAAACACCATGTGAGTGGGGACTTTGCCTACGGTGATCGTCTTTATCAGCTTGTAGGTATTGACGTCTACCACCGACAGGGTGTCCTCACCCCTGTTATCCGTAAACACGTACTTACCCCCCGGCACAAGCCATGGGTGATGGGGCACTTCTCCTACCGCGATGGAAGCGATAACTTTGCGTTTTTCTCCATCTATCACGGCAAGCGTATTGCTTCCCTCGTTGGTGATATAAAGAATCGTTGCTTCACTTGCCTTTTCCCCCGCTGCGGCAGGGAGGGAACCGGCAAAAAACGTTCCCGCCATAATTATACTGAAGGATAAAATCAGGTTTCTGTTCATTACTTCATCTCCTATGTCATTGAAACTATGAGCGAACAAACGAACCATTTGCGGGTAGGAGCTTGCTTCCACAGATAATGCCTTTGCCGCCCACTCTGCTCAGGGGGCATTAGTTGACTATATTTCAATCAACATCCAATTAGCTTTTCCAGAGACTTTCTGGCATATCGCGCTCTTTTATTCGCCAAAAATTCCCGTCGCATTGGTGCCTACAAAGTGCTCATATCACCGCGAACAGACCATAGAATTACCCGTCTCCGCCGGCTTCCTGCGCTAGCTAAAATAAAAGATGTGTGTAAGACACAGGTCAAGCTCGAGGAGATTGGGTTTCCTGTATCGGCCCCGAAGCTCGATTATAGGCCAGTCTGTCCCTTCGGCTGACTATCCATCGGTACTCGAAACGATGTATCCTTTAAATATAATGAAAACTACAATACCTTACCTTTTGTAAGTTACTGCCTCTTTAGCAAACGGTGAACTTGGGATCGGGACACGCGTGGAGGCAGGCTGTCCTGATCAGGGAATATCCGATGAGGTACGCAAAGTCCCTGTTTTTATGTTGTGCCTTGCTGGTGGCGGCGCAGGTGGTTGCCAAAGACACCGAGATCCGGATTGGTGTGCTGGCCTTTCGTGGTGTGGAAACGGCCCGGTCGATGTGGTCACCCACGGCGAGATATCTGTCTAAGGCCGTGCCCGGTTATCGTATTTCAATACTACCATTGAATCTGGCAGAAATGCAGCGCGCAGTGGACCTGGCCCGTGTGGATTTTGTCATTACCAATACGGGTAACTACGTTGATCTCGAGTCGCAGTATGGCATATCGCGGATCCTGACCCTGAAAAACCGGCGCCAGGGCAAACCATATACGGAATTCGGGGCGGTGATCTTTACCCGGGCGGATCAGGAAAATATACAAAACCTGCGCGATCTGAAAGGACGGTCGTTTATGGCAGTCAGCCGTGACGCGTTCGGCGGTTTCCAGATGGCCTGGCGCGAGTTGGCCGACCATGACATCGATCCTTTTCGTGATTTCAGGAAACTTCGGTTTGCCGGCTTCCCCCAGGACAAAATCGTCCATGCGGTACACAAAGGCGAGGTCGATGCCGGTACCGTCCGCACGGACACCCTGGAACGGATGGCGTTCGAGGGCAAGATCGAACTCAAGGACTTCCGCATACTGAATCCACGAGAAACAGCTGGATTCCCGTTTTGGCACAGTACGCGTCTGTACCCGGAGTGGCCGTTTGCCAAACTCAAACATACGTCGGATAAACTGGCTCAGCGGGTGGCGGTGGCGTTACTCACCTTGCCGGCGGACAGTGAGGCGGCGCTCGCGGCACAATCTGCGGGGTGGACCATCCCACTGGATTACGCCCCGGTACATGAGCTGTTCCGTCAGTTAAAGGTGCGCCCCCACGATAATCTGGGGAGACTCTCGCCAGGCCAAATCTGGGATGAATATGGTCACTGGTTTGTGATCGCCATCGTGGCCCTGCTGCTGATGATAGGCATCACTGCCTATGTACTACGTGCCAGCCACCGCATCGCAGTATCCGAACAGGCGCTGCGCAAGGAAGTGCAGGAACGCAAACTCGCTGAAAAAAAGCTGGCCGCACACCGCGACACGCTGGAGCAACGGGTGGCAGAGCGTACCCAGGAGTTGAATTTGCTGAACCGGACGTTGCAGGAGGACATTGTCGCCCGGACGCTGGCAGAAGAAACCTTGCGTAAGAGCGAATCGGCGCTGCGGACTCTGCATGACATCACCTCATCCAGGTCATTGAGTTTCACCAAAAAAGTTGAGGCGCTGCTGCGGACCGGTTGCGAGCACTTCGCCCTGTCCGTCGGCGCACTGACCCGGATCGAAGGCGATATTTGTCATATCCAGCAGGCATACGCACCCGGGGGTGAGATCGCCAGCGGCGATCAACTGCCATTGAGTGACACATTCTGCGCCGTCGTATCACAGAGCCAGGATTCCCTGGGTATCCCGGATGTCAACGGTTCGGAATTCAGCACTCACCCCTGCTTCAGCGAACACCGAAGACAGGCCTATTTCGGTGCGCCGGTGCTGGTGAGCGGTCTTGTTTTTGGTACGCTAAGTTTTTCCGACACGAAACCGCGGAATGAGTCATTTACCAAGGTGGATACCGACGTGCTGTTGCTTATGGCCCAATGGATCGGCGGCGAGTTGGAACGCACCACTGCAGAGGCCAGGGCGAGGCAGCATCAGGCCGAGCTGGCCCATGTAGCGCGCCTCAGTACAATGGGTGAAATGGCATCGGGTATTGCTCACGAATTGAACCAGCCCCTTACCGCGATTGTCAATTACACCCGAGGCTGCGTCAAGCGCATGCGGCAAAACCACGGTGACGCGAAAGTTCAGGACATTATGAAGAAAGTCACCACCGAGGCGGAGCGGGCGGGACAGATCATCCTGCGTGTACGCGAGTTTGTCCGTAAAGGCGAACTGCGACACGATATTGTCGACTTGAGAGACGTGGTTAAGACAGTCACGGAAATGGCAAAATCGCAGATCCGTTATGAAGATATTAATATCCAGGTTATAACGGACACAGATCTTCCGCTTGTATTTGCCGACAAGATTCAATTGGAACAGGTAGTGCTGAATCTTGTCAGGAATGCGATCGATGCAATACGGGAACGTGCAGACACGAACAGGAAACTATCCATCCATATCGGCAGGACAGGCGATGACGATGTCAGCGTGCGGGTCACCGACACCGGTCAAGGCATACCGTCGGACAAGCGGATGGAAATCTTCGATCCTTTTTTTACAACCAAGGAAGACGGGATGGGCATGGGGCTATCCATCAGCCGCTCTATTATCGAGGCGCACAATGGCCGGATATTCGTTAAGTCCATCTCGGAACAGGGAACGACGGTCGAGTTTGTACTGCCGGCACATGATCCCGCGCTGCATGACAAGAAGTCGGTGGCCCGATTGAAGCCATTGCGGACGAGGCTGTGATGAACAACGGGCCAACCGTATACATTGTGGATGATGACCCTTCCGTCCGCGATTCGCTGTCGTGGCTGCTCGAATCCGAAAATCTCGCGACCAGCATATTTGCCTCGGCAGAAGAATTTCTCGATGCCTATCATCACGAATGGAACGGTTGCATAACCCTGGACGTACGAATGCCCGGTATGAATGGACTCGAACTACAGGAGCAACTTGATCAGCGAGGGAACTCGTTACCCATAATCATCATTACCGCCCATGCCGATGTGCCCATGGCAATTCGCGCCATGAAGGCAGGGGCATTCGATTTTATTGAGAAACCATTTCTCGATGAGCAGTTACTCAACTGTCTACGTCGTGCTATTAAGGCCGGCGGCAGAGCCCGACGCGAACAAGACCAGCGGCTCGAGATCGAACAGCGTTATGCCACGCTTACGCCGCGGGAGCGCCAGGTGATGCAGATGGTGGTGGCGGGCAAGGCGAACAAGGTGATCGCTGCCGATCTGGAGCTGAGCAGCAAAACTATCGAAGCACACCGCTCGAGAATTATGTCAAAAATGAAGGCCCGCTCATTATCGGCGCTTGTGCGGATGGCGATGATGATTGAGCCGGTATAACTGTCGCCAGGGACTGGGATCGGCCGATATAATTACAGTTTGTATGTAGGGAAATCCCCAATACCCCATTGTTGCCTATAAACCTAGAATCTTCCCTGCATACTAACCTGGAGGTAAGTAAAGATGAGGCTGACCCTTACAACGGCTGCAGTGAGCGCCGCCATATTATTCGCTCTGGTATCCGGTCCCGTAACCGCCAAAAAGGATGCGGGTCTCGGCCACGATTACCGGACGTTTCATACAGGCGGCAAGATTGAATTCGGAAAAATCGGTGATTCGTATAAAGCCGACCTGGTGATGTACCTCGCCGGAAACCAGTTCATGGTGATGGAGAAACTGATTAAGGATTTTCAGAAGAAAAACCCGAAGATCAAGACGATATTCGTTGAGACCATTCCGCCCGGGCAGATCTTCAAGAAACAGATTCTGAAACAGGGTGAGATTGAGGGACAGAAGATCGCGCAGAATCCAGACATCTTTGCCAGCGTAAACATCAATCACCTGAAGAAACTCAAGTCCAAGGGCATCATGGATGAATATATGATCTATACCCACAATAAGCTTGAACTGATGGTGGCGAAAGGCAATCCGAAAAATATCAAAGGGGTCAGGGACCTTGCCCGGGATGACCTCGTGCAGTCCCACCCCAACCCCCTGACCGAGGGCATCTTCAAATTCTATGGCTCAGAGATGCTGAAGGACCTTGGATTGTACAACAAGGTCACGGCCGGCAAGAAATGCAAGAGTTGCTGGGCGATCCCGGGTAAGACCTGGTTTACCTCCCGTCATCACCGCGAGACCCCGTACCGTCTGGAAAACGGCCAGGCCGACGTGGGCATCGTCTGGGCCACCGAGGTGTCATATGCCAAGGCGACGGGCCGTGGCGTCGAGGGAGTAGCGATTCCCGCCCCGTATAACAAGCAGGCCAAGGTCGGTTATGCTATCGGCAAGCTAAAGGCTGGCCGTAATCAGTCGAATGCCGATAAGTACCTTGCATACCTTGCTAGCGGTGACGCACAGGACATCTATGCCGAGTACGGTTTCATAAAGGCAACCGCCGCCGAACTCAAGATCAAACCACTGGTGCCGTTCAAAAAGAAGTCCAGGTAGCAATATACAACTTTCCGGATTAATTGGGAGCCACCAGGAATTTATTCCTGGTGGCCTTCCGGCTGTCCACATCTTCCATCCTGGCCATTCCATTTGCCCAGGCCTTTACGAGGTAATTGTGCATCATGTCCATAACAGCGTCATTGACAAGCTCCCGGGCTTCCCGCTGAATGGCAAGCTTCGCAATACCGGCCCCTGCCCGGCAGATGCGAGGGTGATACGCTCCGCGTAACAGGCCTCTCCAACAGGCCACCACCGGTGTCGATGCCGGTCAGCGGCGTCCCGTCGGGGCACGCCCCCGAGCTCAGGGTGCTTCGATCGGTAATGCCGCCTGAATCTCGCTGATATAAATCCACCCTGCCTCGGACTGGCCGGTTTGACCATGTTTCTGGATGATACGCACCGCCTCAGCGGTGCGGTTATCGTCACCGCAGACCAGTTCCAGCTTCATCTCGGTAATCACCTCACTGCCGATTTCGATGGAGTATTTCCGCTCTTTCGTATCCAGCGCCTTGAGCATCCCCTTGACATCGATAACAGACAGGTTACGAAAACCCGCCGCTCCCAGGGCACGGACGATATCCGCTACCCGGTTGCGGTGAATGAAGGCTTTGATCTCTTTCATGATTGTTTCTCCTTTCGGGTCTCCATCCACTCATAGATAACGGGTAAGAGAACCAGTGTTAGCAAGGTTGAGGTAATGAGGCCGCCGACCACCACCGAGGCGAGCGGTCGTTGGGTTTCAGCACCCACACCACTGGACAGCAGCATGGGAATCAATCCGAGAATGGCCACGCTGGCGGTCATCATCACCGGGCGCAGTCTGAGCTCCGCGCCCTGGCGCACCGCCTCGCCGACGGACAGACCCTTTTCGCGCAGCTCGTTGATGAAGCTCACCAGCACGATGCCGTTGAGCATGGCCACACCGAACACCGCAATGAAACCGATGGCCGAAGGCACCGACAGATACTGCCCGGAGATCCACAGCGATACCAGTCCGCCAATGGTAGCGAAAGGGACGTTGGCGATAATCAGGGTCGCATATTTCACCGAATTGAAGGCGGTGTAGAGCAGCACGAAGATGAAAAAGATCGTCAACGGCACAATGATCGACAACCGCTGCAACGCGCGCTGCTGGTTCTCGAAGGCGCCGCCCCACTCGATCCAGTAGCCAGGCGGCAGCTTCACCTGTTGCGCGATGGCCGCGTTGGCATCTTTGACGAAGCCATCCACATCGCGGCCGCGTACATCCATCTGAATAACCGCATAGCGCTGCAACTGCTCGCGGCGCACGAAGGAGTAGCCTTCCGCCGTGGTCACCTCGGCGACCCGCGCCAGCGGCACGATCACACCGTGAGCCGAGCGTAACGGGATATTGCGGATTGCTTCCACGGAATTCTTGGACGCATTACTCAGGCGCGCCGTGATATCGAAGCGTTTAACGCCATCGATTAAGGTGGAGACCGGTTGGTTGCCGATGCCGGTTCTTACCACCGTGAGCACGTCGTCCGCGTTTAGACCGAGTCGAGCGAGTGCCTCGCGGTTGACCTTAATGCGGATCTGGGGTTTACCGAGATTTGCTTCCAACGACAGATCCGCCACCCCGGGCACGCTGGCGATTGCATTCTTGATCTCACTACTCAAGCGATCGAGTTCAGCCAAATCCTCACCGTAGAGCTTGGCGGCCAACGTGGCGCGCACGCCAGAGATTAGATCCTCGACGCGCATTTGAATGGGCTGGGTAAGCGAAATGACGGCGGTAGGCACGGCTTTCTCCAGTTGTTCGCGCATCGCGTCGGCTAATTCCTCAATGGAGCGGGTTCGCTCATCCTTTGGTTTGAGCCCCGTGTAGATTTCCATGTAGTTGACATCGGCGATCTCGCCTTTTTCCGATCGCCCGATCATGGCGATGCTGGTTTCCACTTCCGGAAACTCCGCGAGTGTCGTCTCGATTTTCTTGGAGATCTCGATAGACGTTTCCAGCGAGGTTGAAGGTATCAAACTCACGCGCCACATGATCGAGCCTTCCTGCAGCGTGGGCATGAACTCCTTGCCCAGCAAAGGAAAAAGCGCCAGACTCCCCACTAATAGCGTAACCGCGGCGATCATAACGGTCCTTTTGTTCGCCAGCGACCAGGCCAGCATGGGCAAATAACCCCGCTTGATCCAGCGCACCAGTAACGTGTCCCGTTCTTCTTTGGGTTTGAGGATTAGCGCTGCCAGCACCGGGATAATCGTCAGCGTCAACAGCAGTGAACCGGCCATGGCGAAACTGATATTAAAGGCCATGGGCATGAACAGCTTGCCCTCCAGACCCTGCAGGCTAAACAGGGGCAGGAACACGACGATGATAATAATGATGGCGAAGGTAATGGGGTTGGCCACTTCACGTGCCGCAGTCAATACGGCGGCGGTACGATTGACCTTCTCGCCCTTTTCACGCCACTCGGCCATGATGCGAAAGGCGTTTTCGGTCATCACCACTGCCCCATCCACCATCATACCGATGCCGATAGCCAGACCCGCCAATGACATCAGGTTGGCCGACAGACCAGCCTCTTTCATGAAGATGAAAGCGATCAGCATCGCCAACGGCAGGGCGGTGATCACCACAATAGCCGAGCGCAGTTCGCCAAGGAACAAGAACAGCACGATTGCCACCAGGATGGAGCCCTCGATCAGCGCTCGCTCGGCAGTAGACACTGCCTTCTCCACCAATTCGGTACGTTCATAGACAGGATTAAGCGCCACGTTTTCGGGTAAGGCAGACTGTGCGATGATCATCTTTTTCTTGACCGCATCGACTACGGCGGCGGCATTGGTGCCAATGCGCGATAACGCCATACCCAGCACCACTTCCTTGCCATCACGGGTCACGGCCCCGAAACGCAGCGCCGGTGCCTGTTTGATAGTCGCGACATCGCGCAGGTATACGGGCGTGCCATTGACCACCTTGATCATGATAGTACCGATATCGCGCTCGTTAGCCACCAGTCCCAGTCCGCGCACCAGATATTGCTCGGGACCCAGGTTGATGTACTGGCCGCCCACCTGGCGGTTGTTCGCCTGGATGACGCCCATAACGTCTTTGTAACCGAGCCCGTATTTGATCAGGTGCAGGGGATCAATGACCACCTGGAACTGGCGTTCCTGTCCACCCCACGAAATCACATCATCCACACCCGGTGCGGTGCGTAGAATTAGCCGCACCGTCCAGTCCTGCAGGGTACGCAGATCCATGTCAGTAATACCCGCTTTGAGCTTATCGTCAGCGCGTTCCACCGTGTACCAGAACACCTGGCCCAGGCCCGATGAATTGGGTCCCATCTCCGGTCGGCCATACTCTTGTGGCATTCGATTACTGACTTCGGCCAATCGTTCCATCACCAGCCGACGGGCAAAATAGATATCCATACTGTCTTCGAAATACACAGACACGTAGGACAGACCGAACAGGCTCACGGAGCGGATTACCGTCACCCCGGGCAGTCCGGCCATACCGGACTCCACTGGAAAGGTCAGCAGCTGTTCCACGTCTTCGGCGGCAAGACCCGGTGACTCGGTATAGATGTTGACCTGTATCGGTGTCACGTCTGGAAAAGCGTCGATCGGAATTGTCGTAACCGCTCGCAGGCCCATAAACCCCACCACAAGGAAGATGATAATCACCAGGAATTTATAGCGTAACGACGCTTCAACCAGACTATTCAGCATGATTCATATTCCTTAGTGTCAGTGGCCTTCGCCAATCTGTGATTTGAGCAGCAGCGATTTCAGCAGAAAGGCGCCCTTGACGACGATCTCGTCGCCCTCGGCAAGACCGGCTTTGATTTCGGTCCAGTCGGCATGGATCACCCCGATTTCGACAGGTTGCGGATACAGTTCATCGCCTATAACCTTGAATACTGTTTGCGATCCCTGCATCAAGATCAGGGCCTCCCGAGGTACCGCGAGTTGCGGCGTAGAAGAGGAGATTTGTACCTCAACATCGACATACGCGCCCGCTGGCATAACGACGTCGCTATTAATTACTTCAATACGGACAGAACGAGTACGGGTGGCAACGTCCAGGCGATAATACAACTGCACCACTTTGCCATCGAACCACTGTTGGCCATCGTGGCTATCACGACTGACACGCGCTGGCGCACCGACAACGATACTGGCCGCATCCCGCGGACTGAGTTGCGCCTCCACCCAGGGTGCCGTGACGTCCGCGACCTCAAACAGCACACGACCAGGGGTGACAAATTCACCGATCACAAAGGCATCGCTGATGACAATACCGTCTTGCGGTGCAAACAAACCAAACTCGCCGGTTGCACGCGATGCGTCAGCGCCCTGCAACAGTTTGCCGATCTGTGCCTTGGTCATGCCATAGGCGCGCACCGCCGCATAAGCTCGCTGGCGCGCCACTTGTGCCGCCACATAACGTTTTGCCGACACCACATTAAGCCCGAGCTTTTTGACCCGGCGCCACTCGCGATCAGACTCGACCAGATTGCCCTGTGCCCTGGAGACTTCGACGCTGGACAGCGTCACCAGCGGTTGACCCTGCTTGACGGCCTCGCCCAACCGGGCGTGACGGGCAACGATCTGGGCACTGACTCGGGGGGTAACCTGCGCCGAGCGGTACGCGTTCATGAGCACTTCGCCTGGCGCAGTGACCACATCGCTCAGTGCCCGCTGTGTCACCTGTGCGGTTTCGATGCCCTGGGCCCGGCGCTCGGCCGGTGTCATCTTTAGCGCGCTCTCTTTCTTGTGTCCTGTGCCCCCGGTAACTTGCAGGGCTTGGTCCCCGGCCGCTTGGGCCCAGCCCGGCAGGCCCGACCCCAACAGTGCGAGGGATAAAAACAGTGTTCCGATAACAGAGTTTTTCATGATTTGAATATCCAGAAATTGACGATATTGAATGGCTGCAAGCTTCACCGCTGTTGGACCTGACCGAGCCAGGCGTCCAGCTGGCCACTGGCCACCAGCCAGTCGGCCCAGGCCATCCATAAGCGGCCCTGCACGTCCAGGGCATTGATGCGAACATCGAGTGTCTGATTGAGCTGCATTAAATAATCGGCCGTACTCATTTCCCCGGATCGCCAGATGCGTTCCAGCAGCAACACTTGATCGCCGAGGCTGGACTGGCCGGTACGCAGCCATGCCCCCCATGCGCTGCGGCTGAGCCGGTAACGATCGGCGGCCAACAGCAGGCGTGCCCGTGCTCGGCGGTAGCGATCCTGCAGAGACTGTTCGGCCTGTGTCAGTTCAGCGCCGGCGACTTCTACTTCAGCACGGAAGCTGTTGCGCACGTACAAAGGGATACTCAGGGTCAAACCTGCCATGCCATACGCATCGTTGTTACCGTTACGAAAAGATCGCTCTTGCCCAGCGCGCACACCAATGGTGGGATCCGGTCGACGCTCGCGGGTTCGCAGGGTTACCGCGGACCGTGCAGCCCTGGTCCGGGCTCGCGAGGCGCGTAGTTCGGGCAAATTAGTGAGTATGGATTCTGCATCAATGACCTGTAACTCCGGCAAATCCGTGGGCAGCGCGGGCCAGTCGCGACGTAGCTCGCCGGTGACGGCAGCCAGGGCCTGCCCGGTCGCGGCCAGGTCCGAGGCTGTCTGGGATAGCTGTAATATGGCCTGGGTACGCGCGAGACGCGCCAGATTCAGTTCGATCTGGCTCAAATCGCCGGCCTGGTTGCGTTTTTCGGCCAGATTGAGGAAACGCCGCATCAACTCCGCGCGTTGCTGCGCCAGCTGCTGCATAGATTGCGCCGTGTGATAGCGGCCCAGCGACGTGAGTAATTCGCCGCCCAGTCGTTGGCGCACGGTCGCATACTCTGCCCTCACTGCGCCAAGCTCAGCGTCCGCCACATCGGTACGGGCGCCGCGCTTGTCCGCCCAGTCGATAGCCTGACTCAAGCCCAGGCTGCCGGTGCGGGTTTCGGCCTGCTCGGCACCCAGCTCCAGTTGCGGATTGTAGAGCGGCCGGTCCGCGCCACGGACCCTGGCCTCGGCCGCGGCCACCGCGGCCCGCGCCGCCTGCACACCGGGATTCTTGTTCAGTGTCTCGCGAACCAGATTCAGCAACACCGGGCTCGGCGACGTAGCTGTAGGGTCGCCTTGCGCCATGGCCATGCCGATGGCAAAAACGAATAGCGATATGAGGGTTCCCAACGGTCGGACGTATGACAACCCCCGTATGAAATGCATATCCATAATCTTAAAGTCTCCAAATGGCTGATTTATAGTTGAGGCTGTAAACCGTCAAAAGATATGACACACAATAACCTAGAAGCTAAGAGAGACATTTCAATTATAGCACCCGTTTAATGACAGGCACATTTCCCCAGAATTTCTTTATCTCCTTTTGTTGTGTTGCTGTAATGATTTAGTGGCTCGCGGACTTGTTAGCGTCAGAGAGCTGTTGTTAAGACCACTCGCAGCGCCCAGCGTAGCTATGCCGCTCTTTATGGGGTTGTGTTTTCGTATCAGCTGCAAATGAAACGCTGCTTACCATTACCAAAATTGAATTTAGTGCAACGACTAAAGCCAATTTAATAGTGACGAAGAATCTTGATAATTGACGATACATAGAGGGTTCTCTGGATACCGGCCTTCGCCGGTATGACGATGTTCACGCCGGTATGACGAAGTATTTGATTGATAGCATCATGTATGGAAATTTCGAGGGGATCCCTCAGACTCTGATCTCATCGATTCCATTCTCAAGGCAACAGTTCATTTATCTTGGCGATCAGGACAGATGGGTCTACAGGTTTTTCAATAAGTGCATCTGGCTTAAAGCCTTCCAGTTTGTCGTGTATGAATTCGCCGTATGTCCTGGCCACGTCATCACCATAGTCCTCCGCTGCCTTTTCCTGGCCGGTCGTCATGTCAACACCGGTAACTTCGCCGGAACCGGTAACCACTATAACCGGGATGGAGGTCAGATCGGGGTCTTCTCTCATTTTCTTAAGCACGTTTAGCCCCCCCTTCCTGGGCATCAAAATATCCAGCAGCACCAGTGAAGGGCGTTCTTTCTGCAAGGCGTCAATAGCCTCAATGCCGTCACGGGCGATTGTATACTGAAAACCATTGTCTTCAAGAATCTGGGAAGCGAACAGTATTTGATCCTCACTATCGTCAACTAATAAAATTTTCCGGGTGTCGGACATTATAATCTCCTTGTTTTATGGGAAAAGTACAAACACTCTTTTCTATTGTCCTGGCAAATAAATACTGAAGGTTGTACCTTTATTTACTACAGAATCAACTCCGATTCTTCCGCTATGTTCTTCCACTATTTTTCGTGTAACAGAAAGCCCCAGACCTGTACCATCCGACCCCTTGTTACTGAAAAACGGCTCGAAAATGGAATTGAGAGTAGCTTTATCCATCCCACAGCCTTGATCAGATATTCGAATGATAATCTCATTAGTATTAATAGTGCCGGTGCTGACATCTACAACCACGCCACTCTTTTCCTTACAGGCGTCCAGCGCATTTGACACAAGATTCAAAATACACCTGTAAATGCCTTTGGGATCAACTGCTATTTCATCCAGGCTTTCATCCGGAGTAAAACGTAACTCCGATCCCTGCTCCTGGGCTCTTTGCCGCATTAATTCAACCACAGAGTCTACCACTTCGTTTATGTCCGTCTGCTCGTATTCCGGCGTGCGATCCTTCGAGCATGATAACATGTCCTGAGCCAGATCAGTCAAGCGCTTCATGTTACGTTCAAGCATTTCGAAACCGCGATCAGAAATATCGCCCGTTGCTTTTTTCACATCACTTTTCAGTACATACAGGCCGCCCTGCAAACCATTCAGCATATTCTTTAAACAATGGGCGACTCCGGAAACGGCTTCACCAATTGCAGCTCGCCTCTCTGCTTTCAAGGCTGCTTGCGCAAGCTGTGCATTCTGGACCGCAACGGCAATCTGGTCGGCTATGCCCTCAGCAAGGAGAACATCGTGTTGACTGAACCCGTCTATGTTTCTTTTGTTTACTATTTCCAGTGCGCCAACACAATTATCGTCCACCAATAGCGGCACGCATAAAACGGAGTGAGTAACAAAGCCGGTCGCCTCATCCGCCCGATGTGAGAACTGGGGGTCATTCCCGACATTATTTGCAACTATGGTAGATTTTGTTGTAATGGATTTGCCCACGATTCCCTCGTCTTCAGCAAGCTCAAAAGTCGTCAGTTCAGATGATTTTTCGCCTGTGATCGCATAAAAGATGAGGTGTTTTTTCTTACTATCACGCATCACGGCACTACATGCTTCGGCGTTAAGCATGTCTGTGGTTTTTTGCACAATCAAGGCCATAAGTTTATCAATATGGTGGATGGAAGAATGGATTAAGCGGGCCGTGTCGATTAATCCGAACAATTCCTTCTCCAATAACCGGGAACTCTGATCGGTCTTTCGCCTGCCAAGGGAATCTTCAGACACATCATCTTTAGACACAAATAACAGGTTTCCGCAGCCACATGCGATTTCCGTATCTTCGCGGAATGTTTGCAGGTCAAAGCCCCGGTTGCACAAGAGACACCGATCCTGCTTCTGCCTGCTGATGACCTGACAGTCTGGTAACGACGCAGGCACCGATAGTCTTTCCCCGCATTGACACAAGACCTTGATATTGCCGATAGATTTCTTGACTTCCTGCCTTGCCTCGCAATGAGAACATATTAAAAGCATCTCTTTCAACCCATGAACAGGAAATTGCTTTCGTGATGCGAAACGGATTTAACCGCGTTGCCCACTGCGTGAGCCTGGATCCAAGCCATCTTTCTTCTCCTCACACCCATATAGCCTGCAAAGTTATTCTCCCCACCCCTGGTCCCTGTTGTCAACCTTGATATGCCCTTTCCCGTGATCAAGGATCAAGGCAAGGATCAAGGGGTCAGAATACCTGATTTTCTTATCACCGCGATAGCTTGCCCGATTGCGTTGTCCCCTCTGGAGATCTTCCCGCTTTACGCCCCATTCCGGCCAATGCTGGCCCCTGGGTCTGCAAAAGCAATGGAGAATAAGCGCACTCGCTACGGTTAAATCCTGAAAGATTCGAGCCAGGGGGCACTAACCAGATTCATGTCTTCGCCTGCCAGAGAACATCTCCGCAAAAAACAGCAGCAGCAACATAAATACAATCACCAGCATGTTCCCGACACGGACATAAGGCGTTGTACCTTGCTGGGGCTGGACAGAGCCGCTGACCACCAGGCGTTTATCCTGTGGCGCTGAATTCTGAATCTTTCCATGATGATCAACAATGGCAGTGATCCCGGTATTGGTCGCACGCAACAACGGTCGGCCGGTTTCGATTGAACGCATCCTGGCGATCTGCAGATGCTGGTAGGGGCCCAGGGAACCGCCAAACCAGGCGTCATTACTGATATTGACCAGTATACTTGCCGCAGGCAAGGCATTAATCACTTCTTCACCAAATGCAATCTCATAACATATTGACGAGCCTATCTGTTGACCGTTAACCGAGATCAATGGCTGTTGTTGACCACCACGACTAAAATTCGACATCGGTAATTCAAAAAAACCTATTAGCCCCCTGAGCCACGACTCCAGCGGGACATATTCCCCGAATGGTACCAGGTGGTCCTTGTTATAAAACTGGACCTCAGGATTGCTACTGTCGATCGCTATCAGGCTGTTGTAATATTTTCCGGTCCTGGGGTTGGCCATCACAATGCCCGTAATAATAGAGGTCTTGCTCTCGACCGCAAGCGATGTCAGCTCTTTGAGGTAGCCATCCTGTACGCTATGAAACCAGGCGGGGATAGCGGTCTCTGGCCAGATAACAATATCGCTATCCAGGTGCTCCTCGGTCAACCTGCGATACATCGACAAGGTCGGCTGACGCTGATCACTCTGCCACTTGTTATGCTGACTGATGTTCCCCTGTATCAGTGAGACCTTGAGGGCATCACCAGCGGCGCTCACCCACTCAACTTTCTGCAGAACAAAACCGCCGGATATCAGTAATCCAGACAATAAAACCGCCTTGATGCCCTGACGCCGCCAGTGCCTGAGCAACAACACCAGCAGCCCTGCCAGCATCGCCACTACCCAGCTAACCAGATACACTCCGCCGACGGGCGCATACGCAGATAGCCAGGTATCGGTCTGGCTATAGCCGAGATGTAACCAGGAAAACCCGCTCAGAAACCAGCCCCGCATCCATTCACCCAGGGTCCATAACGCCGGTATGGATAGCAGTAGCATAATCGTATCGCTACCTCTTATGCGGCGGACAAGGTAACCGACCAGCAATGGAAACAGCGCGAGTACCGCGACGAAGGATAAGGTCAGGAATAATGCCACGATAAAACCCGTATGACCGAACTCATTGATGCTCACATAGACCCACGAGGCACCGGTCCCAAACTGGCCCAGACCAAACAAAAACCCGTGTGTCATGGCCTGGCGGGGAGTATCACCGAGCCATATCGCAAACAGCACGGCCGGGGACACGATGGCAAACAGGCTCAGGTCAAACGGTGCAAAGGCCAGCGGCAATAGCGCACCGGCAATCAGTACCTGGCACTTCTTGCCCCATGAAGAATTCAGAATGGAGGAACCCAGAGCGGCAGAATCAGGCTTCATCGAAGACTACGAGTCCTGACCTGCTGCCATATCTTGCTGTGCCTTTATTTCTTCAGGGGTTCCCTCGATGGATCCTGACGAGGGCCCTGAAGAATCTATTCGGGTAAGGTGTAATAAATGTACGCGGCGTTTGTCTGCCCGCAGGATCCTGAAACGAAGATCGGCCACATCAAATGTCTCACCTCGCCGGGGCAAGTGCCCCAGTGTGTGCATGACGAACCCGCCAATAGTATCGAATTCCTCGTCGCTGATATCGGTGGTAAATTTTTCGTTGAATTCTTCAATGGTCGTCAGGGCCTTGACCGTAAATTCATTCTCATTAAATTGCATGATGAATTTATCATCTTCCAGACCATGCTCACCTTCAATATCACCAACAATCTGTTCAAGCACATCTTCAATGGTGACCAGGCCCGCCACACCACCATACTCATCAACCACGATAGCGATATGATTACGACTGGAGCGGAATTCCTTAAGTAATACATTCAATCGTTTACTTTCAGGAATGAATACAGGGGGCCGCATGATCTCACGAATATTAAATTCGTCACGTTTGCCTTCAATAAAATATGGCAATAAAGATTTCGCAAATACGGCACCAACCACCTCATCACGACCATCTCCGATAACCGGGAACCGTGAGTGCCCATACTCTACAATAATTGGAAGAATATCATCCAGTGACGCATCTCGCTCGATCACTACCATGTGTGAACGTGGGATCATAATATCGCGGACCTGCATTTCCGTTGTTTCAAGGACACCCTCCACCATACTCAGGGTATCGGCATCCATCAGGTTTACATTTTCAGCGTCTCGCAGGACGTTAATGAGTTGATTTCGATCCTGTGGTTTGCCTGGAATTAACTTGCGTATTTTTTTCAGCAACCAGTGAACAGGACCGTTACTAGGTCGTTCGGCCATATAGCGTACGTTGTATCGCCTCCTTTATTGCCACGGAAATCTCCGTCAGCCTGGATCACCCGAATTGGGATCATATGGATTGGGATAATCCAGGTTGGCGAGGATCTCGACCTCAAGCGATTCCATCGCATCAGCGGCTTCCGCTGAGCTATGGTCATATCCTATCAAATGTAACACTCCATGGATCACCATATGTGCCCAGTGTGAGTCAAGATTCTTTTCCTGGGCAACGGCCTCTTCCTCTACAACCGGTGCACATATCACCAGATCCCCCAGTAAATTACCGGCTATTTCCAGCGGGGCCTCGCTGGGGAAAGACAATACATTGGTGGCACCCTGTTTGCCTCGATATTTTTCATTCAACGAGGTGCTCTCGGCCTGATCCACTACCCGAATCGTCAGTTCCGGGTCATCTTGTCGTCCCTCCAGGGCCGCATTGGCCCAACGTCTGAAATCTTCCTGAGCAGGGACACTGTCATCCTGGATCGCATATTGAACATCAATTTCCACTATTTCTTGCCCTCATCTGTATTATCACTGTCAAAGGCTTCATAGGCCTGCACAATACGTTGTACCAATGGATGCCTTACGACGTCTTTTGGCGTAAAAAATGTAAAACTGATAGCGGAAACCTCTGACAATACCTCGAGTACGTGGCGCAGACCGGAAGTGACACCACGAGGCAAATCAACCTGGGTGATGTCCCCATTGACTACCGCCGTTGAGCCGAATCCAATTCGGGTCAAAAACATTTTCATTTGTTCCATGGTGGTATTCTGGGCCTCATCAAGGATCACGAATGAATCATTCAGGGTTCGACCACGCATGTATGCCAGTGGCGCCACTTCTATCACATTGTGTTCCACCAGTTTATTTACCTGTTCTATGCCCATCATTTCATACAGGGCATCGAACAGGGGCCTCAGATAAGGGTCTATCTTCTGTGACAGATCACCCGGTAAAAAACCGAGACGTTCACCCGCCTCGACCGCGGGCCTGACCAGTATGATACGTTTGACAGTTTCACGCTGCAGGGCATCCACTGCGCAGGCAACCGCAAGGTATGTCTTGCCGGTCCCTGCAGGCCCTACCCCGATATTCACATCATGCTTCATGATATTCCTGAGATACTGGCGCTGGTGGTAGCCCCGTCCCTTCACGATACCGCGCTTAAGATGGACAATGACCTCTTCATCATCATCTTCGCAAAGGGGTAACACGGGCACTTCGATGCCTGACTCGCGCAGGAACAAGTGTACCTTGGCCGGCGTCAGTACATCGTTACTGGCCTCTTCATACAGGCTTTGCAACAGTTCCTCTGTGGCATGAACAGACTGCTGTTCCCCCAACAACTGAAAGGTGTTGCCCCGATTGCTGATCTCGACACCGAAGTTGCGCTCTATCTGGCGCAGGTGTTCATCGAACTGACCACACAGATTAGCCAACCGACGATTGTCGGCAGGCTGCAGAACGAATTGTGAATTAAGAATTTGTGTACTCAAGGTTTACGGGTAAAATCAATTTATTGGCCTGTGATGTCACCGCTACATCTGTAAATTATAGCCCAGTCAGATGACCAGTGCCCGGTGGCTCCGATGCAGTTAGTCGCTTAATTATCCATTGGTCATAATCCATCTGGATCAGGCGGCGCTGCCCGAGCCCGTCATCTGTGCCGTTATCTCGGTCGGCATCGGCAGCAACTCGCCGCGCAGGGAATTTGGCAGTGCCTCAATGATACGGACATCAACGAATTCACCAATGAGATCCTGGCTGGCGGCAAAATTCACCACCCGGTTATTTTCGGTACGACCTGACAAAACATCCGGGTCTTTACGGGACGGCCCGGCCACCAGCAGTCGTTGCCGGCTACCCAGCATACGCCTGCTGATGTCCGCCGCCATCTCAGCAATGCGTGCCTGCAGGATACTCAGGCGCTGTCGCTTGACCTGTAACGGGACACTATCGTCCATACTGGCCGCCGGGGTCCCCGGACGCGGGCTATAAATAAAACTGTAGGAGTGATCGAAGCCAACCTGCTCGATTAGATCCATGGTGGCCTGAAAATCTGCATCCATCTCACCGGGGAATCCAACAATAAAGTCCGAAGACAATGAAATATCCGGGCGTTTTTCCCTCAGGCGGGCGATCTTCTCAACATACTCCCACGCCGTATGGCCGCGCTTCATCTGCGCCAGGATCCGATCGGCGCCGGACTGCACTGGCAAGTGTAAATAACTGGCCAGTTCGGGGACCTGTGCGTAGGCGTCCGCCAGGCTGTCTGAAAACTCCAGCGGATGAGACGTGGTAAAACGCACCCGCTCAATACCCTCCACGGCGGCAACATAGGTAATAAGCAGCGCAAGATCGGCGATTTCGCCATCGTGCATAGAACCACGATAGGCATTGACATTCTGGCCCAGCAGGGTGACTTCACGTACCCCCTGGTTCGCCAGACACACCACTTCGGCCAGCACGTCATCGAATGGCCGGCTAACCTCTTCACCCCGGGTGTAGGGCACCACACAGAAGGTACAATATTTACTGCAGCCCTCCATCACCGAGACAAACGCCGTGGGGCCTTCAGCACGCGGCTCTGGCAGGCGATCAAACTTCTCCATCTCGGGAAAAGAGATATCCATGACCGGCTGGTGATGGCCTGCCAACTCATCCAGCAACTCCGGTAAACGCTGTAGTGTCTGCGGGCCAAACACGATGTCGACATAGGGTGCCCGCTGCCTCAATAGCTCACCTTCCTGGCTGGCGACACATCCCCCTACCCCAATTACCAGGTTCGGGCGAAGCTGCTTCAATTGGCGCCACCGTCCGAGCTGGGAAAACACCTTCTCCTGGGCCTTCTCGCGGATCGAGCAGGTATTCAGTAACAACACATCGGCCGCCTCGGGGCTATGCACTCGCTCCATTCCATGGGACTGGAGCAACAGATCAGCCATTCGGGACGAATCGTATTCATTCATCTGGCAACCAAATGTGTGGATATAAAGACGCTTGTTCATGACCGATAATCGATCCTTAAGGGCCGCATAAGCTCGTAGTCTAACATGCTTGTATTGACGGGTTCAGTCAGGTTACGGCGCCGGGGCAGGCCCTGATTGAGGCATTCCCCGTACTCCCTGGGCGTTCTCTCTCCCGGGTTGAGATCGACTTCAGGGGGCTGTCGAGGTTGGCAGGGGCGTGTCTCATTGCCGCCCATCATAAACCAGGAAACATTGAATTATCATATAGTTATGGAATACGCACGGGGTCCGGGCGAGCCTTGGCCGATACGCTGGCTTATGCTGCTCGAAATACCCGGAATTGGTGAATAAAACAGTGCGTTACCGCCTGGTAAAGCCGAAAAACATCGAAATTCGGGCTACACTTGGATAATTGCACCTGTGTTGCATGCGTGACTAAACGAGTGCCTCATAAATAAAAATACATGCCTGCCAAAATGCTACGGGGACGGCATAACAATATCAATACGGACAAATCCTGAGTATGGCCAAGACAGCAGAAAGCCTCACCGCTGAAAAGAAGCAGCAAGGTTCTTCAGATCAATTGAAGCATTCGCTGGCATCCCTTGAGTATCAAACACGCCTGAATGATCTGATGCAGGCCATCCATGGTTCAGAAGATTTCTATAGCATCATGCCGAAGATCGAAAACAATCTGCTGCATGTGTTGCTTTCAGAACGGATCACCATCTATCAACGTTCCAGAGGTGAACAGGAGATAGTCTCCAAATACAAATCGGGCGACGATACCCTTGAAATACGCGTGCCGCTATCCACTGCGTCAATCTCCGGATATGTCGCCCTCAGCCAGAGACCGATTCGTATCAACGATGTCTATAATGAAAGCGAGCTAAAGTCGATTCACCCAAACCTTGAATTCGACGCCTCGTTCGACCGTAAAAGCGGTTTCAGAACCCGCTCAATGATCGTCCTGCCTATCAAATATGATGCTGTCCTGCTCGGTGTCATGCAAGTCCTCAATCGCAAGGGTGGTGAGCCCTATACCGACAAGGACATGATCAATGCCATGAAAGTGGCCAAGATCCTCGGACAAAAATTTCGCTATGATCTGGGTGGTACCAGTGGCCCGTATGAATACCTGATTCACAATAACAAGCTAAGTCAGAAAGATCTGGGTAACTTCACTGAGCGCGCTGAACGCGAAGGAACAACAGTGACGCAGTTGCTGCTGGGTGAAACACGCATCAGTGCACCGGAGATTGGTACCTCACTGGAACGTTACTATCAGGTCCCCTACATGCCCTACGATAGTAATCTTGAGGTCCCCAAGGCCCTGATGAAGGGGCTCAACGAGACCTATCTGCGCAAGCAGTTATGGGTCCCTATTGATGGCGATAAACAGGAAGCCATTATCCTGATTGATGACCCGACAGATACCCGCCGAATTATGGAGATCCAGCAATTGCTGGGGGCCCACAACTATGCCTTCAAACTGGGTCTGCCTGATGACATCCGCAAATACCTTGGCCTGGATGCTGGCGGTGGCGTGGATATCGATCTTAGTGAGCTGCTGGGCCGCCTTGAGGTTGAAGACATTGAAGATGAACTCGATACGGATACCGTGGATGAAAATGAAGCTACAGTGATTCAACTGGTAAACCAGCTCATCCTGGATGCCTATCGTGCCCGTGCCTCAGATATCCATATCGAACCGGGGAAAGGCAGAAAACCCTCCAGTGTCCGTCTTCGTATTGATGGTATCTGTCAGCGTTCGTTAACGATTCCTTCTTCCCATATACGCGCGGTGGTATCACGCATCAAGGTGATGGCCAAACTGGATATTACAGAACGTCGTAAACCACAGGATGGAAAGCTGGTCGTCCGTTACCGGGGGACTCCTATAGAACTACGTATAGCCACGATACCCACAGTCAACGGCGAGAGTGTGGTGATGCGTATCCTCGCCACCAGTGAGCCACTACCGCTGGAGAAATTGAACCTGCTAAAGAATAATCTGAAAAATACCAAGAAACTGGTGGCCCGTCCCCATGGGATCTTCCTGGTGGTAGGGCCCACGGGTTCGGGCAAGACCACTACCTTGCATGCAGTACTTGGTCACATTAATACGCCTGAACGGAAAATCTGGACAGCGGAAGACCCGGTGGAAATCACCCAGGCCGGCTTGCAACAGGTCCAGGTACTGCCGAAAATCGGCTTTGATTTCGCTGCCGCGTTGCGTTCATTCTTGCGCGCCGACCCGGATGTCATCATGATTGGTGAGATGCGTGATGGTGAGACGGCCAGTGCCGGTGTAGAAGCCTCGCTGACAGGACACCTGGTAATGTCCACCCTGCATACCAACTCGGCGCCCGAGACAGTAGTGCGATTGCTGGATCTCGGGATAGATCCAATCAACTTTTCTGATGCGCTGCTTGGTGTTCTCGCACAGCGCCTGGTTCGGACCTTGTGCAACGACTGTAAAGTTGCCTACAAACCGGACAAGGTAGAAGTGACTTTGTTGAAAAGATATTTTGGCAAGGAATACCTGAATGAGCTTGATCTCAATGAAGATACCATGCTCTACAAGGCGATTGGATGCAGTAAATGTGGGGATACTGGCTATCGTGGCCGAACCGGTATTCATGAACTACTGGTCAATTCCCAGGCGATCACCGATATCATCTATGAAAAAGGGACCGCCTCGCAGATCAAGGAACAGGCCATGAAAGAAGGCATGCGGACCTTGTTGCAGGATGGTATTCACAAACTAATCATGGGACAAACCGATCTGGAACAACTGCGGCGAGTAGCAACGGGGTAAATCTGACCACTAGTCCACAGGCAGGTACTGTTTCAGACAGCCAAGAAATTCTTTCAAATTAAAGGGCTTGCTCAGGTATTCAGCAAAACCGGCTTGCCTGCCACGTTCTACATCATTCGGCATACAATGCGCACTTAATGCCAGTACCGGTATATCCCGCATCTGTTCCTGTTGACGAAGCTTATGCAGAACTTCAAAACCATCCATGTCAGGCAGACTAATGTCCAGCAAGATAAGATCAGGATGAATACTTACTGCGTGCGCTATTCCTGCGGTACCATTTATTGCCTCGAAAAAATCAATATCATCGCGCTGACGCAGGGTGTGTTCCACCAGTTTCAGGTTACTGGGGTCGTCATCAACATATAATATTGTATACCTTCCTGACATATGTGCGCCTCAAGGCCCGGACTGGGCCGGCCATGTTGCTGGCCTGATGAACCCATCACTGGCAGCCAGCCTATACATATCCCAGTGTTTGTCAATTACCCTGATAATGGCCTGCGGCAGAAAACCTATGCGGTGCTGGCGTTGCCGGCCTGTTTGGGGTTCATCTGTTTAAGAAGTTCTGTGAATGCGACCGGGGTAACTGGCTTACTGAAATAGAAACCCTGTATCTCATCACACCCCATAGAAGCGAGATACCTGAACTGGTCCTCATCTTCCACACCTTCAGCAATAATCCCGAGACGCAGGGTCTTCGCGATGGCAATGATGGCAGTAGTAATGGAGGCGTGGCGCCGGTTATTCATCATGTCACGAATAAATGATCGGTCGATCTTTAGGTAATCAATAGGAAAATCAGTAAGATAGCTTAGCGATGAATAGCCCGTACCAAAATCATCCACGGACAACGAAGTCCCCAGGCCCTTTAATTCATTCAGCATGGCAACGGCTTTTTCCGGATCCTCAGCCAGCACGCCCTCGGTTATTTCCAGCTCAACGTATTTTGCTTCTATATTATTTTCGATCAGCGTCTTTTCCACGCATGGGAGTAAACTGACCGAGTGGAACTGTTTTGGTGAAAGATTGATAGATACACGTAATTCAGGATAACCCGCATCATGCCATGACTTGCATTGCCTGACGGCCTCACCGATCATCCATTCACCCACCTCGATGATCTGTCCGGTTTCCTCAAGTAAATCAATAAACTCTATCGGTGGCACCAGCCCCTTTTCGGGATGCTGCCAGCGTATCAGGGCTTCCATGCCAACGATTCTCTGATCAATGGCACTAACCTTCGGCTGGTAATAGGCGATAAACTCGTTTTTCTCAATCGCCCTGTCCAGACTGGACTCCATTTCAATCCTGGAGTTGTTTCGTTTGTTCATTTCATCCGTATAATAGGCAAAGGAATTTTGGCCCAGCTGTTTGGCCCGGTCCATGGCCGACATGGCATTGGTGACCAGTCGCCCTGTGTTCTGGGTGTCATGCGGATAAATGGCAATACCGGCACAGGTAGTGACATGGATCTTGTGACCTGCAACCTCAAGTGGACTGGACAAACATTCCTTGACTCGTTCTGAAATAAGCCTGGCTTCGGCAGGCGCTGATAAATCTTCCAGTACCACAATAAATTCATCACCGCTGAAACGACAGGCGACATCGACCTCTCTTATGGTCAGGCTCAGTCGCCGGGCAATCTGGATAAGGGCCTCATCTCCGGCTTCATGACCATATTTCTCATTAATTGATTTGAATTTGTCTATGCCTATGATCATCACGCCTAATATACTTTCATAGCGTTTGGCACGTTTGGTGCACAAATCCAGGACGTCCCTGAATTTGGTCTGGTTGGGAAGCCCGGTTAATGAGTCATAAAAAGCCAACTGACGGATCTCTTCGTCCTTCTTTTGATGTTCCCTCGCGGTTTCCTGATCAACGTGCCTGGAGGCACCATGCACGATGGCAATCAGGAATACATACAGCACCGCAAATACCATGGCGACAACCGAAAAAATGACATAGCTATTGCTGGTTACGTTTTTTACCAACCCATGAAGGTTTCGTATGATGCTTATGGTACCAATCATCTCACCGGAAGAACTCCGTATCGGTAAAGATGATGAGATGGAATGACCCTGAGGATACTGGCCACCAGCAAACGATCCATCCTGCATGTCCATACTGGTAATGATTTTGCCATCGAGAGCCCGGTTGATTCCCTGTGCTCCCGTTGCGACTTGCCCAATCATCAGGACGTCCCTGGCATAGACTATCCTGCCTTCGGCGTTAATAATTGTTACTGCCGGGATATCCAGGCCGAGAGTAAGTGCATCCAGTCCAGTTTGCAGAGACCTGAACTTCTGGTGTTGACGAAGCTGCTCTGCAGACTGGAGCTTGCTTGTCTGAAGGTAATCCGCAAAACCCACGCCGACAAAATTTGCCAACATGGAAGTCAGGGTCTGATTGGCCTGAATCTCCCGGTTAACCAGAGAATCCGTGGCTATCTGCCGATAGGCCCATGCCAGTACCAGGGCAGTAAACACCAGCACTAACAGGCTGGAAAAGGCATATATTTTGATAAGTCGTGTACTTGGCAACGCCGGACCCTTTACATCGATAGTTCGCAGACAACCATGCCAGCGTCACGTTTTGGATGCCGTCATGGGTGAGTGTATGTAACCCATTGATTAATATTCGAGAACCCACATGAGATACACACTACCCTGTATATCGACCACAGGGGCTGATTGCTTTAATGTATTGTTTGTAAGGTATTGCTGCGTAATTTTGGCACAGGCCTAACACAGTCAAAGTGACTAGCCGGGCAGCAGTGACAGCAGATCCGGGTCTTCGAGAAGCTTGTGGGAGAGGATCAATGAAGCCGCTGTCCAGGTCTGGTTAACATTAGAACGTCGCCCGATCAGACGACCATCCCGACCATCGTAGTACTCCGGCCACGTGTCCGTACAGAGCCGTTCGTAAGCACATTGATAGGCGCGCTCAGCCAGATCACCACGGCCCGTCTTGAGTGCGGCAGCCACAAAGATCCATAACAGTGCCGGCCAGTTACCGCCATTTTGGTATGACCAGGACACATTTTTCGGGTCACAGCCGGTACGGATCTCCCATTCAATACCGTCCATCGTGGGGAATGTTATCTTGACTGGCATCGAACCCACCAGGTCATCCCAGCGTGCATCATAGAGACGCATGATGCGCTCTGCCTGCGTATTGGTGGTCAGCTCAAACAGGATGGATAACAGGTTACCAAGGGCAAAGTATCGGAAATCCATTCGGCCAGCACCGACGTTGCCTACAAGGTAACCGCCTTCATCTGGCAGCCAGCCGAGTACCCAGTCGGGAATTGATTCCGGGTAAACATTCAATACATTGGTGCTTTTGCTGCCCAGTTCCTCGGTAGGATACCGGTGGATCTCGTTCAGACGGGTCATATCCAGCCAATAAAAGATCCGCACATAGTTTTTCAGTGCATGCTCACGGGTCTCGGCCGTCTGAATCAAAGACTCCTTTTTTTCAGCAGCGCGCCTGCGTTTCTCGACTGCTGGCTCATCAAGTATGGTGTGAAAAATCCTTAAGATTCCATAAAACAATGCCTGGATTTCCAACGGATGCCCGTAGATCCCCATACGACGATCGATCATGCAGCACGCATCAGGCACCAGTAATGCCGGGCTCACCTCAAAATTATCTTTCAGACACAGGTGCAGAATTTGCTGTAATGCGCGCTGGAATTCCGGACGTTTCGCCATTTCCATATCACCCGTATGTTGCACATAGACATGCAACAGGATTATCCACCACATCATGGAATCCACTGGTGCCACCCGACCGATAGCGCGCTCACCAAAATCTGCCTGCAGGATCTCCTTGCCCCCCTCTTTCCTGACACGAAAACTTGCTGGCATGACGCCTGGCTGGACCTCATGTCCTGAAACAATAATTTCAGAAGTTCTTAATTGAAGTACTGTTTCTAGAAAATTGCGGACGATATCGGATCGCCCGTCTGCCAGAAAGACCAGTGCACAGGGGACAAAATCACGTATGAAACAGTCGTTATAGTTCTTGGCGGCAAGGCTGTCTTCCCCCCCCATTGCCGCAATGGTGCCGACAGGCCTGCCTTCGAACATGAGTATGGAATTCTCAAGGAGTTTGTATGCCGCATTAATTTTTGTTTTTTTCATTGTTTGCTCCATAAAACAGATGCAAGCCCATATCTGTCATATTATCCCGGATTCCCATCATAACACCATGAAGTATGGACACCATGAAGCGTTGCCCCCCATTGTTCTACCGTCTACTATTTATAGGTGATACTAATACTCCGTCAAGCGAGTACAAACATAATACCATCGACCCTAATCAGGAACCCCATGCATGGACGTATTATCACCAGTCGTATTTGGCGAAGTACTGTTCGACGAATTTGAAGATGGCAGCACCATACTGGGCGGTGCCCCATTCAATGTTGCCTGGCACCTGCAGGGTCTTGGTGTCCCGCCCCTGCTAATCAGCCGGGTTGGGGAAGATACTCTGGGGGAAAATATCCTGGCCACCATGCATGACTGGGGCATGCAGACCCGCGGGGTGCAAATTGATGATAAACACTCTACCGGTACCGTAACGGTCAGCTTCGACGATGACCAGCCCCATTTCGACATTGTTATGGATGTCGCCTATGACTACATCGATGCTCATCAGAGTCAGTCGCTGCTGGACACCACCGCCTGTAGTATACTGTATCACGGTACACTGGCGACACGCTCTGCGCCTTCCCGTAACACCCTGCATACCTTGCTTGAATGCAATGAAATCCCGGTTTTTATTGACATTAACCTGCGGCCCCCGCACTGGAACTACGATCAACTTGCGAGGCTGTTAGCCGGTGCAAGCTGGTTAAAAATTAATGATCATGAACTGACCGAGCTGTCCCGTTACGATGACCTGGATCGTCATGAATGTATGTCCGTCGCCAGCCAGTTAAGAAAAGAATATCAGATCGAAAATGTTATCGTGACGCTGGGCTCTGACGGTGCCTTTGCCGTCACGCATGAGGGTGTATTTGATGTCCCGCCCGTCGATGTCACTGAATTTATCGATAGCGTGGGTGCCGGTGATGCCTTTAGCGCAGTCTATATACTGGGCCAGATCAACCAGTGGGACACAGCAACAACGCTGGCCAGGGCAGCAGACTTTGCCGCCTCTATATGTGAACAACGAGGTGCCACCTCTGCTGACGCAGCATTTTATGAAATGTTCATGAGCGAATGGGGATTATGAAACCAGCAGAAAAACTCTACATTGTGCTGATAAGCATCCATGGTCTCATCCGTGGCAACAATCTTGAACTGGGTCGTGATGCCGATACCGGTGGCCAGATCCAGTATGTCATCGATCTTGCCCGTGCCCTGGCAAAACACCCTGACGTGGATCGTGTGGATGTCCTGACCCGCCGCATTGATGACCCTAAGGTAGGTCCTGACTATGCTGTGCCAGAAGAAAAGCTGGCTGATGGTGCCAACCTGATCCGGCTGGACTGTGGGCCAAGACGCTACCTGCGCAAGGAAGTGCTATGGCCACATCTTGATCAATTCATCGACCGGGCCCTGCATCACATGCGTAGCGTTGGCCGGATCCCTGATATTGTTCATGGTCACTATGCTGATGCCGGCCTGGTGTCCGCCAGACTGGCCGGCCTGTTGGGGGTACCAATGGTATACACCGGCCACTCACTGGGTCGGGTGAAGCTCCAGCGTTTGATTGAGAAAGGCACCAATGAGAAGCGAATTGAGAGCCAGTACAACCTCAGTACTCGCATTGAAGCTGAAGAGATCTCGCTGGATTCGGCCGCCATGGTGATTGCCAGCACCGGGCAGGAAATCGAGGAACAATATCAATTGTATGATAACTATCAGCCGAAACGGATGGTGGTTATTCCCCCCGGTGTCGACCTCAGTCGTTTCCGTCCGCCAAGACGCGGCGACCCCAAACCGGCAATACAGAAAGAACTACGACGCTTCCTGCACAAACCTGACAAGCCCATGATACTGGCATTGTCGCGTCCAGATGAACGAAAGAATATCAGCACGCTGATCCGCGCCTATGGTGAATCAGCAGAACTACAGGAACTGGCAAACCTGGTTATCATCGTTGGCAATCGTGATGAAATCGATACTATGGAGCGTGGGCCAAAGGATGTGATGACCCAGTTGCTGTTACTGATAGACAAGTATGACCTGTATGGGAAAATAGCCTACCCCAAACACCATAGCGCAAAAGATGTACCCTATTTTTATCGCCTGGCAGCCAGGACCAAAGGAGTCCTGGTCAATCCGGCACTGACCGAGCCCTTTGGTCTCACCCTGATTGAAGCGGCGGCAAGCGGCTTGCCCATTATTGCCACTGAAGATGGCGGACCGAAAGATATCATTGGTTATTGTAAAAATGGCGAATTGATTGACCCTGCCAATGCCACGGCACTCGGTGTGAAACTGCTACAGGCCATTACAGACAAGAAACGTTGGCGACTTTGGGCAAATTCCGGTGTGCGCGGTGCTTGCCGCTATTTTTCATGGCCAGGGCATGCCGAAACCTATATTCGCAGTATCCGCAAGATACTCAACAAACGCAACAAGCGACGGCTACCCGGCCGGAACCAGCTGCCTACCGTGGACCGCATTCTCATCACAGCCATTGATGGCACACTGATTGGTGATGAGCCTGGACTGCGGGCCTTGATGAATCGTCTGTCCAGTGCCGGCCAACATGCTGCGTTTGGGGTTGCGACGGCACGGCGAGTGGAAGACGCGATCAAGGTATTACGCGAGTGGAACCTGCCTACACCTGATTTGTTGATCACATCCATGGGCAGTGAAATCTATTACGGACATAACGGTAAAAAACTCGAACAAGACCACACCTGGCAGGGGCACGTCAATTATCGCTGGGAACCGGAGAAGCTGCATATCGCCATGCTGGGTATAGACGGCGTCCGCCTGCAGCCAAAATCCAGGCAACGCACATTCAAGATCAGCTACAACGTCGAGCCTGATAAAATGCCAAAGGTTCGGGACATTCAGCGACACTTACGCAACCTTGACCTGCATGCCAACCTGATTTATTCACACCAGCGGTATCTGGACCTGTTACCCATCAGGGTTTCAAAAGGCCTGGCAATACGTTTTATTGCATTAAAGTGGGGCCTGCCGCTGGAACGTTTTCTGGTCGTCGGGGATTCGGGGAATGACGAAGAAATGCTGCTGGGTGATACCCTTGGTGTGGTCGTCGGAAATCATTCCAGAGAGTTGATCAAACTGCGGGGCAAACCTCGTGTGCACTTTGTTCATGGTACCAATGCCTGGGGGGTACTGGATGGTCTTGAATACTATAACTTCTTGAAAGAGATATGTATTCCTGAAGAGCAAGGTGACAATAATGAAACCCTGGACGTTGCATTATAGTGATGCCACTTATCGTCATACGAAACCACCTGCCGCCTGAGTGATCATCTGACTGACGCGCCTGTTAATACCACCCCGATTGGGATGACAGACTATTTATCTGTGGCTACTTTTAATATTAGGTAACCAGCCCCTGCAGATACGACACTGAATAAATAATGGCAACAAAATCTACGGATAATTCACAACTAAAAGTATTCCATGACATGGGGGACTTGTGCCAGTCGGCTGCGGCCGATTTCGCCGATATGGCAACAATCGCCGTAAACGATCATGGTGCATTCCACGTGGCACTGTCAGGCGGCACAACCCCACGTCACCTGCACAACACGCTTTGCAACGATAAATTCCGTAATGACATCCCGTGGAAAAATCTCCATATCTACTGGGGTGATGAACGCGCCGTGGCACTGGATCACCCTGATAGTAATTATCGTATGGCCAGGGAATCCTTACTGGATCATGTGCCGATACCCCAGGATCAGATCTACCCGATGATAACTGATCCAAATCACTTGCTGGCAGAGGCCGATAAATACGATGCACTGCTAAGGTCAAAACTGCCCAATGGCAGCTGGATGCCTGTATTTGATCTGGTACTTCTCGGACTCGGCACTGATGGACACACTGCATCACTGTTTCCGGATACTGATATCCTAAAGGTCAGGGACCGCTGTGTCTGTGCTGTTTATGTTGTCAGGATGGACACCTGGCGCATTAGCCTGACACTGCCAATGATCAATGCCGCTACACACGCCATGATACTGGTCAGTGGAAAAGGTAAGGCAGATATCGTGTATGATGTTTTCATGGATACGTCCAGGGAAGTGCCATACCCGGTACAATGGGTACACCCAAGGGATGGCATAAGCTGGTACCTTGATAAAAAGGCCGTCAGCAGACTGATGCAAGAGGGATCCACGTGATCTTGCTTGCAGGTGATATTGGCGGAACACACAGCCGGCTGGTGCTTGCCAGACAACAGGCAAACGAGCTTGTTATTATCAGGGAACAAACCTGCCAGAGCCAGAAGCAGGAAGGTCTGGTATCAATGGTGCAACACTTTTTGTCTGCCAATGAGACCGGACAGACACCGACATCAGCATGCTTCGCCATCGCCGGACCAGTAACTAACAATCGCGCCAGGGTCACCAATCTTCTCTGGCGACTCAATGCCGAAGAACTGCAAAAGTCCTTTCGCATTGAAAAAGTCAAATTGATAAATGACTTCCAGGCGATAGCTTACGGGATCGATGGCCTGGCCAGAAATGAACTACTGGAATTGCAATCGGGCAACCCCGAGCCGCGAGCTAACCGGGCAATTCTGGGGGCAGGAACCGGGCTCGGCCAGGGCATGATGGTTTGGTGTCATGATCGCTATCAAGCCATTGCCTCTGAAGGTGGGCATGCCGATTTTGCGCCCCGAAACAGCATGGAAATCGAGCTATTAAACCACCTGCTGGAACAGCAACCTCGTGTCAGTTATGAAGATGTACTTTCAGGAGAGGGCCTGTTGCACATATATCAGTTTGTAAGAGATAAAGGTGAACTGGCTGAATCAGGCGAGCTGGCGAAAGCCATGCAACACGATGATCCTTCGGCCGTCATCTCCCGGTTTGCCATTCAAAAGCATGATCCGCTGGCACAAATGTCCCTGGATCTGTTCATTGCGATTTACGGTGCGCAGGCTGCGAACCTTGCACTCATCTCGATGGCCCGTGGTGGACTTTATATTGCTGGTGGGATCGCCCCAAAGATAGCGATGGCCATTAAGAACAGGGGCTTTATGCAGGCATTTCTTGAAAAACAGCCGATGACTGATTTGCTCGAATCTATACCGGTATACCTGATCATGAACACCAGGGTCGGTCTTCTGGGGGCACTATCAGTTGCCAAAGATGACCCTGAAACACGCCCCCCCATCCTCACCGTCTGATACGTCTACAACCCCTCCGTGTAGATCCGCTACCCACCTGGTAATGGCCAGTCCCAGTCCTGCCCCGGTGGTCTGGTGCCTTGTGGCCTGTAGTCGGGTAAAACGATTAAAGATCCGCTGACGATCACCCTCAGGAATACCCGGACCAGTGTCGCAGACACTAAATGCAATCTTGTCGAAGGGGCACAGCAGCGAAATCCTTACGCTACCACCATCGGGTGTATACTGGATGGCATTATCTATAAGGTTTATGACCATGCGCTCCAGTAACGTCGTATCTCCAGGAATCATCACATTGGGTTCAATATCCAGTTGCATAGAAATATTCTGTTCTTCCGCAAGGGCAACAAGGTGATCGCACCACTGCTCGACCAGTTGAGAAAAGTTTACCTGCTCAAACCTGGTCTGGATAAGACCGGCATCACCTCGTGCCAGTTGCAATAATGAATCGATAAGATGTTCCATTCGAGTAACATCTTCCAGCAGGCTACCTATAACGTCCCGATAATCATCTTCAGTACGCGACTGATGCAGGGCGACCTCGGCCTGGGTACGAATACTGGTCAGGGGTGTGCGTAGTTCATGCGATGCATCTGCCGAAAACTGTCGCAGTGACTGGAATGCCTTCTCCAGGCGATCGAGTAAATTGTTAAATGTTTCCGCCAGCTTGCCGACTTCATCACGTTGTGTCACCGGCACACGGATATCAAGTTCTTTTGCGTTGATGCCCTTAACCGTATTAATTAAGCCGTTCATCGGTCTGAGGCTGATCCCGGTCGCCCAGGCGCTGCCAATCACCAGGAGAATCAGCGGTAATGGTGATAACCACAACAACAAGGTCACAAGGTCCTCAACGTCCTGTTGCAATGGCGCCAATGGGCGTACCACCTGCATCAGCAGGTCATTCCTTCCAGGATGACTGTCCGCAGGTAAATATATTAACAGCATTCGGTAATCCAGGCCGGCAAAATGGATATCTTGTGTCACATTCTGCCGGATCTTTAGCCAGTTCTTTTCAAGTGGGAGTTCGATGGCAATCATATTGAATGCCCGCCGTAACGGACGCCCATCCGCTGCACGAACCAGGTAGCGGGCACGTATATTCTGTGTGTAACTGGAGCTGCTGGTGTCCGGCTGCTGAAATCTGTCCAGTTCACCCTTGTCGTTAAATGACAGACTGCGACGGGTTTGTTGTGCATCCTGCTGTAGCTGTTCATCCAGCAGTGACCTCAGGTTCACGCTATACAGGGTCACCAGTGTGATGTCGAGAATTATCACAACGACTGTCATCACCAGCGCCGAGAGCAAAACAATCTTGGTGCGAAGGTGCAGACTGCTCACTCAAACTCCTCGGGACTGGCACTCAACATAAAACCAATACCACGGATGGTATGAATAAGTTTTTTCTCAAAATCACTATCTACCTTCTTGCGCAGACGCATCACATGCACATCAATCACGTTATCCAGTGGCGTCGCCCGCTGAACCTGCCAGATGTCCCTTGCCAGGGTTTGTCGTGATACTGGCTGGTTGACGTTCCTTAATAGTAATTCCAGGATCCCGTATTCCTTCGGCGTGAGATTGAGGCGTTTACCGCTACGGCTCGCCTTACGTAAACCTGAATCGAGTTCGAGGTCAGCAACGACAAATGCCTCCTGTCTGGACTGCTCGCGGCGTAACAATACCCGTATGCGTGCCAGCAATTCGGCAAATGCGAAGGGTTTGACCAGGTAATCGTCGGCACCAGTGTCCAGTCCCTGTACACGATCTTCGACTGTGTCCCGGGCTGACAGAATGATCACCGGGAAACTGGAATTGTGTTCGCGGAAAGTACCAAGAATTTCAATACCATCACGACCAGGGAGATTCAGGTCCAGTACGATGATATCCGGGCTATGTTCAAAATACCTGAGCAGGCCCTGTTCGCCGCTTGTGGCGAGATCGACACTGTAACCCGCTTCCCGCAGGCCCTGCTCCAGGGACCGTGCAACCTTTGGCTCGTCCTCAATGACCAGCACATGAGACTGCTGATCTGTCATCCCCTGTGTCCCTGATATGACATGAAATGACTATAGCACAGGGTGAAAAGCAGGATTAAACATGACGACTGGTGCAGAAGCCAGAAAAAGTTCTGCTATCTATATCGTTCCGGTCGGCCACTCCCGCCCAACTCGCCCACATCTTCCAGTGTGGTTCGCCAATAATGATCTTCGCGGTCAAACAGGCGGTAGTCTTCTTTCGGTCCCCAGCTACCGGCCTCATAGGTATGGATATAATCACGCTCCGTGGCCCAGACCTTCAGAATGGGATCCATCACCCTCCAGGCCCAGCGGACTTCATCGTAACGTAGAAACAGTGAGTGATCATTCTCGACCACATCCATCAGCAGCCCTTCATAGGCATCCAGCTGGTTATCTGCCATGTTGCAGTAACCGGCATCCAGTTGCGTCGTATGGGCCAGCATTTCAAGACCTGGTTGCTTGGTCTGGATCTCCAAACGCAGGCATTCCTGTGGCTGTATGCCCAGTAAAATCCAGTTGGGGCACAGCTTGTCAATCTGCGTCTGCTGAAAAAGCTGTTGTGGCGGATGTTTGAAGCGAATACTTATCACCGAGCTGTTCTTTTTCATGCGCTTGCCAGTACGCAGATAGAATGGAACGTTACGCCAGCGCCAGTTATCGATATATAACTTCAGCGCCGCATAAGTTTCAGTGGTGCTCTGCGAGGGAATACCGGCTTCTTCAAGGTAGCCGGGTACCTGTTCATTGCTCATCATGCCGCGGCCATACTGCGCACGAAAGGCATGTGCGTGGACTGCGCTTTTCGGAATTGTTCGAATCGACTTGAGTACCTTGACCTTCTCATCCCGCAGGGACTCTGCTTCCAGGTTCGGCGGCGGCTCCATCGCCACCAGGGTCAGTAACTGCAGAAGGTGGCTCTGTAGCATGTCTCGCAAGGCACCGGTATCATCATAATACCGGGCACGTCCGCCAATACCGAGGGCCTCGGAATGGGTGATCTGCACATGATCGATATAGTTTCGGTTCCACAACGGTTCCATCATCAGGTTGGCGAATCGGAACACCAGTACATTTTGCACCATGCCCTTGCCAAGATAATGGTCAATGCGAAATATCTGTTTCTCATCAAAGTGCCGGTGCAGACATTCTTCCAGTGCCTCGGCACTTTCACTGTCATAACCAAACGGTTTTTCGATGACCAGCCGGCACCATCCATGCGCCTCATCATTCAGCCCGACGGCGGCAAGGTTCTTGCTGATACTGGAGTACTCGGAAGGCGCCACGGCAAGATAAAAGATCTTGTTGGTCGATAACTGTTTATCATTGCTCAGTGTCTGCTGCAGATTCTGGTACGAATCAGGCTCATTCAGATCGCCTTTTTGAAAATACAGACGTTTCAGTAACCGGCCCAGCACTTTTGGGTCAATGTCATCCCTGGTACGGCCTTGTAGTAACTCGGTCACGTAGCCGCGCCACTGCTCATCGGTCCAGTCCCGTCGGCCAAAACCCAGGATGGTCATTCCCTCGGGAAGACTGTCTGCCTGTTCCAGATGATACAGTGCTGGCAACAATTTCATCTTGGCAAGGTTACCAGTGGCACCAAAGATGACATAGGTACATGGATCATACATAGGCTAGTTTCCTGTTTTTTGTACCAGGTGACCGCCAAAGGCATTACGCATCATCGACAGCAGTCGATTGGCATAACTGTTGTCCTGCTGACTGGCAAAACGCATGTGCAGCGCCAGTGCCAGTACCGGGGCAGGTACCCCCTGGGCGGTGGCCTCATCCACTGTCCAGCGCCCTTCCCCTGAATCGGCCACGTAGGCACCAATCGCATCCAGGTCCTGATCGGCGTCGAGAAAATCAGCCGTCAGGTCCAGCAGCCAGCTGCGCACCACGGAGCTGTGTCGCCACAATTCAGTGACCTTTGCAAGATCCAGGTTAAATTCCTGCTTGCCTTTTAACAGGGCGAGACCTTCGGCCATCGCCTGCATCATGCCGTATTCAATGCCATTATGGATCATCTTGGTGAAATGACCGGCACCGACAGGACCAACATGTGCCCAGCCGCGATCCTCGGCCGGGGCCAGTACCTTGAGGACCGGTTCGAGTATTTTTATATCTTTGTCTGCCCCACCCACCATCATGCAATAGCCATTCTCCAGCCCCCACACACCACCAGAAGTGCCGGCATCGATGAAGCCGATATCATGACTGGCCAGTAGCTTGCCGCGCCGCTGGCTCTCGTGGTAATTGGCATTACCGCCATCAACCACCAGGTCTCCGACGGACAACATCGGTATTAGTTCCTGCAAACTGGCCTCGGTCGGGTCACCACTGGGTAACATCAGCCAGACGACCCTTGGGGCATCAGCGGAGCTATCGAGTTGTTCTACCGCGTTGGCCAGACTTTCCGCTGGCAGCAGGCCTTCCTCGCTGGCAAGCGTCTGTATGATCTCCGGGGAACGGTTATAACCCACTACCTCGATTCCCCCGCGTCTCAGACGTCGGGCCATATTGCCACCCATCTTCCCCAAACCAATTAACGCAATTCTCATAGCGGTTTCCTTTCGTGGCTATTATGTTTATCAGACAAGATTGTATTACCAGATACGACAGTATTCGTTTAGTTTAGCCTGTTCCTGCCAATTTCACCGTGATATGCCCCGGGGGAAAGGCGGCTCACTGGCTGGCGAGGATACGGCGATACCTTGCCGTTAGCTGGTACTGCGGGTATTTCCTGGTGAAGGCCTCAAGGCTGTTTTTGGCCTGACGGGTATTTTTCTGTTTTAGTAGCTCATCAATGGCCTTTAGCCATTGTTCCGGGGTGTCAAAGGCATACTGCTCCACATCGGCAACAGCATCCTGTGATGCGCTGGCAGGTATTGCTGGCGGTGTTGATGCAAAATTCATTACCGTGTCTTTATCGATGCTGACAGAACTATCGGTAGTTGGCCGGCTCCGTACCAACGTATCAGCCCGGTCAGCACCTGGCTCAGCGGCGGTGTCCGCAGCAGTCAATCCCCGGATGCCGGTCAGGTCAAGCGAACCTCTATCTACGTCTTCGCGACGCTTCATTTTTGCCACGGGCTTACTGGCCGGTACTGCTGGCCGGGCACCCTCCGTGAATTGCTGGCGGGACGCGCCTTCACGTTCCTGGCTGTCCTGTCTGGTCTCAGCCGGTAGTGGATCTGCGGCACGCGGCTTGCCTGGGACCACCCTGTCCTCATTAATGCTCCTGTTGTTATCCAGGACAATGTCTTCCCCGGTGGTGATCCCCTGCTGCTGGGTCTCTATCAGTATCACCAGGGAAGAAGAGATCACCAGTAGCGCAGCCAGGGACAATGGTACTTTCCAGTTGCCCGCAAACGGTGACAGTGATTTTGCAGTGGAGCAGACTTCACGCCGTGCGGCAGCACGAATGGCATCGTCCAGATGAGCAGGCGGCAGCTCATCACTGCCCCGTTGATACAGGGTGCTGATATCGTCATTGCTCAGTCTGTCCTTATCCGCTGTCATTGCTCATCTCTGTCCATCGCCGTACGTAATTTATTCATCGCATAGCGCAGACGACTCTTGGCAGTTTCATGATTAACCCCGGTCGCCCCGGCAATTTCGTCAATACTCAGGCCACCATCATGGCGCAACAAAAAGGCCTCACGCTGCTCCTCCGGCAAGGTCTTCAGATAACACAAAAGCCGCTGGTACTGGTCCTGTACCTCGGCCTGCTGATCTGGCTGTTGGCTGGATGCGGCCGCATGCTCATCATCGTCATAGCCCTGCATCTGCAGACTGCGGCCCTTGTCTTTACGGTAATGATCCGTGAGCCGGTTCCTGGCCACCTGAAACAGATAGGTGGTGAACCTGGCAGTCGGGGTGTAAGTTTCACGCCGGCGGATGATACCGGTCCAGACATCCTGATAGAGTTCCTCTGCCACTGCCGCCACCCCTGTCTGCCTGAGCATAAATCGGTACAGTGCCCCCCGATGCCTTTCATACAACGCGTCAAAGGCACCGGCATCACCAGTGCTGTACATCTTCATCAGATCTTCATCTGCTAGCGTTTCGTATACAGGCACTGTTGTATCTGTGGTTGCCGTAGTAGCAACACTATACCCGATCCCCTGTCTGCGGGCATGGACCCTGTGATGATGATCATTCCTTGCTGATCGCGGCGGCGATGGCGCGGGTTTCCATTGACCTTGATGCCTGGCTGGAGAGGCTCTCGGCCAGGCCCAGCAACGACAGAAACTCACTACGATAGCCGGACGGATCCTTGCCTCGGGAGGCCTGCGCCAGCTCGCGCAGCTGTTGCCAGCTATAGCCTTGCATATACTCGCCACCTTTCAGGAGCTGTGCAAAGCCGGCCACGCTGGCGGCAAAACGATAACGCTCACTGGTGGCCGCCAGGGTCTGGTGAATTTGTTGCTTATACAACGGATGCTCTATCAGGCGACTTTTGTCACCCCCGGGTTGTTTGTAGCGTAACCGCAGGAAGGCCAGTTCGTTGGCCTTACCGGCCTCCCTGGCGGCATCCCGGCCAGCGGTCTTACGGCCATATCGCAGTGAATCGATATACCGGCCCCTGTCACCAACCAGAGTGAGCTCATACAGGGCTGTCACGGTGTGTCCAGCGCCAATCTCGCCCGCATCGACCCTGTCATTATTGAAGTCTTCGCGACGCAGTATGCGGTTCTCATAGCCGATGAGTCGATATTCGCTGACCAGATCAGGATTAAACTCGATCTGGATCTTGACGTCTTTGGCGATGGTCTTCAGGGTGGACGACAGCTGCTCTACCAGTACCTTACGGGCCTCATTCAGGGTATCAATATAGGCATAATTGCCATTCCCCGCGTCGGCCAGCTGCTCTATCAGCTTGTCGTTGTAATTACCGCGGCCAAATCCCAGTGTGGTCAGTGACACGCCGGAGCGGCGCTTCTCCTCGACCAGATCCTTCAGTGCCTCGAAATTCACCGTGCCAACATTAAAGTCTCCATCCGTGGCCAGCATCACACGATTAATGCCCCCCTGGATAAAGGCCTGTTCGGCCATCGCATAGGCCAGTTTGATACCAGCCGCACCATTGGTCCGTCCAGCGGCGCTGAGACTATCCAGGGCCGCCATGATATCGGCCCTGTGATCGCCTGGTGTGGGTGGCAATACCACCCCGGTGCCACCGGCATATACCACCAAGGTGATGCGATCCTGGGAACGTAACTGTCGTGTCAGCATTTTCAGGGAATTTTTCAGCAGGGCCAGCTTGTCCGCAGAACGCATCGAGCCGGAGATATCCACCAGGAACACCAGGTTTGCCGCTGGCAGCTGGGTACGATCGATATCAATACCCTTGATGCCAATATGCAACAATCGGCTATTGCGGTTCCAGGGACTCGGGCCCATCTCCGTGATCAGGGTAAATGGCACGTTATCGCCAATGGACTGATCTTTATCAAAGCTGGCGCCACGATAGTCATAATCAAAATAATTGACTAATTCTTCCACACGTAGCGCATCCTGCACTGGTAAACGACCTGAATTCAGCATGCGCCGCACATTTGAATAACTGCCCGTGTCGACGTCAATGGAAAATGTCGACACGGGATGTTCAATGGCAAGCTTGATCGGGTTATCTGCTTGATGCGCATAATTTTCGCGATCGATGGGTGCAACCGCTGTCCGCGGAATACTGGCCAGAAGCTCGCCGGAGAAGAGATCTGCCCGCGACATACCACGAATACCACTGAAGACAGAGCGCCTTTGTTTGGATAATGCTGGCGGAGCACTTCCTGCCATCGCGGGCGACTGTGTCGGTAATGCGGCAATCGCCTCTGACGCATTATCGCGACGACCCGGATGCACCTGATGGGCCTGATCTGTTCTTGCTGGTGCTTCCCGCTTGATAATTGAGTCTGTGCCTGCACGAGATTCATGTTGTCCAGTGTTGCCCGCCGGTACCGCAGATTCTATTAGCGGCTTCACGAGGGGCGAATTCGAAGCGGTGTCTTTTGCGGACATATCCCTGCTACCACAACTGGCCAGGCCGAAGGTGCTCACAACCGCAGCTGCCACTGCTAGAGAGATAATGCTCTTGTTCATGGCTATTCTCCTGTGTCTGTATATGACGATTAATGACGATTCATCGCTATAAACGCAGGATCAGGGATAGGGGGTTAAACGCACAGGCACAGAGAAGAATTTTGCCGTTGAGCTTAATTCTTGATTATTATCAGGAATGGTACAGGGACGACGTACAGGGACGACGTACAGGGACGTACTAGTGTCGCGTGAGGCAGGATGCCGCTAGCGACCGTACTAGTGTCGCGTAGGCAGGATGCCGCTAGCGACCGTACTAGTGTCGCATGAGGCCCCTCTTCAGGATTTATTCTCCTCTGACTCAGCGTCGTCCTGTGTTTCCCCGGCTTCGGGATTCTGCATTATGCTGTCCATCTTCTCTTTGATGAGCACGCCTTTCTTGGCCGTGTAATAGCGCCCCGCTGCATAGAGCACCGCCAGGGTGGTGAACTCGACCGCCCCCAGCAATGGCAGCGTGATAACCTCATTTATATCAAACCGTGTCGCGCCCTCATAGGCCAAATAATACACCCAGGTACCAATTAAAATGGCGCCTATGACAATATCGCTCTTTATAATTTTCACCCTCTTATTCCTCTATCGGTTCTGCAGTGGCACGCAAGGTCTCAATGTTAGCACATATTAAAGGTTACCAAAAAAACAGGCCGTGATAGAAATCACGGCCTGCTAAGGATAAATCACGTTATTGTTATTGAATCACACCAGCATTAGCCGCTTACTACCGGCGGCACCAGGCCACGATGGAAGATGTAAGAGACGATATAGGCAATCGGCGCGATAATGGCAAACAGCGCAATCGCATACAGTGCCGCGAGCCGACCCATGCCCTTCAGTTTACTGAAGTCAGTGATAACACCGATGGCCACGAAGGTCAGCATAAACATCATCTTACGCATGGGACTCTGCACGACCTTGGCGCCCGAGTCAGCCGCTTTCGCGGATTCCGGGAACCAGATGACGATCGCGACGTAGGTCAGCCAGGCGACGAAGTAGCCGATGACGAATTTGGGGAAACGGAACCAGATTTCCGATACCGCTACGTGCGACTCTCCCGGGTTTCGTTCCACCTTGTACACCCATATGAGCGCCAGCACGAAGGCCCACACACCGATGAACACATCGATCCAGATCTTGGTCAACACAGCACCGGCCAGGATCCAGTCTTCTTCCCAGAGTTCACCGGTATCGGTGTAGTGCTTGGCCACCATCAGCTCGTCCAGAATGGCACCTGCTGCGGCGTCGGCGCCGTCAGTCTTCACCGTCATGCCCATGGCCGCGGCGTTGACAATCGGCTGATTCGGCGCTATCGCGGTGTACGCGGCTGGCAATACCACCAGCTCAACCATGGCGAATACCACGATGAGCATGGACACAGCAATGGGCAGGATGGGCCTGGCGCGGATGGCGCCCGCCGTCGCGATGGCCGCCGACACCCCGCAGATGGAGATACCCGAGGCAAGGACCGCCGAGGCATCACGCCGCAGGTTGAAGGCCTTGCGGCCAAGCGTGTAGACGATGGGCCAGAAGATCAGGTAGGCGACAAAGGCCGCCGCCGCGCCCGACAGGGCCAGATCCAGCATCAGATCACCACCGCCTCCCACCTTGGCTGTCGACGAAATACTCATATGACCCAGCTTGACGCCCAGATACACGATGGCCGTCTTGATAAACCACTCCGGTTTGGCCGCCTCCATCATAAATCGGGCGAAGGGTTTCATGAAGTTACCAATGAATAGCCCCACTAATAACGACAGGATATACGAGAAGCCGCCGCCCAGTTGCAGGCCCCAGGACAGACGGATGGCCTTCTTGGTCTTTTTCACTGCCGCCGCTGCCTGTTCCTTGGTGGGAACATCCCCGCCCAGAACGTCAACGCCCATTTTTTTGAGGGCCTTGTTTATCTTTCGGGTGCACTTGTTGACCTTGGTCATGCAGTACACGTTACTGCCGTAGATCTCGGACTGGAGTACGGACTGGCTGGTCTTGGCCGCCTTGAAATGGGCCTCGTGACCCGCCATCCAGGCGGCAAAGGTGATGAAGAAGATACAGGTAAAGCCCAGCATGTACTTCTTGACATTCAGTCCCTGGAAGTAAGCCCCGATGGTGGTTATGCCGCCAAACACCGCAAAGGTCATCATCAACGACGCAAAACCGGACCAGCCTTCATAGGCCTTGCCTGCCTTGCCGTGTGACGCCTTCAGGAAGACGTTGAAGGAAGGATCATCCCAGAATTTAGACCACTCCCAGGTTTTGGTTTTGGCCATCCAGCCTACCGCGTCGATGCCCCAGATACTGAGCAAGCCGGCGGCAAATAAGATTAAACCGACCCACACTGCCCACCAGTCTTCGGTGGCGAGCATCCCGTCGCTCCATTTTCGATTCACTGCTGACATTGTTTTTTTCCCCTTTATTTTGCTTGGTTCTTAAGTAAAGTGGCTGCCGTTATATTCATAAATGTACAGATATCGTACGGTTGAAATAATGGGTGTGATATTGCCTTAGCCAGGTTGGAATTGTGTCGAAATCGAAGCCCATAAACACATTGACACAGGCACCCGACGCATAGTCTCCGGTTTTACGTAAACTGCGCTTCAGCTCCTCGTCTAATTCGGAAATCGTGGACCCTTTCACTTCCATGGAATTGTTACTACCTATCCAGAATTCCCCGTCATGCACCAGGCTAAGTTCGATATCTGCTTTCATGCATTACTGCCCTGTCGTTAGTTGAAGCCTGACTGATCTGGCCTTCATTTAAGAATGTAGGTATTGATCAGCCAACCCAGGATGACCACGCTAACAATCGCGATCCCTATGCTCCAGGTCACCAACTGAGTTTCCCATGCTTCCCAGGGCTCAGCTTCTCCCAATAGTTCCTCTGCGGATGCCTCCAATAACTCCTCTGCGCTACGTGTATCTTCAGTCATTGCGATAGTTTCCTCCATCTTGCTTGGTTATTGTAAATAAACACCCCGTATTGCACGTCAATGTTTACCCGATCCGGACGTTGCGTCCTGAAGTATTGTTTTTAGAAATACCGCCACTTACATGGATGAGTGAAATAGATCCTGCTTTTACCTACTTAACTCATGGATATGACATTGAACCAAATTAGAGCGTAAAGTCAACAACCATGATTAAGTAGTAATACATTAATAATATTAATTAATAATATATTAATATGATGCGTAAGCTGGGGCTCCTCCGCATCAATATTTATTTTATTAAAGAGCCCGAGATGAATTTAATTCCCTAGCCTAAATTGGTTTCATGAACAGTGGCTTAGCCATCAGCTAGTAATAAAAACAGGCCCCTAGCCGTACTGAACGAGGCCGGTTGCCGCCAGAAAACCCAGCACCATCAGTATCACGCCGATGAATACGAATTGTTTGGCGTATTTGTCTTCAGGGATATCGATGCCGATCTTTCGGTACCATGTCATCACATACAGGCTGATGCCGTGGCGTAGCCGGATCAGCATGACACCCAGTACGATCAAGGCAAGCCCAGCGCCCCACTCCGAACTAGTGTCCATCGGTCAGCGCGATCCCGGTCGCGGATTGTCAGGAGGGGGGGGTTTTTGTTTATCCATGAACGGCATGTCTCCCTTGTAGGCCATATAGCCAAACATCAGGGCGATAGACAGGGGGAATATCAGGCTTAGAATGTCCATGGTTGTCGCGGAATTCAGCTTATCCCCTGCCGAAATGGCATACAGGCGCAGCCCCACCAGCAGCAGTGCCAGGGAAGCCAGAATCCCGGAGGTAATGCGCAGTATCATCTTCATATTTGAATCTCAACCTGTGATCGCCCTGTGAATCAGGGGAATACAGATAGAATAAACGTCCATATTTGCAAAGTCCACCGAGCTTGAACAGGCGTTCGCACTTTTATCGGACCCACTATGACCCACTATTGCCTGGACAGGCCCCGGTACCAGTGTGTCGCGGCAACCTGCCGCCAGTGGATTACAAGAAATAGTATTTTGTGAGCCCAGCGGGTGTCGTTATTACCCTGGCGGTCCCGTGTAACTGATTGCCAGCACGACAAAGCGGATTTCTCCGTCAGGTCGCTGGACCACTACTTCATCACCCAGGCATTTGTTCAGCAGGCCCTGCGCCACAGGCGCGTCCACGCTGATATAACCCTTGCTGACATCAAATTCATCCGGGCCAACAATACGGTAGGTCACTTGCCCGCCCTGATGGGCTTCAAGGGTCACCCATGCACCGAAAAAGATCCGATCCGCATCCGGCTGGTGCGCCACTACCTGCAATTCATCGAGACGCTTCTGCAGGTAGCGTATGCGTCTGTCCATTTCCCGCAGCTGTTTCTTGCGATAGATGTACTCGGCATTCTCGGAACGATCACCTTCGGCCGCGGCCTCGCCCAGCGCCTGCGTCACCCCGGCACGCCGCTTCCACAGGTCACTGAGTTCATCCTGTAGCGCCCGGTAGCCCTCCGGGGTGACATACCTGGAGCCCGGCTTTTGTGGTTCTCGATATCGGCCCATTAAGCTGTCCTGTGTGTGAGCCCCATCATAGCAACAAGGCAATTATTTTCCGGAACTATGCGCCGGTTAACACGCCACTTGTGACACAGTTCCTGTTAAATCAAGAGGATAAGACCTATGTTGTGAGTGTATCGTTCATTCGCAAGGCACTATTTCAACATGAGCTTGGTTACTCGAAAAGATTTCAGTTTTTCGCCGGCCTCGAAAGTGACCTGGGAGACTGTCAATAATGACAACAGAGAAAGTGATACTGGAAAAGCCCTGCCAGCGCATGCGCAGGTGACCCTGCCAGTGGATGTATTGACCAGGTTAAGCGGTCAGGAAACAATAAAAAGGCCGTCAATAATCAGGCGGGCAGCAGCAAATAATAATAAAGTCAGCAGGGATGTTAAGCCACTTAACAAGGATGTTATTTCCTCTCAAGGTCCGGCAACCACGTCAGTCACCGGCAGGACCACTGTGCATGCCCCGCGTGTCAGCGCAACTGCGGCAGAAAACATCCGCCGTGGACTGGCGGATCACTTCAATGAATACCATGCCTTTGCGGGCGGATTCATGCTGGTTATTTCACTGGCCAGCATCGCCTATTACACTTTCACGACGTACTATCTCGGCAACGCTGACTTGAAACCGTCTCACCTCAATGTCATCGCGGCTGCAATCGTCGATCAAGGCAAGCTGGCGGGATTGGTCATCAGGGATATCAGGCAAACCGGAACAGGCGTCGATCCGAGGAGAAATGCGGAGAAACGCGTCCGTGCCATGGCACAAATGGAATTTGAGCATCGTCTTGGCCAATATTACCTCGGAAATAACGCCAGTTTGCGCAGTACCAGGGCCAGTCAACCTGGCATCAGAAAGTTACCTTCCCCCGGCCCTGCCATGCACTAAGGCCTTATTTTCTGGCTATTCCCTGATTATTCAGGGATAGAAGTACTCACCCTGGCTGGTGGGATTACCTCAGGCGGCTCCGAGGCGGGCGTGTCTTCACCATACTGAAACATGGCGGCGCGGTAAGGCCAACCTTTATCATCCACGACCACGACGGTCCATTTACCCTGCTGATCAGGGCGTAGCGATTTCTTTGAGTATACTCGCCAGCGATTGCCGCCCACCTTAAATGCTACTTCGGAGACCACCTTGCCGTTATATTCCCAGCGATGCACGATGACCTTGCCCTTTAACTGACGCAGCTCGGTAAAAAAATATACCTGTGGTATGCCGTCCTCCAGTACCACGACTTCATCCAGTGGTTCGCGCTGCTTCACCATGGTGGTAAACAGGGCCCGACTGACACTCCCCTTGTCTGTTGGGATCACCGTTGGGGTATTCTTTGAGATCACCTTTGAACTCATCGGCGCAGCGATTTTATCCGCAGATGATATCGGTATATGGCCAGGCAGTAATAACGAAACCAGTAAAATAGAGGCTAAACGTTCCATAACGGGTTCTCCCTGTCTGTCTCACCCCCTGCGACTGTTACCCAAACCATAGACAGCCCTGCCGGTCATCACTGTGGTGTGCATCACAGATTAGTCAGCTAACAACGCATGGAAACGAATGGAATCAGTGGAAAAACCAGTAACCAGCCAGGATCGCCGTGGTCACTCCGGCAAGATCAGCGAGTAATCCACAGGTGATGGCATGACGCACATTACGAATACCGACACTGCCAAAATACACCGTCAATACATAAAAGGTGGTCTCGGTACTGCCCTGGATAGTCGCCGCCAGCAGGGCCGGGAATGAATCCACCCCATGGGTGTTCATGGTCTCCAGCATCATCGCGCGGGCACCACTGCCACTGAGCGGTTTCATAAAGGCGGTCGGCAGGGCCTGCACAAAATCGGTATTCATGCCCATGGCAGCAAAGAGCCACTGTACGCCGACCAATAAACCATCCAGTGCGCCGCTGGCACGCAGCACACCGATCGCCACCAGCATGGCCACCAGGTAGGGGATGATCTTTACGGCCACATCAAACCCCTGTTTGGCACCGTCAATAAAGGCTTCGTAGACATTGATGCCTTTTTTCACACCGACCAGCAGAAACAGTGCAATCACAGCAAACAGCGTCAGGTTACCGAGCAGCGCCGACTGTTCGGCCATCAGGACAGACGACAGGCTGGTGAGGTAATACAGCAACACAGCCGTCAACACGGCGAAACCGCCAAAATAGGCCAGCACCACAGCATCCAATATTCGCAGGCGCTGGATCCAGGCAACGCTTAGCAAGCCGACCAGGGTGGAGGCACTGGTGGCCAGCAGAATAGGAATAAATACCGCCGCCGGATCCGCCGCACCCTGCTGGGCACGGAATAAAAAGATGGTCACCGGAAGCAATGTCACTGATGAGGTGTTCAGTACCAGGAACAGGATCTGCGCATTGGTGGCGGTATCTTTAGCAGGATTCAGTTGCTGTAAATCCTGCATGGCCTTCAGGCCCATCGGCGTGGCCGCATTATCCAGCCCCAGCAAATTGGCCGCCATGTTCATGGTCACCGAACCCAGCGCCGGGTGGTCGCGGGGGACCTCTGGCATCAGGCGGCGAAATAGCGGGGATAGCAGGCGGGCCAGTACATTGATCAAACCGGCCTGCTCCGCAATGCGAAAAAAACCCAGCCACAGTACCAGTACCCCAATCAGGCCTATGGCAATCTCCACACTGAGCCTTGCCATCTCAAACGTCGATTGAATTATACTGCTGAAGATGACTGATTGATCGTTCACCAGCCATTGATACATGGCGACAATGAACGCAATAAAGAAAAACCCAGACCAGATGCGTGTTAACACAGTGCGCTATTCCCAGGAATATAACGGGGCAACTACAGATAGCATACCTTGAGTATTCACCCCATGGCCAGCACGGGATGAGAATCGGCTGGCTATATAATCCTGACTGATATAGTACACTGGCAACATCAGCCTGTGGGGTCACGATTATGAGTAAACCGATAAAAATAATTCTCTGGGGCAGCGTCGCTGTTATTGTACTGATCGCTGTTCCGATCCTTTATATCAGCCTAAATCTGAACAAGTTGATCAAGCAGGGGATTGAAACAGCCGGGCCCCGGGTGACTGAAACCAGGGTCAGTCTCGGCTCGTCGAACATTTCCATATTCTCTGGTGAAGGCGAGTTAAATAATCTCGTCATTGGCAACCCGAAAGGCTTCGAATCTGACAGTATCTTTGAGCTGGGATCAATTCACATGGCCGTGGATATTGACTCGGTCACCGAGGATGTCATCGTCATTAACGACATCACCATCAGCAAACCGAAGATCACCCTGGAATTAAAAGAAGGCGGTTCGAATATAAAGAAACTGATGAAGAGCATCCGCAATGCGGGCAAGCGCCTCGGCAGACAATCCGCAAAGAATGAAGCTGACAGCCAGGGGGAGCCAGGCAGTGATATCAAACTCATTATCCATACCTTCACGATCACCGACGGCTCGGTGAGGATCCTGGTACCGGCACTCAATAAAGAGATCAAAAGTGACCTGCCTAAACTGGTATTAAAAGATGTGGGAAAAGATAAAAATGGCGTGACTGTCAGCGAGGCCTCGATCATTGTCATGGGCGAAGTGGAAAAGACCCTGATGAGCGCTACCCGGGATGACATTGGGAATCTGGGGTTCAGTTTTGGCGATCAGCTTGGTGACGGGAAAAACTTTACCGACAAGATCAGGGATGGGGCCGGCAAGTTGACTGACTCGATAAAAGGGCTGTTTCAATAACAAACAGGGACAACACCAGCACCACCGGCCAGGTCTTTGACCCGTGAAATGACAACAAACTGTCCCGTCAGGGCATTCAGACGGTGAATCTGAATTTGCCCTGGAGAGGGAAATTGACGACACCGCGAGTACGTTGCAATTCCTTCAAATATAATTTACCTGCCCGGAATCCTTTGCGGAACGATAATTTCAGTTGCTCTACCCTGTTGATCTGCCCGCCCTCCAGCGCATGACGAAATCCACGGCAATAGCCTTCCTTGACAAGCTTAAGGGGCACACGAATAGCAACGTCCTGTGGTTCGGGGTATGTAGCCGGCATGACCACAGCCTCATATTGCCTCACTCATACAGGATTAACGGACAACCACCACGCACCCTTAAACGGCGCATAAAATAGCCTTGTTAAACAGCTAGTTATAGTTGACGATTCAGACATATCTGGCATTCAAAATAACCGGCAGAGCACCTCAGGCGAATAAAGACAAACAACAAGTTTTGCATTAGGATAATAAGTAACCGCGTTACTTTAAGGGCCGGATGACTATGTTCTTCAAACGTAAAAAAGATCGATATGCCACGCGTCTGCCACTGCGATCCCCCGGGATACTCATTATTGACGGGACCCATTTCCCATTCATCACCCTCGACCTGTCCCTGGGTGGCGTACTCATCCTGCTGGAAGCCGATATCAACCCCAGGAAAGGTACCCAGGTGGAATTTCGTCTGCATGATATGGAAGTTTCAGGCATGGCCGAACTGCGCTGGGCCAAGCCCTCCCCTGATAAGGACGGTACTGTCATTGGCTTACACTTTGACAATCTGCAGGGTCTTGAAGAGCGCAACCGTTACCTCGGCAAAGAGGAAGACTGAAAGCAAACGTTTTTCATCTGCCAGCAACGCAGCTGATCGATACCACGGTAAGATTCCACCCCCGCCTGGCCGTTATGAAGGTAACTAGCCCCCGCCGTCAGGCTAGACATTCCGGACAGATATTGATATATCGACAGGTTCAAAATCTCAGCATACAAATACATGACTTTTGTGTACTAATAATTCCGATCTCGTACACATCGACCTGTAGCAATTTAATATGTTGTGATATGTTTGAAGATCCTGTTCGAACTCTTTAGCACAACGTCTTGATAAAATTATAATATTTAAATGTGTGGAGAAGATCACTGGGCGATAGCAATAGCTTGGGTAACGCCTATATTTATCTAATGTAGCTCTGATTCACACACCAGGTAAGAGCACTGACATGCCGACTATTGAAGACAAGCATACCGGTAGCGATTTTGTATCTCGTATATACAGCCGGCTTAAAAATCGAGGGGACAGTGAGCACGAACAGGCAATACTACGTATTGTAATCGGTAGCGCCGTCCTGGCTTATTTTCTTTTTACATTTTCTTCAGATGGAACAATTGATCCTGCTGAACAAAATGTTCTGTTTGTCACCATAAGTTTCGTCTCAATCGCGCTACTGATCCTGTTAGGGATAATTAAGTACCCATCAATATCTCCTGCACGCCGTATCCTGGGGATGCTGCTGGACCTGGGTGCCACTACCTATTGCATGTATATGATTAAAGACAGTGGCGCCCCGTTGTTTGTGGTGTATCTGTGGGTCTCCTTTGGTAACGGTTTTCGCTATGGTGTTCGCTATCTCTATCTGGCCACGGCACTCAGTGTCACGGGATTCCTGTTTGTTTTTATTTCAACTGACTATTGGCTACAAAATCTACCTGTTAGCATCGGTATCCTGATCGGACTTCTGGGGTTGCCTTTGTATGTCTCTACCCTGATTAAACGCCTCAATGAAGCGACTCAATCAGCACAGAGAGCCAATAAAGCCAAAAGCCAGTTCCTGGCTAATATGAGCCATGAGATAAGGACTCCGTTGAATGGTGTCATCGGTATGGTCGATCTGCTGAGTGATACACCACTGAATCATGAACAGCGTGACTTTGCCAATACCATTCAGACATCGGCAAAGACCCTGGTTTCACTGATTGAGAATGTACTGGATATATCCAAAATAGAGTCCGGGAAACTATCGCTGGAGAACATCGAGTTTGATCTGCACAAGGTCATTAACAGTACTGTTATGATGTTGCGTCCCCAGGCCCTGAATAAAAATATAGAACTTAAAGTACATATATCTTCAGATACACCCTTCCTGATCAAGGGAGATTCATTGCATCTACGGCAAATCCTGATCAACCTGGCTGGCAATGCCATCAAGTTCACCGAAGAAGGTGCTGTAAGTATAAAGGTAACAACCATCCATCAGGATGACACTCAGGCAAATATAAGATTCTCTGTCAGCGATACCGGTATAGGTATTTCCGATGATGCATTGAAAAATATTTTTGGTGTATTTGTACAGGCTGATGAATCCACAACGAGACAATACGGTGGAAGCGGTCTGGGCACAGCCATAGCCAAACAACTTGTCGAGTTAATGGGTGGTGAACTGCTGGTAGAAAGCAAAGTCGGAAAGGGCAGCAGATTCTGGTTTGACGTTAGCGTCGAGAAACTGCCCCGTGAGAAGAAATACGAAAATGGTTATGCCTCCCCTTATGGTAGCAAGGTACTGGTTGTATCATCAGATGACACCCTTCGAAAAATATTAATAGATGCCATGTCCGGATGGGGTATCGAAATAACCAGTGCCAACAATACTCCTCAGGCATTTGCAGCATTGATAGATGCCACCAGAAAAGAGAAAAATATCGAGTGTGCCATCATCGATGCAGCAACCCTTGATATTAAAGTAGAGCTTTTTGCCAGCCTTTTACGCAAGGAGAGTGCTACACATAATCTTCGCTTGATTCTTGTCGATGATGGAGAAATGGATAAAGAGTCCCAGGATCGTCTGACAAATGAGTACTACACATTACTGCACAGACCAGTCAACAAATCTGTTTTATTCAATGCTATCCATGCGGCCCATTCAGATGCTGTCGATAACAGTGCCGTTATGAATATAGCCTCCTTGTACGGGAATCGTGGAAGAATAGTAAGACAGTACAACATTCTGGTAGCGGAAGATAACAAAATAAACCAGAAAGTCATAATGAAGATCCTGGAAAAATCCGGGCACAAGGTGCATGTTGTTGAAAATGGTGAGCTTGCTCTGGACGCACTTGAAACCAGCAAGTATGACCTGGTGTTAATGGATATGCATATGCCTGTCATGAGTGGTATTGAAGCAGTAAAACTTTACAAATTCATGGGTAACGGCCCTAAAACACCAATCATCATGTTGACTGCCAATGCCACCACAGAAGCTGCCCGCGAATGCGAAAGCCTGAACGTTGATGCCTATCTAACCAAGCCTATCGACACAAGAACGTTACTTGATACGATTGAAATCGTATTAACCTCAGCTGCTTACCAGGACATATCCAAATCTACACTTATACCACTACACTCTGAAGTCCAGGATGTCCAAGGTAAATACAGGTCACTGAACATCAATCGTCTGCAGGAAATCGAGGGGCTTGATAATGATGACAAAAATTTCCTGATGGAAATATTCGATGAATTCCTTGTTGATACAGATAAAAAATTGCTCTCTCTCAGAAGCGCCCTGAAAAATAAAAACAGACAACACTTCGGAGAACTACTACACAACATAAAGGGATCATCAAGCAACTTTGGCGCAATAGGAATTTACAAGTTGTGCCTCAGTTATGAAGCGAATGGAGATAAAAACCGGGATGATGCACAAAAAGAGTTTATCAACAATCTTGAGTCCAGTCTGAATGAAGTACGTACCGACCTTATGGATTATTCAAAATACAGGAACGAAATACCTGTTCACACCTGAGTTACACCTATGCAATTATTTGATTGCTGTTTTCGCTATCATCATTGCCTGTGAGTTTGTTCTGTGAGTTAACAATGCGTTGCACAATTCTCAGGTCCCTCTTCGTTATCTGTAGTGCAGTATCCACCCAGATACTGCAAATATCCTCGAGTTCCCTGTAACTCAGTGGATTGACAACCCCTCTGACCTTATTCAGCACAGCCTGATAACTGTTGTGTTTTTTAATCATCTTCCTGACATACTCATAAACGGCATCTACACCAGCACCGTCTTCAACAACCTTATCCAGTAGCCCCATATCAAAAAGCTCATCTGCACTATACATCCTTCCGCTAAGGATCATATCTTCCGCCTGTCTTTGGGTTATTCTTCTCGACAGCAGACTATATGCTCCCATACCGGGAAACAAATTAAATAATACCTCAGGAAAACCGAACTGAGCGCTCTTTTCAGCTATTGTCACATTGCTGGATAATGCTGCCTCAAAACCTCCGCCCAATGCATCACCCTGTACAAGAGATATGGTGATAAGAGGCAGTCCAAAACTGACACTGTTAGAATATAAAACATCAATACAGGCACACGCATATTTCATCAAGCCTTCCCTGTCTTGCTGTACGATCAGTTGATGAAATAACCCCAGATCGCCTCCATAATTAAAAACCCCGTCCGTTCGGGAAGCAAGCACCGAGTATTTCACAGGCACGAGGTTGCCATTATGGTTTATGTGGCCATTGTTGCGACGAATAAAATCCTGATAAGAGGCGATACTACTTAGAAGGGTAGAATTAAAACAGGGCCGAGGCGACGGTTCCATGAACATCCAAAGAAGACCATCTTCAGCATCGAACCGCGTTGGCAGCTGTTCAAAGCCATTTGGAGGTAGCGAGATAAATGATGATAAGCCCACCGCCGTTTTTTCACCTCCTGCAGGTGATATGAAGCAAAGCCAATCCAGCACTTACGTAAATAAGAGCACAATTAGCAGGGATTCGTCAAGCAGAATGTACCGTATTGCCCTTATCTATTATAACATCAGATAATCACACAGAATGACCATCAACCCAGCTCAATGACTACAGGATCAATTGCCTTGTAGAGAATAGTTAGCGGCGTTTTATGAGAAAAGGTAATTATTCGGACACCATGTGGATACATGATGTGGTACGTCAGATACATGTGTGTCATGTGCCTGTCATCCAGAAGTGAGCGTAAAACAGTCGCACCCTGCCTTTCATACCCTGTCGAAAAATCCATTTGGGTATTCCCAATAGATGCTGACTCAGGCGTCAGGGTCAGAACAGGGGCCAGTTCCCTTGTCCCCAGCAACTCGCGGTACAGACCTTTTTTTAGTGCTGGTGACAGAATCAGGCCAAGTTGATCTTCGCCAAACAGCCAGTTGATATCCCTGTCCTCCAGATACTCACCCTCGTGTTCACCGAATGCCTGGCACCAGTCTCTGAAGTAGGCAGAATATCGTTTGATCTCAAATTTTTTTGCCATGGCCGCTGTCACGACTTTGCGTTACTTTTGTGTAAAAGATTAACCGTTAAAGGCCGAATCAGATTGCAGGTAATCCAGCTCCTGCGGAGTGGATTGCCTGCCCAGAAGCGCATTTCGATGTGGAAAGCGCCCAAAGCGACGAACTATCTCCCGGTGATGAAGGGCAAATTTCAGGTTGTAATTCAGTCCTGCCTTTTCATACAGTGCCACTGACCTGTCCTGATCGTGCAGGTCTTCACTGTGCATGAACGGCATATAGACAAATGCCTTTTGAGCATCAGTGAGCTGCATGTCAAAACCACTATCAATCATATGCTCTGCAATCTCCCGGGAAATGGCCTCGGTGGAGAAGCTCTCTGGCTGATGTCGAAAGATGTTTAGTGGAATTTGATCCAGTAATATAATCAACGCCAGGGCACCTTTCGGTATTTGCCGCCAGTTGTCCAGGTCCCCCGCCGCCGCCGCATGATAGACAAGCAGGAACCTGTCCCTGAGCCGTTGATCAAACTCGGTAGTAGCGTTAAACCACAGCGGCCTGACCTGCTCAGAAAACCACAGGTCGAGGATCTCATTTATTTTCGGATCTGAAATGCTGTGCTTGTCTGCCATGGTCTCAGACTACAAATAAAAAAAGCCGGTGACAAACAATATCACCGGCCTGAAATCAAGTGGCAGCGGATTACTTCTTGATCCTGGTAAATTTTGAACCTTCAAGAGTCAGATTATACATAAGCCCCTTGTTGCCAAAAATAAACCCCACCACCGGATCTTTAATATTGTCAGTATCAACAGCACCACCGGCACCGAGTTCGATCAGGGCCACAGAGCCATCTACCCCGGCCTTCCAGCCATCACTGTTACGAAACTGACTGAGTGCCTTGTTGTTCATAAAAATGATAACGACAGATTTAGCCTGGGCGCCGAGCTGGAAACCAATTGATGCGGCGGCCGTACTGTAATAATCCACTGTCTTGCCACCAACGCGCAGGCCACCTTCGCCATATTCGCCACCAATGCCGATTCCCGCCTTGATCACGCTGGGAAAGACCAGCACGCCCTTGCCGGCCTTCAAAAAGGCAGCCCCGCCACCGATTTCTGCCCGGAAACGTTTCAGCGTATCGTTGATCTCGACCTCAAGTACCGCAGCAGATTCTGCCTTTGCGATAGATATTGACAACATCCCAAGTACAAATGTCAGACAGATGAGCAGAACAGGGGTATTACGCATTACTCGATTCATTATTGTATCTCCCATAAAACTATCTCCAATATTACTTTAGGCTATAAACTGACAAAAAAGTTTGCAAACCACCATATGAAATCAGGCATAGCAGATAATTAAAGCAGGTTTTCCAGGCTATGTTTAAATAATTGATTCAATTAAACCCCACTTTCATTGTGAATTCAATGATTTGGTATAAACTGAAGTAGTTCACAATAATACCCGCTAATCTTGTCTATTCTGAAGGATAATTGTATTAATGGCCAATATATTGGAATTATCACCATGGCAATGAGCCAGGATGAATTCAGGGCCCTGGTGCACCGCCTCGAGTCCGAGTACCGGCTAAAGCCCCGGGGTTACAAGTTGCACGTCATGCTGCTGGGTGCGCTGGGCTATGCCTATGTGCTCGCCTTTTTTGTGCTGTTGGCGTTACTAACCGGTGCGCTGGTGTTACTTGCCGCCCAGGGGGACAGTAGCTCTGCAGGTACCTATAAACTTGTCCTGCCCGTGATGCTGTTGATATTAGTGCTACTGCGCGCCATGTGGATCAGCATGGAAACTCCGCGGGGTATCGAACTCAGATCGCGGCAAAATGCGCGCCTGTTCCAGACACTGGAAAAGATCCGCTATGCACTGAACGGACCCAGGATTCACAGCGTGTTATTGACCGATGACTTTAATGCAACGATCTCGCGGGTCCCTCGCATCGGCCTGTTCGGTTGGCAAAAAAATCAACTCGTCATCGGCTTGCCACTGATGCATGCCTTGTCAGCGAAAGAATTCGCGGCCATTCTGGCTCGCGAATATTCCCATCTCTCGGGCGCACACGGTCGCTTTAATGCCTGGATATACCGTGTTCGCAACACCTGCTCTAAACTCCTGGAATCACTGGAACTGAATGACCGGTGGGGTGGAAATATCTTCAGGGGCTTCTTTCAATGGTACGCACCTTACTTTAATGCATATTCCTTTGTTCAGGTGCGCATCAACGAGTACCAGGCAGACCGGATCGCTGCTGAAATTGCTGGTGCCCACTATATTGCCTGTGCATTGATCAAGATACGAATTAAAGGTGACTACCTGAACAAACGATTCTGGCCGCATGTATGTTCACAGGCCGATCATACGGCAGTACCACGCTTCTCACCTTACAGTGATATGGCTGTATTGATGCGCAAGGACATCAGTGAATCAGAGGCAAGACATTCCCTGGATAACGCCATGCGCGAAAAAGCCAATTGTGACGATACGCATCCATCTCTGCGCGATCGTCTGGCATCGCTGGGTGAAGACGCCATCCTGCCCAGGGAAACCGTCAACAGTGCCGCTTCACACTTCCTGGAAAATAATCTGGGCGAGTTAACTGACAGACTGGATGAACAATGGCGCATGGAAGTGGCCGACACCTGGAACGAACGATTCGAATACATGCGTTCAGCCACGGCACGTCTCCGGGAACTGGATATTCTTGGTACATCAAGCACCCTCAGTACTGATGATCTTTTCGAACGTGCCTGGTTAACCGAGGAACTGCACAATACTGTGCGTGCCATACCGATGTATCAGGGAGTGCTGGATCGACGCAGTGCTCATGCAGCCGCGAATTACCATCTGGGACGTCTATTGCTGGCTGAAAAAGATGGGGACGGACTCAATCATATCGATATCGCGATGCGGAATGACCCGGAATATGTACTCGAGGGATGCAAACTGGCATACAAATTTTTACTCGATTCAGGTGATATTGCCGCGGCCAATACATACCACGAACATTATTACCGCCAGCTAAAAAATGAAACCTGCATCAGGGAAAGGCCTGAGAGCATAAACATTAAAGATATTTTGTTACCACCCGAACCGGCTCCACTGACTCGTTGTATTCACTGCAATAACGCTCTCTGACCGCGATAGAGTATTAGGAAGTAGGATAATTGGGGTCAGAGTAAAAATAGATGAGAGTTTTTACTCTGACCCTGAGGTATCCCCACGAAATTTCCAGAAACGATGCTGCCAATCAAATCCTTCGTCATGCCGGGCTTGACCCGGCATCCAGTCTTTCAGGAGATCGCTGGATTCCGGCCTTTGCCGGAATGACGTCGCGAATGATGATTGTCACTAACCGATTGTTTTTGAGCACTATTATGCGGGGATCCCTCAGACTCTGACCCCAATTATGAAAGCGGCGCTAACCAACCATAGAGAAACTCCTGATTTTTCCCTGTTCAATCTGGTTCAGCCTGGGTTCAGCATTGCCCCGATAAGATGCAACCATCAGGAAATATCCTGAACAGTGAAACATCCAGACAGGAGATGGAGAATGAAAATTCAAAATGTCATCAACAGTTTGTCATTGGCCGGCCTGCTGATTTTCGCTAGCGGTTTTTCCGCGGTCGCACATGCCGATCGTGGGGCTTCTTATGACAAACATTCTTACCAGTATGGACAATCAGGACGCTGGAAACATGGCTATCCAGGATATCGTTCTTATGGCCAATATGGCCCGAGAGATAATTTACATGGTCGCTATGTGCCCCGCTACTATCAGGGATTTGGTCATCGCTACCAGCGGCATGTACCGGTAAGCAGATACCGTGCTCATCGCCGATATGATCGCAGACGCTACTATCGCAACAGACGTCACGGTAATCGCATCCGCTATCGTGGAGATGACTCATGGTCGATTATTCTTCGCTGGTAATGGCCCCGCTTAATCACTGTGATATCCTGAGGTCTTGCTGACCTGGGGCACAGGGCTCATCAGGGCCCTGCGCCAGATGAATGCAACGATTGAAACAATGCCATGAAACAACTGTCTATCATTCTGCTGACCACGATACTGCTATCACTGCAAAACATGGCCATGGCAGATCGTGGCCATCACTGGCGGCAACAGGCCTCGAACTATTTGGTGGCAGACAAAACCTCGACCACTCGAATCAGTATCAGTCTTGGTGAGGCCGTTGCCAGGGTACAAAGACAAACCGGCGGGCGTATTCTGTCGGCCAGTACCATCGGCAGAAATGGACAAGCTGTTTACCGCATCAAGGTACTGGTCGGTGGTAGCGAAGTACGTGTTTATTACGTAGATGCCGCTAGTGGAAGAATGAATTAAGTTGTAAAGGACAGCCTGATGCGAGTTCTGATCGTTGAAGACGAGCTGACGCTACAGCAACAAATATATCAGCGTTTGCAAGATGAACAATATGTCGTCGACATTAGCGCTGACGGTAAGGAAGGTCTGTATCTTGCCAGGGAATATCCGCTTGACGCTGCCATTATCGATATCGGTCTGCCAGGCATTTCGGGGCTGGAACTGATTCATGCCCTGAGGCAAGAATCTAACCCTCTGCCGGTACTGATCCTCACCGCCCGCAGCCGCTGGCAGGACAAGGTCGAAGGTCTGGAAGCTGGTGCTGATGATTACCTGGCAAAACCTTTCCAGATGGAAGAGTTGCTGGCCCGCCTGAAGGCATTGTTACGCCGCACCACGAATCTTGGCAATAATCACGAACTGCAATGTGGTCCAGTGGTGATCGATATCAACCGTCAAACCGTCACCCTGGACAACATGCCGGTACAACTGACGACCTTTGAGTATCGTTTACTGGAATACCTTGCCCAGCATGCTGGCAAGGTCGTATCAAAAGATGAACTCACAGATTACCTCTATCCTCATGACGAAGATCGGGACAGTAATGTCATTGAAGTCATGATTGCCCGGCTACGTCGAAAACTGGATGTAAACGGGACCCTGAAACCAGTCGAGACCCTGCGCGGTCGTGGTTACCGGTTAACCCTGTGTGATGGATCGTGACAGGATATTCAATTAACAAACGTATTATTATCGCCGCCGGTATCGTGGTGCTGATCTTTATCAGTCTCACCGGACTGACACTGGAGAATGCCTTCCGCGACAGTGCCCAATCTGCCATGAAGAGCCGCTTGCAAGGTCAAATTTATATGTTGATGGGATCAATGGAAGTCGATGAAGCAGGCCGGATCAGCATGCCTCCACTGTTACCGGAACCTCGATTTAACCTGCCTGGCTCAGGTCTGTATGCACGTATCTTTGATGAACAGGACAAGATCCACTGGCAATCCCGCTCACTGTCCGAGGTACAACAACCCTTCAATAATAATTCCGGACACTATATCGTCAGTATGGATATTCAATGGGCGGCAACTGAAACCAGGCACCCATTCAGGTTTCAGGTCGCTGAAGATCTTGCCCCCTACACCGCACAGATCAATCAGTATCGCAATAGTCTGTGGAGCTGGCTCGGGATCATGGGAATATTACTGCTGCTCATACAGTTCATGGTATTGCGCTGGGGGATGGCACCACTGCGAACTGCAGCAGATGAACTCAAGGCCATCGAATCTGGTGGCCAGCAGAAAATGCAACAGGGTTATCCGATAGAACTTGAAAATCTGACTAATAATATAAATACATTGCTGGATCACGAAAGGGCCAGGCAAACCCGCTTCAGTAACGCCCTGTCGGATCTGACGCACAGCCTGAAAACACCACTGGCAGTGATTCGTGCCAATCTCGGCGACTCATCACAGGGGCAATACAATATCGAACAGCAGATCCAGCGTATGGATGATATCGTCAACTACCAGTTACAACGTGCCGCCACCGAAGGACATGCCCCGTTAAATATCCCGCTCCGGCTGAATGACCTTATTCACAGGATCACCAGTAGCCTGGGGTCAATGAAATCGCAAAAAGAGATCACTTTGAAGACAGATATTCCTGACTCACTTGTCGTTCGTGGTAATGAAGGCGACCTGCTGGAGGTGTTCGGCAACCTGCTGGATAACGCCTGGAAATGGTGCAGGAAAACTGTTTCTATTAGTGCGCGGCAGCAACATGGGCAACTGCTTATCCTGATCGAAGACGATGGTCCGGGGGTGCCGGAAGATGCCATCGAATCATTACTCGCGCGGGGCAGGCGGGCGGACCGTCAGGTACCTGGTCACGGGCTTGGTCTTGCGATTGTCGCGGATATTGTCTCTGCCTATCAGGGCAAGCTGTCTATTGATAAAAGTGCACTTGGGGGGTGCTGTGTTCGCCTGCAGCTGCCGCTGATCTGATACGTGTACGTCACCAGAACTATACTATCAAGTTGCTGTCTGACTCATGACGGCCCGGATAACAGCCTAGGAATTCAATGGGTTACCAGGTCTTATGGGGCCCTTATCGGGAATAGACAAGTTGGCAAACGGGTGAATATGATCATGAGAAAATTTATTACTGGGCTATGCTCGCTGCTGTTACTGACGAGCGTGTCAATGGCATATGCTGGCGAATTCAAGGACTTTAATGGCAATCCGGCAAGCGTTGATGACTATCTCAGCAAGGATAAATGGACCGTGGTAATGTTCTGGGCCTCAGATTGCCATATCTGTAATGAGGAGATTGCCCAGTATGTGAATTTTAGCCGGGAACACTCGGATAAAGATGCCAGGGTACTGGGCATTTCCCTTGATGGGGATGCCAAACTGGCCGACGCCAGAGAATTTGTTAAACGTCACAAAGTGGATTTTCCAAACCTCATCGGTGAAGCGGAAGACGTCGCCAGTTTTTATATGAGCTCGTCGCAACAAGCGTTTGCTGGCACCCCCAGCTTTTTCATATACTCCCCCGCAGGCGAGCTCAGAATTGCCCAGGTGGGTGCGGTCCCCGCTGAACTGATTGCCAAGTTCATCGAGGAACAAACCGCAAAACCGCAGGACAAAAACACCCCGTAATACACCCCTCTAACGGTATCTCCAAATACGTGTTCCGGATTCCTGGCTCCCAGGGTTGGTACAGCACTTCAGGCAGGAATGCGGAACACGTATTTAGTTTCCCCTGTTGATCACTTCATCCAGGGTTCGACGATATACCTCTGCCGATGGGCCACCCAGACGAACCGCCTGCCGTGCGGCGACCTCCGCCTGTGCATTCTCACCTGACTCCAGCAGCACCGATGCCAGATTGTTAAAGGCATCTGCTGATTTCGGATGATACTGTGTCGCCCGACGAAATACCGCCGCCGATCCCTTCAGATCTCGTAAGGCGTACAGGGTATTACCCAGTCCCATATGGGCCAGAAGGCTGGATGGCCAGCGCCGCAACGCGGCCTGGTATGAGGTTCTCAGCGCCGGCCACTGAGCACTCTTTTCCAGCGCCGCGACAGATTTCAGATACGAAAACTCATCGGCCGTTTCCGGCAACTTGCCCGGGGGCAAGGCCACCATGGCCCAGTAATCACTGCGGGCCCAGGTACGTTCAAACACATCCAGGGAGGTAATATGTCGTTTCATGGTGCCAGAACGCAAGATGACGTGTTCTTTGCCCAAATCAAAACCGACCACCACGGCGTAATGCCAGCGGGGGATAAAACTCAGGCCCAGATTCTGTAACACCAGCACCGGTATGCCTGCTTGCAGTTCGGAAATCAGGTCCTGCAGTCTTGGCCGCAGTACATAGGCAACCCGGCCATACCGACGTGTCGCTGTAAGCATCTCGACCTGCAGGCTGCCGCGGCGATCCGGCAGATACACCATCGGGCGTAACCTTTCCGGATCAGTATCAACACCAGTCCAGTTCAGCACCGTCGCCAGCGCGGCTGGCCCACACTGAAATTCCTGCTGTGCATAAAATGGCACCTGCTCCAGTTCTACCAGGCTGTTACCGCCCGGTGGCTGCTTGCGCAACTCATCCAGTTGTGGTGTTGAGGCACATCCTTGCAGCAATAGCAGAAAGATTAACGGCAAAAAGCCGCCCGGGATTTTCCGGGCGGCTGCCATTACAAGCTGTAATTTATTACGCAACAATCAAATGATTACTTACTTCTTGATGAATGGATAGATATCTGTGACACCCATCAAATCCGTAATCATCAGCAGGATCAGGATAATCAGTACCACTTCCAATGCCCCTGCACCGGCAGGCAGTTTATCCAGTCGTCCGGCTATTTGCTGTACTTCCTCGTCCGTCATGCTGTCTACCCTGGCCTGGGCCTGGGCAGGATCAACACCCCGGTCCCTGAGTTGAGCCTGTATATCCTCACGCTCAAACAGGCTGCGCAGGTGATCCCGGTCATACTGGGACTGCGCCTGTTTCACCACGGTATCGGTACCCACCATAGAGGCCTGGGCAAGCGGCATAATTGCCGTCATCCCGAGCACACACAGCAGTACCACCCTGGCAACTGGTTTTGTTATTTTACGGATTGTATTCATACACTCTCTCCTTGGGTTGTAATGACATAAACCGATAGATCCACAAGATAGCACGAAACCCCTGGCACTCAATGAAGTTTTGCGTAATCAGCACGGGCCAACCGGCAATACAGAATAATAAATATGACAAAAAAGCCGGCAAAACCGTGAACTCGCGCACAGTTATCGCATGGCGGGGGTATTGCCTGGCGCGGTACCGGGCCCTGTCAGCGGCCTTCAGTACCTCCCGCGGCTCGCTTCGCCTGGCACACTTGCAGGTAACAATAGCAAGATTATGATGTTAAACATGTCACACTCAAATAATTCGGTGTAAAGACACAGTTATTTTATCCTTATTTAACATATATTTACCAGCCAGTGAAAAAGTCACACTGGAAATGTTAGTTAACTCAATGTGGTACAGCACAAATTAATATTTAATCAATTTACATCCAGTGCCGATTAACTGTAATGACACATAGAGGGGATATCATGAACACAGTAAACGAACTTTACACAGACGAGCTGTATGGTCATCTGCAGCGAATAGAGACTGCAATTAAAGGCTTGCGTACACCGAATAACAAATCGAATTCAGTCAAGTTATGTTTGTTACTTAACCTGCGCAATGATTACCGCAAGCTGCTGATGGCCTATGCCATTGAGGGACACCGTCAGCAGGCATAACACGAGGACCGATCATGACGACTAAAGGGTCAAACAAGGTCATCCCGTTTCCGGGGCAACCACAGCGGCAACCCATAACAGGACCTGTTGTTGACCGCTACCACGGTGCCGCAATCCTGGATGCCAATGGTAACGAGATTCCGCTGACAGACACTATGATCAACGAATCGCTGGATGCGCTGGTAAAGATCTGCACTCAAAAAGATAAAACTGTCTGACCTTAGCCTGGTTGCTGAGGAATCCCCACGAATTTTCCAGAAATAATGCTGGCAATCAAATATATCGTCTTACCCGGTCTGGCTAGCCTTGACCAGTCGGTGCCGCCGCAGGTAACTCAAACCAGAAGGTACTGCCCTTGCCCGGTGCACTCAGCACCCCTATGCGGCCAGCCATAGCCTCTACCAGCCCCTTGGTCACGGCCAGACCAATACCACTGCCTTCAATATCATGAATTGACCGCAGACGTTCGAAAGGGGCAAATATCTTGTTCTGGGCCTCGATGGGAATACCAATTCCTGTATCTGTAACGCTGATATTCACAAAACCCGGATGGTTCTGATTTGCTGCCACCGTCACAACACTATTATCATCACTGTACTTCACTGCGTTTGAGAGTAAATTCAGCAGCGCCTGCTTTAGCCGCAAGTGATCGGCATGGACTTGTATATTGTCACCAGCATCAACCTTGTTGATTATCTGTATCGAACGACCACGGACCATGGGTGCAGTCATTGCCAGGCATTCATTAACCACATCAGCGACATTGATTTCTTCATAGTTCAACTGGTATTTACCAGATTCAATCTTGGTCAGGTCAAGGACTTCATTGATTAGATCCAGCAAATGATAACTTCCCCGGAGGATCTCGTTCAGACTGTCCTGCTGGTACGCCGTTAACGGTTCTTTCGTGTCCGTATCCAGCAATTGTGCAAAACCGAGGATGGCATTCAGAGGTGTACGTAATTCGTGACTCACACGTGACAGAAACTGGGTTTTCATGGTGTTCGCCTGCTCAGCATTATATCGGCTCTCCTGTTGCTCCCGTAACAATCGATTGAAAATTACTATGAGCACAAGGGACAACAAGGTACTCACACTTATCACGATACTTGCCAGAATAATGATATTGCGTTCATTACCGATAATCTTTCCGGAAAGGTCGTGCTGTTTTGTCTTTATTGATGCAGAATACTTGTGTAAATCACCAATAATATTATCACTTATCGGCTCCAGGTATTTTACGACATAGGAAAGGTCGGTTCGCCAGCCAGCATCAATCCCCTTGGCTATAAGACTATCGAATGTGTCCCGCCACTGCTGCTGAAATACATCTGCCTCCTGCAGAAATGGCTGTATATCAAAGTTGAACGAGTCGACACGCTTCATTGTATCCGCCCAGCGAGTGTCAAAGACACCCAGAAAATCCCGCACCCTGACAAGTGAATCCTCATTTCGAAGTAACAGATGGGCACGAAACTCTGTGATGATATTCATCCAGTAGATATGCAATCTTTGCAGTTCATTCAGCTGCCGCAGATCATCAGGCTCATCATCTGCCGCTGGGCGAAGAGATTCTATCGCCAGACTCAGGCGTTCGATGAAGGAATAATGACCAGACTGCAGCCTGCTACCTGCACCGATCTCGCTGGAGACTATCCCGGACTGGCGGATGGATTTGAGTGGCATAAGCCGTTTAATGTATCCATCAACACCAGGCAGCAGTTTCCTGGATATAAAGTCGGTATCGTCAGAATCCGGGTTACTGGAGTTGCTGAGGTCGACTGCCGCTGACCTGAGGTTCTGTACCTGGTCAAGCACCTTGCCCCAGCTGGCGTTATGGGCCAGCAGCATAAAACGGCTCACGGCAACATTTAATTTATTAAACTCACCTTCGAAGTGCCCGGCTTTTTCCAGTTGCACGTCCAGAACATGCATTTCATCATGGGTTTCTGTGGCGCGCATGACAGAAAGCAATAGCAGGACACCAATAATGACCGCCAGGCCCACGATGGCAGAAATCAACCAGACTCTTCTGTCCGTCCTGATAGTGCCCGGCAGTTTATTGTGGTGGGATGAGGATTTAACTGTCATAAATCAAGATTCACAACTGATACCCGCATTATTACTGGTTGAAACTGCCTGATCTCCCTGACCTGTTAAAGTATAGTGAGAGAAAGTCACAAATTATATCCCCACAAAACGGGATAGCTGCCAGGGGACTCCTCTTATAAGGGACTGTAATAAGGTGCTGCTAATTTCTGATTATAAAAGGGTTTATTGGTACACGGAGGGAGCTAAGCTGGCGTTACCAGGAAATAAACAACCGCTATAACAAAAGACGGGAGTCATGCTGACTCCCGTCCCGGCATTAATGCCATGCCCTGATTACATTATTTGCTGATTTCTCAGTGCCTCGATTCTTTCCTCAAGCGGTGGATGTGACATAAACAGGCGTTTAATGCCATGCCCAACACCACCGGAAATACCCAGGGCCGCCATCTGCTCGGGCAACTGTGAAGGTACTGCAGAGGCCTGTTGCAGTCGTTGCAGTGCGCTGATCATCTTCTGACGGCTGGCCAGGTTCGCTCCACCCGCATCTGCGCGATATTCCCTCTTGCGACTGAACCACATTACGATGGTACTGGCCAGGATACCAAGGACAATCTGTGCAAAGATCACGGTGACGATATAACCAATACCATGGCCGCGATCATTCTTCAGAATGACGCGATCCACGATATGGCCGATTACCCTGGAGAAAAAGATAACAAAGGTGTTTATTACGCCCTGAATCAGGGCCAGGGTGATCATGTCACCATTGGCCACATGACTGATCTCATGTCCCAGTACTGCCTCTATCTCGTCCTTACTCATCGCCTGCAACAGGCCGGTACTAACGGCGACCAGGGCCTTATTCTTGTTCATACCAGTGGCAAAGGCATTCGGCTCAGGAGAATCAAAAATTGCGATTTCTGGCATCTTGATGTCTGACATCTGTGACTGGCGATCCACGGTCTGGAACAGCCATTGCTCCATCTGGGTACTCGGGGTCTCAATGACACGCGCCCCGGTGATGCGTTTGGCCATCCACTTGGATATGGCCAGCGAGATAAACGAGCCCCCCACGCCGAACACCGCAGAGAAAATCAGCAAGGAGGTAAGATTCAAATCCACCCCCTGCTCATCCAGGATACCCTCAACCCCCAGTAGCTGCAGGATGATACTCAGCACAATAATGATGGCTATGTTGGTGGCCAAAAACAGGAAAATGCGTTTCATTGAAAATCCTCTATTTCACAAGATATTGATCGTTATGCCATATATAGTGCCACTAATGGCCAAATGCAATAGCAATAATATGTATTTCATTCAGACAGAGAGAAGTTCGCCGGGTTCCATGCCAGGCACTTTTCTCTTAAATATTCAGATAACCCGGTGGGTTCCCAGGCTAATCAGGCAAACCGCCGCAGTTGCTGCCTGAGTCTCTTTTTCACAGGTTCGGCTTGCCTGAAGATCGACTCGGCGGCATAAAACTCCAGCAACCGAATGTCACGAATATCAGGCCGTAAATAAATATCGGGAGGTCGTTGTTTCAGTTTCTCTCGCATGATCGCCTCCTGCATGATGCCCAGGCTGGTAAAAATGGTATCAAAATAGGAAGGGCTGTCATCATCATCAGGGGTCATGCTGCCAGAGACATCAACAGCGATAGTGATATCGCACTCATCGAGCAATAAATCATAAGGGACCGGGTTCACCGTGCTGCCATCCACGTATGCCGTGTGGTTATATATTACCGGGCTGAATATCCCCGGTATAGCGATACTTGCCTGCAGTGCAGGCTTCAGCGGACCCTTGTCAAATACATGTTCCTCGGAGGAACGCAGGTCAGCGGCCACTACCTTCAGGGGTATTTTCAGGTCTGCAAATGTTTCAGACTTTATATTGTCCTGCAGTACCCGGATAAATCCATCACCGCTCAGCAGGCCGCCTCGGCCCAACTCGGGATCGATGATCTCCGTCCATCGCAGTATATCCTTGTTCAGGAGTGCATCTGACCATGTATCTTCATCCGTAACCACGTATTTGTTAATCAACGCACGAATATCGCTGCCTGACAAGCCAGACGCATACATCGCCCCCATGATGGCACCCATACTGGTGCCGGCAATCACATGAGGACGTATAGCAAGCTCATCCAGTGCCTCAAAGATTACCGTGTGCGCCAGGCCCTTGGCACCACCTGCACCCAGGGCAAGACCAATTCTGCTTTCCCGCAGACTTTTTTTATCCTCGCTACAGCCAGCCAGGAGCAGTGTCGCCGCGAGAACCCCGAGAAAGCGACGTCTACTGAGTGGTTGTGTTTGCATTACTTCAAACAGACCGCTGCCCGGATACTATCTGTGAATTAAACAGGTTATTGGCCGGCCTTGACTTCAGGCTTATTCATCAAAAGTACTTCTGCGTTGCTGATCGAGTCTATCTTGACGATATTTTCGACTTCACCGCCCATCACGTAACGTTCGAGTATGACTTCGTGGTCATTGACCGACTTGATCCAGCCTTTACGGGTATTGCCCTCACGGGTCTTAATCCTGGCCCGCTTTCCGACATGAGTCCCAAGTTCTGCAATTGAGATGCTCTGGTAGGCGGCCTTGGGTGCTTCATCGGCCTTTTTGCGTTTTCTGGCACTGGCGCCGGTGCCACCCTTACCGGCAAAAACATCATCGAATGTCAGATATTTCTTGTCCGTTATTTTTATGTCCAGGGCAACCGGCTTATTATTAACCAACAGGCTCATGTTCAGTAATGAAGGTAAATCCGCCCGATTGTATACATTAATCGTTTGCGGATTAAAATTGGGCGGTGGATTCATACTCAAACGAATTTCATTTGGCTCATTCAGATAAGTGCGAAATGCCTTCTTTATCTGGGCACCCGGTATTACACCGAGAATGACATCGTAATATTTATCAGTTTGCGTCAGTTCGGCATCAATATATTTCTCTCGGCTCATAGCAGAAACCCTGGAACAATAATCCAGTACACGGGATGCATAGGAATCATCATAATAAGATATATCAATCCTGGAAAATTCAGGAGACCGGGTCGCCATCACCGATCTCATATTCGGGCTACTGATACCACCAATGGTCATCACCATAGTCCATGAGCCCATGTCCCTGGCACCAAAATCAGTCGTAATGTAGAATTTGTTATTTTTAAATTCATAGCCAAAAAAGGCATCAATCACCAGTTCCTCGTAACCCAGTTCCTTGTATTGAGCCGGGCCAAAATAGGCAATCCCGTTACAGACAGGAGTGACATAACTATTAATTTCCCGGTTCATCACTTTCACGGCATCACCCCATTTGTCCAGCAGCTCACTGAACAAACTCATATGGATACCTTCTATGCGCACACCCACTTTATCCGGCATCTCACCACGTTGTAACTTGTTGCCGCTGGTCATGATGTACTGTATCCCGGGGGTAATAAAGGTGATCTTGTCCAGCGTAAATATCTCTTCCGGTAAAGCATGCGCCCTAATCGATAAATCGCTGATAACAACCTCGCCATTCATCTCTACCGATACATCGCGGTAAGTGACATTCGCAAACAGCGCCGCCTGATTAACAACCTCGTCAACCAATTTTGTATATTTGTTATCCAGATAGATACGGAAGGCACCATAGACGGCAGCAGCGACCACTGCCACAATCAACAACGTTACAACAGGATTACCGCTCCCCCGCGCAGATCGGAAATAGGACATTGGGTATTTGTTGTGGGGTTTAGTCATGGGTCCTTCCCTTCGAGATGATATGCTATATTGATGCAGAGTATAGTATAGCGATCCCAATGGGTAACCCGTGACCGACAAAAACCTGCTGATTCCGGCCATTCTGCGGGATTCAATTTGCGCAAGCCCGGCTCGACAGACCCGAAGCAGCTGTGGAACGGCCACTGAATAATACTGAATAATCAGCTCACATTTGATAGATGTCATATACTCAATTATTAACAGGGAAGACAATCCATGCTAAAAACATTCTCTATCTTAACCTTGAGCGTAGTTCTGCCGTTCGCCATGCTCCTGTACCCTGACAGTGGTAGTGCTGTTGCCGCCGAGGCTGGTCCCGCAACCCAGTCTACGTCCCCGGCAACATCCCGGCCAACATGTAAGCAGCAATATGTCACACTGAATAAACAACACGAAAAAGCCCTGAAGAAAACACCGGGAAGCAGGCCCTATGCCATCGCACTATACGATGTAGAACAGGCAATATTCCCGGCATTGAAACAATGCCCTGACAATGCAGAGTTAGTGTCGCTAATGGGTGAAGTACAGATTTCCAGCGGACAGATCCCCTTTGCCATACAGTATGGCCGAAAGGCTGTTAAAATCGGGCCCAGGGTCTGGCAGGCAAATTACCTGCTAGGCAGCGCGCTAAACCTGAAGAAAGAATACGCTGAAGGAATCAGGTACCTGCTGATTGCCTCTCAACTGGCTCCCGGGCGAAACACCCTGAAGTTCAATGTCTGCAGCGCCTATACCGCTGCAAAGAAATATAACAAAGCGATTGAATCCTGCACTGATCTGATCAATCGTAACGATAAGAGACTTGGTGGTCCCGCTCATTATATGCGCGCGCTCGCCTATAAGGGACTTGGTGATACCAGGACAGCCGAAAAAGATCAGGCTATGGCCAGGAAACTCGGCTTTAAAGAGATCAAATAAAAACAGGGGATAGCCTGATACAGGCAATCCCCTGTGTAATATTAACAAGCCATAATGTCCGAGTGCAATCCGCGACGCGACAGGCGTGTCAGAATCATCATTGGCATATTATGGTGCGCATCGAATTCTACCATCATATCATGTGGCATCTTCGTGTTTAGTTCTACGTTATTAATGAAGGGCATATGCATTAACTCTTCCTTGAGGCTCCCAATCTTTCCAAGATTAAGCTCTTCATCAATATGGATGCAGACAGCGTTCATTGACATACCTCCAGACGTTACATACAAACAGGCTTACTACACCTGAAAGTATAGACAACGACAGGAACACCTGCCTGACCCCGGCGAATGCACACATCCATATGGGGAAATGCATATTCGGCTTGCTGCTGATCCGTTACCATGTTCTTATAGAAATTATCAGGCCATTTGACTGTTTATACTGATAAAATTATTACCTTGAAAACACCACACACAACTGGCAAGAAACTTGCCTGCTGATTCTGCTTTAATATTCATCAGTGCTTGTGTATTGAAAGATAATCAATGGGCATAAGGAATTTATCATTACCACTTGGTGTCGTCGCCTGCGGCCACCCCCATACGGCCAATGCAGCTGAAGAGATCCTGCGTGCTGGCGGTAATGCCTTCGATGCCATCATCGCGGCACAATTTACTGCCTGTGTCGTGGAACCTGTATTAACATCGCTGGGTGGTGGTGGATTTCTTTTATCTCATACCCATGATGGCCAGGACACACTGTATGATTTTTTCGCCCACACACCCAGGCAACGACATCACGACAACATTGATGATTTCTATCCCATTGACGCTGATTTCGGTAATACCATACAGGAGTTTCATATCGGTACTGGTGCGATCGCCACGCCTGGTATCGTCAAGGGTCTGTTCCATATTCATAGAGAACTCGGCAGCTTACCGATAACGGAGCTTGTTGCACCTGCCATTCTCGCTGCGCGTAATGGGGTCGAACTGAATCATTTGCAGGCGTACATCTTCAGTGTCGTGAAACCCGTTTATCTGGCGACACCAGCCGCCAGGGCAATATTTGCAAGCACCACCAGGACGGATGAATTGATCCTTGAAGGCGAGGAACTGCTGCAACCCCAGCTTGCTGATACGCTCGAGGCCCTTGCCCGGGAAGGTGATGAACTGTTTTATCAGGGAGAGATCGCCCGGCAGATTCAGGGGCTTTGCCAACAACATGGTGGTCATCTGAGTATGGATGATCTGATGCATTACCGTGTCATACAGCGCAAACCTCTGGCCATCGACTACCGCAACAGCAGCATCCTGACCAACCCGGCACCCGCTTCAGGCGGGATATTAATTGCGTTTGCCCTGAAGCTGCTGGAAGGCATTTCTCTTGAACCCGGTGATTCTGGACAACTCGAAACACTCGAGCTGCTGGCCAGCACCATGGGCTTGACCAACAAGGCCCGCATTGAATATCGAATGGGTCAGCAGGATTCAGACGTGAGCAGCGATTTTCTTGATGACGAATATCTTGCGATCTATCGACAGCAAATTGCCGGGCGTGCCAGCGCCCCGAAAGGCACTACGCATATTAGTGTGATGGACAGAAACGGAAATATCGCCAGCCTGACCAGCAGCAATGGCGAGGGTTGCGGCCATATCCTGGGCAGCACCGGGATCATGCCTAATAATATGCTGGGTGAAGAAGATCTGAATCCTGCAGGGTTTCATCGCTGGCGTACTGATCAGCGCATGACCTCAATGATGGCCCCCAGCCTGGTCAGGTTAGATGGCAATGACTTTATCGCCCTTGGCTCAGGCGGCTCAAACCGTTTGCGTACCGCTATCCTGCAAGTATTAATTAATTTACTGGACTTCAGTATGCCGCTTGAGCAAGCCATTGCCAGCCCGCGCATACACTATGAACAAGACCTGCTCAGCATCGAAACCGGCTTTGACAACACAGTGATTGACAAGCTCATCAATAAATTTCCGCATTACCGGCAATGGGATTCATATAACCTGTTCTTTGGTGGTGTCCACTGTGTGATGCGCAGAAATGGAGAGTATTTTGCCTGCGGTGACCCCAGACGTGGCGGTTGCAGCAAGGTTATCGATTGATCAGGAGCGCGGCATGCTCGCTGGCGGGATTGACTTACATGAACAGTTTTTTTGTAGGAAAATATACCGGCATTGTCCGCCATGAACACGAATAAACTCGTCATATTGGTAATCCAGCAGGCCTTAGACTAAACTGACTTATATTAAGGTTTTACTTTAAGTACCAGATATAGCCTGATATAAATACTTAATAAAGATGTGTGGGATTGGCTTCCATTATCAATACAGGCATACGCAGGCAGGATCATTAACTACTATAAATAATAACCATTATGGGTGATATATCCGCCATACTGTGGGCCTCGATTGCGTTCCAGGTCCTCGCTGTCTTCATCGCATTGCGCACCATCCGAATCTCTGGTCGGGCGATGGCGTGGATTCTTTTATCTGCCGCCTTTCTGTTGATGGCCTTGCGCCGTTCACTGAGCCTGTTGCACCAGCAAGGTATCATCGACAACACCATCGCCCACGCACTGACCACCGAGCTTGTGGCGCTGATCATCTCCATACTGATATTCCTTGGTGTGTTACTGACTCGCAAGATATTTATGGATAGTAAGTCCACTGAAGAACAATTATTGAAGCTCTCTCTGGCAGTAGAGCAAAATCCGACCAGCACCCTGATCACCGACAAGGACGGCAATATTGAATACGCCAACCCGACCTTCCTGAGCCGCTGGGGACTGAGCAAGGATCAGGTCATTGGTCGAAGTCTTAATCTGCTGCGTTGCCAGGAAACCGCATCATCCGTATTTGATCAAATGTGGCTGACGATAACCCACGGCAACACCTGGCGCGGGGAAATCTGCCGGCATGATAAACATGCCCGCCTAAGCTATGAGAAGGTCACCATATCCCCGTGCCTGAACCACTATGATGGTAGCACCCATTTTGTCGCCCTGTTTGAAGACATCACTGAATCCAGGACTCAACGTAAGGCACTTGAGCAGCTGGCCCTGCATGATTCATTGACCAGCCTGCCCAACCGGCAACTGTTTGCCGACCGTGTAGAGCAGGCCATCCGTAGTTGCGAACGGACCAATGAAGCATTGTCGGTACTGATGATCGGCCTGGACAGGTTCAAAGATATTAATGATACCCTCGGACATCATATAGGTGACCTGGTACTGAAGGAAACCGCTACCCGGCTTCAATATACCCTGCGTCGCAGTGACACCGTAGCTCGAATGGGCGGTGATGAATTCCTGATGCTGTTGACCATTGATGATCCCACAGACTGTGATCGTATTGCCAAGAAGATCCAGTATGCCATGGAGCAACCATTGAAGATTGAGGGTTACCAGTTACACGTCGGCATCAGTGTCGGTATCGCGATGTACCCTGAACATGGACAGACCGCAGGCACCCTGATCCAGAAAGCGGATGTCGCCATGTTTGCTGCCAAGCAGACCGGTTCCGGATACAGCGTATATCACCATACCCATGACCAGCACAGCTCGATACATCTGGAGATCGCCAGCGAGCTGCGCTATGCCATCGACAATGGTGACATGGTGCTGCACTACCAGCCTAAAGTGAATACTGCGACACATCGCTGTGTCGGCTTTGAGGCACTGGTCCGCTGGAACCATCCTGTACGTGGTCTGGCCCACCCCGATACCTTTATTGAAATTGCCGAGCGTACCGGTCACATCAAGCAGCTGACCCATTGGGTACTGAAACATACGATGCAGCAGTGTGTGAAACTCAGCAACGAGGGGCACCATTTCGACATGTCAGTCAACATCTCCGGTCGCTACTTTCAGGATCCCGATTTTGTAAAAGACATTACCCGGATCCTCGAAGAAACCGGGGCCGATCCCACCATGCTGATCCTGGAGCTGACCGAAAGCGTGTTGATGACCGACGTCGATAAAGCAGTGCAGACCCTGCGCGAGCTGGATGAAATGGGAGTCCGGCTGTCGATTGATGACTTTGGTACCGGTTATTCCTCACTGGAATACCTGAAGCGCTTCCCGGTGGATGAACTCAAGATCGACAAATCGTTTGTGCTGGGCATGATGCTGGATGAAAATGATGCGGTGATTGTCCGTTCCACCATCGATCTGGCACATAATCTGGGGTTCAAGGTGACGGCCGAAGGTGTCGAGAGCCAGCATATCTACGACATGCTGGAGTTACAAACCTGTGACCTGTGCCAGGGTTACTACATTAGCCATCCGTTGCCCGAGCATGAAATGCACCATTTTATCCGCGAATCCACCTGGACCGGCGCCTCTGCCATTTCACTGTATTCAAACAATAAGTAACATGCCAGATAGTCGCTGGCTTTCAGCCATAGCGCCCTTTTCTTTTGTTGTGGTTCGGTAGATAATCACCCGCCCTGACACAGTAAGCGTCACAGCAACCGCCGCTGAGGAACCCGCATGCAAATTGACACCAACATGGTCGTCACCATCGACTACACCCTGACCGATGCCGACAACAACATCCTGGATAAATCTGAACAAGGTCAATTTAACTATCTGCACGGTGCCGGCAATATTATTCCCGGTCTGGAAAATGCCCTGTCAGGAAAAACAGCCGGTGACAGCCTGAAGGTCGAGATCCCGCCGGAAGACGCCTATGGCCATCGCGATGACAGCAAGACCCAGGCCGTGTCCATGGATATGTTCGAAAACAAGGACGATGTCCAGGTCGGCATGCAATTTAATGCCGAAGGTCCGGATGGCGAGGTGTTGTTCATTACGGTCGCCAGGATCAATGGCGATCAGGTGACGGTGGATGCCAACCACCCACTGGCCGGGATGACACTGACCTTTGACGTTGACGTCATCGATATTCGGCAAGCCGCCGCGGAAGAACTGGAGCACGGTCATGTGCATGGGCCAGAGGGCCATCAACACGACTAATTCCACGCTAAATCTTTATCAATAATCAAATAATCACAAGGAACAGATGCTTAACAAAATTCCCCTACAAATCTGGATATAATTCCCCTACCAAATATCAGCTATTTACGATAGACTGGTTTCAATAATTATTACTGGCCCGGACGCACCGGGCATATGCTCAGCAACATCGGGCATTTTATCAGGGGAAACCGTGGATCATAACCAGGGGAAATTGTATGGGAGTAGAAGTACCGAAATACGAAGACTATAACGACTGGCCTGAACTCGCCGAGCGTGATCCTGAAGCATTTGAGGCTCGCCGCAAGGCCGTCATCGACGGCTTCATCAACAGCGCCTCCAAGGAACGTCAAGTACAACTGCGTCGTCTGCAATGGCGTATTGATGTTGAGCGGAGTCGAGCATCTAATCCTGTATCATCCTGTATCCGCATCTACAAAATGATGTGGGAATCGTTTGCTGGAGATAACGGACTGATTGCTGCGTTTGAACGTGCTGCCCTTATTGCTGATGGTCGCACCGCGGGCACCCTGGAACGTGCGCCGGTGTTATCGCTGGACGCTCATCGGGCCGTTCAAGCCAGGGTCAAAAAACAGCTCAGCTAAAACCAGGGCGACCCTGGGCTAGCAGGTGACCGCCAATGCCGTTCCGGCCACAGGTCCGGACAACCCGGCAGGTTGATTATCCGCCCTCTAAACAAAATTCCACTCTAAACTATCTAGAAACCCCTGATTTACCCTGATCGAAAATATCTCTCTATTTCAAATATTTACCTGATCTTCTTCAAAAGCCTAGTAAAAGTATTGATATAACCTACGCTTTATTATTCCAGATTATGCGGCAGGTCACAGTTTTATTGTGACATTTCTGGTTTATTTACTATCGAGAGAGAAAAAGCAGTGCCCAAAAGCTGCGCTGAACAAGAGTTACCTTGAATAGAGGGCTGGGCAATATATAACAGGAGCTACCCCATGTTTTGCGAGTTCCGCGCCAGAGGTTTTATAATATTACTAGGCCTGAGCATGTTATTGTCGGCCACTTTGCAAGCCAACTCCCTGAACGGAAATGGCTTGTCTGATCGGTATTATATAGAGCCAATAATCGGCCCGTACCCGGAACACGTACTGCAACATTACCAGCGATCCGATGGCGATTACCCCCATAGCGATAACAGGCTTGCTGGGATCAACCGCTACCGCTTGCCCGGCGGTTCTCCCGCCTATTTCGCGGAAACCGCCCGTGGCACTGGGCCTGTCCAGCCAGCCGCAACACACACTACCGTGCAGACGCCCCTGCAGCACTCGCAACAAATAACGGGGGATCACCTGCTGTTCGTGGATCAGCCCAGGGTGGATACCGCACAACTGATGGCAGATGTCCGCAAGCTGCAGCAGGCCCTGGCCAGGCGTAAAGACGATCTGCAGTTCAGTGCCAGCGAAAAAGAATTTACCGCCAAAGATGCCCTGATCACCGCGCTGCTGCCGGGTGGCATCCTGTATGGTCTGATCCGTAAAAGTCAGATAGAAAATATCAAGCAGCAGCTGGTCGATGTCGAGACCGAACTGGTCGATGTCGACGATGCCGTAGTGGCACTGCAGCAACTTGTCGGTAACGTCATGCTGGCCCAGGCCTCAGAACCGCTCACTGATAGCGCGACTAACCCGGCGCTACAACTGTCTGAACCCATCGCTAATAGCGCGACTCTGGTCACGCTGCCGTTATCCTCCAGCAGCGTCATTTCCCACAGCCCGGCCGGCTACCCGTCGAGCTATGACACCCTGCTGCAATCCGCCTGGTAAGTGGTTGAATAAATGGTGGCTATGGGTGGACTTGAACCACCGACCCCAGCATTATGAAAGATAGGTATAAAATTAACTTTCTTTTTATTAACAGTTACTTACGGTGCTTTCCCACCTTAAAAATCTGTTCAAATATGGTACAAATCAGCCCAATTCAGGTCACTTTGGTACAATTTTGGTACAGTCCAAATCATTCAGCACATATTTTCTATTTCATCCTGAAATAAAAATACTTGCTCCTGATACCACAGAACGTCATCTATCCCAGACTTATCGGTATCAACATACTTCGATATAAACTCATGCACACGATTTTTCTGTTCCAAACCTTTTCCATCAGTAAAAGATTCTGGATAAATATAATTCATATACAAATGTGTAAAACCAATTTTTTGGAACAATAAATCCACACAATCTTTTCTGTTACCTGGCAAATGACTGTATGTCTCAGAATCATCAAGATCGACGATTTCTCCTGATGGGCTTCTTCTGAATTCTCTCATTCCAGTTACTCTTCAGTATAAAACCCTGCAATTTTCTATGAATCGATAACCTACAGCCACATTTTCTTTCCAAATAGATTTCTTTGGGTAGTTATGGGTACATTTTTGGGTAATTAACGCTTGCTTATTTGGGTATTTATAGGTATATTTTTGGGTATGAGTATTAATACAGACAGTCTCAATATCACCTCAGAAGTCCTTTCTCTTATCTCGGAACTGGACGAATTCAAGGGTGCGTGGCGCTCACTAGGGACTTTAGCTCCTGAGCGCTTATCTGCCTTACGCCGTGTAGCCACAATTGAGAGTATTGGCTCATCGACACGAATTGAGGGTAGCAAGCTCTCAGATAATGAGATTAGCCAGCTTCTTAGCAATATTGAAATCAAAAAATTTGAAACTCGTGATGAGCAAGAAGTAGCTGGATATGCTGAGGTGATGGAAACCATTTTTTCACATTCAGATAATATCAACCTCACAGAAAACCATATCAAGCAATTACACCGAGACCTTCTTGTTTATAGCGACAAAGATGAACGACACCGTGGGAATTATAAAACCCACCCAAATAATGTCAGTGCTTTTGATGAATACGGAAATGAAATTGGCATAGTCTTTGAGACTGCTACTCCATTCGACACACCCAGATTAATGATGGAGCTTGTTGATTGGGCTAATAAAGCCCTGAAAGAAAGATTACTTCACCCCCTTCTAGTCATCGCAATATTCAAAGTTGTTTTTTTAGAAATCCACCCTTTTCAAGATGGAAATGGCCGCCTATCCAGAGTATTGACCATGTTATTGCTTTTACGAAATGGATACTTATACGTTCCTTACAGCTCTTTAGAAAGCGTTATTGAGCAATCCAAAGAAGGCTACTATCTGGCACTTCGTAATACTCAAGGTACTATTCGCAACGATAACCCTGATTGGCAACCCTGGATAATATATTTTCTGCAAGCCCTGAAAAAGCAAAAACAGCGGCTGGAGGTAAAAATTGAACGAGAGAAGATCCTTATCACTACGCTACCTGAGCTATCTATACAAATCCTTGAACTTGCCAAGGAACATGGACAATTGACTATCAGTCATATTATTAAAATCACAGGTGCCAATCGAAACACGGTAAAAAAACACCTGCAATCTCTTGTTGCCGCCCAGCATTTAACCCAGCATGGCAAAGGTAAAGGAACGTGGTATGGGCGCAACTAAAATTGAGTTAATCAAGTAATTAGTAACAAAAACAAAGACATATATGGGCACCCCCTGATTGTCAAGGCACAGCGATTCCTTAACATGCAATCCATGCCTATTATTTCTGTATTAACCCGCCCATTGTTCAATCGGTGCCTGATAAAGACGGTCAATGCAAGGCATCATCAGTCACCCGCCCGGCCTCCGGCATACTGGCATTCAGCCCGCGCGCGACACCAAACCCCATCATGATGGCCGTATCCACCGCCATACGAGAAACAAAGACGAGACAAAGAAACAAAGACACCCAACTATTTGGGTCATCATAAGTACCTCAAGCAAAACAAGAAACAAAGACACCCAACTATTTGGGTCATCATAAGTACCTGAACAAGGGATATCAATCAACTCAATATACGGGTTTCAAATAGTGACGGGGGAAATACGGCGGTAGAGGTCTAATTCTTGG